>CAZTCW010000033.1:0-162335 GCA_964612825.1 uncultured Dehalococcoidia bacterium | reverse complement strand
CTCAGATTCTTTTTACCAATAAATAAAAACCAACACCAAATATCCATTTAGAGATTAACCGCTAGTTGGCGCCATGTGGGCTCTAAAGTAAGAGACTTTCCCTTCTTTAAATCGGCCAAAAAACATTGTCCTGCCAGTTCCGCGACCTTCGGACCTTACGATGTTAAAAAAGCCTACAAATACCTCATCATTTTCATACAATACTTCGGTATCGGATAATCGCATTTCTGGAGTAGTTGATACCCAATGAAGGGTTTCCTCTTTTGATCTATTAAGAGTTGGTCCAACGTACAGGAAATCATCGTGGAGTATTTCCGCTAGTGGGCCAGAATTCCCAGTCGAAAAACCTTCTCCCCAAACCTCAAGAACTTTGAATGCCTCGATACTCATGGGCCTCCCTCCATTATTTGACATAATTCTTTTCTCTTCTGGTACCCAGGAGAGAATGATGGGACTAATAAATAAAGCCAAGCCTCAAAAAGGTTACTCCCCGGTTGGGACCAGGTGGACTCTAAAGTAAGAGACTTGTCCATCTTTAAATCGTGCGAAAAACATTATCTTCGCGGTTCCCCGACCTTGAGACCTTATAATGTCATGTATCCCTACAAACATTTCATCGTTTTCATACAGTACTTCGGATTCGCTTTGTATCAGGTCTGGAGTACTCGATACCCAGTCAAGAGTTTCCTGTTTTGATCTGTTCCCACTTGGCCCAATGAAGATAAAATCATCATGGAGCATTTCGGAGAGGGGAGCAGAATCCCCACTCAAAAAACCTTGTCGCCAAGCCTCAAGAACTTCGATTGCCTTCACAGCCATTTCCCTCCTAAATTGTCTATAATGATGGGCTAAATGCCATAAAGCCGAGCGCAATTATCCCACAGGATTTTCTGCTTGCTTTCATCTGATATGTCTGGTTGTCCTATAAATTCATCAACACTATGGGGAAATTCAGAGTCGTGGTGCGGGTAATCTGAAGAGAAAACTATATTTTCATTCCCGATTGCTTCTAACGTATATTTCAACTCCGATTCGTCTGCCTCAGTCCCAACCCAGCAGTTAGTGGCGAAATATTCGCTGGGTTTTTTAGTTAGGGATGGAGCGTCCCATTCACGGTAAAGCTCGTAGTCACGGTCCATTCTACCTATCCAGAATGGCACCCAACTTGCGTTGGCTTCTAGGTATCCAGCTCGTAAATTGGGAAACCGTTCAAACACTCCTCCACATATCATACTAAGGGCGGCTTTCATCATACCTATCGGATGAGAACTCGCATGCAACATGAGCCGGTTATCCCCAAATTCTGAGCCGTCCTGTCGGTAGACAGACCCCGTCCCTTCATGGAAGCCAACTGGAACATTTAGTTCTTCCAATGTGCTCCATAAAGCCTCGTAGGGCGCGGTATGGAAGGGAACATCATTAACGAAATTGGGGCGCATGTACACCCCTACCGCACCTAGTTCTTTGACGGCGCGCTTGGCTTCTTTTACAGCCTCCACAATATCGTGCTGAGGTAACATGGCACAAACTTTCAGACGCAACGGGTCTGCCTGACAGAAGTCGTAAAGCCAATTATTGTAAGCACGGCAGACCGCTGCTGATAGATCCCCACTCACATCGTTTAGCCCGTTAGGCACATAGAGACATACGGTGGGGAATAAAACGGCTACGTCAATTCCCTCTTCATCCATAGCCATTAATTGTGAGTGCGAGTCGTACCCACGTGCACGCATTTTTGCGGTTGCTGCATCCGTGCGGCTACTCATGCCGTACAGCCGGTCAGGGTTACCGCTATCTATTGTAGGTAAGAGGTGTCCGTTAAATTTGAATATGCCCCCGCGTTTTCCAGTAGCTCTCGCTATTTTAGGGGCATCAATCTGATAGGCAGAATCAAGGTATCGTTCAAAAATATCAGATGGTTCAATTACATGCATATCCGAGTCCATGACTCGAAATTGTTTTTTAACCATTTACACCCTTTCGATTTCTGATAGGTCAATTCGTAGCTAAATTGGATGGTGCCGAGGGTGGGAGTCGAACCCACACGCCATCGCTGACAACGGATTTTAAGTCCGGCGCGTCTACCATTCCGCCACCTCGGCTTAGACTTATAGTATGCCCTACTGAAGATTGTATGGGGAGGGATTTGGAGGCGACGGGCGGACTCGAACCGCCGAATAAGGGTTTTGCAGACCCTCGCCTTAACCACTTGGCTACGTCGCCCAATTATGGTGCCCAGGGCGGGATTTGACCCCACACGGGGAAACCCCACTGCCCCCTCAAGACAGCGTGTCTCCCTATTCCACCACCTGGGCCTGAGACCATTCATCCTAACCGATGAGACTCTTTCTGTCTCTAAGGATACTTTAGCTCCCCAGTATTTTCTATGGCAGGGGTGGGAGGATTCGAACCCCCGGCACCCGGTTTTGGAGACCGGTGCTCTGACCAGCTGAGCTACACCCCTAAACAACCGCCCCCGGGAGGAATCGAACCCCCGACGCCCTCCTTAGGACGGAGGCGCTCTGTCCGCTGAGCTACAGGGGCATGGTGGAGATAGGGGGGATCGAACCCCCAACCTCGGCATTGCGAACGCCGCGCTCTCCCAATTGAGCTATATCCCCGGAAATCGATTATATGCAGTAGGTCTTTTAGGTGTCAAATTCCTTTAGCAGCCTTAATTACGATGAGTTATTTTAACACCATACTGGGGAATTGCGTGGCATAATGCTTGTTAGATTCTTAGAACTCGTTCTTGGCATTATGAATGAAGACGATATGAACCCTTATGAAACCTCAACGAATTTCTCGGAAATTTTTCGGGTTTCTGCAAATTCCCTTGGGATTGAATTACTTGGGGTCACCTCTGCACGACCATTCCGAGGAGCGGAAAAAATTGCTCGGAAAAGATTGAACGATGGTTTAATGGGCGAATTAAAATGGTACAACGAGCGAAGAATTTTTCGAGGGACTAGGCCACAAGAGCTTCTAAGCGATGCAAAATCCATCGTTTCGGTGGCCATGAATTATCTTCCTAATCCGAAAATGGATGAGATTGTTCAATCTGGTCATGGGAGAGTAGCACGGTATGCTCGGGGAATTGATTACCATAAGGTAATGAAGAAGCGGCTTCGTGAACTTATGGATATTTTTTCTTCCAGGATTGAGAAACCAATTAAATATAAAGTCTATGTGGATGATGGGCCAATGCTTGACCGGGAAGTTGCTCGTAGGAGTGGGCTGGGTTTTTATGGGAAAAATACCAACATCCTCACTAAATTTGGTTCCTGGGTATTTTTGGGTCAAGTGCTCCTCGATTTAGAGTTGCGGGTCGATAAATCTTCGGGAAAATCCTGTGGGGCCTGTACTGACTGCATTCCGGTTTGTCCAACTGGAGCGATAATTGCCCCCTATGTAATTGACAGTAATCGCTGTATTTCTTATTTGACCATTGAACATCGAGGGTCCATCCCGAGGCACTTGCGTCCTCTGATAGGAGATATGGTTTTTGGATGTGATTTGTGTCAGGAGGTGTGCCCTGTAAATCGAAAACGAGGTACGGTCACTGACCACATCGAATTCCGTTCGAGTGAACATGAGGCCGGGATTGATTTGGAAGAAATTCTCTTAATGGATGAAGAAGCCTTTCAACAACGGTTCCATGACAGTCCTGTTCGAAGGGCAACCCGGAGAGGATTACAAAGGAACGCTTGTATCGTTTTAGGAAATTCCAAAAACCCCGAGGCAGTTGGTCTATTAACTTATGCTCTTTCGAATGGTGACGAGCTTGTCCGAGAACATGCGGCTTGGGCGTTGGGTCAGGTTGGAGGTAAAAGAGCCTTGGAGAATCTGGAAGCCGCTTTCATCCTTGAATCTAACACTATCGTTAAGGATGAAATCTCTGAAGCTCGTGACTTTTTGCTAAATGAGATTGCTCTCAGGAAAGAAATTCTTGTCGAAAAGAAGCCTCAATCGTGAAATACCGAAATTTAGGAAAAACTGATTTAGTGGTCTCCGAGGTTGGGTTCGGAGTTTGGACAGTTAGTAATTCCGACTGGGGGATTTCACAGCCAATGGATGGGACTCGACTGCTCCAGAGTGCATTTGATTTGGGCATTAACTTTTTTGATACTGCTGATTTTTACGGACGGGGGTACGGTGAGGAAATCATTTCAGAATCCTTGGGATCTCACAGGCATGAAATTATAGTTGCGACCAAGTTCGTGAGCGAGATCGTAAAACCCATTAATCTGCTTCAACCATCTGCCCCTTTGGATGAAATTACACCAGAAGAGATTCGATTTTCCTGCGAGCAGAGTCTCAGAAGATTGAAATCCGATTATATTGATTTATACCAAATCCATCTTGCGAATCCAGAATTAATCTTTCGTGATGAGTTATTCGATATCCTTAAAACCTTAATCAAAGAAGGAAAAGCTCGGTTCGCTGGGGTTGATTTTGCTCCCGGCCTTAAAATGGAGAAAGATTTTTGGGTTCCGATGACGAGTAATGAGGTCGCTGTGATTCAGCTCGGATTCGGTATGGGAGACTTTCGTTTGGAGCCGGAGTTATTTGGCGATAATTCTGACCATAATTTAGGAATCGTCACGAGAAATCCTCATTCACTTGAGATGATTCCTACTCTGTTATCGGAGGCCAGAGAAGCTAATCGACTAGCGAAGGAAGGCCCGGCATTTCAATCAGTAACAAAACGATGGGTTTCAGGTAAAACCTTAGAAAAATTAAGTTTTATTAAGGACCATCATTCAAGCCCCTTAACCCAATTGGCTATCACCTTTTGTTTGAATCAAGAGACGGTTGGGTCTGTTTTGCCAGATATTACCTCGTATGAACAGCTAGAAGGGTATTCTTCGGCGGTCTACTCTGAACCCCCTTGTTCCGAATGTGTATTAGAACTTGAGGCATTAATCCGTCAGTGTGAGGAGGAAATCCAGTGAAACCCAAAATGTTGGGATAAAATTAATCTGTCTCTTTTAGAAAGGTACAGGTGTTATCCTTTCGTCCCTTTTGCACGCTGCATTTCCTGTTCCACGAGTTCAAAATCTTTCCGGGGAAGCAAATGGAGTTCAGGGAAAAATGCTAAGGGCCAGCGTTCCGTGGGCCAGCGTTTTAGGTATTCCAGTCTTGGGGCAATATGATGACCTTCTAGTCCACTTGTTTTAGGGAGCACGACTGAAGGTCGTATGCTAACCCGATAGGGAAATAATTCTTCTGTGCCATCTTCTTTCCAAACGGGAGTCGATTCCTCGAAAGACGATGAGGTCATGGTAGCTGTCGCCGAGAACTGGCGTGAACCTTTTTCGTAAAACAAAATCCGGTCCCCTGATTCCATTCTGTCAACTTTTTTTCTTTGTCTCGTGGTAAACCCTTGTTGTTTCCAGTTCCTCTTCCTAGTGGCCTCTAGGTTTTCTTCAGAGATTGTCAGCATCCAGTAGTTCATTGTTCTCCTAAATTTTTCCAAGGTTAACCTTCAGGATATGTATGGCGGATTTCTGAAATAAGATTGGACATTTGAATAGCTGTAATGGCTGCATCATATCCCCTATTGCCTTGATTTCCTCCCGAACGCTCAAGGGCTTGCGAATAATTATACGTTGTAAGGACTCCAAAAATAATAGGGGTTTGGGTTTCGAGTGAAACGGAAGCGATTCCTGCCGCCATTTGATTAGATACGTACTCGAAATGGGCCGTTTCTTTTTTTATTACAGCACCAAGGCAGATGATGGAGGTGAATGTTTTCGAAAGTGCTAGGGATTTGGCAATGAGGGGGATTTCGAATGACCCCGGAACCCAGAAAATTTGGATAGCGTTCTCGGCTACTCCATAAACCCCAAGCGCTTCTACCGCTCCTTTTACTAACCTGAGAGTAATCTCTTCATTAAAACGGGCGCCTATAATGGCAATCTTCTGCCCAGATATTTCGAGAGAACCTTCGATTTCTTTGGACAACTGGTGTCTCCTAAGGGAGGTTTCTCTTATTGGTTGTTTTTAATATGCTCGATGATTTGAGCGATACTAATGATGCTTATATTGTGTTTCTGGCCAAAGTCTTCGAGATAAGGAAGCCTGGCCATACGACCATCTTCACGAAGAACCTCGCATAATAGTCCAGCTGGTGTAAGCCCTGATATTATGGATAGATCTACAATGGCCTCAGTGTGTCCGTCTCGTTCCAAAACACCTCCTTGGCAGTAACGTAACGGGAAGAGATGTCCCGGCCTTGCCAAATCTTGAGGTTTGGTTTTAGGGTCTAAAATTGCTTTAACCGTGGCTGCCCGGTCATGGGCAGATATTCCAGTGCTTGCTCCATGTTTTGCATCTACGGAAATGGTAAACGCAGTCCCATGACGCGCCGTATTTTCAGGCACCATGAGGGGGAGCTCTAATTCATCAAGGCGTTCTCCCGGGATCGACATGCAGATTAGTCCCCGTGCGTAACTGGCCATAAAATTTATGTGTTCTGGGGTTACCTTCGAAGCAGCCATCGCGAGGTCTCCCTCATTCTCTCGGTCCGCATCATCAACAATGATTACGAACTTTCCCTGTTGAATATCCTGGACTGCTTCTGGGATCGTCACTAACGGCATCGATTCTCCTTACCTATAGAGCCTGTTTTCTATTGCATTATCTACCGGTAAGTAGATTTTCAATATATTTTCCCATCATATCGACTTCGATATTTACGGTATCACCGATATCTTTCTCACCTATCGTGGTATTGTCGCGTGTATATGGTATCACGGCAACAGTAAAGTCGGTAGGCCGGGATTCTACAATCGTTAAACTTATGCCATCTACCGCAATGGACCCCTTAGGGACAATATATTTCCGTAGGAACTGGGAAACTGAAAAAGAAAAGATCAGAGAGTTCGGTTCCTTTTTTATGGATGTGATGGTTCCAGTCTCATCAATATGGCCTTGTACGAGGTGCCCCCCGATTCGTTCGTTAAAAGCCAAAGGTCTTTCTAAATTAACTGGTTGTCCAGGGGTAAGGGTTAACAGGTTGGTTTTTTCACCGGTCTCTTCGCTTATGATTGTAGAAAAAGAATTTTCATCGATTTCAATGATGGTGAGACAAACCCCGTCAACGCTAATGCTATCGCCCAATTTCATACCCGGTAAAATCCTGTTTGTTCCAATGATTAGTTTGGATTCAGCGTTACTTTTCACTGAGCCAATCTGTTCAATAATCCCACTAAACATTACACGGACCTTTTGGCTGGATATCCCATTATAAGAAAATCCTCTCCTAATTTTTTCGTTGTTATATTCTCTAATTTTGTCGCTTCGATCAAATTTGTTACACTCCGCCCTTCAACGGGAGTCGGAGAGTTTTCTCCTCCGATAATTACTGGCGCAACGAAAGCTATTATCTTATCAATTAACTTCTGCTGAAGCATTGAGGAGAGTAAAATTCCTCCTCCTTCTAACAATACATTTGAGATTCCTCTTTTACCTAGTTCCTCCAACAACAGCATTAAATTTACCCGCTTATTTTCTCCTGGAATAACTAGGACTTCTGCCCCAAAGTCATTGAGAAGGGATTTTCGCTCATTACTGATTGTGGCTGTTGCAACAAGGGTCTTTCCGGGTTCGTACAAAAGCAAAGCATTCGGACTCAACTTCCCAGAGCTATCTATTACAATCCTAAGTGGTTGGCGGGTTGCGGGTTTATCTCGGGCGTCCCTTACAGTAAGTCGGGGGTTGTCTTTCGTTGCCGTGCCAATTCCAACTATAACGGCATCGGATTCTTTACGAAGATTGTGTGTAAACTTCCTAGAGGAGGATCCACTAATCCATCGAGATTCTCCGCGGTCCGTCGCAATTTTCCCATCTAAACTCATGGCATATTTTGCTGTCACAAATGGGAGGTTAGTAGCAATCCATTTACAATAGGGATCCAATAGCGATTTATACTGGGATTCTTTTTGACCTATATCAACCTGGATTCCTGCAGCTTTCAACTGTAAAATCCCGCGTCCATTTACAGCTGGGTTAGGGTCAATTGTGGATACGTTTACTCGCAAGATACCTGCTCGGATAATTGCGTCTGTACAAGGCGGAGTCCTTCCTTGAATACAACATGGTTCTAGGGTTGTATAGAGAATCCCTCCTTGAGCATTGGCTCCCGCCATTTCCAATGCGACTCTTTCGGCATGGTAGCCTCCCGGGGGTTGTGTCCATCCTTCGCCCATAGTTTTCCCATTAGAAACAACTACGGCCCCTACCGGAGGATTTGGACTTGTAGTTCCGATTGCACGCCGTGCCAAGTTGATGGCACGCTTCATCGGTTCCATGAATTAAGACTCCAATTCGGAGAAATCGAGACCGTCTAATCGAAATCTGGACAGGTTTGTTATTTGGTAAAGTTTTGCCCAAGAACGGCGAGAGGGGGTAGATCGTCCATAAACCCAAGCCTCCACAGTTCTTGGATTCATTTCTAAAGCGGTAGCAAAAAGATTGATGCTTCCCTTAAATTCACTGGACTGCAGCCAATCGTGAAGGGCGATTGAAGGATCAGTTCCCCTAGGTTGAGCCCCGGAATGAGATTGAGTCCGGAGATAGTCTTGGTAAAATCGGCTAGGAGTGGGTCCCGTTTGCCCTTGGTATTTACTGCCTAACTTCTTCGACCCATACGGGTTGATCGCCGGACTTGAAAGTCGCATGAAAGAAATTTGTGAAATTTTCATTCCGTAATATAGCGCTATAGGCAAGGGGGCCAGATTACTTAATTCTAAGGTAAGATTCCCTCTCCATCCTGGGTCTACAAATCCTGCAGTAGAGTGGACCACCAGCCCTAATCGTCCTAATGAACTTTTCCCATCGAGGCGCCCAACTATATCATTTGGTAAACCAATTTCTTCGACTGTGACCCCCAATGCGAACTCGCCGGGCTGGAGGAAAAAAGGGTTCACTTCATCAATCTCTTCTGGATCTGTTAAGTGTGCCATCTCTTGTTTTACGTCAATTGCTTGCAGTCGATGTCGCTGGAATATTCGAAGGTTCCTTCCCAATCTTAGGTCTACGCTCGCCGGTTGGACGTTTCCGTCGGCCAAGGGATTTACTATCAACCGTCCGGCTGCCAATTCCTTTTCTATGTCTCTATCACTCAGAACCATTTTGTTCTCCTAAACTCCAAGGGGTTACTGTTCGGGACTATTTTAGCTAGTCATCAAACTCAGGTGCAACTATTTACATAATGGAATTTTGCGAGTCCTCTATTTTGTGAAAGTATTCCTATTGGAATTAATTTCCAATTAAACCTGGGATAACGCTAACGGTTAATTTCTTTGATTTTAAGTTGATAGATTTTATAACATCTGGAGTTGCGGGAATAAGAATTTCTTGTTTGACATTTCGGACTACATAAACATCATTGCTAGCCGTAGTTATTATTTCCGTAATTTTCCCCAAATAGTAATCGGAATCGGTCCATACGTCTAACCCTTCTAGTTCATGGTAATAGAAGGTTCCTTCTGGTAGTTCAGGGGCTTCTGATTGAGGGATCGTTAGAAGTTTCCCTTGGAAGTTATTGGCTTCTTCTTTGGTTTCAATCCCAGCTAATTGTAGGATGAATTTTCCAGAGCGTTCATGCACATCGTTGCATCGGAATTTTGCGGAACCGATGAAAAATTCCTGACCGACTTTAAATCGGCCTGGGAAATCGGAAAATGGATCTACCTTGAGTTGCCCTTTAAGCCCCCATGGTCTAAGGATTTTCCCAACCGAGATGTGATCAGTCGGGGGCATTTGGACAATGTTTGAGGTAAAGTGATTCCCCATCAGGGAGTTCCTATCGAAGCGAGTTGGGGGAAGAGCCTCTGGATCAGACGACTTCAAGGACTGCTCGAGTTCCTTTTTTGATGGCGGCAACACGAAGAAGAATTCTCATCGCTTGGACAACCCGACCTTGGCGACCGATGATTCGCCCCTTATCATCCGGCGCTACTTCCAGCCGGATGATCAATTTCCCATCTTCTTCAATTTCTGTGACTTGAACTTTTTCCGGTTCACGTGCAAGTGATTTGGCTAGGTACTCAACCATTTCCCGCATTTTCTTTGACCTTCTCCAATACTCCTAAGTTTTTGAGAATTCGCTGTACCGGCTCAGAAGGTTGCGCTCCGTTAGCGATCCATCGAAGTGCTTTTTCCTCATCTACTTTGGATACGGCCGGGTCTACTAGGGGATTGTAGGTGCCTATTTGATCGACAAATGCACCATCCCTAGGCGCCCGTGAGTCAGCGACTACAATTCGGTAGCTTGGTTGTTTTTTCTTTCCTACTCGGCGAAGTCTGATACGTAACATGCGCGATAGATCGCTCCAGATTATTTTTTCAACTGTAAACTATTCTAGTTTGGCTCTATCACCTTGTCAATCTGAGGGAAATCTACTCGTTCTCGCCAAGTTGGCCTTCTGAAGATTGTACCCATTTGAACTGGAAAGAAGGGGCTCTAAATCGCTATAGATTTTGTTCCTTCCCCTGTTCAAGAGCCGATAAGATTGAGTCGACTAACTTTTTGGCAGATTCAGGACTCAGTTCTACTGCTACCCGTGCTTCTAATCCTTTACTTTCATTTACAAAATCAAGGCTGAGGGCGTGATCGTAAGGAGCGTGAAAGGGGTGATCGTACGAGACATTTACCTGATTTACCGAGAACCAACCGCCTGTTCCTTTCCCACTACCCTCGATCCCAGTTTTTTCGACAATCATGGTACACACAATTTTCTCCTATTGTTAAAATCCTTGGATTCTCAAATATTATTTGGTTAGATATTTTTCGAAAAAGCCGAAAATCTTTTGCCATCCATCAACAGCTTGTTCTTGTCTGTACATTGCACGGTCATAATAGAAGAACCCGTGTCCGGCGCCGGCATAACGATGGAATTCATAAGTTTTTCCAAATTTTTTCAATTCACTCTCATGTTGGTCGACTTGCTCCGGGGTGGGAGATTGATCTTCATCCCCAAAGAGTCCCAGAAGGGGGCAGGAAAGATTTTCCGTGTAGTCTATGGGCGCGACGGGCATATTCGAGGTTAATTCATCTTGAGCCATGATAACCCTGCCGCCCCACAAATCCGCGGCGGCATCGAATCCTTCAGAACGACATGCGGTCAGAAAAGTCAATCTTCCCCCTGAACAGGTTCCTATAACCCCTACCTTCCCGTTATGGAATGAGAGTGATCTTAGGTACTTCATTCCTCCCTCAATATCTCCAAGGGCTTGGTCGTCTGGAATTCCGCCATCTGCTCTGACTTTTGCTGCGACATCTTCTGGAGTTCCGTGTCCTGTTCGGTTGTAAAGGTTAGGACTTATCGCCAAATAGCCGTGGTGGGCGAATTTTCGAGTGATTTCCCGATACCATTCATCCCATCCGGGCATGTGATGTATTAGGACCACCCCTGGAAATGGGCCAGGCCCAAGGGGTCTAGCAAGGTACGCGTAAATAGAATCATTGTTTGCACCTTGGACGGTTATTGTCTCAGCCAGCATTCCTTCATAAAGATCGGTTGTGTACATTTTTCCTCCAAGAATTCATCATATCCCGAAGGATGGAGGTTACCACCAGTACTTGTCAAGAGGGGAATCCTCCGGTTCGTTATGGTGCGTCTCAACTTGACAGGACATGAGCCCATTGATACGATTTTACTATCCTAGCCCCAAGAATGACAGTTGGGTCTTTAAGTGGTGTCTTAAGATAATGCCGATATACGAATATCAATGTCCTAGTTGCGGGAACAAGTTTGAATTACGACAAGGATTCGATGCCGAGTCCACCTTAGAGTGTGGAGCCTGTGGGTCGACTGCGCAGAGACGTATTAGCTTAGTGCCAGTCATTTTCAAAGGGAAAGGCTGGTACGTTAACGACTATGGCAGAGGTAATTCATCAGGAGCTAAAAACCGAGAATCAGAAAATAGCTCTGCTTCCTCAGAAACTCCGACAGGAAACTCAAGTGAGAATGCGACATCAACCCCTAAACCATCAGAAACTCCAAAAGCTGAGACTGTAGATTCCAAGTCCACGCCCACTAGTTCGGAGTAACTTCCCTTGAGGGCTCTAATACAGCGAGTCCTTAGTGGACAAGTTTCAATTCAAGATCAAGTGGTTGCTAAAATTGGGAAAGGTCTCGTTATCTTCTTAGGGATCTCCTCTTCAGATGGCCATGATGACGGAAAATATCTAACTCAAAAAATCCTGAATCTTCGACTTTTCTCCAATCCTACTGGACGTTTTGAAGAATCGATTCTGGAAAGAGGTCTCGAAATCTTAGTAGTTAGCCAATTTACTTTATATGCTGAAACGAGGAAAGGCCGGCGTCCCAGCTTTATTGAAGCCGCAAGTGGAATGGTGGCGAAGGAAATCTTCGATGAATCAGTTTTATTATTAAAGGATTCGAAACTTCCTGTGTCACAGGGGGTATTTGGGGCAGATATGGTTGTGAAACTGGAGAATGATGGCCCTGTTACTATCTTTCTTGATAGTAAGGATCGTCATGCTTCTAGGGATTGAGAATCGTTTCGGAGGTTGGGTCTGCTTCAAGATCCATGCTAATGTCTAATGCACATGAAGAATGAGTTAGCGCTCCTATTGAGATAATGTCTACTCCGCTTTCGGCGACAGAACGCACGGAATCCAAATTTATTCCTCCGGAGGCTTCAAGTACCGCTTTACCATTGTTTAATAATACAACTTCCCTCATTTCATCAATGGACATGTTGTCCAGTAATAAAAGCTGTGCCCCGCTATCTAAAGCTTGGCTAGCCTCCTCTAAGGAGGTTACTTCAACCTCGACCTTAAGGGTATGTGATGCCATTTTTTGGGCTGTTAATATGATCTCTGCCAAGGTTACTTCTTTCTGGAGCGCTGTTTTTAGTGCGCTAATATGATTATCTTTAATCAGGATGCCATCTCCTAGGTTCTGTCGGTGATTGCGTCCTCCCCCAATTTGCACGGCGTATTTCTCGACCTTTCTAAGCCCGGGGATGGTCTTCCGTGTGTCAACTATCCGGGTTTTGAGGCCTTCAATTGCTTTGACGTATTTAGAAGTCTCCGTTGCGATTCCACTAAGATGTTGTAAGAAATTCAGCGCCGTCCGTTCCCCGGTTAAAATTGCTTTCAAATTTCCGGAAACCCGGCCGATTTCCATTCCAGGTCGGAGTGCAGAACCCTCCTTGAGTAGCAATTTGCCTTGGAGCGAGGGATCGATAGCATGAAAAACTGCCATAGCTAGGCCTCCGCCACACAAAATCCCGGTGGCTTTGGATTTTATGATTCCTGTACCTGTCAGGTGGTTCGGGATTAGGGCTTCTGTAGTTGGATCCCCTGTCGCTAGGTCTTCCAGGAGCGCTCGTTCTATTAAATTTGTTGTTTCCAAGGCCAAAATCATAAATTCCCTGCCTTTCAAATTTAGTGATCAATTATCGACTGGAATTTTGGATCCTTTTTGGATTACGAGGTGCTGTTTCCATTCGGTGGAGGAGTTTGGGAAATCGCGACGATAATGAGCACCTCGACTTTCAGTTCTAGCTAATGCGAATTCGGAAATTAATCTCCCCAAAAGAACCATAGCGGACAGTTCATGGGTGGGGCGATCAACCGGGGCTGGCATCAGTTTAGTCCACCTCTCCAATGTGCGGGAGGCTTCAAGTAGTTGGGTTTCGGTTCGGACAATCCCTACTTTATTCCACATCAAGTATTGTAAATCTTCAAGGTTAGGAGGATTTTCTTCTTGGGATTGACTTCCTCGAGAACCTAAGGTGATTTCATGAGGCTCAAAGGTGTTTGGTTCTGGATGAATTTTCTCTGCGCGAGTTCTTTCGACTAATCGTCGTCCGAAAACAACATTATCTAACAAAGAGTTACTCGCCAACCGATTTGCCCCGTGGACACCATTACAGGCTACCTCTCCACAGGCATAAAGATTTGGGACCGAGGTGACCCCCCAAGTATCTATCTGGATTCCTCCCATCATGTAATGGGCAGCAGGGGCAACGGGAATTGGAGCCGTCGTAATATCTAGCCCATAATGTAGACAAGTCTGGTAAATATTAGGGAACCGAGAGGTAATCCTGGATGCAGATTGGTGGGATATATCCAGAAGCACATAATTTGAATTATCATTCGTCATTTCTGCCAATGATGCCCGTGCTACCACATCCCTAGGGGCTAAATCCCCTAACGGATGGTAGGATTCCATAAATTTCGAGCCATTTTGGGTAAACAGTATTCCTCCTTCCCCGCGTACTGCTTCGGAAATAAGGAAAGGAGGGGCGCCCGGGAGGTGTAGAGCGGTCGGATGGAATTGGTAGAATTCCATATCCATTAATTTTGCTCCGGCGTTGTAAGCCAATGAAATCCCATCCCCCGTTGCTACGAGTGGATTCGTGGTATACCGGAATAATTGTCCAGCCCCTCCAGTAGCAATGACTGTGTGATGTCCATGATATACCCTTGTTTTACCCGACTCATTGTTTATCGCTTCTACTCCTGTGGCTTTTCCAGATATTGGGTCAACAAGAATTTTAGTTACGGTGTGATTTTCAAGTACTTCTACATTGGATTCATGGGTTAGGCTTGCTAAAGTCAATTCAATATGTGAACCCGTTGAATCTCCTCCAGCATGGAGGACACGGGGCGTACTGTGAGCCCCCTCCCGGGCGAGTGAAATCTTTCCCTCGTCGGTATCGAAGGTGATTCCAAATCTGACCAATTCTGCTATAGCACTTGGTCCATCGGTTGCCAAAATTTTAGCGGCTTCGGTATTTGATACACCGGCTCCAGCCGAAACCGTATCCTGCATGTGCAATTCAGCAGAATCCTCAGGGCTGATTGCCGCAGCTATCCCTCCTTGAGCATATCGAGTATTACAGTCCTCAATATTTCCTTTAGTTAATAAGAGTACTTGTCCGAACTCCTTGGCCAACAGTGAAATATAGAGCCCTGAGATACCACTTCCAATGATGATGTAATCGTAAGAACTAGTCATCCTTCCCCTAAAATCTTCGAATATTGTTGCAAAGGTTAGAATTATCATTCCGCTGAAAATGGAGCAATTGATTAATGGGTTCAATCCGCTATTTGGAATCAATTGATAATTCGGGATGTTGTTATTTCAATGAAAGTTAATTGGCTTAGGGAATTTTCCTTGGAATAATGGTTTTCCATTCGGCCATTGTTCTATAGGCATTTCATACACCATCTCATTTTCATTCCCATCTGGGTCCAAAAAGTAAATTCCAATCGATGAGCCATGATTCCCGATACCCACAATTGGGATTTCATTTTCTTTAAGGCGCTGGTGGAAAAGTTCGAGTTCTTGAATTGATTCCACTTGCCATGCGATATGGTAAAGCCCGACAGCTAAGGGGTCCGGACCTTGGGCAGTGTCACCAACCGAAGTTAGAGCGAATTGGTGGGATGAGGAGTCAGTGGATGAGAAAAAAACCATTTTATCTTCGATTCTTCCGGTTACCTTCAATCCCAAAATGGATTTATAAAACTCCTCTGATTTATTCAACGAACGGACTCGAAGAACAACGTGTGATAATTTTGGGGGATTGAGGGCTACGCTGTCATTCACTCCATAAATTCCCGATAAGCTCTCCATGTGCTGCTTCCCCTTATCGTTTCGAGATTTCTAGCATCCGTTGGAGAGCGACTTTGGCGTCTTCAGCGATTTCATTTGGAACAACGATCTGATTAGGGGTTCTCCCCGCGAGAAGTTCATCAGTTAGCCACAAGAGATACGCCGGGTGGATTCTGTACATTGTCGAGCAAGGGCAAACAATCGGATCTAAGCAAAAAACTGTTTTGTCAGGATTTTCATGAGCAATTCTGCTTACGAGGTTTATTTCTGTACCGATTCCCCATACAGAACCCGGGGCTCCTTGGGATACAGTTTGCACAATTGCCTCTGTGGAACCCACATAATCAGATTCATTTACCACTTCCATAATGCATTCAGGGTGTACCATGATGTTAATATCTTGATATTTTTCCCTGGCCAAACGAATTTGCTTGGTGGAAAATCGAGTATGAACAGAGCAATGCCCTTTCCAAAGAATAAGTTTAGATTTTACAATTTGGTCAATTGTATTGCCTCCTAGAGGCAGAAATGGGTTCCAAAGAATCATTTCTTCTAGTGGTATCCCCAGTTTTATTCCAGTATTACGTCCCAGATGTTGATCGGGGAAGAATATAACTTTCTGACTCGTCTGAAACGCCCAGGTCATAGCAGAGTCAGCATTCGAAGAAGTACAAACGGTTCCGCCATTTCGGCCACACAGTGCTTTAATGGCCGCGACGGAGTTCATATAGGTGATTGGAATAAGTTCCTTGGGTTGTAATATGCCGGTCAGTTCTTCCCAGCAATCCAAGACATCGTCAATCGATGCCATATCTGCCATTGAGCATCCAGCTTGCATATTCGGGAGGAAAACTTTTTGGTCAGTTCTTCCTAGTATAGCGGCAGTTTCCGCCATAAAATGTACTCCGCAAAATATAGTATTCTGGGAGTTTTGGTCCTCCGCTGCAAATTGGGCTAACTTGAAGGAATCGCCTCGGAAATCAGCGAATTCGATAATATCTTCCCTCTGGTAATGATGGCCGAGGATCACTGTACTATCCCCTAATCGTTTCTTGTTGGATTGGATTTTCATCGTTAATTCTGTCGGAGTTAAATCCATATATTCCTCAGGGATTTTTTGCCATCGCGCCCCAGCATTTACTTCTTCAGCCAATGGTTTTGTTTCAACCGGTTCGGTTTGACAAAATGCTGACTGTTCGAGTTCGTTCAGCGGCACTGTTGGATGTTTTTGGTTTACTTGGATTAAAGTCATGATTTATCTTCGTCTCCCTAGATTGCTTTCAAAGACCCTTGAAGTGACCATGGGCTGGTTTTGCTTATCGTTACATTGACCAATTCGCCTTGGTGATTGTTAGATTCATCATGGAAGAAGACTAATTTGTCATTTTTTGTTCGGCCGCGCCATTTCCCATTGACACTATCTTCTACAAGAATTTCTAGGTTCGCTCCCAAAAGTTTTGCATTGAGCTCGGTCCCTATCCTTTTTTGTAAGGATTCAACCAGATGAAGGCGTTCTTGTTTTTCCGCCCAAGGAACAGAATCCTCCATCCTGTTCCAGGCGAATGTGCCTTCTCTTGGAGAGTAGGCGGCTACATGGACTTTATCAAATTTAATATCCGATAAGGTTTCGAGGGTATCTTGAAATGCCTCATCCGTTTCACCGGGGAATCCAACGATAATATCTGTGCTAAGGGAAACTTCGGGAATCTGGTTCCGAATATCCGAGATCAAATTATAATATTCATTCCGGGTGTATCTTCTGCGCATCAATTCTAAGACCTTGTCGTTTCCTGCTTGAATCGGTAAATTGATGTGTTTACAGACTTTTGGAAGAGTCTTAATTGAATTGATAATTCTGCTTGTCATGTATATCGGATGAGATGTTAAAAATCGGATGCGCTTTAATGAAGAAATCCCATGGATTGAATCCATCAAGTCAGCGAGGTCCGGTTTGTCAGGAAGATCTGAGCCGTAGGCATCTACCGTTTGGCCTAAGAGGGTGACTTCCTGTACTCCTCGTTCCGTAAGAGTTTGTATTTCTTCGAATAAAACCGGTATGGGACGGCTTTTTTGACGACCCCTCCTAAATGGGATAATACAGAATGTGCACATCAGGTCGCATCCATGAATAATTGGAACGAAAGCTGAAATCTTTGGGTTGGTAGGAATCAACGACGTCAGGCAAGCTTCCCAATCTATCCCCATCCGTTCCTCAAGTAGATTGAATAAAGGGGTATAATCTTGGGGCCTCATAAATGTATCGACATATGGGAAGCGGTTTTTTAATTGCTGGGAATTCGGGCCAACCATACATCCCATAAGGGCTAAAATACGAGAAGGGTTCCCCTCCCGTATTGGCTTCATCGAACTTAGTACACCAGACACGCGATCCTCAGCATTTTGCCGAACAACACAGGAATTCAGAACAACAATTTGGGCATTGTCAGGGGAAGAAACCTCGTGGAAGCCCAGTTGGTCGAGGGCACTACCCAGACGTTCAGAGTCAGCCTTATTCATTTGGCACCCGATAGTCCAGATATAATACCCTCCGGAAGTTTCTGAGAAAACCTTTGGTGTTTGCACTAGTCCATCCATCTAAGAAATTTTAGGATAATTCAGTAAGGGTTCCTATGAAATTATCCTTTTACGTATCAGGTCGATTCCTTGAATTGTAATTAAGCGGCGGAGGGACAGGGATTCGAACCCTGGAGAGGTGTATTAGACCCCCAAGCGCTTAGCAGGCGCCCGCACTAGACCACTATGCGATCCCTCCCAAGATATGACGTTAATTCATGCTATCAGAGGAAAAACCGCCCTACAAGAGCAAAATCGTCCACATTTTGTATCTATGATTGTTATAAGTTTCACAAATATACTTAATTATTGAGAAATTCCACTATTTACGATGTATACCTAATTAGTTTGTTCGAAGAAGCCCAACCCAATTGAATATTCCAAAACCAATTATCGCTATTTCAAAGAGGCTGAATTTTGCGGGCTGTAAATTCTTCTCATGGATCACGTCCCAATATTTGTTTAACGTCCCTTGTCCAAGAGTGGGGACTACAGTGGTTAAAGCTAATCCGATTAAATTCATTAACATTATGGTTCCGGCTGATAATGAAGTTTGTAAAAGGGCTAATGAGATCATCCATACTAAACCAATTTGAACAACGGCCAGAGTTGGGGTTAATAAAGGATCCACTCCTTTACTCGACGCAAGATTGTTTATGGCCAGAAAATGTTTGTGCAGGCTGAACAGTCCATAAATTGGCATTAGGAAACTTAGACCATGCCAAACGGGGTAATGAGTAGCGTCGGTTTCTTGGGCTAGGTGCTTCCAAGTCAGGTATGACCAATAAATGAAGTAAAGCCCAGAGGAAAATATTGAGGCAAGAATTACTCGTCCATTGCTTATATAAAGGTCGGTAGATTTAGCCGTTGGCTTGTCATTGTCATTGGGTTCAATATCAATTTGTTTAGCGCCGCATTGGCTACAATAAGTAGATGGGGCTGGCATTTCATTCTCACAGTTGGGGCAATATCTCATTTTACGAGTTTCTCTACTATCCTGTCCTAATAGGGACTTTTTTCCATATGTGGAGCGTCAGCTATGAAATTGGGCTGTTCATTGTTACAACCAACCCAAGACGCGCCATCCTCGTAAACTTCTTTTTTCCAAATTGGCGAGATTAACTTGATTCGATCCACAGCGGCCCATGATGCGGCGAACCCTTCCTTACGATGCGGGGTTGCAATGGCCACCACCATACTAATTTCCCCAACGTTCACCCGTCCAGTTCGATGGGAAAATGCCATTTCTAATGGGCCCCAGGCCTTTTGGAGCTCAAAGCTGATAGCCGTAATCGTCTTCATTACCATTGTATCGTATGCTTCATACTCTAGGAAAAGGACAGGGCGTCCGTCCGTTTCGTTCCTTGCGGTTCCTAGAAACGTAATTACTGAGCCTTTGTTTGGGGCACGTACTTTCTGAGTGATTTCTTGAGGATTAAGAGCTTGGTCAGTGATCTGGATAAACGGTTCTTTCACTTTTCCTCTTTTTCTGGGCCTATCGTCATGATTGTTATGCGATTTAAATGGAACCTCCACTTACCGGCGGTAATAAGGCAAGTTCATCGCTTTCTGCAAGAATTTGGGTATTTTCTGCGTATACCTCATTAACTGCTATTGCAGTATGCTCGAGTAAGGGTCCAATATTAGGATGCTCCTGCGCCAGCTGGCTAACTAAATCGCGAACGGTCGAGCCCTCCGGAACCATTAAAGTCAACTCGGACATTTTTAGCCGTTCTCTGTAAAGAGCAAATAATCGGACATTTATTGATAACATTTCTTAAATCCTTATATCACGGCATTATACAATTGAGAGTGGGGTCAGGCAAAGTCCGCTTGCTCCTCAAGTGGAGTGTTACTATACTGAACGGGTAATGAGCATTCAATCATCAGTGTTTCAAAGTAGTGAATGGGAGGCAATTATTGGACTTGAAGTCCACGCTCAACTTTTGACTCGAAGTAAAATGTTTTGCGGTTGCCCCAGTGATTATCAATCGAGTGACCCTAACACTCGTGTATGCCCAGTTTGTATCGCTATGCCCGGCTCGTTGCCAGTGATTAACCAACAGGCTGTGGAATTTGTAATAATGACAGGGCTTGCCCTAAATTGCTCTATTGCTGAAGCCACCCATTTTGATAGAAAGAATTATCCTTATCCGGATTTGATGAAAGGATATCAAATTTCACAGTATTCGAATCCTATCGCTTCTGGAGGATGGATGGACCTTGAATCGTCTGGTGTAAGGCGACGCGTAGGAGTTACCCGAGCCCACTTGGAAGAAGATGTCGCCAAGTTGCAACATGTTCGTAATCGTTCAGGGGAATCATTTTCTTTATTAGATGTGAATCGGGCGGGAGTCCCGCTTATGGAAGTTGTCGGAGAACCTGATATCAGGTCGCCAGAAGAAGCCAGGGAATATTTGATTAAATTACGTGCTATTCTGCAATATTTAGAGGTAAGTAGCGGGGATATGGAAAAAGGGGCTCTACGTTGTGATGCTAATGTGTCAATACGTCCGAAAGGTTCGTTAGAATTCATGCCAAAAGTCGAAGTAAAAAACATGAATAGTTTAAGAGCAGTTTTTGGAGCATTGGAATATGAATTTCAGCGACAAATTGAGGTTGTTGAAAATGGAGGTATCGTTGCGCAAGAAACTCGAGGATGGGTAGAGGATAGAGGAATCACCATTTCTCAAAGGAGTAAGGAGTTTGCTCACGATTACCGCTATTTCCCAGAGCCTGATTTACCTCCCTTGATAATTCCGAATTCTTGGGTGAAGTCTGTATCTGAAAAACTACCAGAGCTTCCCGAACCTCGGAGGGATCGAATTATTTCTCAATTTGGACTATCGTCTTATGACGCATCGATGATAACAACAACGAGATCAGTAGCAGAATTTTTTGAGGAAACGGTAAAGGTTAATTTACAAAGCACTAAGCCGTTATCGCTTCGCGCTAAAGGGATAGCGAATTGGATTACCGGAGAATCGGCACGCCTCAGTAATGAAACTGGTACGGATTTATTGTCCTCAGGGATGACTCCAGGGAAACTATCCGAACTCATAGGCTTGATTGACGAAGGGGTGATTGGATCTTCTCAGGCCAAAACGGTCTTTGAGGAATCCTTTCTTCATGGAGGAGACCCGAGGTTGATTGTTGAGGAATTGGGTTTGAGGCAAGTAACTGATGTCGAGGTGATGGTTCCTGCGATAGACAAAGTCTTGGAAGATAATTCACAAGCTGTTTCCGACTATATTGCTGGGAAGGAAACGGCCATCAAATTTTTGATAGGACAAGTGATGAAGGCAACAAATGGTAAGGCGAATCCAAATATAGTATCTGAATTAATTACCACACGATTAGATTCGCGAGGCAAGTGACTGAAAACGGACGACGTTTGATGGAAAATAATATCGACGGGAGGGGGAAATCCCCATGATTACTTATTTAGGTTTAACCCAAATTTTGGTATCAATTCTTCTAATCTTAACGATTTTGTTGCAGGTTAGGGGTCAGGGTGGTGGGTTATTTGGTTCTGCCCAAGGCACTTATAGGGTTCGCCGTGGAGTGGAAAAGTTGTTGTTTCAATTCACAATTGTCCTAACGGTATTTTTTCTATTAATTTCACTCCTAATGGTTTATTTTTCCGGACGATAATTGTCTGTGTCCTCTAAAATTATTACCCTCATAACGGATTTTGGCCAAAACGATTCGTACGTAGGTTCCCTTAAAGGGGTGATTTTATCGATTAACCCTTCCGTTACCTTGGTGGATATATCCCATGAGGTAACGCCCTATAATGTAATTGAAGCTGGATTTCTGCTCGGTAGAACTTCAGGATATTTCCCCCCCGGAACCATACATTTAACGGTTGTAGATCCGGGGGTAGGAAGTTCTCGTAAGCCGTTGGCACTGGTAACCCCTTCCAAAATTTTTATTGGGCCAGATAACGGAATTTTCTCTCAGATCTTAAGTGAACAGAAGAATTATGGGAATTTCCCCATTAATGACCAGGGGCTTAATCAGCGTCCATGCTTGGTATCCGGGGGAGGGGTTAGGGCTTATCATTTAAGTAATCCTGATTTTTGGCTGCAACCTGTAAGTAGAACTTTTCATGCGCGAGACATCTTTGCTCCCGTCGCTGCTTATTTATCCCTAGGGATAAATCCCAATTTAATGGGTGAGGAAATTCAATCCCTAGAAAATCTTGAATTGCCGGTTATAGGTAGGTCAGAATCACGGATAACAGGATCGGTAATTATTGTGGATCGGTTTGGTAATTTGATTACGAACATCGAACCGTCCCTTTTGGGGGCACAAAAATTTGTTATTGTAATCAAGGACTACGTCATAAGTGGATTAAGCGAATCTTACTCTCAAGGGACACCGCTTCTTGCTATCATAGGAAGTCATGGATTTATTGAGATAGCGGTCAAGGAGGGTAATGCATCTGGATATCTAGGAGTTGGAGTTGGTGAAGGGGTTTTAGTGGAATTTATGTAATTGTTTGTCCCATTATTGCCTAGGGGCCAAGGCCGGCTGGGAAAGATCGAGTCATAGAATCAACCCTCTATTAATCTAAATCAAGAGAGATTTAATTTCCCCCGATTCAGAATCCCGTTAGGATCCACGTTTTGTTTTAATTTTCTAAGAATTTCTATCCCTTGTCCTTGTTCTCTAGGAAAAAGATGGAGATGCTTCATCCCTACACCGTGACAATATTCCATTGTCCCTCCTAAGTCTTGGGCCAGCATAAGAATATGGTCAATGATTTTGGCGATTTTGGTTCGATTCTTATTGTCTAGAGGGGATGGGTTGCTAATCATAAATGAAAATAAATCGGTCCGTGCCCAAAGTGACCATTCTTTTACAGGGATATTAAAGGCGCTAAATAATTGTTGGCATTCTCTTCGGTATTCCAAAACCCTGGATGACGGCAAAGCGACGTGGAGGTAATCCATAGTCCATGTCTGATTTCGTTTGGGGGGTGAATTATTATCTATCACATCTTTTTTGTAGCGTTCTCCGGATTCGTGGCGGTGGTTCCAAAAATGGTTCGCTTTTGGACTTCCTAAATTCTTCCCACCATAATCCTTACAAATTCTGAGAGCTCGTCTCCTTTGCCCAAGAACCTCTTCCTGGTATCCAAAAAATCCTAAATACAAAACAATCTCGCTATTGGGGAGACTATTTTTACCCACTGATGGGAACTCCTCAGCAAAATCGACTAGAGCAGGGTTTAACCCCAGGGATTGCATTTCAAGCACGGCTTCAAATCCGGACTCAAAGTTTGGAAATTCTACGGCATGGAGCGAAGTGCGTTCCGGCAGTTTAGGCGTAAATATTGTGGCCTTTGTAATTATCCCGAAACTGCCTTCTCCGCCAATGAATAAATGGTTTAAATTTGGTCCAGCAACCTTTTTCACAAATTTGGGTTGAATGATTTCCCCGGATGGAAGCACTACCTCTAATCCAATGACTTGGTCTCCCATAGAGCCATATTTTCCGGCTAAATATCCTACCCCATTGGTCGATATTGCTCCACCGACCGTAGCGATAGGTAGACTCCACGGATCATGTCCTAAAAACATGCCTCGGGGTCTTAGGGAATTATTTAGGTCCTTTAGGATCATTCCAGCGCCGACTACTGTTAATTGGGAGATTGGGTCGGTAGAGTGGATGGCATTCAAAGATTTAAGGTCTAAAACAATTCCGCTTTCAGTGGAAAGGGCTGCCCCCATAACTCCGGTGCCTCCGCCCCATGGCACGACGGTGATGCCTTGTGTTGAGGCAAAGCTAACTACCTTTGCTACTTCATCGGTATTTTTTGGACGGACTATGATTTGGGGGAGTTGGGGCCAGTTTTTTTCTTTTTGAAACACTCGATTGGGATTGAATGCATCGATTGAATGCCTTATCAGGTCGTCAGCGTCTACTGAGATGTTTAGTTCTGGAATAAATCTGGATAAATCGTTTTTAAGTTTTTGATTCATATAAGCAAAATATTGGGTTTTAGGTCAGGTGACAAGATTTTACTTGATTGGGTAATAGTACAACGGATAGGGATTAAAGTTGCGTGAATTTCCATCGGGTTCCCTGGGATGAGTCTTCCAGGACGATATTCAGTTCTTCTAATTTCGATCGGACTTGATCTGCCAATTCAAAAGACTTGATAGCTCTCAATTGTTCTCTGACTTCTACTAATAGATCTACATAGGGATCGATTTCAAGATTTGACCGGGAGGGTTGTTGGAATGTCAATCCTAGAAGCCCTCCTAATTCCACAATCGTTGTTTGGGCCGCTGATATATCTATGCCCAAGATGTATTGTGTGTTGACCTCTCTTACCAAATCAAAAAGACATCCAAGGGCTTGAGGAGTGTTTAAATCGTCATCCATTGAAGATAGAAATCGGGTTTTGAACGGTTCAGGATTTAGGTGGTTTTTATTGGAGTTAGAATTCCTCTCCAGATTCAGAGTGCTACGGATTCTCTCTAAGGCTTTTTCTTGAGATGTTATTGAATCATCTGAATAACTCAGGGGGTTTCTGTAATGTGAACTGAGAAAAAACATCCTCAGGCTATCTGGGCTGAATTGTAGAAGAGCATCCCTTACAGTAACTAGGTTCCCAAGGGATTTACTCATTTTGTTCTCATTAAGTTGCAGTAGCCCGTTGTGAATCCAAAAACGAGAGAATGGAGCTAACCCAGTATATCCTTCCGATTGAGCTATTTCATTTTCATGATGAGGAAAGATGAGGTCTTGACCTCCGCCGTGAATATCTAAGTTCTCACCAAGGTATTTTAGAGACATCGCGCTACATTCAATATGCCAGCCGGGCCTTCCAGGTCCCCAGGGGCTGTCCCATGAGGGTTCACCGGGCTTGGCTGATTTCCATAATGTGAAATCCATCGCGTGTTCTTTCTGTCCGGTTACTTCAACTCTAGCGCCTGCCATCATACCGTCTAAAGTACGTTGGCTTAATTTGCCGTAACCAGAGAAATTGGATATTCGGAAATAGACATCGCCAGAGGAAGGGTATGCCAACCCTTTGTTAATGAGTCCATCCAGAAGTTCAATAATTTTATCGATTTCTTGAGTCGCTTGGGGGTAAATATTGGCCCTTAAGATATTTAATGCGTCCATATCTTGGAAGTATTCGTGGATAAATTGATCTGCCAAGGTTTGGGCAGGGATACCGGCTTGTGTTGCAGCATCAATGATCTTGTCGTCAATATCGGTGAAATTTTGTACGTGCTGAACCTTATACCCCTTGTATTCCAAATAACGCCGGAGCACGTCGAAGTAAACATAGCTCATAGCGTGACCGACATGTGAAGGGGCGTAAGGGGTTATCCCGCAGACATACATTTTTATTCCATCGTTGGGAGTCGTGAGATCGTGTTTATTTCGGGTAAGTGTGTCGTAGAGTTTCATAGTTTGGAACTTTCAATTAGAACAACCACAATTGCAGCAATCCCCTCTCCTTCTCCTAGATAACCCAATCCGTTGTTGGATTTGGCCTTGATACTGATACTATCTGCCGAGACTTGTAAATTAGAGGCGATGTTTTGACGCATCGAATCAATAAATGAACCCAGAGGAGGGCGTTCGCATATAATTGTAGCATCCAGATTAATCAACCTCCACCTGTTCTCAAATAACAATCCATAAATGGTATCTAAGAAACCAATGCTTTTGGCATTCTTGAATTTGGGGTCATCGGTAGGAAAATATTCCCCGATATTTCCTGAGTTCGTAGCGCCCAATATCGCCTCAACGATAGCATGCGTTAAAGAGTCTCCATCGCTATGTCCTTCAAGTCCTGAATGAAAGGGTATTTGAACACCCCCCAAAACCAGTGGGATGGATTGTTTTAATGGATGGATGTCATACCCGATTCCAATCCTCATTTATTCCATTCCAGGCACATGACTATTAATGATCGCTTTGGCAATTGGGATATCCTCGGGAGTTGTAATTTTGATATTTTGTTCCACTCCGGGGAACGTTCCAATTTTATACCCTAAGAGTTCTACCATTTGGGCGTCGTCTGAGACTGTTTGAGCGATTTTTTTATGTGCCTCTGACAAAACTTTCTTGCAAAAAACCTGTGGGGTTTGAGCTCTCCAAAATTGCTCGCGAGGGACCGTTTCTTTGACAAACCCAGAATCGTCGAGAGTCTTTAGGGTATCAGTGAATGGGACAATGGGTACCGCAGTACCGAATTTGAAAGCTGTATTAAGTGCTTCAGTTAGGAAATTGGAGTCAATGCATGGCCGCGCGCCATCGTGGACTACTATCCACTCGCATTCTCCCAGCATTTGGATCCCGTTTCTAACCGAATCTTGGCGTCTTTCGCCACCTACACATAGGAGAAGTTTTTCCTCCCAATTTAGATGGGCTACCCATGATTGTCCCAATAGAAGATTTTCTCTCGAGAGTACGACTACTATCTGGTGGAATTCCGTTGATTCCAAAAATGGGCGAATAGAATGCACAATAACTGGATAGCCATTTATTAGGGTGAATGTTTTATCGATTCCCCCCATGCGCTGACTTTGTCCTCCCGATGTAATAACCACCCCGACACGGTGTCTTCCAGACTTGAAATCCCTGTCCACGACTTAGGAACTGTTCCTTGATTGTGTGAACACTATTCGGCCCGCAGCAGTTTGGAGGATTCGAGTCACTGCGACGTCTACAGTCTTATTTAATAAACGCTTACCATTTTCAACGACTACCATTGTTCCATCGTCTAAAAACCCGACTCCTTGGCCGGCCTCTCTACCTTCTTGAACCACCCGGATACTCATTTCCTCGCCCGGAAGAACTACGGGCCTTAAGGCAGTCGCTAATTCGTTGACGTTCAATACTTGGATGCCGTGGATTTCTGCTACACGATTCAAATTGTAGTCGGTGGTGAAAATAGAGGCACGGAGTCGTTTGGCGAATTCAATCAATCTTACGTCGGCGTCCGTTCCGTCATATGGCTCAGCGGCTAAAATATGTAGGGATGTGTTGGGATCGCTCATAAGTTGGTTCAAGATTTCTAATCCTCTTCTGCCGCGATTCCTACGAATTGAATCGTTAGAATCTGCTATGTGCCATAATTCATCAAGTATGAATTGTGGCACGCTCAATTTGGTGGTCAGGAACCCGGTTTCGGCTACGTCAAGGATTCTCCCATCTATGATGGCACTGGTATCTACTAAGATTTGGGTTTTACGGGTTAATTTATTGTTTAAGGCCCGCCGAATGACAGTAGTTGTTCCCAACAATTCGCCCTCTCTAGCTATAAACAATCCTGAACCAAGGATCCCAAAGAAAATGCTGGAAACAATCGGAGCGATAATCCCAATATCCCCAGGAATCTTGTTGAGAGTTTGTGCTAAAAGTGCACCAACGCTGAGACCAATGAGTAGGCCAATTATTCCAAGTAATAAAGTAGGGGTTGGGATGATTGTGGAGTTTCTAAATAGCCAAATGGTTGGAATCGCAATTAATCCACCAAGTACGGCCCCTACAGTAATGGTAATTAACCCATTAGGCCAAAACGTGGTCCCAAGGATTTGTTCCGAAATAAGGTTGCCGACTAAGGCTCCCAGGATCCCGAAAAAGATATAAATGACTATCCGTCCCGTATGTTTTTCCTTCATGAGGGACACCTCCAAGGTCTGAAAAAAAGGATGAGGAATGCTTACTAGGGCCGATGAACTTTTTTTAAAGTCCGTTTGAAATGAATTGATTCCGACATATTCTTGATCTCTTGTGAAAAGTTAAGGTGAATAATCAATAATTGTGTTGAAATGTTAGCATGTGGTCGTTGGGCAGTCAAAAGATAATTTTTCAGAGGAATAGATATTCGAAAAATTTTTAAAGGGGCCAACGGTTAATTCGCCTGTTAACATTCTTCGCGAATTTTAAAAAGCTCTCGGGCGTCAGACAATTCTTCAGGGGTGTTTAAATCCAAAGTTACCGATCTGTCTTCCACGATTACCTGATTAAGTTTACTTGTATGATTTTTTATAATTTCTCTTACTCCGAATGTGCTTTCTTCCAGCGTCAATAATTCGGGGAAAAGGCTTGAATCAAAAATTAACGGATGCCCTCCTTTCCCACGGAAAATTGGTTGGGTTATAAATGCTCCTGATTTAAGGTGTTCTTGTAAAAGCTGCTTTAAAAGTTCTGGAGTGCGTGGTTGGTCTACCCCAATCAGGAACATTTGAGAATTTTCATTTGAGGCTGCAATAAATCCAGCCTGAATAGAGGTAGTCTTCCCCTGTAAATAATTTTGATTAATAATAACTTTCGTAGTGATCGAGGTAGGTATATATGGAGAAATTAATTCCGCCTTATACCCTAAGACAACGATTATTTCCGATACTCCAGCTTTAGAGAGGGTGGATATCTGGTGATTGATTAAGTAATCATTGTTCCATTGGAGAAGGGGCTTGGGATACCTCATGCGGGAAGATTTACCAGCTGCCAGAATTATCCCACCAATCATCCGAATTTATCCCGTCCTTAACGGTTCTTTTGACTTTGCCTTTGCTTTTTCAAAAAGTGAATCCGACATTTTCATGGGTTTTGGATTACCCCCTAAATGAACCATCAGGATTTCTGCCATGATACTCATTGCAATTTCTTCAGGGGTACGTCCGCCTAAGGCCAGGCCAACTGGGGCTTGAATAGCTCGAATACGATCTTCAGGGATCCCTTTTCGGAACAACTCCTCAAATATCATAAGGCTCTTACGGCGACTCCCTAGCAGTCCGATATAACCGGCCTGGCTTCTGGCAGCGGCCTCGGTCGCCATGTCATCAAATTTGTGTCCTCGTGTGGCAATGACGATATAGGTGTTTCGACTAACTGGGATTCTATCAAGTCCTTTATCGTATGTGTCTACGATCGTAGTTTGAGCGTTGGGGAAGCGAGTAATATTAGAAAATTCAGGCCGGTCGTCTATGATGTGAACCGAGAATGATAAGGTGTCTGCTAAATTTGATAATGCTTTGGAAATATGTCCTCCTCCTAGTACAACAAGTTGAGGCGGAGTAGTGTATCCTTCTATAAATAATTCAATCCCTTCAAAAGTGACAAACTCGCATCTTCCAAATGGCATCAGGTCCAATGCTTTATTTTTTGCGAATTCTTCCAAGTGTGAATTGCCGAGAGTCCCAGTGGTCGTGCCGTCTGCCCTGATAAATAATTTTGTCCCTACAGGGCTTTCAACTCCTTTGGGAGATTTGATTATTGAAGCTAGTCCTACGGCTGAACCGTTCTCGTAAGCTGAAACAATTTCTTCTGTAATCGGGAGGAACTCGCTTGGATCCAAAACCGTATCAAGCAGAAAGTACATTGTTCCCCCGCAGATGAGGCCATCTTTTTCTGCCAGTTCTTCATTAAGGTAGTAATCCTTTACCTGCGATGGGCCTCCTTCCATGAGGAGATTTTTGGCGGCAAACCAGATATCTCCTTCGACACAGCCACCCCCCAAAGTTCCTATTCCCGAGCCATCGTGCTTCACAAGGAGTTTAGCCCCGGGTTTTTGAGGAGTTGATCCTTTGGTTCTTATCACCGTTGAAAGAACGCAAGGTTCACCTCGTTTTAATGTTCGAAGAGTTTCAAGGAAAACGTCATACATGATTCCACTTCCTACAGCTATTATACCTTAGGTTTCTCTAGAAAGAAGATGTTATGATTGGAGTCGCGGCGATTGTTGAGGGGCTTTAGATGAATATTCAGCTAGTTAAATTACGACCTGAGTCCAGTGGTTAAAACATTGGTGAGCCTTCAATTAAGTTGTTGAAATTCTAAAAAAGTAAATTATCCGAATTGAACTAGTCCAATCCCCAAATTTGGAAATTATTGTGAAAAATCTTAACTTGAATTTGAATCAACCCAGGATTTTTTATGGTTGGTTCATTGTTGGCGCTGGCGCTATCACAAGCTTCCTCAACCTCGGAATTTTTATGGTTGGGATCGCTGTTTTCATTACGGATATTCGGGCTGAACTTGGATGGAGCTTGGCAGCAATTTCTTTTGGATTTTCTTTGAAGCAGTTGGAATCAGGAATTATGGCACCTATTGGGGGGGTTTTAATAGATCGTGTTGGTCCTAGGCCGATGGCTATTATTGGTTCGATAACTATGACCGTTGGACTACTTCTTTTTGCTAGCATGCATTCTATTTGGATGTTTTACCTGGCCGCCACCGTTATAGCATTCGGCCAAGGATTGGGTGCTTTAACTGCTTATCTTGCGACAGCTATGCATTGGTTTAGAAAAAAACGCGGAATGGCTTCTGCGGTCTTGGCGATGGGTCGGGGATGGGGCTATGTAGGAGCGATCCCGGTAACTCTTTTGCTTGCCAGTTTTGGATGGAGAATTGCTGCTATTATAACTGCTCTCGCTTTTTCGGCCATTAGCGTTCCGTTAGCTATGGTCATTCGTACTCGACCCGAACCTTATGGCTATTTCCCTGATGGGATAAACCCTGAAATTGATGAAGGGAATGATATCGGGAGTCTAGATAGACGTAATGAGCCTGAAGGTTTCACCGTTCGCGAAGCAGTTCGCAGTCCAGCATTCTGGTTAGTCCTCATTTCTAATACATCCTATAGCTTCACTACGGCGATTCAACATGTCCATTGGATACCCCATTTACGACATACAGGGTTTTCAGCTCCTGCCGCAGGGACAATTATAGCAATTTACGGAGGCACACAAGTATTTGGCAGGCTTATGAGCGGTTGGGTGGGGGACAAGATCGGACGCCAAAGATTGTTGTGGATCAGTTTCTCACTTATAAGTTTAGGGTGGGTTGCGATGTCATTTATTTCCCCAGAAACGTTATGGGCAATCGGGGCATTTTATCTTTTTTATGGGGCTGGCCAAGCCGCTCACACCGTGGCTCAACCGGCGGTCATCGCCGATTTTTTTGGTCCTAAACGGTTTGCAAGTATTCGAGGGATCATGAATCCTATAAGTGTTCTCGGGGGTGTCATTGGGCCTGTTTTAACAGGGTTTATGTTTGATTCCTATGAAAGCTATCGATTGATATTCGCATTGTTAGCCCCTGTTTCCCTGGTTGGTTCAGTCGCTGTCTTCGTTGCGAGAACCCCTACTCCGCAGATGGGAGATACGGTAAGCCAAGATCATTAGAGGGTATTAACCCATTAAATAAGGAAGTCTAGGAAACAAGGTTTTAGAACGGGATGTTGCCCTAGTGTGACTCACCCACCGATTGGATGGCCCTGACAATTTTGTCATAACCTGTGCATCTACAAAGGTTGCCGGCAATCCATAATCGGATTTCTTCTTCGGTCGGTTGGGGGATATTTTCTAGTAAATGTTTGGCCGACATTATGAAGCCGGGGGTACAAAACCCACATTGTAATGCCCCGTGTTCTATAAAAGCTTTTTGTATTGGGTGCAGTTCGCCACCGTTTGCTACCCCTTCAATTGTCTGGAGTTCGCTACCATCGATTTCTGCGGCCAACACCATACATGAATCTGCGGTTTTCCCATCAATCATCACCGTGCATGCTCCACAATTCCCATTACCGCAGCCTTCTTTTGCTCCAGTCAAACCCAACTGATCTCTCAACACATCCAGTAGTGTTTGCCAAGGAGAAATCAGGAATTCTTGAGGATCACCATTAATCTTGGTAGTAATTGCAATTTTATTTGGAACAGAAATTCGTTTTTCCATGTCTACCTGCCCATTCATCTGTGTTTTAGAAGGATCTTTTTTTCCCCTACAGGGTTTGGCCGAGTGCATTGAAACAATTTGTTAGTGTTCGGCTTGTTAAAACCTCTACTAAATTTTTCCGGTATTCCGCACTTCCTCTAACATCGCTTATTGGACTAGAATCCAGTACGGCATTTCGAGCGGCTTCTTCGACCAGAATTGTGGTCGGGGGGTTCCCCTCAAGAATCGATTCTGCATGAAAGGCTCTTACTGGGGTGGGAGCAACCGAGGCAAGCGCGACTCGTGCCGTGGAGCATGTTCCGTTCTCGTCAAGGCTTACCATAGACCCCACCCCAACGACGGCTATATCCATCTCTTCTCTGGGAATGAATCTTAGATAAGAACTGTGACTCCGTGGGGCTGGGGGCGGAACAATGATCTCCATTAGGATTTCATCTCCCTCCAAAACTGTTCTCCCGGGTCCTACAAAAAATTTCTCCAATGGAACTTCTCTACTTCCTCTCGGGCTTATAATCATAGCCTTGGCTTCATAAATTAACAAAGCTGGTATGGTGTCTCCTGAGGGGGCAGCATTGCAGACATTGGCGCCTATTGCGGCCCTGTTTTGTATTTGAATTGAACCGACTAGCATGCCGGCATCTACAATGGCTGGGAAATGAGTCCTGACAATTTGATGTTGATAGACTTCCGAACAGCTGGTAGCAGCCCCGATCCGCAGGCCGTCCTTAGGATCCCAATCTAATTTGCAGAGTTCAGGGATACTTTTCAAGTCCATGATGATTTTTGGTTCATGCCTGCCTTGTTTTACCTGTTCAATCAAATCAGTCCCGCCAGCGAGCGGTCGGACTTCTCCAGGATTTTCGGAAAGAACCGACAATGCTTGTTCTAAGGAGTTTGGCCTAGAAAATTCAAAATATCGCAAGATAACCTTCTCAATCTGTTTTAAGCTCTGTGATTATAACACGGGAATTTACGGTGGCAAATTACGGTTTAGTGAATTATTTGGCCATTTCCACACCATACTCGTAATTGACAGTCTTCGGAAATGTGGCATATCCTGAAAGGCAGACTAACTCAAAAGGAATTATTAATGCTGTCTCTTGACCAATTGGATAAAACCATCATAAATGCCCTTCAAACCGACGGGAGAGCCTCTAATGCGGAGGTGGCTCGGACTTTAGGGGTCAGCGAAGGGACTATTCGCCGAAGATTGAAACGACTTACCCAAAATAATGTGATAAAAGTGGTAGCTTATCCCGAACCTAAAGTCTTAGGATTTTCCACCGAAGCCTTGATAGGGTTGCAGGTTGACCCAGATAAAACCGATTCTGTCGTTCAAAACCTATCGAAAATAGATGAAACCTATTGGGTTTCTGTCACTACCGGAACCTTTGACATGTTTGCTTGGGTTGCCCTCCCATCTTCCGAGGAATTGGGCAATTTTCTCAGGGAGAAAATCGGGGCTATAGACGGTGTTCAGAGGACTGAAACATTTGTGTCCCTTATGGTTACAAAAAGAGGTTATTCGGGTTCTATTTAATTTATAGAAGGCTTAAATTTTTTTGCAGAAGATAGATCGAGTTTGATATTATGGCCGAACCTTTTAATCTGATGTTTTCTCAGAAGTTTCTATATGCTAATATAACGGGAAAATTGTCGTAAGAATAAACAATAGTTTTGGGATATGGGAAACTAATTTATAGGGAAGGAGGTTATGCTCCAGCATGACCTATATAATTGCAGAACCTTGCGTTGGCGTAAAAGACGGGGCATGTATCGATGTGTGTCCTGTGGATTGTATTTATACTACTGAGGCAGACAACATGATGTACATCGCACCTGATGAGTGTATAGACTGTGCTGCTTGCGAACCAGTATGTCCGGTTCAAGCGATTTTTGTGGAAGACCAAGTCCCGGCTGAATGGCAAAATTACATTCCTATGAACTATGAATATTTTGAAGGGAAGGACATGAACGAGTTGCGAGAAGCAACACAGACTGCCCCGAGAAATATTGGCGAGGGTGGATAGTTCCAGAACCATCTTCGATTACTAATCAAAATTGAATGAATCCAGAATCAATGGATATGATTATTCTGGGGCCTGTTAATATTCTAGGGATCGAGGCGTGAAAATTATCCCTCCAATGAGATGGAAACGCCAGATTTCAGAATCGGTCCGCTCTTTTATTGGTCATTATACGGTTCTGAGAAGCCATTTCGGAAAATTAATTCCTATTGGATTCTCTTCTCTTCTCTTGTTATCCTTCTCCTCTTGTAATGCTAAAGAGGATCAAGTCATGGTTTTTGCCGCTGCAAGTCTGGTCGAGGTACTGTCTCCCATAGGGGAGTCCTTTACTGAACAAGAAGGGGTTCCTATTCGGTTCAATTTTGCAGGATCTGACTCTTTGGCTCAACAAATTCGAAGAGGGGCAAAGGCAGATGTGTATCTAAGTGCCGGGGACCAGCCAATGGATATTCTTGAGGCCGAAGGACTCCTCCTAGATAACACCAGACGGAATATTTTAACCAATCAGTTGGTTTTGGTATCTAGGCAAGATTCGAACCTGAATTCTAACCTTTCCGATATCTTTTCTTCTCCTGAAATTTTGCGAGTAGCGGTGACTGATCCTAATTTAGCCCCTGCGGGTCGGTACTCGGTAACAGCGTTGGAGAATACCGGAGTGTGGGAAAAAATTTTTCAAAAAGTAATATTTGCCCCCAATGTTAGGGCAACTCTATCCTATGTGGAATCAGGAAACGCAGATATTGGGATCGTATATCGGACGGACTCCACTAATCGTAATAAATTACAGGTAATTTTTGAATTTCCAAAGGATAGTTACGGCCCAATCGTTTACCCGGCAGCAGTATTGGAAGATTCAACTAACAAAGAAGTTGCTTTCCGTTTTATAGAATTCCTCTCAGAGACAAAAGCTAGCACTGAATTTAAGGCTTACGACTTTGACCCGATTTATGAATAATTCATAGTCTTTTTGGAGTTTGATGAGGAAAATCTTAGTACACAATCCACAAAAAGTTTGGGGGGGTCGCAATTGAAATTATAGCCGACGATTTTGATGTTATTTTAGTTTCTTTGAAGGTTTCACTTCTCGGGATTGGATTAGCCTTCCCAGCAGCAGTGGGGGTAAGTTGGTACCTCGCCAAGAGTACCTTACCAGGGAAAACCGTGATAGATATCTTTATTTCATTGCCGTTGGTTCTTCCTCCGGTAACGGTCGGGTATTTTCTGTTAATTATCTTAGGAAATCAAAGTCCTATTGGAAAGATCCTTGCTGATTTCGGCTTAAATCTTGTATTTACCTGGATTGGAGCAGCCTTGGCAGCAGGAATCGTATCCTTCCCACTTATGGTAAGGTCTATGGAGGTCGCTTTTTCAAATGTCGAGAGCAATTTTGAGAAAGCAGCTCGTAGTTTAGGGGCCAATCCGCTCCAGACATTTTTTAGGGTGACTTTCCCTTTGGCAAAGCGAGGGGTGTTAGCTTCAATAGTTTTGGGTTATGCGCGAGCTTTGGGGGAATTTGGGGCTACTATCGTGGTGGCTGGAAATATCCCCGGACAAACTCAAACCTTGCCATTAGCTATATTCACTTACCTTCAAACAGGGGATGATTTTTCTGCGCTTAGATTAATGGTGGTTTCTGTGGTTCTTTCTTTAGTCGCCCTCGTCCTACATCGTCAGATGAACCGGAAGGTTTGGTTATAGGTTATGTACCTGAATTTTCTGACTGTTGATATTCGAAAAAGTTATACCGAATTCTTTCTAAATGTGGAATTTACGATAGGGAAAACAATTACTGCAGTCTTTGGCCCCACCGGAAGCGGCAAAAGCACATTGCTGGATTGCGTGAGTGGATTTACTACACCCGATGATGGAATGATTAAACTCGGCGACCGATTTTTATGTGAAATTTCAGAAAGGCGTCGTCACGTAATTCCTGCTGAATCCCGTAGAATTGGGTATATGTTTCAAAGAGGGTTTCTTTTCCCGCATTTGAAAGTAAAAGAAAATATATTTTTTGGATATAACCTTGTTCCTCCCGCACTCCGACGGCTTGAAGTGCAGCCGTTAATTGAACTCCTGGAATTGGAGGGTTTACTTTCTCGATTCCCTTCTTCTCTATCGGGAGGGGAAAGGCAGAAAGTTGCTATGGCCCGAGCTCTTGCAACTGCCCCAGATCTATTAATCCTTGATGAACCTTTGGCAAATTTGGATGGACCCTCACGGATAAAGATTTTAGAATATCTTAAGCTGATCCATTCCGAGCTTGAAATTCCAATGTTGTATGTATCCCATTCGTTTCCAGAAGTATCCGCATTAGCTGATCGGGTGATAGTTTTAGCTGGCGGGAAGATAATTGGTGATGGTCCCCCTGAGTTATTACTTTCAGAACCAAAATTTCGAGGGATTATTTTTGAGAATGAAATCGAGCATTTTAGGATTTAAATCCCCGATCTTTCGGGACAGTTGGGAACCAGGCCGTCTGAGGGTTACGGTTCAATGTTGATTGCGGTGAAGGTGGTTAGCCTTCCTCTCGAGTTTAGGGAATGGTGAAACTATAATCTAGCTTTCGTTTCTACTTTGGTAGTCATCGTCATATCTTACTGGTCTTCCCCTCCAACGTAATTGAGAGTTAGGAGAGGGACGTGTGAAATAAAATGCATATGCCGTTATAAACAACGTTAACCCAGACCAAAAGAGAACCCCACTTTTCATGCCGGGACTAATAATCCCGACGATTAGAGCGCTAAGCATCAGTAATCCGCCCGTTATGAAAAGTTGTTTTATGGATATTCTCTTTTGAATACGCCCCACAAGCGAATTTTTACCTTGAATGTCCTTATTGGGGTTAATTTCCTCGACCCTAAATCTATTTGGTTGCCCAGTGGATTTTTCTAAAATTTCTTCTATTTCACGTTCAAGTCGTCTGTCCATCGGAATCCTCTTTGGTTTATGGTTGTTTGGTTAAAATCGACTGGATATTTTTTATAATTAGTCGGTACTCTTCTTGAACTTCCGGATCTAATAATACCGTGGGTTGTGAGGTGTCTTGGTAACTCGAGCGCATGGATAATCTTCCTAGGAATGGAAGGTCGAGTTCGTGAGCTAATTCTTCTCCTGCTCCTTGTCCAAAAATGTCTCCAGAAAGGTTTTCAACGACACCAAGCGCAGGAAGATTCATTTTTCGGACCATGTTGATAGAGCGCTTGGCGTCAATTTTGGCTAATTCTTGTGGCGTTGCTACGATAATAAATCCATCGAGCGGGAGGGACTGCATTATCGTAAGGGGGGCGTCAGATGTCCCAGGAGGTAAATCAGCAACCAGATAATCTAACTCTCCCCAATCAGTGGATTCCAGGAATTGGGTAATTGCGTTATGAATCATTGGGCCTCGAAAAATTATAGCCTCATCTTCATTTTGTTGGAAGAAACCCATTGAGAGGACTTTCACTCCCCATTTGGAGTCAGGTACTAGCGCTCCATTATTTTGATTTGGAGTCGCTTCATCTGCCTTCATCGCCCTAACTACATTAGGGCAATCGATATCTGCGTCTAGTATTCCAACGCTAGACCCCAATTGGGCCAGAGTAGTGGCTAAGTTTACGGCGACCGTTGTTTTACCAACACCACCCTTCCCGCTGTAAACAGCCAATTTGGTGCCAATTTTCCCTAATCGTTCGGTGATTAGGCGTTTTTGTTGCCATTGACGCCGTATAGCTTCCAAGCGAGCTTGCTCTTGAGGTGTAGGTTCTCTAGTAGCCATTTAACTCCATTATTCTTAGTGAGATCCAATCAGAATTATTGTGAAAATATTCTTACTCGATGCCCAGCAATTTTCTTCCTTCTTCGCGTACCATGTCTGGGTTCCATGGTGGGTCGAATACCATTTCTACTTGGACATCGGAGACTCCTTCCACTTCAGCTATTCGCCATTCGGCATTTTGGGCAATGTACGGTCCCATGCCGCAACCAGGAGCAGTTAGAGTCATTGTAATGTAAACTGTGTTTTCGTCATTGATTTGAATATCATAAATCAGTCCGAGATCATAAACATTGACTGGGATCTCTGGGTCGTAAACGTCCCTTAAAGCGTCCACTATTTCAGATTCTTTTACCAAAGATGCGGATTGGCCCATATTTTACTCTCCGTTAAAGTTTGGAATGACCGATTTTAGTAGGAATGGGCGTTCATGTCAATTTGATTGACGTTGTTTGGTTCGTGTTATGTGTGGCATGATATGCGTGTAACTACCAAATTTCTGGCTGTCCATATATGAAGTTCAATAATTTATTATGCGTATTGCTATCGCTCCACAAGGGTTTAAAGGGAGTTTAGGTCCGTGGGAAGCTGCTCGAGCGATTCAACGGGGATCAAATAAGATTTTCCCTGATTCTCAGACTACTCTGATTCCGGTTGCTGACGGTGGTAACGGCACGTTGGAAGTTTTAGTTGGTGAGAAATCGGGAAATTACTCCCAAGCCATAGTCGCTGGCCCATTAGGTGAGAAAATTTTGGCCTATTGGGGCGTAATGAACGATAAGAAAACGGCAGTTATCGAATCTGCACATGCGTGCGGGTTAACTCTACTTTCTCCTAATCAGCGAAACCCCCTGAAAACCACTACAAAAGGAGTGGGTGAACTTATTAAAGTGGCGCTAGATATGGGATATTTTAAAATTATCCTTGGAGTCGGAGGTTCTGCGACTAATGATGGGGGAGTAGGTATGGCTCAGGCATTAGGCATCCGATTTCTCGACAGGTATGGTCAAGACCTTCCGTTAGGGGGAGGTTCACTCGTCAATCTCGCCACCATCGATTTTGAGGGGCTTGATCCCCGCATTGCTGAAAGTGAAATTACAGTGGCCTTGGATGTGTTAAACCCTTTGTGTGGGCCGGAAGGGGCGTCAAAGGTTTATGGACCTCAAAAAGGTGCCGACCCTGCTTCGATAAGGGTATTGGAAAAAGGATTACAGCGTCTTTCAACTGTCATCGATAAAACGCGTGGGATAGATATTTGCGATTTCCCTGGTGCAGGAGCAGGTGGCGGCTTAGGGACAGGGCTAAAGGCATTTTTGGGAGCCGGATGCGAATTTGGAGGACAATTAATTTGTGAACGGTTAAATGTTTACGATCAGCTTGATGGTGCAGATCTGGTTATTGTCGGGGAAGGTTCCATAGATTATCAAACTATGTATGGAAAAGCTCCTATGGTAGTAGCGAGTTATTCGGTAGCTCTAGGGATCCCAGTGTTGGGAATTTCCGGGAAATTGGGTTTAAACCACGAAGCACTGTATGGGAACGGTTTCAACTGGTTAGCTTCAATAAATGACCTGGGGATTGATGAGAGGGATTCTATGAAGTTTGCTTCCCATTTTCTTGAGCTTGCTACTGAGGAAGCCCTAAAGCGAATAAAGCCCTTTCGGGCTTAAATTTATATTTCTTTAGGACGCTCTGAAAAAAGATTCGGGATCTTTCTATTGATCTAGTTTAAAGGAATTAGTCGCCATATCTACAATTTTTGCAGCAATTGAGATTGAAGCCGTCGCTCCTGGGGAGGGGGCATTTAGAACATGTATCGCATTCCTAGTTTCATTTATCCTAAAATCATCCACCAAAAACCCGTCGCGCTCAACGGCTTGGGCCCGAACCCCTGAACCCCCTTTGGACAAGTGTTCCTTTTTAATCTCGGGGACTAACTTTTGTAATGCCTCAAGGAAAGAAGCTTTAGAGATAGACCGGTAAAATTCCAGCAGGCCTGTTTTCCAGTACTTTCTTGCCATTCTCCAAAATCCCGGATAGCCGACAATTTCAAGGAGATGCAACGGGCTAATATTTTTCATTTTATAGCCTTCTCTTGAAAAAGCGAGAACCGCGTTTGGTCCCGCCTCGACGTCCCCGTAAATGGTGCGGGTATAATGGACTCCTAAGAACGGAAACGCCGGATCCGGAACCGGATAAATTAATCCCTTTACTAAATGTTTCGCTTCATTGATTAAAGAGTAATACTCTCCCCGAAATGGAATTATCCGGAGATCTTTACCCCATCCAAATTTTCTTGCCATTTTGTCTGATTGGAGACCTGCACAGTTTATTAGAAATTTAGTTTTAAAGTCTCCTTGGTTGGTTTCCACGATGATTTCGCTGTCGGAATTTGTTAGGGACAATACTTCGGTAGATGTATGGATTGTTCCCCCATTATTCAAGAAATTTTTTGCGAAGGCTTTAGTAACTTTGGTGTAGTCTACAATCCCCGTACAGGGTGAATATAGAGCTTTTAATCCTACCGCGAAGGGTTCGATTTCCTTGAGGCGTTCAGGGCCAATCATTTCTAATCCCCGGACATTATTCGCCGTGCCTCTTCTGTTCAATTCTTCCAGGGAAGGAATTTCGTTTTCATTAGTCGCAACAATTACTTTCCCGCATAATTCATATTCAATTTTATTCTCGTCACAAAACGCCAAGAGAGATTGGGCCCCGGTAACGCAGTTTTCTGCTTTAAGGGAACCTGGGCGATAGTAAATTCCTGAATGTATGACGCCACTATTGTGGCCGGTCTGGTGGGACGCTAGCTCCGACTCTTTCTCTAGGACCCCGATTGTATACTTTGGGAAACGAGTCGATAAGGTAAGTGCAGTTGAGGTTCCGAGTATACCTCCACCTATAACAACAATGTCGAATGCAGAACTTTTCATTGAGTCTCCTTGATAACGAGAAATCGTGCGTCTGAGATGGCAATCACCTATTACTCCAATATAAACTGGGTACTACTATTTGGCCGTAAACATTGGAATGCGTTCGAATTTTGGTTGGTGGATAATAATTTCATCGGAATTACCGAACCAGTCTTCGAGAACAGTCCTGTAAATGGATCTAAAATCTGTTGTAAACCTCAAATTACCTTTCTCAAGATCGCCCAAATTTGGATGGTCTCCGTATAAACCGCCTTGGATTGATGTTCCAATCATAAATAAGGGACCGGCAGAACCATGATCTGTCCCATAACTTCCGTTCATCGCTACTCGGCGTCCAAATTCGGACCAAGTCATGATAATAACCTCGCGGTCTAATTCATGTCGGCATAGGTCTTCGTAAAATGCACCGATACCTTCAGAGAGTTCCTTAAGAAGTACGGAATGTCGAGTAGGCTCGTCAGCGTGTGTGTCGAACCCTTTTATAGTAAGATGAGCGACTTGGACTCCTAAATTTTGAGTGATAATCGATGCTAACAATTTTAATTCCTCCCCAAAATTCCCTAGTGGATAGTTTACGAGAGGGGAATAATTATTGTAAGAATGATTAAGGGTAACTGAGGTTGACAATGCCCCTTTTAATGTAGCATTTAGATGGGGGGTGTGCGGGTCAATGTCATTGGATTGCTCGTATAAACTTTTTAAAATGTCCAAATCAAAATTTGAGTATTTGAACCTCTCCGACTGCCCCGCGAGTTGATAACTTTTGAGGCTCCTTATCGCGGGTAAAGACAGTTCTTGCGTGGCCATCGGTGAAATTGGATATGTTTTACCCAAACTTATTCCTTTAAACCAATTGAAGCCTTCCGCCGAGAGGTTGGTTATTTGCCTGCCTAACCATCCGTCACCCCCGTCGCTCTTTTGGGAAAAAGGGTCGGCGGTTTTCCAGATATGTTGGGATTGAAAATGGGAGAAACTTTGGTTGGGGTATCCCACTCCTTGGACTATTGCTACGTGCCCTTGGTCCCAAAGGGATTTTATTTCCTCAAAAGAGGGGTGTAATCCAAATTCGCTCGTCAAGGGTAAAACATTTTCCTCCGGTATCGCCAGTTTGGGTCTCGCATCATAATAACGTCCATCACCATAAGGTACCACTGTGTTTAATCCATCGTTACCTCCCTTCAGTTGAATCACGATTAGGCTTCGGTTACTCAAGTTTCCGTTTGGGATGGAATCCCCGATCCCAGCGGCGAATATAGAATCTACTAGTCCTATGTTTGCCATAACTCCAGCAACAGTACATGAGATGCCAGTTTTTATTACCTGTCTTCTCGTAAGCATTTGAAGGGAGGCACCTCAATTTAATTGGAATTCTGGAGACGCAAGGACAAAAAACGCTAGTTGACGCATTATTTCTTCGTTAGAGAAAACTTTCTCCCCTGATTGATCGGTTAGGTTTTCTAAGGTTCGTAACTGGGTCATCAATATTTCCCGTGATGACGGGTTAATGTTGCCGTCTAACATTGTCTCTAGGCACCCTTTTAGGAAACCATCAGGGGAGTTTGGGTGCGTGGGGACGATCGAGGTGTGTGGGTTAAAATGGGTTCCTTTTAGGTTGGAAAGAGTGATTGAATGGACGTAATTCAATCGCTGAATCATTGTGTTGCTTGAAATCCATGTAATTCCATCGGGCCACCCCGCTACATCAGGTGGTTCAAACAATGTCTGTCCCATTTCGCTCATCAGATTAGCAATTTTCCGTCCATCTGTTTCCGCTCCTGTGTTCCGGATCAATCCTATAGTAAATTCAGCCGGGCTTTTTATCTTAGAACGATAGGCCCTCGGGGAGTAGAATTCTTCAGAACTCAAAAGGTTTTCCATCAAAGTTTTTATATTGTAATTATTTGCGCGTAGGATCGCTGAAAGTTTTTCGATTGTTTGGATAGTAGGGGAATTGTGAACAAAAAATGTGAATAACTTTTTGGAGATATATTCAGCTGTTTCAGTCTGTTGGAATATCACATTAATTATTTGATCGCCAGAAAAATAGCCAGATTGGGATAGAAAGTTTTTAGGGCCAAAATCGTGGTGGGCATCATTGAAGACGAATTTCCCATTAACAAGAAAATAGCCAGTGAAGGCTCTGGCCGCTTCTTTAACGTCGCTCTCCCCGAACGTTCCTTCTCCCATGGTGAATAATTCCATTAGTTCTCGGGAAAAATTTTCGTTTGGTGCGGCTTTTTTGTTTTTTCGGCTGTCAAGCCACGACAGCATTGCTGGGTCTTTTGAAATCGCTTTTAGAAGATGGGTATATGAATCGTAGCCTTTAGTTCTAAAAAGTTCGTTCTGTTGATACATGGACAAAGGATCGCTGGTTGAAATTCCGCTGGTTAGTAACCCGTGCCAAAATAGAACCAATTTTTCTTCAAGAGGGCGGTTGGTGTACGCCATTCTTAATATCCACCATCGGCGTAAATCTTTCTGTCGCTCCGATGGTTTAAGGTTCCAATTATTTAACCTTGAGTTTAATTCGGCATTGTCAACAGTCTCAAAATTAACGAGATGATCAAGTGTTTTTTCCAGGCCAATTTGCCGATAATGGACCAACTCGGATGGCCTTATTCCAAAGCCAGCTCTGCGGAGGAGGTGATTTATCTGGGCCCCTTCATTTATTTTTCCAATGTTGAAGGATCTTTTTTCAATTGGTTGGGTGGGAAGGTTAGGCTCTGGGTCTCCATCTTTATGAATGTTTTGTTGGGGGAACGGTAGTGCCGGGGTGGGGATTTGGCGTAGTTCAGTTATTGGATTTGGGATTGATGGTTTGGGGACACGCTCCGTTGGGATTGTATCTGTATCATCTCCCGTACAAGACGCCAAAAATGCCAAAAACCCACTCGTGGATAGGGTTGCTGCAGCAATCCTGATTATGAAGGAACGCCGATTGGCCCAATCGGTCTCTGAGTTCGGAGAGTCTTCAGAAGTGATTTCCTGGTCGAATCTCGATATGATCATACGGGTGCCTATAGCGTTGGGATTAATGCCCTATTACCAGTTTATATCAGCCGTGGACGGTTTTGCGCTGTGACTTGGAAGGACGTTCTCCAAGAAGTCTAACTTTGTAAGTTTGGCGGGAGTGGGAGGGAGTCGAACCCACCTGCCCCGGGCTACGAGGCACGACGGATTTGAAGTCCGTAAGAGCCACCGGGCCCCATCCACCCCCACGCACTTACCAGTTTTTAGGGTAGGACTGAGTCTATCCGATTTTTTAAAACCGCTTTTGGTTGTGCTCCAATGATTTGGTCGATTACTTGACCATTTTGGAAGATGAGGAGTGCGGGTATTCCCCGGATTCCATAGGCTTGGGGAGTTAATGGGTTAGAATCTATATCAATTTTCTTAAAATTGATTTTCCCATCATATTCCTCCGCTAACTCCTCGACAATTGGAGCAATCATCTGGCATGGTTGGCACCATTCCGCCCAGAAGTCTACAAGAACAGGAAGATCTGATCCGATTACATCCCCTTCAAATTTTTCATCTGTGACTTCTATTGGTTTTCCCATTGTTACGCCTCCCTCGTGTTCGGTTGCTCAGAAGATCCGAGAAATTCTTCATAAGGATTATACCAAATATGAACTTGATTCCAAATGGCAATTGAATTGATCAAAATTTTTGCAGGTAATATTCAGATCTTTGTAACTTCAGTTTACTTACGTTGCTTCTTGGATTACTAAACAAATCCAGTGTTCCAACGACTTTGAGCCCTTGACCGTCCGTGGTTATGCGAGGTAAAGTTGGGCTTACCTGTCGCCGCAACTAGGAGAAAATATGCTTGTAATCGGCCTCACAGGTGGTATCGGAACTGGGAAGACTGAGGTTGCCAAAAAGCTCCAAGAGCTCGGCGCTAAACTGATAGAGGCCGATAAATTAGGGCATCTTGCTTACCAGCCTCATAGTCACCCTTGGCGAATGGTTACTGAAAAATTTGGGACTGATATCCTTGGGGAAAACAATGAGGTGGACCGCAAGAAACTAGGGGCGATCGTTTTCAGCGACCCATCTGCTTTAGCCATACTAAATTCAATTATGCAGCCATGGATTGCTGATATGGCTCGAAATCTCATTGTTGAATACCGAAAAGCTCGACAGAAAGTTGTCGTTCTGGAAGCAGCTATATTAATTGAAGCAGGCTGGGATTCCTTAGTCGATGAGATTTGGGTAACAACGGCACCTGAACCCCATGTGGTCAGTCGCCTAGAAAAGAGAAACAATTTTTCACTTGATGATATAAAGGCTAGAATCAACTCCCAACTTCCAGAAGCGAACCGAATCAATCGTGCCGAAGTGGTTATTGAAAATTCAGGAGACCTGAATGACCTTTCAAATCAAATAGAGACACTCTGGAAATCCAGAATTGAAATTAAAAAGCGAGGTTAAAACGCCATGGCCAGGGAACAACAACAGTATTACGGTGAATTGCAAATTGAAGATTTTCACGTCACTGAGGAGCCATTCTATATTCCCCAGGCAAATGAGATTGAGCTCTTTGAGGCAGCCTATATTCAAAAAATTCCAGTTTTATTGAAAGGCCCTACAGGGTGTGGGAAAACACGTTTTGTTGAATATATGGCCTATCGTCTCAGCCAGCCAAAGGGAAAAGGCAGGAAAGGCTCGAAAAATGTGGAAATCCATCAAATCCCTTTAGTCACTGTCGCTTGCCATGAAGATCTTACTGGAAGTGATTTAGTTGGTCGTTATCTTATAGATGCAGAAGGGACACATTGGATAGACGGCCCACTAACTCGGGCGGTAAAGTCCGGTGGAATTTGTTATCTAGATGAAATCGTGGAAGCTCGAAAAGACACTACCGTGCTAATCCACCCTTTGACGGACCATCGAAGAATCCTTCCGGTAGAAAAACGAGGATCTCTGATTGATGCCCACGAAGGATTTTTGTTGGTTCTTTCTTATAATCCGGGCTATCAAAGCGCCCTTAAGGACCTTAAGCATTCGACTAGGCAGCGATTTATCGCTATTGATTTTACGTATCCACAACCTGAAATCGAGGCCAAAATCGTCAGCCATGAATCGGGGATCGATGCTGATATGGCTTGGCAATTAGCTAAACTTGGGGAGAAAGTTAGAAATTTGAAAGAACATGGATTGCAAGAAGGTGCTAGTACTCGCCTACTCATCTATGCTGCAAAGTTGATTGTTCAGGGAATAAGTCCTCGGGTTGCATGCCAATCAGCGATCGTTTGGGGTGTAATTGATGATTATCAGGTTCAACGAAGTATTGAAGAAGTTGTTACATCCATTTTTGAATAACGTAATTAGGAGCCTTCATGGTTCGGAATAATACTCTAGAGATATTTCGGAATCTTTTGGCTGATTCTCCGAATTCTCATGCTAGGTATGTCGACCTTGTTCCTGCGGCCGTTCTGGTGTTAATCTTCCTTAGAGATGGAGAATATTTTATTGTTCTGAATAAAAGAACGGAAAAAGTTGAATATCACAAAGGTGAAGTCTGTTTCCCTGGTGGGGGTCAGGATCCCGAGGATCTAAGTCCTTGGGCCACTGCCTTAAGGGAAACTCGAGAAGAAATGGGAATTGATGAGTCCCAAGTTGCTTCGTTAGGTCGGTTGAAGCCTGTGATCACTAGTACTAGGTTTGTGATATATCCTTATGTGGGCTTGGTTTCCTACCCATATTCATGTTCAGTGAACAGTGATGAAATAGCCGAGGTTTTTGAAGCCTCTGTTTCTCACCTTCTGAATCCATTAAACCAATGGGAAGATCTCTCTAGAGTATCAACGGACCACAATTCTAATGTGGCGTATTCAGTTAACGGCCATAAAATTGTAGGAGCAACCGCCAGAATTTTAACCCAAATCCTAGAAGCCTTTCAAAAAGCTTTTGTTCAGGAGGATTAGTGGAAATTACGTTGGCTGCATTTAAAAAATTAGAAGAAGACCTTGGGCAATTTCCGGAAGAATTATTCTCTAACTATCGTCAGGCTCTTTACGCTATGCAGCAAGTTGCCTCCTCTCATGACTTGTTGACATGGGCTCAACATGGATTAGCTATTGCTTCAAAGGGGAACGAATGTTGGGAGCCAGCCAGTGAATATTATAAGGTGAGTCCAAAAATAGCTTCAAAGCTAAATATCGTTAATATGAACAGTTGGGCTCGTTCTGGGGAAGCACTATGTGATGACGACCCAATTCTCTGTCTAGCTTATTTCCAGATTAGTTATGATGTTATTCAACACCTTGATCCCAGGCAGATTCCCGGGTGGGCTCAATTGGGTCACAAGGTGTACGGAGGGACTCGGAAATCAAGTACGCTTGCTTCAGACTTTTTCAAGGCTTCTGGAACTTTATTGCGTAGCATCAGTTTTTCCGAACTAGAAAGGCTCGCTAATTTAATTGATGGTTTAGCCAAGCATTCAGTGGAATTTTCTAGCGAGTGTTTGTCTTCTTCCCAAGAGATATTGCCGAATCTTGTTGAAGGAAGGGAAAGTCTGCTCTCCCTTTTAAATTCTGTAGCCGATGAAAATTGGCGGGACGTCAAGGTCTGTTTTGATTCGGGAGCTAATGCCATTCCGAGGATTGAACACAGTCAAAAAGGACGTTTTATAGATTTAGCAGAAAGGTTGATGCGTACAGGATACAGGGGGATCCCAACATTTCTATCTGATGGGTCTCGCTCTCTCAATCAAGTTCAAAGTCAGCTGCATGGATTGATTTTGACACTGGGAGAGGCATTGCTCATTATTCACCCTGCCGCTCTACCAGAGTTTTTGAAAAGCGCTCCGGCTGTTCTCAGTAGAATTAGTCCTCAGCAATTGGAATTGTGGTTCGCTGAAGGCGCACGGATCCTGAGGGAAAACCGGGAAGGAGGTTTAGCCTATTTCCGCCTTGAATCCTTTAGGGCAGAGGAGTTTATGATCGATCTTTCAGCCATTGTTGAACTTCCTAGAATAAAAGACGTATTACGGATGTATTGTAGGGCTTTGGCTGGCTCGAAAATGGAAGTCGCTTCGACCCAGGAATTAGTTCAAAAGGGAATAGGATGGGTCTCTGCTGAGCATCCCACTACTGAAGGAAGCACAGTTTATTTGCCTCCAAAAGTGGACCGTTATGAAACAAAAGATGAAAACTTTGGGCTTTTCAAAGTTGTTTCGACTCATCAGGTTGCTCATTTAGAATACGGTAGTTTTGAATTCTCTTATGAAACCCCTTCCACAGTGTTTGACGACCTGAGACCAGTAATGGTTCCCTCTCGTCACGGCTCAGATGGCGATTCTAGCGAGGATGTTTGGATCACCGACATGCACCGTTTATTCGCGTTGTTTGATGATGGGAAATTAGCTTTGGACATTTTCACCGTATTAGAAGATGGGAGACTAGATGCATTAGTTGTTAGCGAATACGCTGGAATCCGGAGATATTATCGTCAGGTTCAAAGTGACTCTTTAAATGAACGTGAACCCCTTATGAGCTTTCCGGCGAGAGAAGCGATGGTCGAATTTTTGGTTAGGTTAAGCCTTTCCCGCATGGAGACACTTCAGGTTCCCGCTAATTATGTTGATGAAGCCAAAAAAATTGGGGAAATTGCCACTAGAATATTTTCAAACCATACAAGTGTTGAGGATGTAGCCGAAGCTACCCTCAGAATTTACGCGATTATTATTCAAATCCCCAATGAATCCACGGCTGAACAGGAATGGGAAGAAATCGACCCATCAGAGTTTCAGGGGGGTGAATTAGAGGATGGGTATGATTATAAAGAAATATTGGAATCCCGCCTCCAAGAAATCCGTGAGGGAGTTCCCGCTAACGACGACAGTGATTCTTTACCCTATAACTCTCCTGAAATGGTTGAATTTCGAGGTGATTTCAAGCCCGGGCTTGTCCAATTACTGAATCGATTAAGAAACACACAACAAGATGAGGAATCAGAGGTTTCGCCTCTTACCCAAGAAGCTTTGTCAAAAATGTTGGAAGAAAGTCCTGAATTAGAAACGGATCAATCTAAAGAAACAGTTTCTCAATCATTGGGGACCCTAACGAATAAGATAATGAATTCCGCGGGAATGAAAGCACCCCCTCCGCCCCAGACTATGGGACAGGGACCCTTTGTGCATGTTGACGAAGAGGGAGGCCCACTTGAGGTGGTAGAACCCAATACATATGCATACCCTGAATGGGATTTTCGGGCTAATGATTATAAGCCACGATGGTGCATCGTCAGAGACAAACCAATGGTTGAGGGAGATCTAAGATTTTGGTATCAAACGTTACGGGAAAACGTCGATTTGGTGGACAAGTTAAAAAGACAATTTGAAATGGTAATGCCTGAAACGTTCCGCAAGATACGGCCGTTGCCCGATGGTGAAGATTTAGATCTAGACGCTGTTATTAACGCGATGATTGACAAACGGATCGGCGGATCCCCTTCGGAAAAAGTCTATTGGCGTCGAAACAAAATACAACGTGACGTGGCTGTTCTCCTATTATTGGATATGAGCGCCTCGACCGCTGAGGCTATTGATGAATCTCGTCGAGATGAATGGGACGCCCCTTCGGACCCAGTGGAATATATGCTGTGGCTACGGACTCGAAGGCTGGAAGCTTCCAAAAGAAGTTACAAGCGCATAATTGACCTCGAAAAGGAGAGTATAGTACTCCTGATTCAAGCCTTGGAAACCCTTGGGGACCAGTATGGAATTTATGGGTTCTCAGGCTATGGCCGCGAAAATGTAGAGTTTTACATAATAAAATCGTTACAGGAAGTTCTCTCAGAAGGCGTTCGCAAACGGATCGACAAAATTAACCCGCTACATGCTACCAGAATGGGCCCGGCTATTAGGCACGCAACTTCGCAACTTCTTCAAGTAGAGGCAAAAACAAAATTTTTGTTCCTCATCAGTGATGGTCGACCACAAGACCGAGGTTACAGTAGGGAGGGTGTGGAGAAGGAATATGCTATCCAGGATACTCATATGGCCCTTGTAGAGTCTCGTAGATATGGCATTACGCCGTTTTGCCTCACAGTCGATCGGGCAGGCCATGACTATCTAAAAGCAATGTGTGGGGACATGGGCTATGAAGTTTTGGCGGAAATCAGCTCCTTGCCACAGAGATTGCCGGAACTGTATAAGAATTTGACCGCTTAGAAAAGGGGCTTAGCTCGAAGGTTTCCAGAAAGTAATTTGGGGTTAATTCAATTTCGAAGGGCATTTAATTCTTAGAATACAATCATTGCAGCGCGGACGTAAAGCCTTACATGTAGTTCTTCCATGTACAATTAATCCCATATGGAATGAGAATATCTCATTGGGGGGAACCATTGGTTCAAGTAGATCGTGGGCTAGGTCGGCATTTACTTTTGGGCCTATTAATCCAAGACGCTTTGAGACTCGATGGATATGAGTGTCTACGGGCATTGCGGGCATTCCAAGAGCGAAGCAGAGAACTATCGCCGTAGTTTTTGGTCCTACACCTGGTAATTGGCGCAGCCAGGATTTTGCTTCATCCAATGGTAATCCCGCTAGGAAATCCAGATTTAGACTGCCACGTAATGTTAGGATGGTTTGTAAAGCTCCTTTTATCCTTGGGGCTTTTTGTTTGGACAATCCAGCGGACCGGATGGTTTCCTCAATCACGCTCAATGGAGCCTCTGTTACCGATTCCCATGACCCAAATTTGTTAAATAAAATATCGCCTGCCCTCTGGGAGTTTAAGTCCGATGTGTGTTGGGAAAGGATGGTATAAACCAATTCAGTGATTGGTTTATACCGTTGAACCCAACGAAAAGGACCGTACCGTGTTTTTAACAGCCCGTTTACCTCTTCGACAGAGAAAACGCTTGCATCTTTTAAGGGTTTGGACTCTCTCAGACGAGGCACTTAATTATTCCTTTGGATTCTATTTGTTTCTAAAGTGGATATTTTTCTTGAGATTTCCGCAGGAAATCTCAAGGTTTCCTATGGCTTGCTCGATATTATAAAACAATTGATTAAATTAGAAGTAGTGAATCTCTTTAAGGATTGATATAATGCCATAAAGTTTCCTTGCTTATGAATTCCTGCCGTGTTACGGACCATCTATTAAGGTGAAACGCTCCTAGAGGAAAGAACAACCTAGGAGAGGCAGTGATTTACTTTTTCTAACTGGACGGAGAATATTTGTGTCTTTGAAACAATTACTTGAAGAGATGGTCCAGGATGATCGGATAGTGAAACCAAGCTCATTATCTCAATTATCAGGGCTCTCACCTTCTGATGTTGGTTTAGTATCGACAATTTGGAAGAAATTTGAGCCCAATCTACGCATAGAATTTCTTACTTTGATGGTTGGGATGGCGGAAGAGGATGTGGAGTTAAATTTTAATCCGGTTTTCAAGTTTGCGTTGAAAGATGATTCTCCAGAAGTCCGTGAAGCTGCTATTTCTGGTCTTTGGGAGTGTGAAGAACGATCCTTGTTGTCCATTTATATAACCCTCCTTCAAAAAGATCCCTCTGAAGAGGTTCGAGCTGCTGCTGCTTTAGGTTTACGAAAATTTGTTGTTTTGGCAGAGTCCAATAAATTGTTGACCAATGACGCAATACGAGTCCGTAAATCCCTGATGGACATCGTCAATTCTTCCGTAGAGAGTTTGAATGTCAGGCGGAGATCTGTTGAAGCTTTAAGTCCATTTAGTGATGAATCCATTAAGGAGCTTATTAGATGGGCGTATCACCATGAAAGTCCAAAAATGCGAGAGAGTGCTGTATTTTCAATGGGCTTTAACTCGGACCCTGGTTGGGTTCCCATCATTATTAACGAATTCTCTAATTCTGATCCCGCTATGCGTTATGAAGCCGTATGTGCTTCAGGGAGAATGGGGGAAGAAATGGTAATCCCTCAACTTGTTACACTGCTAAACGACGATGACCTTCAAGTTCGACTCTCTACAATAACTGCCTTAGGGTTTATCGGAGGTTCTTTGGCAAAAAGGGTCTTAGTCAGCTGCTTGAATCACGAAGATGAATCAATCCTGGAAACTACTCAAGCAGCGCTTGAAGCTTTGGAAGCAAATGAAGACCCCTTGGCATTTGAGTACAAGCTTTAGGAACGAGGCAACTGTGGAAAAAACCAGGGACGTGGAATATCTTATTTCATCGGGTGGAGTGGTTCATTTTACCGAATCGGATGAAACTCAGGTCGTTTTGTGCCATAGGAAAACCCCGGATACTTGGTGCCTCCCAAAAGGCACCCCGAATTCCGGTGAATCATTGGAAGAAACAGCGGTTAGGGAAGTTTTAGAGGAGACAGGACTGTCTGTAATCATCGATTCCCCATTGGGGTATATTCAATATTCCTTCGCGAACCGCCATGATAAAAGATTGTTCAAGAAAACGGTTCATTTTTTCTTGATGAGTCCCGTAGGAGGGAATATAGAAGACCATGATTTTGAATTTGACGATGTTTTCTGGCTGCCTGTTTCCAAGGCAATTGCATTGATGACTTATCCAAATGAAGTGAGTGTCGTTGAGAAGGCTATAACCCAACTTGAATCGAGTTCAGCTTCATGAATCAACTAGGTTTGGTGGGTGAGAAAGTATTACTTCGCAACAAAACTCTCGACGATGCAGAAGATGATTACCAATGGAGAACTGACCCTGAATTAGCGGAACTTGACGCATCGGCACCCCTCACAATGAAATTCAGTGACTATTTTAGGTTTTTTGGAGATGAGCTTCGGCTTGAAAATCCGTGGTCTATTCGCTTTGCTGTTGACAGTGTCCATGGTTTACACATTGGAAATTGTATGATTTACGATATCAACTACATCAGCGGGAAGACAGAATTGGGAATTTTAATTGGGGACAGAGATTATTGGAGTAAAGGTTATGGTACGGAGGCTGTCCAACTCCTTTTGAGGTATATCTTCTCCTTTACACCTTTAAATCATGTGTATCTACATACATTAGATTGGAATTTTCGGGCGCAACGTTCTTTTAAAAAATGTGGTTTTCTTCCGCTAAAAAAGGTTGTTCGAAATGGTAAGAGATTTTTGTTGATGGAAATTTCAAAATCGGACTGGATAAAAACCATATAAGGCGACATTGGTTGTAAATTGATTTAGCCCGCCGACAATCCCCTCCATTAGATATAGGTAGAAAATTATTAGAGGTAACAATGGCAAAAATTGAACAGAAACTTAAAGCTATGGGTCTATCGCTTCCAGCGCTATCTGTCCCGGTCGCTAATTATGTTCCGATTGTACGACACGGTGATATGATTTTTCTGTCAGGTCATATTCCTCGTAACCCTGACGGATCGCCAGTTAACGGGAGAATTGGGGAAAATATCTCCACCAGTCAAGCCTACGAATTAGCTCGGCAAGTTACCTTATCATTGCTTTCAACCATACAGTCAGAGATAGGTGACTTGGACAATGTAAAACGGATTATCAAGATGGTTTGTATTATGAACGCCTCCCCTGATTATACCGAACATCCTACTGTAGCGAATGGAGCATCTGATCTGCTCGTAGGAGTATTTGGTGACCGGGGTAAGCATGCCAGAGTAGCCTTAGGTGCTGAGAGTTTGCCTGGGGGCGTTCCTATCGAAATAGAATTGATCGCAGCCGTTTGAATTTCTGAATATTAGTTCTCGGATACAATGTACTGAGTGTAACTATAGCGCTAATTCTTCGGAAATTCGGGAACGAATCTCATCAACTCTCCAAATTTCGTGGCCGGCCTTTGTCATTGTTTCCTTCGGGACCGGTTCAGAAATTAGAGAAATTGTGTTCCCATAAACTAAAAATATTCGGCCATTTATTTCTTGTGCGAATGGGCCTGCAAGGTAGGTAGCGAAGGGTGCTACTGAATTTGCTGGGAGTTTTTCTAAATCCCATGCTTGGGTTACTCCTGTTCGTTCGCCGTTAGCGCTTGGGACAGCAGAAATCAATCTGGTAGAGGCTCGCGGAATGATTGAGTTGCAGGTCACCCCATAACGGTTCATTTCTTGTGCGATAGTTCTGGTTAATCCAAGGATTCCTTCTTTGGCGGCACTGTAGTTTGATTGGCCTTGGTTTCCCAAGAGTCCTGATTCCGAACTAAATGTGATAATTCTCCCTGACCTTTGTTCACGGAAATAGGAGGAGGCGTGCCTTAAAACATTGAACGTTCCCTTGAGATGGGTATCAACGACCGCATCCCATTCTTCTTCGGTCATGTTGAATATCATCCTGTCACGGAGAATACCGGCACAGGTAACTACTATGTCGAGTTTCCCGAATTCGTGGATCGCCTCTTCAGTCATTGATTTTGCATCAGAGAAATTTGAAACATTCCCAAAGTTGGGCTCAGCAATTCCTCCAAATTTGCGGATTTCCTTCACTACTGAATCAGCGGGGGATTCGGAACCTTGACTCCCATCAACGTTAACTCCAGGATCGTTAACTATAACTTTTGCGCCTTCTACAGCCATATGTAAGGCGATTTCTTTGCCAATGCCTCGACCTGAACCTGTAATTAAAGCGACTTGTCCAGATAATGTATTCGCCATTTTTTATTCTCTTTGTGATCCCTGCCAACTATTTTCCATTAGTAACTCTTCCAGGTGTTTCAATTCCTGGAAGAATGTTCAGGTTCTCAACCTAGTTAGGTATAAATGTTCGTTAAACTATGGACCCATGTGAAGGGAGCATGACTGTAGCTGTTCCAGGAGTAGTCGTTTGCCCTTGGGAGTTCTCTATCCATATTTCGCAATCGACTAAACAATCATTACCCACTTGGTATTTTCGAGTTACTATTCCCCGGCAAGTGAGGGGGTCATCTGGGACATCCATTCCCCGATACTGTATCGATAATTTTTTTAGGCTGCCTCGGGTGCCCACCCAATCAGTCAGCAGTTGTGCAAGGAACGCACTCTTAAGCGCGCCATGTACAATGACACTTGGCAATCCTTTATTGATGGCAAAATCCTTATCATAGTGTATCTGGTAAAAATCTCCTGAGGCTCCTGCATATTTGACCAACTGCTGAGTGGAAGGTGTTTTTAGCAAGATGGGTAATTCCTGACCGGCAGTAACATTTTCCCAATAAAGTTGCTCGGACAAAATCTAATCCTCCGGCTCAGAATAGAGAATTACAGTAGATCGTTGTATCGCGGTTATTGATTTGTCTTTTCGACTGTAGGTGGTCTCACTCTGTAAGAAAACTGCCGGACCGACGCTTAAATTACGTTGTCGAATACTGGTTATTTTACTAACCGCTGTGATTGTCTCGCCGACGTATACAGGTTGTCGAAATTCCCACTCGCTTCCACCATCTAATAGGCGGTTTAGGGGTTCAAGTTCGGGCACTTCAGGGAGGACGGCAGTAGCGACCCTCAAAAACGTTGGTGGGGCAGTCAATCCTTGATTTGGACTTTGGAGGGCAGTTTCTTCGTTGGTCCAAAGGGGGTTTGAATCCCCTATTGCCTCTGCGAAGCGTTTGACGTGTCCCTTTTCAATGTCTAAGTGGGTTGGTACACCTTCCCTACCTAATATGCTTTGGCGTAATTCATCTGTTAGAGTAAATGGTTCTTGCATAAGTTGTAATCGTAACTGATGTATCGCGTTTTGGAAAAGCTGTGGAGCAGTCTAACTTCATAGGGAATTAGTGTCAAGAAAGAAAAAAAAGGGTGGCAATCAAAGCCACCCTTTTTTTTACCTTTTCTTGTATTTTAGTAATCCATTCCTCCAGGTGGCATCATTGGAGGGGCGGATTTTTCAGGCAAGTCCGTTATCAGCGATTCTGTGGTGAGTACCATTGCAGAGACGCTAACGGCATTTTCGAGTGCGGAGCGGGTTACCTTCGCAGGGTCGATAATCCCGTATTCCAGCATGTCTCCGTATACCATGTTGTCTGCATCGTAGCCGAATGTTCCTTCTCCCTTTTCGACAGTATCCAATACAACCGCTGCTTCTTGGCCAGCATTTTCTACAATACACCTTAGAGGCTCTTCAAGGGATTTATGAACTATGGCGACACCTGTCCGCTCATCACGCTGATGTGATTCCAGAAGCGTATTCAAAGCTCTTCGAGCCCTGAGTAAGGCTACTCCACCGCCTGGTACGATTCCTTCCTCTACGGCTGCTCGTGTTGCAGAAAGAGCATCTTCAACTCTATTCTTTTTCTCTTTTAATTCTACCTCAGTAGCGGCTCCTACCTTGATAACCCCTACTCCTCCGGCTAGTTTCGCCAGCCGTTCTTGGAGTTTTTCTCGATCGAAATCTGAAGTAGTTTCTTCTATTTGTGCTTTGATCTGTCTTATGCGGCCTTGTATCTCTTCTTCAGAGCCATGGCCCTCGACGAAAGTTGTTTCATCTTTGTTTGCTACGACTCTTCTACAGCGACCCATATCGGCCGCAGTCGCGGAGTCTAATTTTCGGCCGGTTTCCTCGCTGATGACCTTCCCACCAGTTAATATTGCAAGATCTTCAAGCATGGCCTTGCGTCTGTCTCCAAAACCAGGAGCTTTGACCGCCAAAACTTGCAAAGTGCCACGAAGTTTATTAACCACTAACGTTGCTAAAGCTTCTCCGTCAACATCTTCCGCTACTATGACCAAGTTCTTCGTAACCTGAAGAATTCTTTCGAGAGCGGGAAGTAAATCGTTCACCGAAGAGATTTTCTTATCAGTGATCAATACATATGGTTCTTCGAGGCTCGAGTCCATCCGTTCAGAGTTCGTAATGAAGTAGGGGCTAATGTAACCCCTGTCAATTTGCATCCCCTCTACATACTCTACTTCGTATTGCAAACCCTTAGATTCCTCGACCGTAATTACTCCATCTTTCCCTACTTTTTCCATGACGTCTGCTATAAGTTCACCTATTGCTGCTTCATGGGCTGAAAGGGAAGCGACTTGGGTAATTTGATCTTTTCCCTCTACCGGTGTGGCCGATCCTCTTATTTGATCCTTAATGGTTTCTAGAGCTTGCTCGATCCCCCGTTTCATAGCCATCGGATCTGCTCCGGCTGCCACATTCTTAAACCCTTCTCGGATAATAGCTTGGGCTAAAACCACCGATGTGGTGGTACCATCGCCGGCTACATCATTGGTTTTACTAGCAGCTTCCTTAATTAGTTGAGCCCCCATGTTCTCAAAGGGTGACTCTAACTCAATTTCTTTTGCAATGGTAACCCCATCACTACATACCTGTGGTGGCCCGAATTTCTTATCGAGAACAACATTTCTACCTTTCGGGCCGAGTGTGACTTTGACGGTGTCCGCCAGCATGTCTAATCCTGCCTTTAAACTCTTTCGAGCGTCTTCTTCGAAGGCCAGTTGTTTAGGCATCCGCCCCCCCTTTCAACTCAAAAATTCTCAGTTTATCCATTAACTTTTGCCAAGATATCTCGCTCGCTCAGCATTAAATAATCGGTTCCGTCTTCTTTGATCTCGGTCCCTCCATATTTTGCATACAAGACGAGTTCTCCCTTTTTTAGATCCATGGGAACCCTACTGCCGTCTTCAGTTAGCCTGCCAGGTCCAACCGCGATGATTTCTCCTTCTTGCGGTTTCTCCTTGGCGGTATCCGGCAAAAAAATTCCTCCGGGACTTACGTCTTCGCGTTCAATGGGCCTTACTAATACCCGATCACCCATCGGTTCATAGGTACGCGCCACGGCTTCCTCCTTTTTAACTCGGATTAGCACTCCTAAGGCTTAAGTGCTAAATTGCGAGCCTGTATAGTAATCATTGGGCGAATTGTTGTCAAGTGTGGTTATACCTATACTCCATCGTTAGTGGTTTCGTTGGTGGTTTGGAAAAGCGATATAAACCCTCTTGTTAGGTGTCTTGGGCCGAATTGTACTAATTAGGTATTTCCTGATAATCTTTTTATCAAGGATTTGGATTTCTAGGCTCACGGGCTTGAGGCATGAGGGTGAGGTTGTAAATACCTGCTTTAATTTATTTACTCTTAAAAACTACAACTGATAACATTCCTAAAGGCAAATTTCATGATAAACATTTCTCCGAGAAGAGGCAGTCCATATATATTAATGGATAAGGAAATATTAACGGAGAAAATTGCCCAATTTTCTGGTTTTCGTTCTCAGGTTAAAACATACTATTCAGTTAAGGCTAACCCGGACCGTGGCCTATTGAAATTTATTGCGGAATTGGGTGTCGGATTCGAAATTGCTTCTTCAGATGAATTGAATCGTTTGTTGAAGCTTAATGTCCCAAGCAAACTGATAATTTCTGGTAACCCAGTTAAGATACCCAGCTTTATCCGGTATGCCTACGAATCTGGAATTAGAGAATTTGTAATCGATTCAGGTGATGAAATTGATAAAATAGCTAAGTTCGCTCCAGGCTCACGGGTAATCGTGAGAATGGTAACCGATAATTCCGAAAGTTCCTGGCCCCTAACTGAGAAATTCGGCTTGCCTCCGGATGAGGCTGCCGGTCTGTTAAGCGAAGCAAAGTCCTTAGGGCTGCAGCCAAGTGGGTTGACGTTCCACGTCGGCTCTCAATGCACTGGATTTTTCAGTTGGACTGAGGCCATCAAACGTGCAGCTCTTGTCTGGGATCTTGCGAGAAAAAATGGAATGAGATTGACCCATTTAAATTTAGGTGGGGGGTTTCCCGCCAAACATGAAACCGGAGTCCCTAGGATTGAAGATATCATGAATCATATCCTGAGTTGTGTGGATGAACTGTTCCCTAAGGAAATCTCGTTATCAGTAGAGCCAGGACGGGCTTTGGTCGCTGATGCGGGAACTTTGGTCACTACAGTAATAGGTACTGCGTTCCGCGAGGGGAAAAATTGGATGTATTTGGATTCCGGGGTGTTTAATGGTCTCATGGAAACGGTTGGGGGAATTACTTATCGATTTCAGCCACTTTCGACTCCGGTGTCATCAGAGGTGGTTGAATGGATTCTTGCAGGGCCATCCTGCGACAGTTTCGATGTAATTGCCAGAGGAATCACGCTTCCTAAACTTCAAGTGGGTGATAAGATTTCCATCTCTCCGGCTGGGGCTTATACTTCAGCTTACGCTTCAAACTTTAATGGGATGAAAATTCCTCCCGTCATTTTAGTGTAGGTTATATGACATCTCAAAGCGAATTTCGCGAATCGGACCCATTTTCCCCTCTGACCAATGTTTATCGCAATATTAACAATCTATATTCTATTCAAAGTGAATTTCAAAAGATTGATGTTTTATTCCACCCGTTTTTTGGCCGGATGCTTCTTCTGGATAATGTGGTACAACTCACGGAGTGGGATGAATTTTTTTATCATGAGCTTCTCGTCCATGTGCCATTGGCATCCCATCCCTGCCCTACAGATGTCCTCATTATTGGGGGAGGAGATGGAGGCAGTGTGAGGGAGGTGCTCAAACATCAGAGTGTAGTTACTGTTACATTGGTAGAACTTGATCATATGGTCGTGGATGTATCCAAAAAATTTTTCCCAAATCTCTCAACCGCCTTTGAAGATCCTAGGGTTCAAATAATTCACATGGACGGGACTCAATTCCTCAGAGACGCTTCGTCTAAATTTGATGCAATCATCATTGATGGGCCTGATCCTGTTGGAGGCGCTGAAAGCCTACTGTCTGACCAAACATTGGAGAACGCCAATCTATCTCTGAAAGAAGACGGGATTTTGGCTGCCCAAACGGAATCTCTCCATTTCCACAGGGAATTTTTATTAGAAACCCAATCTTTCCTTGCAAATCATTTTCCAATAGTGGATTTATATACCATGAGTTCCGCAACTTATTCTGGGAATTGGTGGACCTTTTCTATCGGTTCAAAAAAGTATTCACCTCGACATTTACGGCGGTCATCGAAGATCCAATGTAGATATTATTCTCTAGACGTTCATCGGCGATCGTTTATCCCTTCAAGTGTTTACAAAAAACTTCTGAATAAAACTCTGGCATGGTGAAGGAAGCTTTTGAGATGATCCATACAGTGGTAAGATATTGGATGAGTTGAATGCGAATTATTGATTCCTAAAACGAGAATTTTCAATTAGAACCCGTAGAGGATTAAATTGACCGACGAAAGCACTAGATTCATATATGTTGACCATGCTGCTACTACTCCTGTCCGTGAGGAAGTTATTCAGGCGATGCTTCCATATTTCCGTGAGAGCTTTGGTAACGCGTCAAGTTTTCATGGCATTGGACAAGAGGCGCGGAAAAGCTTGGATAAATCCCGCGAGAAATTTGCAACAGCGTTGGATTGTAGAGCCAGTGAAATTGTATTTACTAGTGGAGGAACAGAATCGGATAATGCTGCTCTAAAGGGGGCTGCCTTCGGTTTGCGGGAGACGGGGAACCACATTATTACCTCTAGTATTGAACATCATGCCGTTCTCCATACGTGTCACCAATTGGAACAATTTGGATTCGAGGTAACATTACTTCCGGTTGATCGATTAGGGATGGTAAATCCTGATGATGTTGAAATGGCAATCACAGATCAAACGGTGTTAGTGAGCGTTATGTATGCTAATAATGAAATTGGTACAATCCAACCTATTCAAGAAATTTCTAGGATTGTGAAGCACAAAGCAAAAAATCTTTCTAAAACGATTCTTTTTCATACGGACGCGGTTCAGGCGGCTGGGTTCCTCTCCCTTTCTGTTAGTGATCTCGGCGTGGATATGCTTAGTTTGTCTTCCCACAAATTTTATGGCCCAAAAGGGTTAGGGATTTTGTATATTAAGAGAGGGACCCCATACGTTCCTCTTATAATGGGAGGAGGCCAAGAGCGGGAACGTCGGTCCGGGACTGAGAACATTCCATTGATTGTTGGTGGGGCTCTAGCTTTAGAAATTGCTCAAAATGAGATGGGATCTAATTCGGAACATTGTCGCCGATTAAGAAATGAACTCGTTGCTGGAATAAATGAAAGGTTGCCCTCCGCTACACTGAATGGGCATCCAACTGAAAGGCTTGCAAGTAATGCCCATTTCTCATTTCCAGGATTAGAGGGCGAAGCCATCCTTTTGGGATTGGACCTCCAGGGAATATATGCTTCGAGTGGTAGTGCATGCTCGACCGCTTCTTTGGAGCCTTCTCACGTCCTTACGAGTATTGGGTTAACGGCAGACGTGGCGCGGAGCAGTGTGCGATTTACTTTGGGCAGGGAGAATACAAGCGGAGAAGTTTCTCGGATCCTTGAGGTTCTCCCTGATTTAGTCAATAAACTCCAATCTTTGCCTAATTTCGGTTCAATTAATTAGGATGTGTAGATTCAGGAAAGGCCAGTAACAATATGAGGGAGTATTTTCGTGTTGAGCGCTATAGCGCTTTATGGCTAAGTTTCCTATCTATGTTTATCGTCGGATTTTTTCTAATTCAATCGGGCTGTTATCGGGAATATGACCGGGGGGCTTCTGCCTACGGTGCCAGCCTTACGGTTGTTATTAGCGGGATAAAATCAGTGGATGAGGTGGCCTATAGTGTCGGAGAAGACCATTATGTTCTTCGACCAAAAAGCCCCCAGAATCGGCTTCTTGTCGCCAAAGTTGTGGTTGCGAATAATCGATCAGCTAGATCAACCATGTTTGTGGATGAACGGGCGGCTTACCTTTCCGACGACAAACGGAATAATTTTCTTCTAGTTGATCCCTATGGCGCTAGGGAAGTTGTGAGTGCTAGTTCTGAATCAGAAAACCGATATATCCCCTTTTTGTGGGGAAACATCGATTTAAAGGAAAATTATCAAGTTGAAGGGTGGATGGTCTTTGAGTCACCGCCAAATCCGGAATTAACTTCGTTTTATTGGGAGCAAGCTGATCCTATTCGAGTCCCATTGAATTAAAAATGATATCAGTTAGGATCTAATTAGCTCGGTCTTTAAAACTTATCTTAAGGCCGGTCTGATTTTTCAAGCCTAATTTGGATTCCGTGCTATAATACGGCCGTAATTTGAAAAAAATAATACTCCAATGTAACGATAAAAATACCATGGAAAATTTGATGATTGAGGCCAATGGCCTCACAAAATATTACGGCAGCTACCTAGCGGTTGAAGATGTAACATTTTCTGTTGGGCAAGGGGAGATCGTAGGGTTGTTAGGTCCCAACGGGTCAGGGAAAACTACAACTATGAGAATCCTTACTGGCTACATGCCTCCTTCCAGTGGGTCAGCGAGGATTGCCGGGTTCGATGTTTCGACCGATTCATTAGAAGCCCGTCGGCAAATTGGATATCTCCCTGAAACGGTCCCGTTGTATACAGATATGCCCGTAGGTGATTATCTAGCGTACATGGGGGCTCTACGGGGCTTAGATCGTGCGAGGATCCGTCGGAGGGTGGATGAAGTTGTTGAGCGGGTCAGTATAGAGCATTACCGGAGAACTATAATTGGGAAGTTATCTAAAGGATACCGGCAACGAGTTGGCCTGGCCCAAGCTATTCTACACGAGCCTAAAGTGCTTATTATGGACGAACCTACCATTGGGATAGACCCCATTCAGGTCGTTGAGACCCGGCAATTGATTAAACAACTAGGGGAAGAACATACCCTGTTACTAAGTACCCATATTCTTCCGGAAGTAAGTTTGGTATGTGAGCGACTGATCATTATCCATGATGGAATTTTGGTTGCTGAAGATACACCCGCAAATCTCTCTCAACGGCTTAGCGGATCTGAAAGAGTTGAAGTTGATATTCGTGGTCCTGTTAATGAGGTGATAACGGCACTAAGAGATATTCCTGAGGTTACTGACGTTCGTCATTTCGAACATGGAGGGGTTGAGCGTTATACAGTGGAAGCTCGTCATGGGAGTGATGTCAGAGAAGCCATTGGAAAATTAATCATTCAGAAACAATGGGGGCTTCTTCGGTTGGACTTGACCTCCATGAGTCTTGAAGAGATATTCTTACAGTTGACTTCCCAGATTGGAAGTAATTAATCGATGTCGAACACCTTTGCCGTAGCTTGGAAGGAAATTAGAACCTATTTTAGCTCCCCTATGGCCTACATAATCGCCTCGGTTTTCCTGGCGATAACGGGGTACCTTTTTGTTAGAAGTGTGAGTACTCCATTTCCAGAGGCAAGCGTTCGGGGTTGGATGACTGATTCCCTGTTTCTATTCGTTCTTTGGTCGCCGGTTTTGACCATGAGACTTCTAGCAGAAGAACAGAAACTTGGCACTCTAGAATTACTCATGACTTCCCCTGTGCGCGATCTGGAAATTATCCTCGGGAAATACCTGGCTACAATTGTGATTTTTTTGGTGACACTTTCTCTGACATTGTTTTACATCATATTTTTGTTTTTTTACGGAAACCCAGATTTTGGCCCATTGTTCACGGCCTATTTGGGTCTTGTTCTTTATGGCGCCTCAACGATGGCTATCGGGCTTTTGGCATCATCTCTAACCAATAATCAAATTGTTGCCGCAGTAATTGGCTTTGGGGTTCTTTTGTTATTAACTTTATTGGAACAAGCTTCAGAGGTGACTTCAGGTCAAACTGCACAATTTTTGGCACAGATTTCTCTTACCGGTCATTTCCGGGGTTTTGCGAGAGGGGTAATAGACACTGGGAGTCTTGTTTATTATTTAAGTACTATCGTGATGTTCTTGTTTTTGGCATTTCGAAACCTCGAATCAAAGAGATGGAGGTAACGGATGCCTGAACTCCCTACAGGGGTTGAATCTCAAACCCAACCCTTGGTTACTCGATGGCAACGCGTTCAGAACTTTCTTTCCAATTTGGCTTTGTTATTTGCTATCCTTGGTGGGGTGGGTATAGCAGGGGGGGGAGTGATTTTCCTGTGGGTTGAAGAGTTACGGCAAACATCTTTGGCCGTCATGGGTGCGGGCGCAATATTATTGGTCGTAGCGGTGCTAAGTTCTTTTCCAACCGTTTATGCAGCCGTGACGGGTAAAAAAGGTCGATACGTTACGACCGCTTTATTCACTTTGGCCGCCTTTACCAGTATCGTGGTCCTCCTGAATGTGATCAGCCTACAAAATGTCCAACGATTTGATCTTACGTTCACCCAACAGTTCACTCTATCTCCTAGAGCGATAACAATTTTGGAAACACTTCCTGAACCGGTCCGAGTAACTGGATTCTTTACTCCTCAGCGACGAGACCAAGAATTACTTCGGCAACAAGCTGACAATCTCTTGTTTGAATTCCAACAACGTTCTGGCCGTAAGGTTACCTACAGGTTTGTAGACCCTGAATCTGAACCATCGATAGCACGAAGGTATGGAATTACTCGTTATCCTGTCATGATTTTTGAAGGTCTCGATTCTGGTCGCCAGTTTTCTCTCTCACTCCCTCCAGTATCTGAGCAGGACCTAATTAGTTCTCTTCTTATTGTCACCGGAGAAAAGCAAAAGAAGATCTATTTCCTCACGGGGCATAATGAACGGGACTTAATTAATTCAGACCAAACTAGCACTGAGGGCTACGGGTTCGCTTTCAGGGGAATCTTGGCTGACAATTATGACGTTCAAGCGTTGAATTTGGGTGAATCTCAGTTTAATGGAAAAATCCCTGAGGACGCCGCAGTGTTGATAATTGCTGGGGCTAGGGGTGAATTACTTACCGATGAAATGATTGAAGTTCGAGAATGGCTAAAAAAGGGTGGAAGGGCTTTATTTTTAGTAGATCCCTCCCCCCCGTTAACCATTGCTGCTATTTTGGAAAAATGGGGGGTAATAATCGGGAAGGAGACCATTGTTGACCCTAACGCATCGATCACAGGTGATCCGAGAACTCCTTTATTACAACGTCCTTCTTATTTAGGTGATCCAATAACTGAAAATTTAGATGTAACATTTTTTCCGCAGGCCACCCCAGTGGAAATACTAGAGGAGTTCCAAGAGGATCCTCGAAAGGTTCCTCCGTGGATTCAGTATATCCCGTTGGCGCAGAGTAGTAACAACAGTTGGGGAACGTTAGACCCTGAGCGGGATAAGTTTAGTTCTGCGGAGGATAACCCTGGGCCATTATTAATCGGACTCGCTGTTCAAGCTCTTGGAACTGTGGAAGAATCTCGCCAGAGCGTAGAAAGCTCAGAGTCTTCCGAAGTAACAACTTTCATTGTGTTGGGCGATTCTGATTTTGCTAGTAACCGGTTTTACTCGGCCTATTCTAATTCGGATTTGTTTCTTAATTCGGTGAATTGGTTGGCCAAAGATTATTCGCTGATTTCAATCCGACCCAAGCCTTACGCTTTTAGGGAGCTTGTTGTTCTGCCGTATGAGTTCGATATTATCCGCTATTCTAGCTGGTTTATACTTCCATTGGTTGTTGCCCTCCTTGGATTGTTGACCTGGTGGCGTCGTAGGTAGAAAAGGTAAGAATGAGTATTAGAACTACATTTGTCCTTGTTGTTTTCCTCTCTTTGTTGGCTGGTTATATGGTTTTTGCTGAAGAACCACGAGGTTCATTCGAAGGGAATGAAGAAGCTCCATGGTTTTACACTACCTCTATGGGGGATATAGAAAGGGTAAATGTAATAAGTGGAGTTTTTCAAGAAGCATTTGTCCGAACGGATGGAGTCTGGAGGTTCGATGATGATAGAGGTCTTCCTTTGGATCAAGGACGATGGGGAGGGATGACATTACTTCTTAGTGGCCCTCAGTCTCAACGGGTTCTCCCGGAGTCCGATAGTAATCCGGAGCGATACGGATTGGACGATCCCCAATTGACGATAGAAGTTGAACTCACTGGCGAAAGAAAAATTCAAGTTATTCTTGGTCACGTTACTCCTGATGGCGCTTACCATTATGCGATGCGTCAAGACGATGCTAGAGTTTATCTGGTCGATGCTACTTGGGGTCAAGTCCTTTCGCGTTTGGCTGAAGAACCACCGTATCCGGAATGGTATTATCAAGTTTCGCTAGATAGGATGTTGTATATTGGGGTTGTTCATGAAGAATCTGAAGTTGAATTTACTAAGGACCCAAGAGGATGGAGAAATGCATCTGGAGGGAATGAGTACGTAGATCAGAACCGATGGGATCAAGTACTTCCTTATCTTGGGGGGCCAGAAGATCTTTCCATTCTTCAGGATACGATTGGAGATTTCGAAAAATATGGCCTTTTGGATCCAACGACGATTATTTACGCCGAATTTAGCCCTCCTACAAATGTACAGGAAAGCCGGCGACGGGTAGTGGTGGAGATTGGTAACCCCGATCCTAACGGGAATGGCTTTTACGCGAAGATTCAAGGTCAGCCATACCTTCTGTCGGTAAATCAAGATTGGCGTGATGCGATGGTTGAACTTATTCTTGACCCCCCAGATGTTTCAGGTGACCCTTCCTCTTAATTACGTTTATGACACCAAATCTTGTCGGTAGTGATTAGAAATCATATAAATCTGGAGATTTTCTTGAACGGCGAAATTTTGGCTATTGGGACCGAGCTTTTAATGGGAGAGATTGTAGATACTAATTCTGCATTTATCGCCCGACAAGTTTCCGCGTACGGAATTGAGATTCGCCACATTACATTGGTTGGGGATAATTTGGAAGATATGGTGAAGTCAATTAATAAAGGAATGAGCAGATCCAAAATTTTGTTTATTACTGGGGGATTGGGGCCTACGGATGATGACCTTACTAGAGAATCTATAGCCAAAGCTTTAGGAGAAGAATTAACCTTGGACCCAGAAGTCCTTGAACAGATACGGAGGTACATTGAAAACAGGGGGGGAGCTATGCCCCCAAGTAACGCAAAACAGGCGTCGATTACCTCTTCCGTAACTATCTTGCCCAACTCCAGGGGAACGGCCCCGGGTTGGTGGGTCGAAAAAGATGATTGTGTGGTCGTTGCAATGCCTGGGGTTCCCGCGGAAATGGAACTTATGTGGTCCTCGGAAGTTGTTCCTAAACTGAGAAAGTTTTCGACCGACTCAGTTGTATTGTCACGAACATTGAAAACGTTTGCCCTATCAGAATCTGTGGTTGGCGAAACGGTGAGTCACCTTTTCGGATTAGGAAATCCCTATCTGGGGATTTATGCGCGACCCGACGGTATCCAACTTCGAATGATTGTAAGCGGAAAGAATGAAGCAGAAGCATTAAGTTTATTAGGTCCGATGGAGCGAGAAATTCGGACCAAACTTTCATCTAATATTTGGGGGGTCGATGACGAAACCCTTGAAGAGCGGGTCGGTTTGATGTTAATGGAACGTGGTTTGACATTAGCAGTTATGGAATCATGTACTGGGGGGCTATTAGCAAGTTCAATCACCGACATATCGGGGAGTTCGCAATACTTTCATGGTGGTGTAGTAAGTTACTCAGAACAGGCAAAAATCGGTTTCGGAGTGGACCAAGATTTGGTCCGGCAATTTGGGGTTGTTAGTGGTCAGGTGGCAGAATCTATGGCCCAACGGGTTAGATCCCATTTTGATGCGGACATTGGTGTTGGGATAACTGGAGTTGCAGGACCAAATCCTTTAGAAGGAATTGAAGTTGGCAATGTTTATATCGGGATCGCTTCTCCGCAGGCCGTAAATAGTACCCATCATCGGTTACCCCCAAACCGATCTCTGATCAAACGTAGATCGGTAGTTCTTTCGTTACTTGAAATTTGTAAACTCTTCCAAAACAATTCGTGACCTAACTCATAGATTAGGGTCATTTACTTGCTTCGTTGAATCGATCCCCTTATACTTTTCCGTGTTCAAAAAACATTTTTCCGACATTTTACCGTCAATAAGGAAATAAATATTTTAGAAGGACACCATGAAAATCGGCATCATCAATGTTACTGGGTACGCAGGTATAGAACTAGCAAGAATTTTGCTTCATCATGGAGACGCGGAAATTGTTGCTGTTACGGGCCGAAGTGACGTCGGGAAACATATCGGGGAAGTTTTCCCCCACCTTAATTCGTTGGACAAGAAAATTGAACCAGAGATCACTGGGAGTGTAGACGTTGTGTTTTCGGCCTTACCCCATAAAGCGAGTGCTGAAACTTGCGGTCCATTACTTAAAGATGGAATCAAGGTTATTGATATCAGTGCTGATTTTCGATTGACCAACGTCGAAGAGTTTGAGGAATGGTATGATGTCCAGCATCCATATCCTGAATATATGTCTGAGGCGGTTTATGGATTAACCGAGCTTCATAGAGATGATGTGAAGAAATCATCTTTGGTTGCAAATCCTGGTTGTTATCCTACGAGTGCAATTCTAGGCTTAGCCCCGGCGGTCAAAGCGGGAATCTTGGAGCCAGGTTTTATCGTTGATAGTAAATCAGGAGTTTCTGGAGCAGGCCGGGGTATGAGTCTAACGACGCACTTCTCTGAAGTAAACGAGAGTGTGGCTGCGTATTCATTAAACGGTCATAGACATCTCCCCGAAATAACTCAAGAACTTCGAAGATTTTCCGATGATGGTGTTTGTAGGGTAACGTTTGTGCCCCATCTTATTCCTATGACGCGGGGAATTCTCAGTAGTTGCTATGCCCATCTAAAGCCCGGGGCCCTTTCTGGCAACCGGGGGAAATCTGAAGCTTTGTACGAGATCTACCAGGAATTTTATAATGATGAACCTTTTGTTAAGCTAGCGAAAACCCCCCCAGCCACTAAGCATACAATGGGAAATAACGACTGTATTTTATATCCAACTATTGATGAACGCACAGATACTTTGATGGTTATTAGTTGTTTGGATAATTTAGTTAAAGGCGCAGCGGGTCAGGCTATTCAAAATTTGAACGTTATGTATGGCTTGCCAGAAACTCAAGGATTAGAATCCTTAGCTCTCTACCCATAGGTTTGGTGCGAGAAGTAAAATTCATGACCAGCATGCCCCTATAGTCTAGCGGCCTAGGACGCCACCCTTTCAAGGTGGAGATCAGGGGTTCGAATCCCCTTGGGGGCACCACGATTTCGAAAACATTGAGCATGTTTTGATAGCTCTCCCACGAAATCGACCTTTCTTATTGGTAAATGGTTAGCTCAACTAAATTTCCATCTGGGTCCCTAAAATAGGTGCTTAGCCCGATCCCTTGGGAGCATTGTTTTGGCGTGGGTCCAATTATTGGAGTAATACCAATTTCCTTTAACAAATTAGCAAGTGCATTAGGCGTCCCTTTCCATTGAAGGCAAAAATCTGCACTACCGATTGTGGGGATTCTCGCAGTGTCGATTCGAGGTTTCCCTTCTGTTTCAGGGGGGTGAATGTTGATTTTTTGGTATTTCCCAATCCTAATGGTGGGCCGTTTTTCTTCCTGTCCTGGTATCTGTTCAAAAATAATTTTACATCCCAAGTTTCGGTAAAATTCTATTGTTCTTTCAACGTTCCCTGAAGTAATTACCCAGTGGTCAAATCCCACGATCCCCATTTTGGCCTCCTTTAAATAATTCATTGTAGCGGAACAGTTGGGATTCCATTGTTGAAGTATTCGTCCTTTAAATCGATTCTGGGCGGGGCATTAGCGAATCAGCTAATACTGATACTGTCTCCATTAGTGTTCGATTCCGATCAAAATTTTCTGGGGTCTCCTTCGCGAAATGGCATCTATCGAGCAGGTCAAAAATTCCCGCGGCTCCTAAGTGGAAATTCCCGGGAATCCCAACCCTTTCGAAGGTTCTAGAGATTTCTTCCATTTCTCCTACCCATCGGCCTGCGTTCATGGGGATACTTGGGAGTTGTCGTTCCATATTCCTGTAGATTTCTGATTGGCTGAATACCAATTCTTTCTTAAGTTCTTCAGATAAACCCATCGTTTCAGCAGCAGCGAGAAGAGCGATATGTAAGGCAGAAGTTCCCTTTGTCAAGGCAGCGTAACACATTTTCAGGCCCGAGGCCTGACCTACAGAATTTCCTAGAGAAATTACGGTCATGTTTGGTCCATCAAGTGACTTCATTAAATCTGATTGTCTGCCGGAAACGTAGATTCGAGGAGGTGTTCCTTTCCCCGGTGGAGATCCTACTATTGAGGCATCGATGAATTTACTACCAGTATCGCAGATCATCGAGTCCAATTTTGTTGCTGTTTCTGGTGAAACAGCGTTGCAATCAACGAAAATAGTCTGATGGCCCGTTTCCTCAAGAGCAGACGCAACTCGCCCCGCGACGTCTAATGCATTGGAGGGTGCTAAGATTGATAAAATTAGGTCGGCTTCAGTGACCATAATATTGAAATCTTTAATATCATTAATTCCTGCGAGATTTGACAGCTGTTGGGTTCTGGGGCTTCGGTCTTTCAGGAAAGTGGTAACATTGAATCCTTGATTGATTAGTGATGAACCTATAGCGTGTCCCATTTCTCCAGGGCTCAAAATTGCTATTGTATGAAATGACATTGAACCTCCTTTTATCCCAATGAAACTTAACAATAAATGGAAGTATTATGATAACCTTCGTATGAACGGGCTGAAGATTATCATACCTTTTTTAGGTTTAAATGTCAGACTCATTGGACTGAATGGTTGAGGTAGAAAAATGGAAATATTTGAAGAAATTGGAGACAGTCTACGGTACTTGACAGTTCTTCCAAATGACTACCGAGCTGAAAGGGATTATCCGTTATTGATTTTCCTCCATGGATTCGGAGCTAATATGGGAGATCTAGTTCCTTTAGCCAGTTCCATTGATCAAAATGGTTACATTTATGTTTTCCCCAATGCCCCAATGGGATTTCAGATGGGAACGGGGGAATCCGGATTCGGATGGCTACCTCCGGTCGGAATGGGTCGTGAGCCAGAGCATGTTATTCGGTCCACTGATATGGTTGAAAAATTTTTTGTTGAAATTATTGAGAAATTTCACACCCTCTCTGGAAATGCAGCTTTGATTGGGTTCTCCCAGGGAGGCGAAATGGCTTATCGATGTGGACTCAGTAATCCCGAAAGGTTTTCTGGGTTAGCTGCTCTATGTAGTACTAATCCTACTCCTGAAGAACTGACCCCATTATTGCCGGCTATTCGGAAACAGCTAATTTTCATAGCGGAAGGGTTTGAGGATCCTATGATTGCTCCCGAACGCATACAACAAACTAAGGTTTTCCTTGAGGAAGAAGGATACGACGTATTTTACAAAGGGTACGACATGGGACACGAGATTAGTCCCGCAGTTCTAAAGGACTTGGCAGCTTGGTTGAATGACTTTCTTCCCCCGCTTTCACTTCAAGCTGGAGAGAACTGAGTTCTAAAATTTTTTGTGAAGTGGAAATTTGTACCAAACAACATGGTTAGGAATTGGAGGTTTTCTTATGGCCTTGAGACGATGTGTTCTAGAAATGGGTATGGGCGTAGACCTACATGGAATGGATTACACTAAAGCTGCTCAAAGAGCTGTGTTTGATGCGATTTGGCATAATAGCTTAGGATTTTCTGGGGTCCTAGGGAAGGATTCTGGAGAAATGTATGTACATGTAGTGATTGCTGTGGGGAATCCTGAAAAGGTAAATCGGGACGAGGTACTTAACGTTTTACCTCATGGGAAAAAAAGTATCGATGTGGTTTACGGAGGATTAGAAATTCCCAATGAGGCGGGAACTGATACCACGGTAATGGCTAACGCGGCAGTTATTGTGAGTTTGGATATTTAACCTAGTAGAGTATATAGGGTTTTATGTTTACATAATGCAAAGTTTTTGCAAAGGAGGGTCATGCCAAAGTTGATACAACAAACCTCCCAAACTGAACGGAATCTTTGGAATGCCATAGTCTCTGAATCTTTGGCGCATATGAAATATACCGCTTTTGCTATGAAAGCTCTTGAAGAAGGGCACCCTGAAATCGGACAGGTGTTCCAAGAAGTCGCTGGCGCCGAGACAATCCACGGTATAAATCATCTGAAGGTCACAGGGGAAATAAAAACATCTACAGAGAATTTGAAAGGTGTTATCGCAGGTGAATCCAAGGAGTTTTCCACCCTCTATCCTAGGATGATTCGCGACGCATTGGATGAAGGCCAGCATGAAGCGGCAGAAACATTTCGTTTGGCCATGGATAAAGAAATTCAGCATCTAGAAACATTCTCAAAGTCTTTAGAGGCCCTTGAATTAAAATTGGCAGAAATGGTATCTGATTATTCCAAAGAAAATCCAATTCCAGATTCCCTTAAAGCAGTGAGTCCTATTCAACTTCCAAAAGGAAATCCTTTACCGAAAGATAATTTCTTATCGGATGCCGGATTAGAATTGGATGGCGAACGTCAGAGAGTTGCTGCATTCGGTAGGATTCGGGAGGTGGTTTTTGGAGCACAAGATGGTTTATTGAGTACCGTAGCCTTGGTTACCTCCGTGGCTGCAGCAGTTGGGGAAGCTCCTACAATCATCGCCGCAGGATTAGCAGCAGCCTTGGCGGGAATGTTTTCGATGGGCTCAGGAAGTTATTTAGGCTCCAAGGCAGAAAAAGATTTGTATAAAGCGGAGATTGCAAAGGAAGCCAAAGAGTTGGAGGAAAACCCTGCGGAAGAAATGGCAGAACTCGTTTTCTTATTCCATCAGCAGGGTTTAACTTACAGTCAGGCTAAGACCATGGCAGAACACATCGCGTTGGATAAAGATCTTTGGTTACGCACTTTAGTTGAGAAAGAACTTGGCATCAATCCGGATGTTCTTCAAAGCCCGATAAAAGATGGATTCACCATGGCGGGAGCTTTCATTGCAGGGGCAATTGTTCCAATTATCCCTTACTTCCTAATGGCCGAACAAAATGCCATGGTCATCTCCATTGTGGCTGCGTTAGTTGGACTTTTTGCATTAGGGATGGCTAAAGGGAGAGTAGTGAAAAAAGCCCCGTTAATCCAAGGAGTCGAAATTCTATTTGTTGGGCTTTTGGCTACCGGTGTAGGTTACCTTCTGGGGGAAGGGGCCTCTCGTCTATTAACCTAATCCAAGTTGGGGTTAACGTTCCTTATTATTTGGGGGGATTAATTACGAAAGTTTACATATTGTAACGGCACTTCAATATCCATCTCTTTGATGAACGCGATTGTTTTTTGCAGGTCATCGCGATTTTTTCCAGTGATATGTAGTTCAGTCCCTTGGATAGCTAATTGGACTTTGGTTTTTGTGGCCCGAACTTCCTTCACGATTTTTCGTGCTAAATCGCTCTCGATTCCCTGTTTTATGGAAATGGTGCGTTTAATGGACCCGCCTGAAGCATTTTGGGTGGGATTGAATTCGAACGAACGTTGGTCTACTTGTCGACGAACCAGATATTTCCGCAGTAATTCTTCTAATTCAGACAATTTTGTGGTGTCGTCAGCAGTAACAGTAAGGGTATTCTCCGTGCGTTCTATTTCACACTTTGTTCCTTTTAGGTCGTAACGTTGCTTAATTTCTCGTTGAACGCCATGCATTGCATTGTCAACTTCCATTAGGTCTGTTTTTGATACGACATCAAATGACGGCATAGTTCTACCTCCCATAAACCGTGAAATTGTAACTCGTTATCCTTGGAAAGAATTTCCAGTAACCCCAGCAACGAATGGGGATTTTTGGTGGATGATTGATAAGTTCAAAGGAATCAAACCCCTGTATACTCTACTACAAAATGGGGAGTCAAGAACACCAGTCAAAATTTATTCCAGCGAAAAAATGACCTTGTTGATTCCCATCGTTGAATCGAATTTGGGAAGTTACAGTTATGAGGACAATTTATTTGCAGTAATTTATGTCGTATTGACTTCCAGACAAACCGTATGCTAGGTTGATTTCCGGGACGTCCGTGAATAGAGCCCACTTATTTTCAATTTGTCCCTAATTCTGAAAATGATCCTAGAAGGGCAAATAGGAGCCCTTGGTGCAGGAGCAAAATTCCCGATGAATGATCCGCTTATTATTGCAGGGAAATCGTTTTCTTCCCGCCTGATTTTGGGTACAGGAAGATACCGTTCATATGAAGACATGCAGGAAGCCCTGGTGGCTTCTGGAGCCGAAATGATAACGGTCGCAATTAGGCGGCTTCCTCTAGATAAACCGGAAGAGAAAAACATTCTTGATTTTATTGATTGGACTAAATATTCGATACTTCCTAATACTGCTGGTTCTAAGACGGTCGAAGAAGCAATATTCACAGCTAAGCTCGGTCGTGAAGTGACCGGTTCTAATTGGGTAAAATTAGAAGTGATTCCAGACCCTCAATTTTTGTTCCCAGACCCTATAGGCACGCTTCAAGCAGCTAAGGAATTACTCAATCAAGGATTTGTAGTATTGCCCTATATTCATGCTGACCCAGTTTTAGCTGCCCAGCTTGAAAACTTGGGTTGTGCTACAGTTATGCCTTTAGGTTCCGCCATTGGTTCTGGGCAAGGGATCCATACGGTAGAGGAAATTCGAATAATCATTGGGGCCGCAGACATTCCAGTAGTCGTGGATGCTGGTCTCGGAGTTCCTTCAGACGCTTCGGAGGCGATGGAAATGGGAGCACAGGCCGTTTTGGTAAATACCGCGATTGCTCAGGCTGAAAACCCTGGTTTGATGGGGGCGGCATTTAAAAAAGGAGTGGAGGCCGGGAGAATGGCCTATCTTGCTGGCAGGATTCCCCGAAAATCCTTTGCGGATCCTAGTAGCCCCACTAAAGGAATTCCAGAAATTTCTCCTAGTTCTGTCCAGAGTTAGAAATGAGTAAACTTGTTTTCCCCTGTCTTGCTTTGGTTACGGACCTCCAACTATTTGCCTCCTCTAATGTAATGTTGGAACGTGTGGCAATCGCCATTGATGCAGGGGTAAATATGGTTCAGTTACGTGAAAAAAACCTCGAGGGGGCACAACTTTTGGAATTGGCGAAAAATCTTCGTCAACTTACTTACGGAAAAGCTGTCTTTATCGTCAATGAACGTGTCGATGTTGCTCTAGCAGCTGATGCGGATGGGGTTCAAATTGGGGAGAACGGATTGCCAATACCATTTGTCAAATCCATTTTGGGTTCGAGGGCTCTTTGTGGCAGGTCTGTTCATGATGTCAATGGAGCAATAAAAGCATGCGAGCATGGAGCAGATTTTTTGGTGCTTGGTTCAATGTTCCCGACAGAAAGCCATCCGGGCGATAAACCATCCGGATTGCCATTAATGGTTTCTGTTAGTAAGGAAATTGAAATCCCAGTTCTTGGTATTGGAGGGATTTCAGGGTCGAATGCGATGAAAGTTATGAATTCTGGAGCAAACGGAGTGGCAGTAATCCGGTCAATTTTACTAGCAGATGATCCGATGAAAGCAACAAAGGGTTTGGTTACTTCAATTTCACCGTAGTAAATTGCTAAGGGGCGATTAGAGGGATAAACGTGATATCAGTTAAGGTGAACGGGGAAATTAGAGGGATAGAGAAAAGTATGACCCTCATGGATTTTCTTTCTTATATCGGAGTATCTTCCACATTTATTGCCGTTGCTTACAACGGCGAAGTTCTCCGTAAAGAACAGTATGAAGGGATTGTGGTGGTGGATGGCGATGACCTAGAACTAGTTCGTCCTGTTGGTGGGGGTTGCAGGTAGATATTCACCCAGATGAGGTTTTTCTAGGGTTAAATAAACATTGGAATTTCTCCTGGATAACCTAGCCAAGTAGGCTTGCTAAGAGAAAACCGACTTCATCGGGATTCAGGAAATGATGATGAAAAAAATGCGTTTCAATCCCCCATTCTTCTACGGGTGGATTATTCTCGGAATTTGTTTCTTAGCTGAATTTAGCCTTGGGATGGGATCCGTTACTATAGGCCTATTTTTTAAACCTATTAGTGATACCTTTGGATGGTCTCTTACTGAACTTACCGGTGCCGTGACTGCACAGGGTCTTTTAGCTCTTGCAATATCGCCATTAGTTGGAATACTTCTTGACCGTTTTGGGCCACGACCCGTTATGCTTTTTGGAGCCTTAACAGCAGGGTTTGGCTTTATATTATTAATGCAGATCGAACATATCTGGCAATTTTGGGTGCTCTATGCCGTAGTAGGGGCCATGGGACTTGGTGAATTAGGTGGCATTACTGCTCCGGTCGCTGTTGCAAAATGGTTTATAAGAATGCGTGGGAGAGCGATGGCGGTAACAACTTCTGGAGTTACCATTGGTGGTGCTGTATTCTCGCCATTAGTGGGTTTCCTCATTGCGTCGGTAGGTTGGAGGAATACATGGGGGATTATGGGAATCGGGCTTCTAATTGTCATGGTTCCCATTGTGGGGTTATTTATGCGGCGCCAACCTGAGGACCTAGGACTTCTTCCTGATGGGGATTCCCGAGTTGTTGAAAACGGCAGCCAAGAGGCTATTAAAAATACTAATAGTTTTTCAGAAGTTCCAAGTTGGACCTTGAAATCGGCTTTTCGTAATCGCACTTTCTGGATCCTCATTCTTGTGCTGAACCTCGCTCATTTTACCGGCCCTGTAAGCACGCTCCATGTTGTTCCGTTTTTTACCTTACAGAAGGGGCTTTCGGCTCAATTTGCTGGGCAGATTTTGGCGCTGAGACTGATGGCCTCCACACTCGGACGGATTATGTGGGGGTTTCTAGTTGATCGGATTAGCACACAGTTATGTCTAATTTTACTTTTGGCCGCTCGTTCTATGGGTATCATTTTCCTTGTCATCGCACCCTACCCATTTAATGCCGTATTGTTTTTGGTATCGACTGGATTTTTTGGAGGGCCGTTAAGCTTTTTACAGCCCATGATTTTATCGAATTACTATGGGAGAAGATATATTGGGAGTATTCAAGGTGCTGTCCGACCATTTTTAGCCGTTTCCCAGTTGGCGGGGCCATTGTTCATTGCTGTTCTATTTGATTCTACCGGCAGTTTTGACTTTGCCTTTGTCTTAGCCGGGGGATTGGGCCTTCTGGCTGCGTTTGGAGCAATATTCGCTACTCCCCCGAAATGGAAACTTTCAAGCGAAGAGAATCAAATACCAAACTTAAATGATTGAATTCTTCTGAGATATGAGTTAACAATTAAATTCAACCGTTAGCGTAAGTTTTTCGAACTTCAATACTGTTGAAGCGAAAAATGTTTTAATCTGATACGAGAGGTTTTTGATTATGGGAAAGATCTTGTTTGCCCCGATTATTTTTTCACTTGACTGGCTTATCAAATCTAGTAAATTTATAACCGCAGTTCTTGGGGGAGTACGGTTTTTCCTGGTTAATGGAGCGAGTCTGCGTTATCTTATTCGAAGGAAAAAGTGGTATGAGTCTTCGATGCTGGGAAGAAAAATGGGGGTAAAAGATTTTCTTCAATTTGGTTCCTGGCATGTTGAGATAAGATAGGGAGACTCCCTTTACTTAGTAAGTAGTTGTAAATTGTTCTCCGATGGGTTCTCCCTAAAAAGGGAAATTCCTAATTGTAAGAACTGACAATTAGGGAAGAAAGATAGGTTGTAATCTCATCCTCCAGATGGACCTCCACCCAATCCCGGTTGAGTCATTTTCTCAGCGTCTAATAGTTCCTCTAATTCCTTTTCACTAAGTTGGGTTTTTTCTAAAGCAGTCTCACGGATAGTCCGACCTGTTTTTGAGGCGTCTTTGGCAATTTCTGCTGCTAAATCATATCCGACCGCCGGTGTCAGGGCTGTGCCGAGCATTAATCCCTTTTCGAGCATTTCAGGTCCTTTTTCAGTAGCTGCGATGTCTTTGATGCATTGTTCGGAGAGATTCGCAGCGGATGTTGAGAGTAAAGATATAGATTGAAGAATGTTATGGGCTGCTACAGGCATCATCATATTTAATTCGAAGAAGCCTCCTTGGCCTGCAGACGCTACAGCAGTGTCATTGCCTAAGACCTGTGCAACAACCTGAATTACGGATTCGGAAATAACCGGATTCACCTTTCCTGGCATGATGGAACTTCCAGGTTGCACCTCTGGTACAGCAAGTTCTCCAATTCCTGCTCGAGGTCCGCTTCCTAACCATCGGATGTCATTTGCTATTTTCGAAAGGCTGATGGCTATAGTCCGTAGGACTCCACTGGATGAGACTAACCCATCCAAAGAATTTTGAGCTTGAAAATGGTTAGTCGTTTCTCTGATATCTGTAGATGTTAATTCAGATAAATTTTCACAAACCAGTGAAGCAAATTCTGGATGTGCGTTAACTCCGGTCCCAACCGCGGTTCCGCCAAGGGCGACCTCTCCTAGTTCTTCTTGAGCATAGCCTAATCGAGTTAGTGCTCTTTGAATTTGACCCGCGTATCCAAGAAATTCCTGACCTAATCTGATAGGAGTTGCATCCTGTAAATGAGTCCTTCCAGTCTTAATAATCGGCCAGAACTCTCTGGATTTCGCACTCAGTATTTTTTCCAAATCCTGTAAGGCTGGAATTAAGTCTTCATTTATCCCCATTAGTGAGGCTAAATGAATCGATGTGGGAATAACGTCATTGGACGATTGGCACATGTTTACGTGGTCGTTAGGGTGCACCAATCGAGACCCTCTTTCTCCCCCAAGGATTTCAGTCGCCCGGTTGGCAATCACTTCATTAGCGTTTGTGTTTGTCGAGGTTCCAGATCCTGTTTGGAATATATCTACAACGAACTCTTCATCAAAGCGGCCATCAACCACTTCTTGGGCTGCTTGTACAATAGCGTTTCCTAGGTTTGAATCTAACAATCCTAATTTCATGTTCACAGTTGCGGCAGACATTTTTACTGAGCCCAAAGCTTGTATGAAACGTCTTGAAAATCGAAGGTCACTAATTGGGAAGTTTAAAACGGCCCGCATGGTTGATGCGCCGTAGTAAGCATTCACTGGAACCTCCATCGTCCCCATGGAATCTCGTTCGGTACGTACTAGGTGCTCTTGGCTCATGGTTCACTCCTTATTAGTCAATGGTAATATGTCTGGATATCTCACTCTGGTTATCCTTCAGTCGGTGAAAGGATTCATTCGATAAAATGGGTAGGATGAGTGGGTATATCTACAACTGATATCAGTTTGGTTTTTGAGGGGATAGACTTGTATTAATGAATTCCACTACTTCGGAAGTTGCCGTCCCTGGCCCAAAAATCTGGGAAACCCCTTGCTGGAACAACTCTGGTCGGTCTGCCTCCGGTATTATCCCCCCTAAGATCACAATGACATTGTCGAGACCGTTTTCTTTGAGGCTTGCCGTAATTGGGGGGACTAACTCGTTATGTGCTCCTGATAAGATAGAAAGTCCCACGACATCAATATCCTCTTGGATCGCGGCTTGAACAATCATTTCAGGCGTTTGCCGGATTCCCGTGTAGATGACCTCTAATCCAGAATCTCTGAGTGCACGCGCAATGACTTTTGCTCCCCGGTCATGCCCATCTAATCCCGGTTTTGCCACGAGAACTCGAATTGGTTGTTGCTGGCCCATAGTGATGTCCTCCTAGTCTGTTTCAACTAATTCAATTAATACTCCGCGAGTCGCTTTAGGGTGAAGGAAGGCTATCGTTCCGGCTAAACCTGAACGTGCTTTTTGGTCGATTAAATCAACGCCTTTAGATTGAAGGAGGGCCAATTTTTCGCTGATGTTGTCCACTTCTAAAGCGATATGGTGAAGTCCTTCTCCTTTTCTCTCGATAAATCTAGCGATAGCTCCTTCAGGGTTAGTAGGTTCAATTAATTCAAGTTCACTCCCCCCTATGGTCATTAAACATGCTCGTACTCCCTGATCGGGAATCTCTTTTATTTCGGGAACGGCTATCCCGAAAAGGTCTGTGTAAAACTTCATCGTTTCCTCGATGTCTTTAACTGCTATACATGTATGGTGCAAGTGCTTTACTGAACACGGTTGAGATGTTTGGGTCATCATTTCTCCTTAGCTCAAATATTTATATTCTCTGGTTCATAAACTCACTGTTCTTCTAAACTTCGGCTTGATGTGGCTGTTCTCCAAATACAGATCGGAAAACGTCCGCAATTTCTCCTGTGGTGCAGTATGCTTCCACACATTCTAAAATGCCGGGAACGGTGTTTTCGTCAGAGTGTGCAATTTCCTTTAATCGGGAGAGAGCAGATTCTGCACGTGAGGAGTCTCGACTAGCTCGAACCTGCTTAACTCGTTCAATCTGTTTTTTGCTCTCTTCAGGATCGATCCGAAGGATACCGGCAAGGGGAGGATTTCCCTGAGTGAACCGGTTTACACCAACTACAACTCGGTCATTCCCTTCTACTAAAAGTTGGTGTTTATAGGCTGAGTCAGTAATTTCCTTTTTTTGGAATCCTTCCTCTAATCCAGCTAGCGCCCCTCCCATTTTATCAATCCTATCTATATAGTTTAATGCTTCTTTTTCTAATTGATTTGTGAGATGTTCGACATAATATGACCCACCTAAGGGATCAACAACTTCGCTTATGCCGCTCTCATATCCAAGGACTTGTTGGGTCCTTAGAGAGAGTTCTACAGCCTCTTGCGTCGGAAGAGCCAGTGCTTCGTCCTTTGAATTGACATGAAGAGATTGGGTCCCTCCTAAGATAGCTGCTAATGCCTGAACTGTACAACGAATGACGTTGTTGTCTGGTTGTTGCGCCGTTAAAGTGACACCGGCCGTTTGGGTGTGAAATCGCAAAGTCCAAGATCTAGGGTTTTGGGCCTTAAATCTCTCTCGCATAATTTTGGCCCATATCCTTCTGGCTGCCCGGAATTTTGCAACCTCCTCAAGGAGGTTATTGTGCGAGGCAAAAAAGAATGAAAGACGTGGCCCAAATGTGTCAACGTCCAAACCAGCATTAATAGCCGACTGAACGTACTCTATGCCATCTGCGAATGTGAAAGCTAGTTCCTGGACGGCGGTGCATCCCGCTTCTCTCATATGGTAGCCACTGATACTAATGGTATTGAATTTCGGCATTTCTTCCGAGCAATATTTAAATACATCTGTAACGAGGCGCATAGATGGTTTTGGAGGATAAATGTAAGTTCCTCTGGCGATGTATTCTTTTAATATATCGTTTTGAATGGTTCCCTCAAGGTCTTTTATAGCTATTCCTTGTTGGCGACCTACTGCGGCGTAATAACAAAGGAGAATTGAAGCGGTGGAGTTTATTGTCATTGATGTACTGACTTTGGCTAAATCTATTTGGTCGAAAAGGATTTCCATGTCTTTTAAAGACGAAATAGGGACTCCAACCTTCCCAACCTCTCCCATCGCCATCGAATGATCTGAGTCATACCCCATCTGGGTTGGGAGATCGAATGCTACTGAGAGTCCTGTTTGCCCTTGGCTGAGTAGGAACTGGTATCTTCGGTTCGATTCTTCGGCAGAGGCGTACCCTGAGTACTGCCGCATTGTCCAAAGTCGCCCCCTGTACATCGTTGGTTGCACTCCTCTGGTGTAGGGGTACTCCCCGGGGTAGCCTAAATCCTTATCCGTTTGGAAGTTTTCTTGTTGAAGATCTTCGTCGGTGTAAACAGTATCAACTTCTATATTCGATTCTGTTTCAAATCGTTCCCGACGTTCTGGGTTGCGCTTTATAGCAGGTGTTAGGGTAGTTTCACGCCATTGGTCTTTTTGTGAAGTCAATTCGATTCCCCCATTCCGTTTATCTGTACAGATGATTATTCAGTCTAGTTGAAGCTATTTAGGGTGTCAATTTGAACTTGTTAAATCCAATATTCGCTTGACCTGAACTCGCTAAATTGCCTAGAATAATTCTGTTGTGAAGTTTGAGGATTGTAGTGGATAGGATAGTTTCCGGCAACCTTCAAGATGAAGATAACTCTTTTGATCGTACCCTTAGACCGACGCGTCTTACTGATTACATTGGGCAAGAATTACTAAAACAGAACTTGAGTATCGGGATTCAGGCTGCTCGGATGCGAGGAGAACCATTAGACCATCTTCTTCTCTACGGACCTCCTGGATTGGGGAAGACTACACTAGCTTATATTCTTAGCCATGAAATGGATGTGAACCTAAGAGTGACTTCAGGGCCAGCAATTGAACGCCCTGGGGATCTCGCCGCAATTCTCACTAATTTAAATGAGCATGACATCCTTTTTATTGATGAAATACATCGATTGAACCGGACGGTTGAGGAGGTCCTTTACCCTGCTTTAGAGGACTTTGCTATTGATGTAGTTATGGGAAGAGGGCCTGGAGCCAGAAGCCTTAGGCTTCATCTTAAACCGTTTACCCTAGTGGGGGCTACTACGCGATTCGCTATGCTTAGCGCTCCGTTAAGGGATAGATTTGGTTCAGTCCACCGACTAGATTTTTACAACTCCGGAGAAGTTTTAGATATCTTAAAGAGGTCATCAAACATTCTTCAGATTGATGGGCGTGATGAAGGATTACAGCAGATTGCTTCCCGATCGCGTGGCACCCCAAGGGTCGCGAATCGATTGCTTCGTAGGGTACGTGATTATGCTCAAGTGAAAGGAAATGGAGTTATTGACAAGGAAGTTTCGTTGACTGCTTTGGATTTGTTGCAAATTGATGCATTAGGATTAGAAGAGGCTGATCACAAGGTTTTGTTGACCGTGATTGAAAAATTTGATGGGGGGCCTGTAGGCCTTGATACGATCGCCGCATCGATTAGTGAAGAGGCTGATACTGTTATGGATGTGTATGAACCGTATTTGCTTCAATTAGGATTCTTAGAACGGACACCAAGAGGGCGAGTGGCCACTAGACATGCCTACGAGCATCTAGATTTGAAATTTCCTGAAAAAAAAACGAACAATCCTCAACAGGGTAACTTATTCTGATGTTTACTAGTTTTCTTGTAGCGAAAAATATTTTTTATACAGGTGGCCGTATACTTTGCCCTTAGTCATCAGTTCCTCATGTGTCCCTTGTTCGGCGATGAGTCCATGGTCCAAAACAATGATTCGATCTGCCCCTCGGATAGTGCTTAACCTGTGGGCTATCACGATCGAGGTGCGATTAGAGAGAATCCTTCGAAGAGCCCTTTGAATTAGATATTCTGTATGGCTATCAATGTTGGCTGTAGCTTCGTCCAAAATCAATATCTTAGGGTCGGCTAAAATAGCCCGGGCGAAGCTGATTAACTGTCGCTCCCCTAAGCTAAGATTCTGTCCCCGTTCTTGTAGGATGGTATCGTACCCCAATGGTAATTTTTGGATGAATTCATGTGCATTTACAATTGTGGACGCCTCAATTATTTCATCTGTTGTTGCGGAGATTCGATTGAATTTTATATTCGAAGTGATAGATTGGGAAAATAGGAAGGGTTCTTGGGGAACCATTGCCATATGACGCGACAAAATTGATTGAGGTATTTCTCTGATGTCGTGTCCGTCTAATATAACCTTTCCTTGAGTGACATCATAGAAACGGGTAATTAAGCTCGCCAATGTGGTCTTTCCAGCGCCTGTTGTTCCAACAAGAGCTATTGTTTCTCCCTCAGAGATATTTAATGTTAAACCTCTGATTATTGGTATTTCTGGGGTGTAATGGAAATGGATGTTTTCTAAGTTAATTGTTCCGTTAATTCTTTTGAATGGCTTAGGGTTTAGGGGGTCTTTTACTTCTATCTCGGTATCTAGTAAATTGAAAATCCTTACACCTGATGTCATGGCCCGTTGGAAACCAGTGTACTGATTTGTGAGGCCCCGGATGGGGTCAAAAAATCTTTGGATATACAGGATAAATGCTATTACCACGCTAATGTTAAGGGTGGCATTGGTGACCATGATCCCTCCGATAAAAACGACTAAAACAATTGAAATGGCCGTTAGGATTTCTACTATGGGATTTAGAACCCCGGAAAGGCGGGTAGCATACATATTTGCTGTAAAATGCTTGAAATTTAGGTCTCTGAATTCTCCATAATTAGCCGATTCTCGATTGAGGGATTGGATGATTCTCACTCCGGAAATATTTTCTTGGAGCATCCCATTCACGGCTGAAATTGCCCTGCGGACTTCCATAAATGAATCCCAGGCAAATCGTCGCCACACTAAAAGAACCAAGAGAAGTATTGGGATTACACTTAGCGTAATTATCGCCAGTTTGGCATCCATCAAAAACAGAGCTACAACAATCCCTATTAGTGCCAGAGAATCAGCAACGGTGATGAGAACCATATTGAAGAATTCTTGTAGTTGGTTGACATCATTTTGTGCTCTTGACATTATCCGTCCGACCTCGTTTCTGTCGAAAAATCGTATGGATAAATTTTGTAGATGGTTAAACATTTGGGTTCGAAGGCTAAAAAGGATTTGTTGACTAACTTTAGATAGGCTAACAACATAGACATAATTTGCCAGAAAGTTTACAAATGCATTTAGCGAAAACAATCCCACGATAAAAACAAGATTTCCAAGGGTTTTTTCTTGGTATACGTTAATGAGGGAATCCACTGCTAATTTTATTATCCAAGGTTGTCCAACAGTAGTGAATGTATAAACCAACATTGAAACCAAGCTTATCGCAGCAGTTTTTCGGTTTGGACGTACGTAACTTGCGAATCTTCTTACGACCTTGTGGTCATATAGTTTACCTCGTCTCTCGTCATTTTCTTCGATTGACCCTCGCATTCTTCCATGACCATGACCTCCAACCCTCATGTCAGTTTGACCCCCGTTTGGATGGAAGAATTTCTGAATCTTTACTCACAGGTAATAATCCCTCTGGCATAAGTTGAAGGTGGTACAAATTTTGATATGGTCCATTTATTTTAAGTAATTCCGTATGATTCCCCCGTTGGATAATTTTGCCATCCTCCAAAATTAAGATCTGATCTGCGTTTCTCACGGAACTAAGGCGATGGGCAATTATGAAGGCCGTACGGCCTTTCATCACATCAGTTAGAGCCGATTGAAGAAGATCTTCGGTTTCTGCATCCACGCTGGAGGTTGAGTCATCTAGAACGAGGATTGGAGGGTCAATTAACAAAGTTCGAGCTATGGCCAACCTTTGCCGTTGGCCTCCTGAAAGAGTGATTCCTCGTTCTCCAATAAATGTTTCATAACCCTCAGGTAGGGAGTTTATGAAACTGTGAAGTTGGGCTATCTTCGAAACTTGCTTTATCTCCTCCATTGTTGCATCCGGTTTCCCATAGGCGATGTTGTTACGGATCGTGTTTGAAAAAATAAATACGTCTTGCATTACAAATCCAATTTGTGTGCGTAATGAGGATAAAGTGACATCTCGAATGTCAATCTCGTCAATCGTAACCCTTCCAAAAGTTGGGTCATAAAACCGAGAAATAAGTTGTACAACACTTGATTTTCCGCTCCCGGGAGCTCCCAAAAGTGCGATTACCTCCCCCGGGCGTGCTTCGAAACAAATATCTTGAAGAGTCCAGAGATCTTTATTGTATGCGAAATGCAGATTTTCGAATTTTATAAATCCCGTGACAGGAGGAAGAACCCTTGCCAGGGGTTTTTCTTGAATTTCCGGGAAGGAGTCAAGAACTTCGTAAACCCTTTGTCCAGCTGAGGCAGCTCTTGAAAGTCGTGAGATTATCCCCCCTGACATTCTGACCGGACCTGTAATTAATCCGAGGTAGAAAACAAATTTGGCAAACTCTCCAGGAGAGAGCCGTCCATGAAGTACCTCTTGACCGCCAAACCACAATATTATTCCTGTGGTGATGGCAAAGGATAAGGCTAATACAGAGGTGTTTAACGCCTCTTGCCGGCCAGCTTTGATTGTGGAGACGGCGATTTCTTCAGCTGCCGATTGGAATTTGGAGATTTCATACTGTTTGGCGCCGAAAACTCGGATGATTCGGACCCCATTTAGATTCTCCTGTAATAATGTGGTGAGGTGACCGAGTCTGTTATGTATATGGAGCCACAGTTGACGTAACGATAGACTTGAAACCGTTGATCTCCAGAAAACTATTGGGATGAACCCTAGGCTTATGAGGGCAAGCCTCCAATTGGTAATCAATAATATGACTGTGGTCCCAGTTAAAAGGAATATGGTTTGACTTATCCGCAACGTCCCCGTCTGAACAAAGTTTCTTATAGCCTCAACGTCAGCCGTAACTTTTGACATTAAATTCCCAGTTTGCTGTTTGTCATGGAAGGAAAAACTGAGAGTAAGGAGATGCCTGTAAAGGTTGTTTCTCAAATCAAATGCTACAAGTTGGGAAACCTGCTCCCCAAAATAAGTTTGGCCGAAAGAGAATGCTCCTCTAAATGCTGCGACAAATAAAATTGCCAAACAAAAATTAACAATGTCCTGAGGATTCCCTATTTCTAAAACCTGGTCTATCGTGTTTCCTAACAGGTACGGAATCGTCAGGGCGAAACAGTTTGTTGCGATTAAACAACCATATGCCGCTATTAAAGGCTTGGGATGTCCCCACGCCAAACCTAATAGGCGTAAAAGGATTTTCAAAAATCCCTCCTCAGGGTCCGTTCAAATTTAGAGTACATGATCTGCTCTACTTTATATACTATCTGGTGTACAATTACCGTTGAAATGTCCAGCTTTCGAATTGTTTCCGAATTTCAGGCAACAGGTGACCAACCTCAAGCGGTGCGAGGCCTATCAGAGGGACTTTTAAATGGCACCCCTTATCAAACCCTTTTAGGTGTGACTGGTAGCGGGAAAACCTTCACCATGGCGAGAATTATTGAAGAAGTGCAAAAGCCTACGCTTGTAATTGCCCATAACAAGACACTGGCCGCCCAATTAGTCACAGAATTCAAGGAATTTTTCCCCGATAACGCGGTGGAATACTTTGTATCCTATTACGATTACTATCAGCCTGAAGCATATATTCCTAGAACTGATACATATATCGAAAAAGACGCGGGCGTAAATGAGGAAATTGACCGATTTCGGCACGCGGCAACAAGAGCTTTGTTAACTAGAACAGATGTAGTGATTGTGGCTTCCGTTTCATGTATCTATGGGTTAGGGGATCCAGCTGAATATCACAGTTTTGTATCTGAAGTATTTGAAGGTCAAAAACGAAGTCCCCGTCAACTGATTCGTTCATTAGTGGCAATGCAATATGAACGGAATGACTTGGACTTCCATAGGGGAACTTTTAGGGTAAGAGGGGATACTCTTGATATATTCCCTGCCTATGATGAGTTGGCAATCCGAATTTCTTTTTTTGGGGATGAAGTGGAAGAGATTCTTGAATTAGACCCATTAACCGGAGAGATGTTATCAAGCCGTCAAGATATCCAAATTTATCCAGCCAAACATTTCGTAACCAGTAAAGAAAAATTGCAGAGAGCCCAAACATCAATATTGTATGAACTTGACGAGCGATTAACATTTCTTAGGTCTGAAGGACATGTTCTCGAGGCAGCTCGGCTGGAGCAACGTACTCGTTATGATTTGGAAATGCTCCAGGAAGTAGGATACTGCTCAGGCATTGAAAATTATTCACGGCATCTCTCTGATCGTGAACCGGGAAGTCCTCCATGGACTCTTTTGGATTATTTTCCAGAGGATTACATCATGTTTGTTGATGAGGCTCATATGACAATTCCTCAGGTGAGGGGGATGTACCGGGGAGATATCTCAAGAAAACAGACGTTGGTCGAATACGGTTTCCGGCTTCCGTCAGCCCTGGATAATCGACCCTTGGCTTTTCAAGAGTTTGAAGGGAGATTAAACCAAGTGGTTTTTGTATCAGCTACTCCCGGGCCGTATGAACTCATGAAAAGTTCAAATGTCGTAGAACAGGTAATTCGACCAACGGGATTATTGGACCCAACGATTGAAGTCAAGCGGACAAAAGATCAAATTGACGACCTTCTAACACAGATTGAAAATAGGGTGTCTAAAGGACAAAGAGTATTAGTGACGACCTTAACGAAACGAATGGCGGAGGAACTTTCAGATTATCTGAAGGAAATGGGCGTCAAAATTCATTATCTTCATTCCGATATTGTAACTTTAGAACGGAGCGAAATCCTCAGAGATCTTCGTTTAGGTGTTTACGATGTTGTTGTTGGGATCAATTTATTACGAGAAGGATTAGATTTACCGGAAGTTAGCTTGGTCGCTATTTTAGACGCAGACAAAGAGGGTTATTTAAGGTCTGAAACCTCGTTAGTCCAAACTATAGGGCGGGCTGCTCGTCATGAGGACGGACATGTGATTATGTATGCGGACAAAATGACTGCCTCTATGGAGAAGGCCCTGAACGAGACTTACAGGCGCCGAGAAATTCAAGAAGAATTCAATACGCGTAATGGTATAACTCCGACTGGAATACGTAAAGCTGTTCGTGATATTACGGACAGGGTTCGCAGCCAAATTCAAATCCCCGATCAATCGCTGGAGATTGGCAGTTTGGGTAAAGAAGAAGCAACCCGCATGGTAAAAGGCTTAGAAAGACAGATGAAACAGGCTGCCCAGAACTTGGAGTTTGAAAAAGCAGCATTAATTCGAGATGAGATAGTGGAGATTCGCACTAAAATTATGACAGATGGTGATTCGTAAACCGGTTGCTGAAATCTAGCTTATTCGAGTTGCCATGGGTTACCCCATTTCCCATTAAACGTGACAAGTTCAACTGGGGTCCGCTTGTTTTTCCCAAAATGTTCTTCCTTTGTCGGGTATCCTAATGGAATTAAGGCAACCGTTTCAACGTTATCAGGTATTTCCAAAAGATTTTTAATCTCTTGTTCATATCGAGTGTGGAGAGTGGTAATTACGCTGCCAATTTCTAAAGCTCTTGCTGCCAACATCAAGTTTTGTACGGCTGGATAGATTGAAGAACCCCGTATTGTGCTTCCCGGGGATCCATTAGTTTGGATACAGGCAAGAATCAGAATGGGGGCTTCTTCCATATGATCCGCCAAATATTGTGCCGAAATCCGGACGGATGATTTGAGATGGCCACTGGGTCTCCTCCCGCTCCCAAAGGTGATATCCCAAGATTTCTTGTAAAATTCCCCAATCCTTTTTTTAGTGGAAATATCGGATATAACCAAAAAATTCCAGGGTTGCAGATTGCTACCACTAGGGGCTCTGATAGCTGCGTCTAGAATTTGGTGAATTACTTCAGGAGGGATTGGGTCTGGCTTGTACCTCCGGATTGCTCTTTGGGTATGTATCGCTTCGAACAATTCCATTGATGACACTTTCATTCTCCTTCACTTTCTCCATCGATTCTATAATGAGGACCATGATAAGCTAGGCAGACTTAATGGAAGAAGGTCTTTATTTTTCTCGTTCCTTGTTAATGATTAATTCAATTTCCGAAACGGTCTGTTTTAATTCACCTTCATGGTTGATAACGGTATAGTCAAACATTGCCTGATGTCCCATCTCAGCTTTAGCTGTTTTGAGTCGTAATGATATATCGGTCTTGCTCTCGGTTAAACGGTTACGAAGCCGACGTTCCAATTCATTCATCGATGCAGGGGCTAAGAAAATGAAAATCGCTCTCGATATCAGTTTTTTAATTGTTGACGCTCCTTGAACATCTGTTTTAATGATCACCGTCTGGCCTTTCACTAAGGCATCGTCTATTGGAGCTTTTGGGACGCCATATCGATTCCCATAAACTTGGGCCCACTCTAGGAATCCACCTACATCCACCATTACATCAAATTCAGCAGGAGTAAGAAATATATAGTCTTTCTCATGCTCTTCGTTTGGTCTGGGGGAACGGGTGGTTGCGGTGACCGCAAAAAAGTAAGGTTTCCCTGAGGATTTCATTTGATTATATACAGAGTCTTTCCCTACCCCTGACGGCCCCGAGAGAATAACCAGAAGCCCTAAGGGGTTTTCCGGGGCATTATCTTCAGAGAGAAGTTTTCTAACCAATTCATCTACCTGAAATTGAATAAATTTGGTCCCAAAATCCGGGATAAGAAATTTGAGAACATTCGGCATTCAATATTGTGGTATCTCCTTGTGCCAGAATACCAGCGATAGCTAAAGACATAGCGACTCTGTGATCGCCAAAACTACGACAAGTCGCTCCATTTAAGGTAACTGGACCGTGTATAACCATCCCGTCGGCAGTTTCTTTGATATTACCACCCATGCGTTTTAATTGACTTACCATAGCTTTTATTCTATCGGATTCCTTTACTCTCAGTTCAGAGGCATCTTTAATGACCGTTGTGCCTTTCGCATAACAAGCTGCTACTGCTATAACGGGCAATTCATCTATAAGCCGAGGGATGATGTCTCCCTCAATTATAGTGGCTACGAGGTCGCTGGATTCAACAATGATATCTGCGACATCTTCGACGCCTTCTTTTCTTGAGTTGTCCAACTTGATTTTCGCATTCATTCTACCTAGTATCTCTAATATTCCCGTTCTCGTTGGATTAACCCCCACACCATTGATGGTAATCTTGCTATCAGGGTGAGCTGCCGCTGCAACGGCCCAGTATGCTGCCGAACTGATATCTGAAGGGACGAAAATATTTTTTGCCTTCAGTTTCCCTTGGCCAACCGTAATCACTTGATCTTTGATAGTGAGAGGAACTCCCATGTCGGCTAACATTTTTTCCGTATGGTCTCTAGATGGGGTTGGTTCAATTATTTTTGTTGTTCCATTAGCGTACATTCCCGCTAGCAGTAAACATGATTTTAGCTGGGCGCTGGCAACCGGTAATTCATATTCTATTCCAGATAGGCGGCCGCCTCGGAACATGATGGGGGCTAATGTGTCATTGTTCCTGCCCGAAACATTGGCACCCATGAGTTTTAATGGCTGAATAATTCGGGCCATTGGTCTGCTATTCAAGGATTTATCTCCGGAAATGACAGAGGGGAAATATTGGCCAGCCAATACACCACTTAATAACCGCATTGTTGTCCCACTATTTCCGGCATCAAGAATTGAAGCTGGTTCACTCAGTGAGTTAGCCGTTCCTTCAATTAATAACGAGTTAGGGGTGAGAGGGTCGGCCAAGATGGATGCACCCATTTCGCGCAAACAATGTACGGTGGAGGCGCAATCCTGTCCCGGTGAAAAATTCTCTACTTTGGAATTCCCGCTGGCCAAGACGTTCAAGATAGCGGCTCGGTGGGAAGTGGACTTATCACCGGGTGGTGTCAGCGAACCCCTGAGCATCTTGGCACCTTTGACGGTGATCTTCATTGGTTTATCCCTTGTGGTATTTGGTTTGGTCCCGAGCACGTTCTTCGGTGAGTTCCTTAAGTCTTGTTGCTAACTTGTCTCCCATTAATAAAGACATCATTGTGTCAGATGAGGAGGGGAATTCAACGCCAGGTGCCGCCCCTGATTCTTTGTGGGCGAGCCATCGGGCTCGGGATTCCCATGCTCGGATAAACGATAATTCTAATTCGTTTGGGTTATCCCGAATGTTGTTTCTGAATTCGTAAAGTTGCTTGATCGTTTCATCAATCCAGTAAACAATCCCTTCTTGATTTGTCAGACAAATATCTCGATGCATAATCGGGTCTCCGGACGCCAATCTCGAGATATCTCTGTAGCCACTTGCGGCCAGCATGGACATCTCTCTCCACGCGGGGTTATTTGCGGTCGTATTCATTAAGCCGATAGATAACATGAACGGAAGATGGCTAATTCCTGCTACATAAATATCGTGTTCGTCCGGACCAACAAAATATGGTTTCGCTCCCATCGCTTCTGCTAGATCAACTACATATTTTTGGGCGAATTTTTCAGCCGTTGGACTTGGGCAAATAGCGTAAACCGCTCCGTTAAATAAATTCTCATCGGCTCCATCTGGACCTGAAATCTCCCTTCCAGCCATTGGATGTCCTCCAATGAAATTGACGCCGGAGGGAAGAATTTCGTCAGCCCATTTAGTTACTTGCAATTTTGTGGAACCAGTATCGGTTACAATGGTTCCTTCTTCAATCGATGGCCCGATTAGTTCCATCATTTCTTTAATTGCCAAAACCGGTATGGCAAGTACGATTATTTTTGCTCCATTGATGGCGCTGAAAATGTTCCTTTCAACTCGGTCTAAAGCTCCTCGCTTTTGGGCTTTTAACGAGTTGGTTGGTTCAAGGTCGTGGCCGACAATCTCAAGATTTTGAATTCTCGCTTTTTTCAACGCAAGTCCGAATGAAGTACCGATCAAGCCCATACCAATGATCGTTAGCCTATCCACCTAAATTCCTCCTAGTGCATCTGTTCCCAACTAAGCATATTACGGCCCATTATAACCTAGACGTTCTTAATGGCGAACTTTTTGGATATGAATTATGTGTTCTAAATCTATAAAACGGGGTGCCCCAGTATGATTATTCCTAGAACATTAACGGGAGGGATTATCAATAAACTTAAAATGCCTACCCCAAGGAACCAATCTGCGGCAATCAATGTTAGGAGAATTCCTGGGCCCCAGGGATCTAATTGGGAAAGGCGATAGGCCATATTTGAGGGTAAGACCCCTTTCGCAACTTTCGATCCATCGAGAGGGGCAATCGGCAAAAGGTTGAATACAGCCAAAAGTAAGTTTATGGCGATAAGGGTAATTAATACCTCGCCAATCACTTGTTGGTATGTCGTGGAAACAAACATCCCTGTGTATCGAAATGGGAGTTCGATCAAACCAAAATTGAAAGGTAGAGATAGAACCATGGCCATAAATAAATTTGAGAAAGGGCCGGCGAATGCTACTACTGCCATCTGTCTTGTGGGGTTTTTTGTGAATGCCCTTTCATTTACGGGGACGGGTTTCCCCCAGCCAATTCCTACCATCAGCAGCATAAGGCTCCCCATTAGATCAAGGTGAACTAATGGGTTGATCGAAAGTCTTCCTAAACTTTTCGCTGTAAAGTCTCCCATGCGGTAGGCGAGAAACGCATGACTGAATTCATGAATGGTAATTGCTATGACTAATCCCCCGATAATCAAAATAAGGAAAGGTGCAAATCCCAACGGGTCAGCGATTAGTTGGCCAAAATTACGTAGGAGCATTCGAAATCCGCACTTTCTTATCTTATAAGAGTCTGCCGAGATTTCTAAAGATCATCATCATCATCATCATCATCTGGTTGCTCAATGGGGTCGTCTGAATGATTGGGGAGATTACCTAAAGATGGGATTAATTTTTGGCTTTGATTCGATTTTTTGGGAAGCGCCTCAATTAGGTCAGAGAGGGTGTTAATGTCTTTTTTACTTTGTTTTTCTATCTCAATTAACAAACCTTCTATCCCGATATTGTGTAAGCATTCTAGCTCCCATGACGAGGGGATGGCGGATAATTTTAGAATGAATGTTTTTCCGATTTCCCTTCTAAATCTTGAAAGACGAAGAAGACCTTCTAATGTCCAGTCCCCAGATGAAATATCTTCAAAAAAGATTCCGTCAATTGGTAAGCCTACTAGTGCTTGCTGATCCTCTTGGGAGAGGTCGGCTGGCATAAATAAGAAATGCCCTAAATCTTCTTCTTTAGTTGCCTCAACTTTTACGTTCAGATTGGATAAAGCAATAAAATCGCAACCTTCTTGGAGTAGTTGAGCAGTATCACGCTCCGTAGGGGATTCCAAAACAACTCCCCAAGGGATTTCTTCAGGGAGAACTGATTTAGATTTCAATTGATTCCCTATTTGATTGTTTGTAGCGAAAATTATCCCATCAAATCGAGAAACCTCTTTTCCTTTAAGCGCTTTAATATCTTGAGCTAATCCTAATAGTACCATTTCAGGATTTGGTTTTTGAACTGTCTTCATCCCGAAACCGAGACGAGGTGGATTTTCTCTTCCTAGTTGTTCCATTAGTTTTATGAGCTTGCTCATTGATGGGCCTCACACAGTCGAGAATTAGAATCGTTTCCTACCGTTACGCCACAGTATTTTATCATACGGTCTTATTTAGAGGAATTATTGGATTCCGTTTTCTGCAAAGTGATTTCCAATGATCGTTTGTCTAGGCGTACCTTAAAAGTCCAACCTTTCGTATAATGGGCCTATGAAATTGAAACATTTTGGTGAATTTGAATTAATCGATCGGATTAAAAAAAAGATCGACTTAAGGGGAACAAATACAGTATCTCCGGTCATCGTTGGCATTGGCGATGACGGCGCTATTCTGAGAACTCTTAAGGGATTTCAAGTAGTAACCACTGACACGATGGTGGAAGACGTCCATTTTTCCCGGTCTTTTGGTTCTTGGGAAGATATTGGTTGGAAGGCTATGGCTTCTAACCTTAGTGATATCGCTGCCATGGCTGGAAATCCTGATTATAGTTTGGTTACTTTAGGGCTTCCTCGGGAATTGGAAGTCGAGGCGGTTGAGAAATTTTATGATGGGCTCTTGGACTGCGTTGATAAATTTGGGGGGACAGTAATTGGGGGTGATATCGTCTCTTCCGATAAAGTATTCATTACAATCACCGTTTTTGGGAACGCAACTGGTCCTGTTTTGCGTCGAACCAATGCGAAAACTGGAGATTCAATCGCGGTAACTGGATGTTTGGGAGGACCTTCGGCAGCTTTAGAAGTCATCAAATTGGGGCTAGGGGATTTGAACGGTGGATTCAGGTCTTTAGCGGAAACTCATATGAGAACTCAACCGAGGATTGCTGAGGCAAAATTTCTGGCCCAAAAAGGTGTGGTGTGTTCGATGGATATTAGTGACGGGCTTAAAAATGATTTAGAGAAACTATGTAGGGCCAGCTGTGTATCCGCCCATGTATTTGCTGAAGACGTCCCCGTTCATCCTTTGGCCAGAAAGGCATTTCCAGAAGATTTTTTGCGATTTGCTGTAGGCGGAGGGGAAGATTATGAACTTCTTGTAACTGCCCCGTCAGGCTTGCTTGAATCGATTGTATTGGAATTTCCAAATCTCATAACAATTATTGGAAGGATTGAACCGCCTTCCCAAGAGGAAGTATCGATTTTTGATAATAATGGATCTTTAGTGAACCTTGTTAGCGGAGGTTGGAATCACTTCTTATCATGAAGGAAATTAGAGAAATAGTTAGCAATTCCTTTGAGGAAACTAAGAAATTCGGTCGGCTTTTAGGCCAGCATGCAGCACCTGGCGACGTAATCCTCTTGATGGGAGAATTGGGTGCGGGTAAAACCACTTTCACTCAAGGAGTAGCAGAAGGAATCGAAGTTAGTGAACCGGTAAGAAGCCCAACATTTGTTCTCGTGCTTCAATACCAAGGTAGGTTGCTCCTCAATCATATAGATTTGTACCGAATAGGGGGATTGGCTGAAGTTTTGGATATGGGGTTGGAGGAATATCTTCTTTCTGATGGTATTTCTATTATTGAGTGGGCGAACCGGGCTTCTGACGCTTTCCCCGGGTCTCGGCTTGAGGTCACCTTTGAACATGTAAACGAGAATGAACGACTGTTGAATTTTGAAGGCCATGGAGTTCGGCACTGCGATTTGTTACGTGCTATCATTGATTGAAATTTCACTATTAAATGTAAATTTAATAAAGGGACGGGAACCATCGAACTCTCCGTAGATACTTCAACTCGATACGCTGGTGTCGCTTTATCTCTCAATGGCGACGTAGTTATGGAAATCAGTTGGCATTCCCCGAGAAACCATACCGTCGAACTGATTCCTGCAATCCAAACACTGTTTAGGCAATCGAATTGCACAGTTAGTGACCTCAGCGCCATTTTTGTTTCAAATGGGCCAGGAGGTTTCAGCTCTCTTCGTGTGGGAATGGGTGCCGCAAAAGGATTGGCTGAGGCCTTAGATATTCCGCTTTTTGGAATCCGAACTTTGGAGATCGAAGCATTCCCGTATTCCCAAACAGGGAAAATTATTTGTCCTATTCTTAGTGTTGGAAGAGGTGAATTTGCTTGGGCCCTTTTCCAGGAAAAAGAAGAAGTTTGGTCTTGTCTGAAAGGTGAGGAAATCGGTTCTCCGGAATCCATTTTTTCTCAGCTCCCAACAAATGTTTTGGTTTGTGGAGAACCAGTGTTTGAATCTAAGGTTATATTAGAGAAATTTGTGACAGGCCAATTGGCTTTTATGCCAGTGCGGCCGCCAACGAGAAGGACGTCTACTTTAGCCTACCTTGGGTATTTGCAACATTCAATCGGTGTTCTCCCCGATCGGGCTACCCTCCAACCTTTATACCTTCGAAGCCCAAGTATTAGTTCAATCAAAACTTGAGCAACTTGGGTTTGGATCGATAAATTAATTCTAAGGAGCAATCATGACAGAGCGCCAGCGAACGTTAGTCCTAGTGAAACCCGACGGTGTAAAGCGTCGATTAGTTGGAGAGATAATTTCTCGTTTTGAGTCTCGAGGATTGGAATTGGTGGGATTGAAGGTCCTTCAAATAGATGAAGAACTTGCTAAGAGACATTACGCCGCACACGCCGATAAAACATTCTTCCCCGGCTTAGTAGAATTTATTACATCGGGTCCTGTGGTAGCAATGGTTGTGGAAGGTCCATTTGTCATTGATGTAGTGCGGCAGAGCATGGGTTCAACTGACCCATTAAAGGCCTTCCCCGGAACTATAAGAGGTGATTTTGGGGTGGACATTGGGGAGAACCTGGTCCACGGGTCTGATTCTGCAGAGGCTGCCATTCACGAAATATCGATTTTCTTCAAACCAACAGAATTGACTGGGTGACAATGAGAATAGGGATTTGGGGTGGATGTTGAGGAAAATTTAGTCCATGGTTCGGGTTATCTGAGGCCGCTACCCATGAGAACTCGATTTTTTCTTATCAACCGAATTCCTCAGTTGACTAAAAACCAACATGGGGTTAATCACTGAATTCTGATAAGGGTAACCCCATGGATCCATGATGATTCCAGTTGATAGTAAGACCGTTGTTCAGGTGCGAATATATGGACGATAACGTCTCCGTAATCTTGTAAGATCCAGCCAGAAACTGGGGTTCCCTCGGTATGATGTAACTGGGCCCCCGCCTTTTTTAGGTCACCCATCAATTCTTCATGGACAGCTCTCATTTGAGGGATACTCTCCACACTAAGAATGACAAAATAGTCAGTAAAATTTGCTCGTTCTTTTACGTCTAAAAGAAGCACATCGGACGCCTGTTTTTCCGAAGCAATTTCTACAGCCAGCTTCGCAATTTCCAATGCTTCAATCATGATTCCTGATTCAGGATAAAGCCTCATTTGGGTTTCCCTTTACTTGAGGAGGTTTTCGTCCGGGTTTGTCTATTTTGAAAGCGGGAACCAGTAAAATAGGGGCTAAAATTGTTGTAACAATTGTAATCATCACGGCAACACCAAACATTTCTCCGTCGATCACGTTTGCTGCCAATCCAACTCCGGCGATAATCAGGGCTACCTCTCCTCTTGGCAACATTCCCAAACCAATCCTCAGGCCCCCGAGAGAATTAAACCCGGTAGCCATAGCTGGGAGGCCGCAGCCAAAGACCTTGGATATAATTGCTAGAACTGTGAGCACGCTTCCAAAAAGCAGGGCTTCAGTCATAGATGGAAGATTTACCATCATACCCATCACAGCGAAGAAAATAGGAACGACGAAACTATGAACCCCCTCTAAAGACTCCTCAATTGTCCTTGCGAGATTGGTTTCGGAGAGAGCTAAGCCGACAGAATAGGCGCCAATGATCATAGCTAATCCTGCCATCTCCGCTAATCCCGCTCCAATCAATGCCAGCGATAGAGCCAATACAATTGGGGCTCCCGGAATTCTGAACCAATCGATTACCCTAAATATTTTCTTAGAAAGCAATAAAAGAATGCCTGTCAAAAGAACCCAAAACCCGAGGGCCTTCCCGGCGATTAGTCCTAATTTCCCTAATGAAGGTTCTTCTGTCCCTGAGACTCCTATTACGATGGTTAAGATCAGGATGCCTAGAATGTCGTCAATGACTGCTGCCCCAATGATGGTAACTCCTTCAGGGGAACTGAGCTGATGGAGATCTGCTAAGACTCTGGCTGTGATACCGACTGATGTGGCCGTCATCAATGCTCCTATAAATAGAGCGACCGGGCTAGTAAAATCTGGTGCATACCCTAGGCTAACTGTGGCGACGACTCCAAAAACGAACGGGAATACAACCCCTCCTAGGGCTATAACCGTTGCTGGGCCAGCGTATCGCATGAACTGTTTCAGGTCTGTTTCTAACCCGGCCCCAAAAAGTAATACTACCGAGGCTAATTGTGCTAGGAAATAGATCTCACTAGGAATAGCTTCGAGTATGTTAGTAGAGTTTAGATGAGCCACATCAAAAAGCGGTCCGAAACCCCCGATTTGTATCCCTCCTAAGGCGAAGGGTCCAATCAACAACCCCGCGCCAAGTTCGCCCAATACTGAGGGGACGCGGAGATAACGGTCACAAATTTCACCAGAAATTTTTGCAGCCAGTAGAATCACTGCTATCTGGAGAATTAACTCCGCTATATGTTTAGTAATCGGGGCTGCCGCTAAATGAAGAGTCCCAGCCGGAGCCCATAATTCCTGTATCAATATTTTCTGCCTGTAAGATATTCGGTTTCCATAACTTTATTATACCCTTAATCCTGTTTTGCTTCTGTTGCTAATTTCTGGCTTGGGAGTGCTGTCCGAGGGGTGAATCCGGAATTCTAGGCATCTCTGGTATTTCTAACCGTACGGCTTTTGGATTCAAAATTTTATACTCGCACTTATTATTAGCAAATAATTCTAGCATGAGGTGAACCGAATTTGTAAGTTAAGTAAGCTATCCTGCGCTTAGGTATTGGGACATTTGGTGGGGTTGTAGAGTATTGGTTTATCGGATCTAGTTCTAGAGCCCACAGCAGATGCAATACGGTGGATGGGAGGGCTATCGAAATTTGAGTGTAGATTCCAAAAAATTTAAAACAGATTGTCGTTACATTCGGGCGGGATAACACCGATTCTTTTCATTAATGTCGCTCTTTGTTGCTCCGTGAGCCTAAAGGGCTTGACATTGACTAGTTGGATGATATATTTTTTTTTAGAACCCTTCGGAGAAAGCCTGTTTTTCCTAGGCGCAGGTTAGAAATTTTATGAAGCGGGAAAGGAGAGACGTATGAAAAGTCTCGCATCGATAAAGAAGCTCGGGGTCATTTTTGGAATCTTCTCACTGTTTATCTTGACAATAGCGGCCTGTGAAGGCCCTGCTGGCCCAGCTGGCGCCCAAGGCCCAGCCGGTCCCCAAGGAGCTGCAGGCCCTGCTGGTGCAACAGGCCCAGCGGGAGCTGATGGATCCGCTGATTCATCCTTTGGTTTGACGTCAGAGGCTTCCATTTCGGTAGATAAGGGAGTCTATGTTATCGGTACAGATGTCCGGTTCACGACTCATGGTAGGGGATTCATTCCTGGAGAGGAAGTTCTCATCGACTTCATCGTAGATAACAATAAGATTGTTAGCGTCGGTGGTGCTGTTGCGGATGAATCAGGGGAATGGAGTTACAAGCCTGGAAAGCGTTTCCAGATTACGCCTACTTTGAAAGCCGGAGACAAATATTTCCCTCTAGGCCCTGGCGTCTATATGGTGAAAGCTCAGGGTTTCTTAGGTTCTAACGCAGTAACGCCAATCTTGTTTGTTTCTAAGCCAGATTTGGCCCTATTTGAAAACCCGATGGCAGCAGAATAGAAACGTCTTAGACAAGACTAAAAAGCCCTGGCAGATTCATGCCAGGGCTTTTTCTTGAGGCTAAAGACTGATTTCACTGCTTCATGGGTATTGACATTAGTTGCCTGCTTGCCTAACATTGCTATTGTATTATTTACGAAAATGATGGTTGGGTAGAGGTGGCTCTGAAATCCACTGGTACCTTCCAGGATGAAAGGGGACTAGATGAATAGATCACTATTGGCGAGTAAGTGGAGTTTTATTTTGGTGGCAGCATTTATGACCACATTGGTCTTAGCGGCTTGCACAGGGCCGGCTGGCCCAGCCGGAACTTCCGGATCTGCAGGACCCGCGGGCCCCGCTGGTCCCTCCGGAGCTGCCGGTGTTGATGGTGCAGCGGGATCTGCAGGCGCAGCAGGACCTCCAGGAGCTCCAGGGCCTCAAGGACCTTCTGGAAAAAGTGCGACAAATCCCGGAACAGCGAATATTGAGCTTGGATCATTGGCTGTAAGCAGTGGCGGGAGCGTAACCGTCTGGGGATCGGGATTCTCGGCTGGTGAAAGCATTGTCCTTACAGTTGCGTCCGGTGGTGCTAAATATGTAATTGGAGGAGGCGATGCCAATTCTGACGGAGCATTTGAGTTTAGCGCTTCGGCAAGTAATGTTCCAGCAGGAGTTGGGTCTCTATGGGCCGATGGCAATAAAGGGTCCAAGGCGACTTCACCGCTGAAGGTAACCGCTTCCAAATAGAGTTCTGAAAATAACAGGTAAATAAGAAGGACCCCCCGGCTGATAGTCGAGGGGTCCTTCTATTTTTAAATTGGCCCTTGTTTCGTTATCCCCGTATCTATATTTTTAGTCGGTATTTTTTTTAGATTTGGAGCGATTTGGCAGTTTAGAGGGTGTATTTGGCGATGAATGCGGGTTAGACTTTTTAATTTCTCTAAGGTTAGCCGGATTTCCAAAAGCCAATTTCCCCGCTGGGATGTCATGGGTTACTACCGACCCAGCACCCGTAGATGCATTTTTTCCAATTGTGATCGGTGGGATTATCATGGTGCCCGACCCAATAAAAACATTGTCTTCTATAAAGGTGGGATTTTTTGTTAAGCCATCAAAATTACAGGTAACCGTTCCCGCTCCGATGTTGACGTTCTTTCCAAGTTCTGAATTTCCAATATAGCTGAAATGACCAATTTTGGTCCCCGTTCCTATATAGCTTTCCTTGATCTCTACTGATGTTCCAATATGGACATCTGAACTAATTTTGGAATTGGGCCTTATATTTGAAAAAGGTCCGATATTCGATTGACGGCCGATTTCGCTCCCTGAAATGATAGACCCGAAAATCAAACAGGCATCCCCAACGGTTGTGTCGATTATTATGGAGTTTGGGCCTAACTCACATTGTTTTCCTATTTGAGTGGTTCCATTCAGATGGGTATTGGGATGTATAGTGGTGTCCATTCCGATATTTACTGAGCTGTCGATAAACGTAGAGGTTGGGTCGAGAATTGTTACGCCTTGATTCATCCAGTAGCAGCGTATGGATTTTCTCAGGATTGTTTCTGCGGTAGCAAGTTGGACTCTAGTATTTACTCCTAGAATTTCCCAGGAGTGTTCTACTTCCAGATTGTCTACTTTGCCTCCGTCTGAAATAGTAGATGTGATTAAATCCGTTAGAAGAACCTCGCCGTTTTGAGAGGTTTTTAGGCTCGCTAGTCTTCTCCATAAATGTTCTGTTCTGAAACAGTACACTCCTCCATTCACTTCATTTATTGCGATTTGTTGTTCATTCGCCATTCGCTCCTCTACGATTCCGGTTATCTTTTGTGATTTATCACGGATTACCCGGCCCAATCCTTCTTGGGGGGAGGTTGGAGACGTTAGGATAGTGATGTCAGCTTTTGACCCTATGTTTTTGTTGACCAGTCGTGTAATAGTGTCGGCTTTGAGTAGAGGGGAATCACCACTCGCACAAAGGATATGAGTGGTAGAAGGCGCCACCTTCTCTTTGGAAACCAACAGTGCACTCCCAGTCCCATCTGGGGAAGCTTGGATAACATAAAAGAAATTGCTTCCCAGTGTCTCTGAAAAATCAATCGGAGGGGGAGGGCAAACAATGATGGGAGTAGATATCCCTGCTAATTTTAGAGTCTGGGTTAGGTGCGTTAGAATTGGCTGGCCACAGATCTTATGTAAAACCTTGGGGATATCGGACCTCATTCGTTTACCTAAGCCTGCTGCTAAAATAACGCCTTGGATTTGTGGCATCAATGCACTCCAATTGTTTCTAAGAGAACGATATTCTCATCCAGGATCCAATTTTCGGGATGAGTAGACAACTACAAAGTAAATTCAATTTTGTGAGTTCAGAATACCACACAGCTATATGGCCCCCCTATTGGGTTCGTTTATATATCCAATCATTTTAGGCTTGAACTCAATTAAATTGGCTATTTGGGAAGGAAGTAGACTCCTTTTGGTAGGCTTCTGCAACCACCATCCGGCTCTCGGTTAAGTTTAGGATGTTTAATTTGCGATGATATAATTGGGGTCAACTTTTGTGGTCCGCAGGTTTTTCCAAAACTCCGTTTTCAGATAAACTTGAGTTGAGGTCTATGAACCTTTTCGATAATAAAAAAAATCTCTCTAGAACACCTCCATTAGGGGCATTAAAATTTCGTGATTTCCGCCTTTTGTGGGGAACTAATATGTTTGCTCAGGTTGCCCAGAGCATGCGCCAATTAGTCAATTATTATTTGGTTTATGAGATCACCGGTTCGACGATCCACTTAGGCCTTACCGGGTTGTTCCAACTTATTCCTATGTTGGTATTAGGTTTATTTGGGGGAACTATGGCAGACCTTTTTGATAGAAAAAAACTTATTTTCCTAACTCTCGGTGGAGGGTTTTTTATTGCTGTATCCCTTTGGCTCCTTACAGAGTCTGGGCAGATCAGAGTGTGGCATATTTTTGGCTTTGTAACACTTACGTCTCTTGTTGGTATTTTCGGTGGGCCTGCTCGGGCATCAATGTTAGCCAAAACAGTCCCTCATGATAACCTCAGTAACGCAATTACCATCAATTGGGCTACAGGACAGGCTACAATGCTAATAGGCCCATTGTTGGCTGGTTCATTAATTGCCACGCTTGGTGCTGCCAACGGTTATCTTGTTAGTTCTATTTTCTTTATCCCCTCAATCATTGGCTGTTTACTGATACGAACCCCAGGAAGGCCTGATAATCCCTCACCTCAATCAGAATCGTCGAAAGGGAATGTTATTTTCAAGATTTTTTCCACTGCGTTGGAAGGGGCCCGGTTTGTCTTCTCCCAGAGGTTATTGATGTCAATCTTCGGATTGGACATTGGAGTGACTGTGGTAAGTTATTTTCGACCCTTGTTGGCAGCATTTGCAAAAGATGTTTATAAGGTGGGTCCCGCATCGTTAGGTACAATAACCGCTGCGGTTCCTACGGGGAGTATTTTAGGAGCTCTATTTATATTGTTCTCTAATCGATATCCCAGAAAAGGAATTCTAATTCTCAGTTCGACTGTGTTCTATTCGATTTGCTTGGGATTATTTGGAGTTACTTCTAATTTTTGGATTGGCACCTTGGTAGTAGCAACCCTTGGATTTTTTGATGCTGTCGCCGTAACAATTAAACACGCCACCGTTCAAATAGTTACTCCCGACCATATGAGGGGTAGGGCATCAAGCGCACTACTTATCGCGGGTATGACGGCTAATGCCACCGGAACTTTGGAAGTAGGATTAGTAGCGGCGTATATTGGTCCTCAAAATGCAATGTTGCTAGCTTCGGCCATCTGTCTTATTGTAGTAGGGTTGGCATGGGCGTTTATGCGTACCTTACGTGAGTATAGAATCTAACTTCGTTCGTAAAAGTATGTTTTATGGAGAGGTGGCGGAGTCCGGTCGATCGCGCCGCACTCGAAATGCGGTATGGGGTAACCCATCGTGGGTTCGAATCCCACCCTCTCCGCCAAATTTCTTCGGGGAATTCCACCTGTCTAGTATCTTACATGAATGCCACATCCAATTTTTGTTCGAGAGGAACAATCCCGTAGCGATTCGACCGTAAACTTGGAAGGTTCAGTATCGTTCCCGGTACCGTTTGGGGTTATTGGGATTCTGGAGGATCAAGAGTTAGGTTCGGGTTATTTGCAGGAAAGATAAGTTTCCTTACAGGGTAATTGATTTCGATTCCTGCCTCTCCGAATTTTTCGTGTATTCTTTTAATCAATTCCGATTTGATTCGGAAAGATCCGAGTCGATCATTTGCTTCCACCCAGACCCAAAAGTTAATATTCGAATCCCCGAACTCGTCAAATCCAAACCATGGCTCGAAAGGTTTCTTGGCTTCAGGTAGTTCATCTATAATTTCGGTAGCTGCTGACATAGCAATATTCTCAACAACCGATAAATTACTGTCGTAGCTTACTCCGGCGGATACAATAACACCCATTTCTAACGTTGGGTCAGAATAATTGGTGATTATGCTGTCAGCTAGTCTGGAATTTGGGATGACTACCAAGTTGTTAAATGCCGTCTTGAGTCTGGTACTTCTCCATCCAATTTCAACTACATACCCGGCCAGGCCACTTTCCATTCCAATGTAGTCCCCTGGTTTTAATACGTCACCTGATACTAAATAGGTTCCAGCAAAAAAATTCCCTAGCGTTGGTTGGAGTGCGAGAGCTACGGCAATGCCTCCGATTCCAAATCCGGCTATCAAGGGGCTAATGGAAATGTTTAATTGGTCGAGAATGAGCATTCCAGCGATGGTGTATAAGGTCAAAGAAAACATTCGACGGATTGCTGGAACAAGCCTGCTAGTTAAATCATCTTTAGCATTGAAGTCAACATTATCTCCATACCAAGAGAGGACCTGATTGCCCAGCCGAGCTATCATTAAAGCGCCTAACCCTATGATTGCAACAGGCCAAACCGTCTGAATCAGGGAACGCCAAGGCTCTAGCGCGTTAAGGTGGTCTGTGGATAGAATCAATCCTTGAATCAAGATTATCGCCTGTGCTGGACGTCGGATTACTTGAATGAGCTGTTCGCCGATTTGGTTTCCCCATCGTTTAGAAAGGCCCCGTCCGACCCTGTTAAAGAAGATATTTGAAACGAGGGAGATTAAGACGAATAAAAGTAAAGTGCCGCAAGCGTACAGTATTTCTACTACGGTTTCTTCCGAGAGTAATTGGTTCAATGTGATTGCGTCCATCGCGTTTTTACCATCCCATTAAAGTCATTGTAACATTTATACCCAGTAGCTGAATCCTCTTAATTGTTTACTTGGATATGCCGAAGTTCGTTTTTTACCATTAATTTAACAATTAAGGTTGTCGTATAAACTCTATGTAAGGTATAATTCCATCTCCTAACCCAGAAGGTATGAAATCCCTATGGGTTTGTTATCCAAGCTCTGTGGTAAGGACAAAAATCAACTATTTTTGTGGAGGATTATGAAAGTCGGCATCCCCCGTGAAATTGTTACAGGAGAACGACGAGTTGCTTTAGTTCCGGATTCCGTTGCAACACTTGTTCAATCGGGATTTGAGGTTGTGGTTGAAGCATCCGCCGGATCAGATGCGAATTACCCAGATGAATCCTATATATCGGCCGGTGCTTCCATAGCGAACGGCCCAGAATCGCTTTATAGTTCTGTTGGGCTAATTCTTAAGGTTCAAGGCCCTTCCATGAATGATAATTTGGGGAAGCATGAAGTGGATCTAATGGTGGAAAATTCCGTTGTCATAGCTGCTTTCCAACCGCTAAGCAACTTGGATTTAGTGAAATTATTAATCGGAAAAGGAATTACTTGCTTAAGTATGGATGCCATTCCACGAATTGCTAGGGCTCAAAAGATGGATTCTCTCAGTTCGATGAGCTCACTGTCGGGATATAAATCGGTTCTGATAGCTTCGAATTCATTAGGAAAATATTTTCCAATGTTGATGACGGCTGCTGCGACGGTACCTCCAGCTCGAGGATTTATATTAGGGGCTGGGGTTGCAGGTCTCCAGGCAATAGCTACGGCCAGAAGGTTAGGCGCCGTGGTTCGAGCTTTTGATGTTCGTCCTGACGTAAAACAACAAGTTGAAAGCTTAGGGGCCACTTTCATTCAGGTAGAAGAAATGGCGGCTTCTTCCGAAGACACTGGGGGATATGCAAAAGAATTATCTGAAGATCACCAAAGACTTGAACAAGAAGTAATTCATGAATACGTGAAGGATTCCGATTTTGTAATTACTACGGCTCTGATTCCCGGAAGACCGGCTCCTCTCCTTATTACCGAGGCAATGGTCAATGATATGAAACCAGGTTCTGTTATTGTAGATATCGCCGCAGAAACCGGTGGTAATTGTGCACTTACTAAACCCGGAGAAGTGGTCACCATTAACGGGGTAGAAATCCATGGGCCTGTAAACCTTCCGAGTTCCATGCCTCAACAGGCGAGTCATCTTTATTCTAGGAATATCGTTGGGTTGTTGCAGTTGGCTACAAAGGAAGGGGAACTAAATTTGGATTTTGATGATGCTATCATCAATGGTTGCTGTATTACCCATGAATCTAAAGTTGTTCATGGCCCTACAAAAGAACGTATTGAGGCAAACAGTTAGTAACAAAAGGAACAATTAAGGAGGTACCTTAATGGCTGAAAGTGAACTTTTGGTTGCATTGTATGTCTTCGTATTGGCATTGTTTGTTGGGTTTGAGGTTATTACCAAGGTTCCCCCAATATTACATACGCCACTAATGTCTGGTGCAAATGCGATATCAGGAATTGCTTTAATTGGCGCCTTAATTACTGCTGGGCCAGATAATTTGGACGTTAGCGTCATCCTAGGATTAGTTGCTGTGGTTCTCGCTACAATCAATGTTGTGGGCGGATTTATGGTGACGGACAGGATGTTAAATATGTTTAAGAAAAGGTCGGAGTCAGCATAATGAATTTGATAATTGATAGTACTTACTTACTTGCCGCCGCTCTTTTCATATTTGGGTTAAAGCTTCTTGGTTCCCCTGCTACGGCTCGAAAAGGGAATCTTCTGGCTTCAAGCGGAATGTTGATAGCAGTGGTAATTACATTGCTTGCCCAGGAAATCCTAAATTACACGATGATCTTAATCGGAGTGATAATTGGAGCAACTATTGGTGGCATATTGGCAAAAAAGATTCGTATGACTGCGATGCCTCAATTAGTAGCGATATTTAATGGGTTCGGCGGAGCAGCTTCAGCATTAATAGCCACTTCCGAATTCTTAAATCTGTATGACGGGCCGGGAGGAATCGAGTACCATGTTTCCTTGGCCATAATGTTGGGGACACTCATAGGTTTAGTCACGTTATCTGGAAGTTTCATTGCTTTCGGGAAGTTGCAAGATATTCTCACCACTAAACCAGTGACATTCCCATTGCAGAGAACTATCAGTCTTGCTTTGTTCCTTGCCGTCATCGCTATGACTGCTTACATGATTTCAGTTCCAAGCTTAGGTGTTTATGTTGGCTTAAGTGTTCTATCGCTAATTATTGGGGTGTTGGTTGTTGTCCGGATAGGCGGAGCGGATATGCCTGTAGTGATATCGCTTCTTAATTCTTATTCCGGGTTGGCAGCGGCAGCGGCTGGATTTGTTCTGAATAATATGATGCTTATTGTAGGTGGTTCTTTAGTCGGCGCTGCTGGATTGATACTCACCTCTATAATGTGTAAAGCGATGAACAGGTCTTTGAGCAATGTAATGTTTGGGGCCTTTGGGGCGGCAGCACAGGGGGCAACGAGCATTCCTGGCCGGGAGGCGGATAGACCGGTTAGAGACGTATCCGCGGAAGATGCGGCGATCACCTTGGGATACGCACAATCCGTTATTGTTGTTCCTGGTTATGGCTTAGCGGTAGCTCAAGCCCAGCACCAGGTAAGAGAATTGGCCGACTTGTTGGAAGCTAGAGGTGTAAATGTAAGTTATGCGGTACATCCTGTCGCGGGCCGAATGCCAGGGCACATGAACGTATTGTTAGCCGAAGCGAACGTTCCATACGATAAACTTTACGACTTGGATGAAATAAACGACGAATTCGATCGTACCGATGTTGCTGTGGTTATAGGTGCTAACGACGTGGTGAATCCGGACGCACGAGATCTTCCGGATAGTCCGATATACGGCATGCCTATTTTAAATGTTGACCATGCTCAAGCATGTATCGTATTAAAACGTAGTATGAACACCGGATTTGCCGGGATTGATAATGAACTATTCTACAAAGAAAAAACAATGATGTTGTTCGGGGACGCGAAAGCCTCGGTAACCAAACTTGTTACAGAAGTTAAGGGTCTGTGAGCGCCAATTTTATGCTTTATTGCCCTTGACAATATTTACTCGTCTAATAGAATACTATTGTATCCATTAATTGACCGTTAATGGTTTGAAAGGAGAATGTCCGATGGAGATTAAGTATGGATTAATTAGTTGTGATGACCACTTGGCAGCTGATATCGACACATTCACCTCCCGGATGTCAAAGGAAAAATGGGGAGACAGGATTCCTGAATTACGGCCAACTCAGGATCCCAAGCACATGGCTGTCGACTGGGGCGAACCTGATACCTGGCGCTGGTTTATTAATAATGAACCTGTAGCGCCTCGTGGAGTTGCCAACTGTCCGACGGCAATGCAAACCCCTCAGTGGGGCGAAGCAGGCGCTCGAAGGAAGTACTTTCCTCAGCGCTGGAGCGATGTTCCGGCGATGGTTTACGATCCTATCGAGCGGACCAAGGCAATGGACCGAGACGGGATTGATGCAGCAGTCTTATTTGTAAACGACCCAATGCAGGGAGCTACGTGCTTCAATGGTTCAGATGCAGAATTTGAGCTGGCTGTAGTGAGTACCTACAATGACTATGCAGCAACTTGGGCACAGGCGAGTGACCGCTTACTGCCTTTAGTGATGCTTCCCTATCTTGGTGGAATTGAAAATACTGTCAACGAAGTCCAACGTTCCTACAAGAACGGACTTCGATTCGGATTGGAAATGCTCGCGAATCCTGCTGGCAACCATCCAAGCCTGAAGCACTTCAATGACCCTTACTGGAACCCCCTCTGGGATGCCTGTCAGGAATTAGAAGTTCCTGTTCATTGGCATGCAGGTGGTGGGCTACGGTACGGCATCCCAGCTTGGAATGGATATACTCGGAATGAATCCCAGGCTTATGGGCCATCGGCAAGCTTTTCCATTCAAGCGCAATTCCTTCCCAACGTATTTTTCTCAGGAGTCCTTGATGCATACCCGCGACTAAATTGGATATGTGCCGAGACTGGACTTGGCTGGGTGAACTACATATTGGAAGGGTGTGACCACGAGTGGGAACGACGCCATCTTTGGACTGAAGGAATGATGACTCGCCCAAGCGAGCTCTTCAAGAGGCAAATGGCCGCAACCTTCTGGTATGAAGAGGCAGGAGTAGAACTCCGTCACAAGATTGGTTTGGAGAACATCATGTGGGAAGCGGACTTACCCCATTCCACAGCGACCTACCCAGAATCCTGGAAGTTCGTTGCCCGTACCTTAGCAGGTGTTCCGCAAGATGAACGGAATATGATGCTTTACGGAAATGCGGTTAGAAACTACAAGCTTTAGGATTCAACCTTACATTTGATTTTGCTCTAGAAGAAGAGTGGATTGTCCAAGTATAGGGTAATCCGCTCTTCTTCTAGCGTTCACTTAAACTGGGACATTTACAATGTCTTAGTCAATTTTCACGGCTGGCGGGCAGCTCAGGTTTATGCTTGCCCCAGCGGTGCTGCATCCCGAAAATACCTACATCAGCATCTGTTTTAGGAGGCGAGTATTATGGAAATTCGTTATGGCTTGATCAGTTCCGATGATCACGTTCAAGAACATCCTGAAGTTTGGACTTCCAGGATGTCTCGGTCAAAATTTGGTGACAGGATCCCTCAAGTTCAACGACAGGCTGACGGGTCCGAGCGGTGGGTAGTTGACGGAAAAGTCCTTCCCTTATACGGATCGGCCTCACCAGGCGTTGCAGCAGTTGGTGCTACCATGCCTGATAGAGTGGTAGAACCCCAGCGATGGGAAGATGTTCCTAAATCTGCTTATGATCCATCAGCGCGGTTGCTAGCCATGGATGCAGACCGAATTGACGCATCAGTGCTATTCCCAATTGTAGCCGGATTAGCGGGCGAGACCTTTGGCACCATCGAGGACCCCGAATTGGAATTAGCCTGCGTCCAAGCTTACAATGATTTCATCCTAGAGGAATGGGCTGCGGCGAGCGAAAGATTTATTCCTCAATGCATTGTCCCGATTTACCCAGTTGAAGCAGCGGTAAAAGAAATGCAAAGGTGTGTTGAAAAAGGAGCAAAGGGACTTATTTACCCGGCGGTTCCAATGCATCTTCGGGAAGTGCCTCACGTGAATGAGCCCGAATATGATTTATTGTGGGACGCCTGCGCTGAACTACAGGTTCCTCTTTCTCTGCATGCCGGGTCCTCAACGAAGATTCAATTTCCTCCCTATGAGGGGCTTTCCCCAGCGTTTGCATCTGCATTGCAAAATATCACACGGCCAGCGAGTTCGGTGATGATAGTTGCAAACATGCTGTTTTCCCGAATTCTGGATAGGCATCCAGAGTTGAAAGTCGTTTTTGCAGAATCCTCTTTGACCTGGGGTGCATATGAACTGGAAACAGCTGACCACCAGTCAGAAAGGCAACGCCTTTCTTTGGAGGGTCATCCAGTGAAACCATCCGAATTGTTCAAGCGGCAGTGCTTCTTCACAGGATGGTACGACCAAGTCGGAGTTGAAACACGACGACATATTGGGGTAGATAACATTATGTGGAGTAGTAACTTCCCTTTGACTACCTCGAGCTGGCCTCAGACCCAAACCTACGTTGATCGAGCTTTTGACGGCGTTTCTGAATCAGATCGACGGAAAATGCTTTGGGGTAATGCCACTCGTTTATACAAGATGACCGTAGAAGCTTAGTTTACTCAACAAGGCATAAAGGAAATGGCCCAGTCAGATATGTTCTGACTGGGCCATTTCCTTTTAAAGATTCTTTACGTGATGGATTTTATTGCCCCCGAAAATAAATAGGTTCGTTAGTTGCATTCCGAGGGACGCTGAATTCCTTAACCTAGGTGTGTTTGGTATCAACCGGACGGAAGAAACAACTAGGATTTAATTTTCGAACCTAATCCATTCCTAATATCTTCTTGTAATCTGGGTCATAAATTTGGACAACGTGGCGGGCGAGGAGATCATTTCGATCTGGTGATGGGGGTGCCTGTATTTCTTGTTGATCAGGTTCATAAAAAATCACCCCCTGTTCGACTAACATTGAGAGGTCTTCATCACTTTTACCCAAAAGTTCTACTACAATGTTCCGATTGTGTTCTCCGAAACAGGCCATCATTTTGGTGTAGCCTGGGGTTTTGGATAATCGGTAGGGGACTTTTTGATGGATTCTAGTTCCAACAGTCTCGATTTCTTTTGTAATCTTTTCGAAAAACCCCATGGCTTTGTACTGAGGGTCTAATAAAATATCCTTTGCATTAAGAACAGGGGCTGCGGCCACTCCGTTTTCTTGGAGTATGTGGAAGACATCGTAGGAATCTTGGGGGGAGGTCCATTCATTGATTTTGGCATCAATGGTGTCTTGGTGTTTTATCCTTCCATCCGATGAGTCGTATTCGGTAGATTCCGCCCACTCGGGGTTACCCATCGCAGTTTTTAACCCATTCCAAGCTTCTTCAGAATCTACTGCAAGGACTACCCACCGGTCCTCTCCTGTACATTTATAACAACCATGAGGGGCCATTGTTTCGTGCCCATTACCTCTCCGAGGGGAGATTTCACCGTTTTGTTGGACTTTTAGGACTGCGGGCCCAATTGCATTGACCCCGGTTTCGTACATCCCAGTGTCGATATGAGCTCCTTCGCCCGTCTGTTCTCTCTGTAATATAGCCAACATTATTGCCTGGGCGTTATTTAACGCCCCAGTCATATCCATGTAGGTAGCGTTAGCACGGACAGGCGGTCCACCGACATATCCTGTTAGATGAGAAAGCCCTGTGAAGCCATCTATTGTTCTTGCGAATGCTCCATAGTTCTTCCATGGTCCTGTTTGGCCAAATCCTGTCACGTTGACCATGATTAAATCTGGGCGTAATTTGCGAAGCTCTCCATAAGATAACCCAAGTCGTTCCATCACGTCTGACCGAAAATTTGATGCAACTACGTCAGAAATTTTTACCAATTCATGGAAAATCTCTTTTCCTTCGGGGGATTGGATGTTCAAAACTAAACTCTTTTTGTTCCGGTACCAAAGATCGAAAGATCCGCTTTCATTCCACCATTCTGGTCCAGCCTTACCCTCGGGAAAAGGAGAAAATTGGCGACTCACAAGTCGGGTTGGCGCTTCGATTCGGATTACCTCCGCCCCCATGTCGCCTAATAGCATGCTTGCCCATGGTAAAACAACAAAGTCTTCCATTACTAAGATTCGAATTCCTTCTAAAGCTTGTGGGACACTCATATCAATCCCTCCCTAAATAATATTCTATTCATCATAAATGGCATTATTCCCATAGAACCTAGGTTAGGCAACGGCGAACTTAGTTATAATCTCATCAGTATGTTGGCCTAACAGCGGAGCGGGTTGGGAACCCCGCAGTGGGTTATCATTGTCCCAGCGAAACCCCGGTCCTGGATACTGGTAAGTTCCTGCAACGGGATGGGAAATTTCATGGAAAAATTCCCGTGCTTCTAACTGAGGACAGTTGATTATATCCTGAGGTGTTTGGACCATCCCGACGACAAATCGTTGGTCCATAGCTTCCTTCATAAAAACTTTCTTCTCCCAATTGTCTAAAATTGGTTTGAATAACTCATCTAACCTGTCAGAGTTTTGTAATCTTAGGGCAGCTGTTTCGAATTCTGGCTCCAGTAATTCAAACATTTCGAAAAAAATTGCCCATTGTTCCATGGTATTACCTCCGCCTGTCGTCAGACAGATATAACCATCCTTACATTCGAGGAAATCTCCGTCCATTACTACCTTACGTCCAGGGCCTCTTCCTGTAACCGTTCCGGCGTAGGTGTAGACCGGTATGTGGGAGGGTGGAAGACTAGCCATACATTCAATTGTTGAAATTTCAACGTGCTGACCTTCCCCGGTTCTTCGTTTATGGCGGAGGGCTGCCAAGGTTGGTACAAGGGCGTACCGTCCGGCGGTCAGTTGGGATTGGTTGTAGGCCGATTGGACAGGTTCCCTGGTAAATTGACCGCTCAAGTAGTGGTAGCCACCCAATGCCTGATAAACAATATCGGCTCCTTTGTAATCTTTATAGGGCCCTTCTCCTCCAAACCCCGTGATTGAGGTCAGAACGAGGCCAGGGTTAATTTTTGAAAGACGGTCATAAGTGATTCCTAATCGTTTGGATTCTGCAGGGCTGAAATTTTCAACGCAAATGTCCGCGTTGGATAGTAAGTTCTCAAGAGTTGATTGGTCAGAGGAACTCTCTAAATCTAACACTACGCTTTTTTTGTTTGTATTCAAATACATGAAATAGGCGCTGGATTCAGTTTGGTCGTTTTCATCTAGGAAAGGGGGGAACCTTCTTGAAGGGTCTCCTTCTTTGGGTTCTATTTTTATCACCTCTGCGCCTTGGTCCGCTAACATTTTTGAAGTGAATGGCCCCGAGATTTCAGTGCTTAAATCAATTACTACGACTCCCTGTAGGCTATTTTTCATTCCATCACTCCTTTAAAAATGTTGGCGCCGGTAAATTATAAGCGAATAGAGGATTGGCTACAACCTCTTATCAGGCACCATCATTTTGAGGAAAAACGGAATCGTAAAAAGGCCTAAGAATCGAGCGTCCTATCCCAAGAAAAACTTTTTCGCAGTTTCAATTATTATCTCTGGCTCTTCCATGTACACATTGTGGCCAGCCCCCTCGACCCAAATGAGTTGGCTGCTTTGGAAGGATTGATGAAGTTGTTCCACGTCAGGAAGAGGGCCGATTCCATTTGTTCCGTAAACGAGAGTGGTTGGTATAGAAATGTCTTGGGCAGATTCGAGGAGTCTTGGGTTATTTTGTTTCATTTCCTCCGGGTTGTAGGCGTCTACAGTCCATTTCATTTCTACACTGCCATCTGTCGATTCAGTCACGCCATGTTGTACTACAGCTCTCCGTGATTCCTCTGTCCACCGTTTGGTACGTGGGTGGGATGAGAGATATTGATCTAATTCAGATCTGCTGGGCCAGACTCTCCTCTGATTTCTCGGACTGTTTGGCGTGTTCGGAGCTTGTGCTGGTCTGGTACGGCGCTGAATGGGAGGTTCGATTAGAATGATTTTGTTAAATTTTCCAGGGAACTGAATTTCGTGAATTGCCATTGTCACAGCACCGGTAGAGTGGCTAATCCCATAGGCACGATTAATGCCTATCGAATTGAGGAAGCCTTCAAAATCTTGAGAACGTTGATTGTACGTATATCCTCTGGGAGGTTTATCGCTGTCACCATGGCCTCTTGCATCCAAAGCGATTACGTGGAAAAAGGGCGATAATCCTCTAGCGGAGGCGTCCCAACTTCTCCCCGTGATTCTTCCACCATGGAGGAGGACTAGTGGAGGACCGTTGTTCCCCCAGTCTACATAATGGAGTCTAACACTCCCTATTCGAACAAAGTTATCTTCAGGTTGGAATGATTCCTTAATCATTTTTGTATATTCAAGATTCTATTTAATTTTAGGAGACGTCTAATGGGATAAAATCTTTTGGTCAGGATTAGGTTACTCCAGATGATTTTAGGGCGATTAGTTCTTCTTGGGAAAGTCCTAATTGACCGCAGTAAACTTCTTGGTTATGTTGTCCCAAAATTGGTGCAGCCTTCCCTCCCTCAACGGGGTTTCCATAGTTTGTAATAAAGCCAGCGCCTGGATATTTCAACGTGCCTACTTCGGGGTGCTCAAGGACTGACCAAGAACTACGTTCTTCCAACTGCACGCAGTTGACGACATCCAACGGGCTTTGGACTACACCGACCACAAGAAATTCTGCCATCGCCTTTTCAAGAAATTCGTAACTTCCCTGTATCATTAGTTTCGATTCGACTAAGTCTCTTAACTCTTCCCATTCTTGAGCTCGAGTTTGCCTAGATTTCCATTTGGGGTCTTTTAATTTAGGTTCTCCCAAAAAATCACCCCAAACATCTAAGGGGTCCTTTCCTCTCGTTCCAGCAGTCGCAAGCGTCACATAGCGGTCTTTGGTTTTTAGGTGCATGCTGTCCATCACTTGCTTCTGTCCGCCTCCACCGCCACGGCCCCCATTGACGCCAGTGAAGCTAAACTGGTGGATGTGTGATGGGGGGGTTTGGACCATGGCTTCCATGCTACAGACATCGATATGTTGGCCAGTCCCTGTGGCTTGTTGGTACAAAAGTGCAGCAGCAGTAGCAATGGCTCCATTTCTACCCACCGTAATTGCGGATTGGTTTTGAGGGAGTGCCATCGGCTCCTTGTCCGTATCCCCACCGGTAATGAGGTGCCCTCCCATTGCCTGTTCAATTAAGTCGTCGCTCAGGAAATGTTTGTAGGGACCAGTTTGTCCAAAAGGAGTGATGGAAACTAAGATAAGTTTGGGATTATTCTGGCTGAGTTCGGGAAAGCTAAGGCCTAGGGTTTCTAAGTATCCCGGTGGAAAGCTTTCAATTAGGACATCTACATCCTTCAACAACCGGAGGAGGAGTTCTTTCCCTGTGGGGGTTTTAATGTCGAGTGTGATACCCCTCTTGTTAGTGTTATACGCAAGGAATAAAGAACTTTGCTCTGGGTTCGGGGTTCCGCCAAGAAATGGAGGCTCTCGTCTGGCGGCATCTCCCAAAACCGGGGGTTCTATTTTAATGGTGTCGGCTCCCTGGTCAGCCAACAATTTTGCGCAAAACGCCCCAGAGAGACCATGGGCGAGTTCTACTACTTTTACGTCGTCTAAAATTCCCAGCATAACTCCTCCTTCTGCCTTACAAGGAAACTAAATTTAGGAATGATTAATCCGGATTAACCTGAAATCAAGTAGATTAGCCGGTTATCCACCGCCTCCGATTCCTCCAGGGGCTGGGGGATTGGCTAGTTCTTTCGCATTAGGCCCATTCAAGATGATTCCATCTGCCAGCAATTGGTTTATATCTGCATCGGATAGCCCAAGTATCCCTTGGAATACTTCTTTATTATGCTGGGCGAGATCAGGGGGAGGATTCATCGTTGTAGGGATAAACGGTATCCTGAAAGGTCTGCCAGTGAATGCTCTTCCTGCCCAAACCTCTGCTCCAGTCCCCTTAGCTCTTTCAGGAGTGACGGTATCAAAGTAATCTCGTTCTCCTAAATGTGGATCATTTATGCATTCTTCCGCGTTATAGACTGCTCCTGCGGGAACTCCATTAGCTTGCAGCGTGTGTTGTGCTTCCATGTGGTTTTGAGTACGAGTCCAATCAGCTAAATTTTTATCGAGTTCCTTTCGGTTCTCCCAACGGCCAAGGGCCGAATTGAAGTCTGAATTGTTTGTCCAATTAGGATTACCGATTGCCGATTTTAAATTTTCCCATTGTTGGTCATCTGAAACGCAGATAGCTATCCAGCGGTCATCCGTAGCGCAGGGGTAGACGTTATAAGGTGATTTCCAATAAGGGTGAGCACTTCCCGTTCGTTCTTGATTAATGTTCTTCTGAACTTCCAGAATCGCAGGGCCAATACCTTGAGTCCCAGCTTCGTACATACTAGCGTCAACTCGTAATCCCTTCCCGGTTTTTCGTTTGTGGTAAATTGCCAATAGAAGTAAATATGCGTTGGATAACCCCCCGGTGTGGTCCATGTAGTTCCCGCTCGCTCGTAGCGAGGGACCATTTTCATATCCGGTAAGGTCGGAAAGGCCACAGAAGGAATCCACGTTTCTGGCACGAGCCCCTAAAGTTCGATAAGGCCCTATACTTCCATAGGCGTTACAGGTAAACGAAATAATGTCAGGCTTTACCTTTATTAAATCTTGATAGTCAAATCCGAGCCGTTGCATAGTCCCGGTTCTGAAATTGTCGGCGACTACATCGCTTTGTTTTACTAAATCTAGGAATATTTCTTTACCCCGCGGGGTATATACGTCTAAGCAAATGGCCTTTTTACCGCGATTCCAATTTGCATACATCGCCCCTTGATTCCACCATTGTTCCCCAGGTTGCCTATCCGGATATGGACCCATTCGTCTGTCTTGAATATGGTCAGGATGTTCAATCCGGATAACTTCGGCTCCCATATCTGCAAGAAATGCTGTTCCATAGGGAAGAACCATTACCTGTTCCAAACTCAGGATTCTTATTCCGTCAAGAAGTTTTTTATCGGCCATTATCTTTCCTTTATGTTGATGTTAAGGTTTGATTTGAAGTAAATTTCTTCCGTTTGGGAAAACTGCGGTGATAATAGCTAATGAGGTAGCTACGGTCAAGGTGTTGCACAGGAATTTAAGGTCGACATGTGCGGAAAAACTGGGCGGTACTGGACTTGAACCAATGACCTCCTGCGTGTAAAGCAGGCGCTCTAACCAACTGAGCTAACCGCCCAAGCAGACAAATGGCTTGTCTTTGGATGGCGCGCTTGGCGGGACTTGAACCCACAGCCTCAGCCTTCGCAGGGCTGCGCTCTATCCAATTGAGCTACAAGCGCTTGGTTTCTTATGGTGCCGAGGGAGGGATTTGAACCCACACGGGCTCGAAGCCCACTACGCCCTGAACGTAGCGCGTCTACCGTTCCGCCACCTCGGCAGTGGTGGGCGACACTGGACTTGAACCAATGACCTCCTGCGTGTGAAGCAGGCGCTCTAACCACTGAGCTAGCCGCCCTAAGATTAGAGACCGTGGCAAGGGCAGGATTCGAACCTACGACCTCGCGCTTATGAAGCGCCCGCTCTGCCGCTGAGCTACCTTGCCCCGCGGACTTTTGCCACTCCACACGGTAATATAGCAATGGGTAGGTATGGTGTCAATTCAACCTTATCCCTTGACAGGACATTGAATCACCCTTAATGTGTAATCTGAATGCGCTCTGTTCGAGCAGAGCCCAATGGAGGTTAGGTAGATATGGTTAGATCCCCATCAAACGTTTCGCGCGACCCTCAGATGCCAATGTTCAATAATCCCCCTGCCCAAATTTGTGTTGTAGGCGTTGGTGGCGGTGGTTGCAACGCTATTATGCGAATGCTTAATGAGAAACGCGTCCCAGGGGTCCGGTACATTGGATTAAATACTGATATTAAATCCCTGCAGCAGATTCAAAATGCTGAAGTTCTCCAGATAGGTGAGTCCTTGACCCGTGGTATGGGGGCTGGAGGCAATCCTGAAAAGGGTGCCGAGGCAGCAGAAAAAACCAAAAAAGCCATTAAACAAGCGCTCGGCCGTCCAGATTTGGTGTTCTTGGCCGTCGGTATGGGCGGTGGAACAGGCACTGGTGCAGCTCCGGTTGTCGCCGAAATAGCGAAGGAAGCAGGCGCCCTTGTAGTTGCTGTGGCTACTACTCCATTTTCCTTCGAAGGGGCGAAAAGGCAGGATATAGCAGGTTCAGGAATCCAGGAACTACGGGGGAAGGTTGACAACATTATCGTTATCCATAACGACAGGTTGATTTCCCTTATGGATGAAGATGTTTCAATGGAAACGGCGTTGAAACGGGCGGATGACGCCGTTATGTTAGGGGTTCATTCCGTTGCTGCGTTGGTAAACATGCCGGGTGAGATCAATGTCGATATGGCTGATGTAAAAACGATTATGGGATTATCAGGTTCTGCATTGATGGCAATTGGTGAAGGGAAAGGGCCTGGGGGAGCGTTGGAAGCAGCTAAACAGGCGGTAAACAATCCTCTGTTAAATATATCAATTGAGGGGGCCATGGGAGTATTGTTCAACGTGAGCGGAGGGCCCAATTTGAAATTAGGTGAAGTTAATGAAACTGGAGAGTATATCCGTTCGTTGGTTGACCCTGATGCCTTAATTTTCTTTGGGATGGGAAGTGATCGTTCTCTTAAGGACCGGGCCCGAGTGACTTTAATTGCTACAGGGATACCTTCGAGCTCTTCTGGTGACCCGCGTGAGCCCGAGCTTATGAAGCTGCTAAATGAGGTAGGTGACGGCTTTGGAAAAATGGATCTGGATTTACCTCCGTTCCTTAGAAGCCATAGGCTTTATGATAAAAACCGGTAAGGTGCTGGGGCTCTCCTAAATCCTTAACGTTTTTTAGACAAGTGTTAATTCTTTCCTGAGGGAAAACAATTCTGACCATGTTGTTGATTCCTTCCTATATCCCTTGATAAGGTTACCCTAGGTTGTTCCCTACATTTTGTTATCCGGATTTAACATTTCAGGAGAATCATTGGTGGATGAGATTGATCTCTCGGTAAATTTAGCTCCAAAACATCCCATTGGGCTTTGGCTTACTAATCCGGTAATGATTGCTTCGGGCACCTTTGGTTGGGATGGATTTGGGAGCGGCATTCCCAAAAGGTTGGAATTGAATATGTTGGGAGCGGTCGTTGTCAAAACAACGACTCCTTCTAAGAGGATTGGGAACCCCACCCCAAGAATTGCTCATGGCAGTGGATGGACCTTGAATTCTATTGGTCTTGAAAACCCTGGAATCTCTGATGTGTTAGAAAAACACGCTCCAAAATGGGAATCCTGGAACACTCCCGTTTTTTTAAGCCTTGCGGGGGAAAGACTCTCTGAGTTTGAATCCTTAGCGAAACATTCCGATGGGGTTACAGGTATATCGGCGTTCGAACTGAATGTGAGCTGTCCGAATGTGGAGGGTGGGCTAGAATTTGGTCAAAGTTCTGACCTTATTTTTCAGGTAACCCGGTTGGTAAAATCCGCAACAACCTTGCCCATCATTGTAAAATTGTCTCCGAATGTGACGGATATTACTGAAATGGCGGCAGCGGCTTCAGAAGGCGGGGCTGATGCGGTGACTCTTACCAATACATTGAAGGGAATGTCGATAGACCCACTTAAACGGACTTCTAAAATAGGTACAATTATGGGGGGTATTTCGGGGAACGCGTTACGACCGATCTCTTTAGCTATGGTTTACGCAGCTCGGAAGGCTATCGATATCCCAATTATTGGGGTGGGTGGGATTTCAACGGGGGTACATGCCGTGGAATATTTATTAGCTGGTGCATCTGCAGTTCAAGTCGGGAGCGCGAACTTCGTTGATCCATATACACCTCTTTCGGTTCTTAAAGGGTTAAAATCCTATTTTAAAGACCATCAAATTTCCTCGCTTGACGAACTAGTTGGTTCACTGCCGTAATTTAAAGCGATGTAGGAATCCCCTACCCAAAGTTTTTTAGTGAGGGAATGAGGTTTTAGATTTACTTACCCCTGTATTTATGGTATAGTTCCCAGCGCAGTCCATCAACTTGGAGGTGCTTGATTCCTGCTCGCGACTATCGTGTGAATCAGCGTATCCGCTCTAAAGAAATAAGGTTAATTGGGGAAACGGGCGAACAGCTTGGCATTGTTGATGTAGCCGACGCCTTGGAATTAGCACGAAACAAAAGTCTGGATTTGGTTGAAGTCTCCCCTAATGAAGAACCTCCTGTTTGCAGAATGATGGATTATGGGCGTTTCCGGTTCCTACAAGCCAAAAAAGACAGGGAATCTCGGAAATTACAGAAACCAAATTTATTGAGAGAAATAAGATTCAGGCCCCGTATTGGCGATCATGACAAGGAATCAAAAATGCGGAGGGTCAAACAACTTTTAGGTGAGGGGAATAAAGTTAAGCTTACTGTAATGTTCAGGGGTCGAGAAGTAACCCATCCCGAATTGGGGATAACACTCTTACGAAATGTCGCCGAGGGATTAAAGGAAGAGGCGAAATTGGAAACTACCCCATCAATGGAAGGGAGACAGCTACACGTTGTTCTTGCTCCGATTTCAAAACGCCAGTCGGAAACTGGGAAAGCTGATGAAAGAGAGGAGGGCGTAATTGTCTAGTAAGCCGGGGAAACCCAAATTAAAAACCCATAAAGCGGCCGCCTCTCGAATTCACGTGACTGGAACCGGGAAATTTCTTCGTATGAAAAGGAACCGGAGCCATTTCAGACGTCGCAAATCAGCCAGCGTAAAACGAACTTATGGACAAAAACTTCCTGTTGCTGCAAGCGATTTAAAAAGGTTAAGGCGGATGTTGCCTTACAGTTTGAAACGGTAATTCTTTATTATTCGATTATTAGGATGTGAAAAGTGGCACGGGGCAAACGAGGTGTTACGAAACACCGACGTCACAAAAAAATAATGGCAATGGCCAAAGGGCATTATAGTGTTCGTCATAGACACTTTCGACGAGCAAATGAGTCTGTCCTGCATGCCTTAATGTACTCTTATGCTCACCGTAAGGAACGTAAGGGAGATTTCCGTCGACTTTGGGTTATTAGGATTGGAGCTGCTGCCAGATTACATGGGCTTAGTTACAGCTCCTTCGTTCACGGACTTAAACAAGCTGGGATTGACCTCAATCGAAAACTCTTAGCAGATATCGCATTGAACGAACCGGAACAATTTGGCACACTTGTTGGCAAAGCTCGAGAATCATTAGCCGTCTAACAGTATTATTAGAGCCATTATTCGTTTCTACTTATCCACTTCAATTTACTTGAATATTAAATCCCATCTCCCCTTCGCTTTTCGAGACGTATTAATGCGTTTAGTCGTATTGGTCTTTTCTTGCTGGGGTATAACTTTTCTTACGAATTGTGTTGACGTTGGTGAACCTTACCCAAACTCTTTCTCTCTTCCTCCTTTAGGTGCGTCAAAATTACCTCCGGAGTTAAGAGGTACTGATGTCCCAATCCCTCCTGAATTGGATATGAACAAAATAGGCGAGCAATATTTTGGGGTCCATGCTCCGTTGGATTTTGAGGCGTTGCGGTCCGAAATCGAGATTGGGGATAAACGAGGTTTTTGGGTTGTTAACCAGGAAGAAAAACAAATGGAATTTCTTCTTGGAGAATTACGATTTCAATCACCGAAAGTTAACTGGTACATTGAAGATGGATTAGAGACTAATGAAGAGCAATGGCTTACCATGGTTGAAATCTTTGAGACTTCGATCCTTGAGTCGGTGCTTGAACGGTTTGGAGAAATTGAATTATTGGATGCCCAACCCATAACGATTTTTTATGCTGACCTTGATGGAGTGGGAGGATATTTCCGTTCGGCGGACAATTATTCAACAATGCTCAATCCGTTTAGTAATGAAGAATCTATGATCTATATTAACGCATCATTTGCTCCTATAGGAACGAGCCAATTGTTCAGGACACTTTCTCATGAATTACAGCATTTAACTCACTACAACATTGATTCCTCGGAAGAGACTTGGGTAAATGAAGGATTGTCCGGATTAGCGGAATTCCTTGTTGGGTATTCACCCAGGTCTTGGGACATTTTTATGGACAATCCAACTGTTTCCCTTATCAATTGGAGTCCAACGGGAAGTCATTCATTAGGTCAATACGGTGCTAGTTCCTTGTTTTTTACGTACCTGTTTTATTCCACGGGAGGATTTGATTCCTTGTCTTCCTTTGTTGAAATCCCCGATGATGGGGTTCATGGGGTAGATGTTTTTTTGAATAAATTAGGGCTGCAAAAACAATTTCTAAACCTGTATGAAGAGTGGATTGTCGCAAATTTAGTTGGAATTAATGACTCCGAATTTTATCCTCCAACTGATAAACGTCCCCTCTCTTCGAATAATCTGGAATTGGGTAGCGAGATTAATGAGAGGATGGAACAATTCTCTGTGAGTTATACCGAAATTGAACTTAGCGACGGTCCCATCGCTGTAGAATTTAATGGACAAAGCAACAATTTGGTTTTCCCTGATCTTGAGTCAGTAGATACAGGCTGTTGGTGGGGGAACTCGGGTGATTCAATTCATTCTACATTAACTCGCAAGGTTAATTTGTTAGGTCTAAAGGAACCGATATTCAAATTTGAAGTATGGTACGAGATTGAAGAGAATTGGGATTATGCTTATGTTTCAATTTCAGAGGACGATGGGTTTACTTGGGAACTCACTCCCGGCCTACACACAACAAATGGAAATCCCTTCGGGATTTCCTTAGGGCCGGGATACTCAGGTTCCAGTGAAGGTTGGCTGAAGGAAGAGATTTCCCTTTCCGGATATGTCGGGTCTGAAATTCTACTAAGGTTGAATTACGTTACTGATGACGCGTTGACTGGAAATGGTATCTGTGTTTCAAACCTTTCGGTTAGCGAAATTGATTCTATTATCGATTATCCCATCTCCAACAATGAATGGTATGGAGATGGATTTTTTTGGCAGAACAACCATTTATCTCAACCTTTTGTAGTATGGGTGGTCGAATTCTCCGGTGATTCGGAGCATTTAATTCGAAAAGTGAATTTGAATGAATCTAATTATGCCAAAATTAATTTACCAAAACGTAGTCAAACCTCTAATCGAGTTGTTGTTATCGTTTCTCCAGTTTCACAATTGACTCAGTTGGACGCCAGTTATTCGCTGAAACTCTTTCAGCCCTCCTTAAATTGATTTCGACATTTTTCCATTGACACCTCTCCCAATCATCAATAGGGCAGGTTACAATGGCCTTAGAGATTCTTCCCACATTCATTGGAGGTTTTGAGTGTCTTTCGAGGAAATAATCATAAAAGGAGCTCGAGAACATAATCTTAAAAATATCGACTTGGTAATTCCTCGGAATAGATTGGTTCTCATTACAGGAGTTTCTGGTTCAGGGAAGAGTTCTTTAGCCTTCGATACCATTTACGCTGAGGGGCAACGGAGATACGTCGAATCCCTATCTGCCTATGCTCGTCAATTCTTAGGAAGAGTCGATAAACCGGACGTTGATTACATCGAAGGGCTTTCTCCAGCTATATCGATAGACCAAAAGGGAGCTTCCCATAACCCTCGTTCTACAGTAGGTACGGTAACCGAAATTTATGATTATCTTCGGCTTCTCTTTTCTAGGGTGGGTATTCCTCATTGCCCCCAATGCATGCGTCCAGTCCATAGGCAGTCTGTTCAACAAATTGTAGATTCTATTCTCGAATTCCCATCGGATTCAAGAATTATGGTTCTAGCTCCAGTCGTACGTGATCGAAAAGGAGAATACAAAGAATTATTCGAAAACATTAGGAAGCAGGGATTCGTGAGAGTCCGAGTGGATGGAAATGTGAGGTCTCTATCAGAATCAATCTCATTAGCCCGATATAAACAACATTCGATAGAAGTAGTTGTTGATAGATTGATTATCTCGGATGAGTTGGAAGGTAGTAGGGTTTACGATTCTGTGGAAACTGCCATGAAATTGGCGAATGGAGTCATATCCATCGCCGATATACCTTTGGAAGAAGAAGGAGATGGATATACGCTAGAAAGAGCGAGATCTAGCAATTCTTCCGCTAATTCCAAAAAAATAAAGCGAAATGGTGAGCGGAATTCGAAAGATCTTATTTTTTCAGAAAATTTTGCTTGTCCTTACTGCAACATCAGCTTTGGAGAAATTGAACCCCGTAGCTTTAGTTTTAACAATCCCCATGGAGCTTGTTCGGGGTGTACGGGTTTAGGGTACAGATTAGAACCAGACCCTGAGTTAATTGTCCCGGATAAATCGTTGTCGTTGTCACAAGGTGCTATTGTCCCTTGGTCTCGTTCCGGTCCTCTTTCGTCTTGGCACGATCGAATTTTACAAGCTTTGGCATTGGAATACGGCTTTTCAATGGATGTACCTGTAAGTAATTTATCCGAGAATATTTTTCAAATAATAATGCACGGGGGTGACCAAAACTCTGTTCCGATTAAGATCAATCCTTCACGAAGTCGGTACTTTCGACGTCGGAATAGAGTAATGACCTTTGAAGGAGTTGTAAAAAATATTCTTCGCCGCCATAAAGAAACTGAATCTGAATATTCAAGGATAGATTTAGAAAGATATATGACGCGGAAAGTCTGTCCTGATTGCAAGGGTAGCCGACTAAAACCTGAAGCTGTGGCAGTTCAAGTATGTGGAATGAACATTATGGAATTATGTAATCTTACCATTGAAGGCGGTTTGGATTGGGTTATTTCAATCCAAGCTGATGATATGGAGAAAATTTCTAGTGGAGAAGCTTTGAACTCAAGAGGGAGATTGATTGGCAACCAAATCTTGAAAGAAATTGAAACGCGGCTAAAATTTTTACTGGATATCGGTTTGGATTATCTAAACTTAGCTAGAACGGCTTCAACGCTCTCTGGCGGAGAAAGTCAACGGATTAGACTGGCGACTCAAATTGGGTCAGGTTTAATGGGAGTCCTCTATGTTTGCGATGAACCGACAATCGGATTACACCCTGCGGATGATTATCGTCTTATAAATACCCTAGAACAACTCCGGGATTTGGGGAATACCGTAATAATTGTCGAACATGACGAAGCGATGATTAGAGCCTCAGATTATATCGTTGATATGGGCCCAGGCGCTGGCGAAGCTGGAGGAAAAGTAGTGGCTACCGGTAACATCCAACAGATTAAAGAGAACCCTGATTCTGTGACTGGGGCGTATCTTTCAGGACGTCGGAGAATTCCTCTTCCGGAAGGTCGGCGGAAAGGGACGGGAGAATCATTAAGGATTCGAAATGTTAGAGCAAACAATCTTAAGAATATTGATGTGGAGTTTCCATTAGGAATGTTAGTTTGTGTGACAGGGGTTTCCGGATCTGGGAAAAGCACCTTGGTTAATGATGTCCTTTTCCGGGGTCTGGCTCAGCATTTGCATCGTTCGAAAGAACCAGCGGGCGAGCATAAAGAGATACTTGGAATGGAATTTATTGATAAGGTAGTCAATATAGATCAATCTCCTATTGGCCGAACTCCGAGAAGTAACCCCGTGACCTATACCGGAGCTTTTACCCCTATCCGAGAACTATTTTCTCAATTGCCAGAGGCCCGGATCCGAGGGTATAAGCCAGGAAGATTCTCATTTAATGTCAAAGGAGGGAGATGTGATGCCTGCGATGGTGCGGGATACATTCAAATAGAGATGCAATTTCTTCCTGATGTTACGGTCCCCTGCGAAAGTTGTAAAGGATTACGTTATAACCGCGAAGCTTTGGAGGTTAAATTACGAGGGTATTCAATTTCGGATGTGCTAAATATGACAGTATTGCAAGGGCTTGAACTCTTTTCTAATATGCCAAGGATTTGTTCAAAGTTGGAGACTTTACGTGATGTAGGGTTGGGATATATCCGTCTTGGTCAACCGGCGACGACGCTCTCTGGAGGAGAAGCACAACGGGTTAAACTCTCCACAGAACTTTCCAAAAAAGCAACAGGGAAAACCCTATATATCCTTGATGAACCTACAACTGGATTATCCTTTGAAGATGTAGCGGCTTTGATGAGGGTCTTACATCGATTAGTAGATCAAGGAAGTACTGTTTTAATAATTGAACATCATATGGACGTGGTTAAAAATGCTGATTGGATTATTGATTTAGGGCCTCAGGGAGGGAATAGGGGCGGAAAGGTTATCGTATTAGGTACTCCGGAGGCGGTTGCTTCTGACAGGAAATCTTTGACGGGCCGTTACCTTAGAGGGTATTTGAATACTTAGTTCCCAATTGATGCTAATTGATTACTTCTCCTACGGATTTCATCGTATATCTATGTGATTTGTTAAATCCTATCAATCCATCACAAAGATTTTCGAATTGTCAGTAATCCGTTTTCATTTGTGACAGGCATCGAAAAGTTGTACTTGTCAATCTCTAATGCAATTACCCGATCCATAGGATCAAAATGAGGGAGGGCCGGGTCGTCATATTTTTGGGACTCTTCCCCAACTAGGATTAAATTCCTAACAGAATCTTTATCAGGCTGCCGCCCTCTTAGAAGATTACGAATATAAAGACCACATTGTTCATCCTCATCCGTTCTAAATTTTCCGTACGATCCCATGGCTACCACAGTAACGAGGGAAGGGTTTTCTGAAAGGATCGCTTCGGAGGTAGCCTTTGCAATCACCAGTGAGGCTACGTAGATTTTTGATGCTTTAGCAGCAGCATTCGCCCCTACCGTTCCTGCACGGGTCGATTGTATCAAAGTAACCTTGTGGAAATCTTTGTCTGAAATGTCGTGCGGGGAATTCCCAAAATCGAAGTTATCAGGTTTAATCCCGTCCACTTCTCCAATGCATAAAGTTCCAACCCCACCGGCCTTTAGGGCCAATGCCTCCTCTATTTCAGAGACCAGGATAATTTTTTCAGCACCATTTGCGAGGGCTACAGCTGCAGTTGTAAACGCTCGGAAAACGTCGATTATTACAGCTGTCCCTTCGGCTTTGGTGGCCCCTTCTAATAGGCTGACATTTCTAATATCCATGTTAGGCTACAGTCCCAAATGCGATTGGACGTTGGGTCTTGTTGATTTCATTTATCAATTCCTCCTAGACGGAACTTCCGTATAATATTTGGCCAGAATGAATGGGGGAAGAAATAGATTCGGATAGATTTCTGAGTTGAAAGAAAGCTTCCTTCTCTTGGCAAGCTAGCCGCAAGACGAACTTGCTCGCTCCGGCTGCAACGTACTCTCCGATTTGGTTTAGGATATCATCGGGATTTCCCACAGCCGCATATTCCGAAATTGCTACGTTATTTCTAGTTGGCGCTCTGTTTATTTGGATCTTTTTTAATGCTTCCTCTTTGGTATCTGCTAAGTAGACAGGAATCAAAACTCCATAATGATCGTCATCAATTTTTCGGTTGTTCAGGATTGATTCAGCCCGAATGTATTGGATTCCCTCTCTCACTTCATTGGGAGTAACGGAACTTGCGATCCAACCATCACCGAGACGCGCAACCCTACTCCACGCTTTAGGAGTTCTTCCTCCAATCCAAATTGGGAGATGGGGCTTAAACAATGGTTTTGGTTCTATTGTGAGATTATCAAATTGAAAAAACTTGCCGTGATGAGTTACAGAGTTTTCGGTCCAAAGTCTTCTCAAAATGGCAATCGCCTCATCTGTCAAAGGGGCTCGGTGAACCTTGTTTCTTCCAGTGGCTTCGTATTCTGTGAGGTCATCTGACCCTAAACCCACTGCAGGCAGAAATCTTCCGCCACTTAAATAATCAACGGTAGCGATGGATTTTGCCAGGATTGCTGGGTTTCGGATGGATAATGCTAAAACACTTGTGCCGAATTTTATCTTCTCAGTCCTTCCAGCTACTGCGGCCAATGCTGAAATCGGCTCTAATGAAATTCGCTCTGAGTTCAATCTGTCGCTTAACCACAATGAGTCCCATCCTAATTCCTCAATCGCGTCGACAAATTCAAAAAAGAATCCACGGCCGTTAATCCAATCCCAACTGCCGGGAGCTACCCCAATTCTGACTTTTAGCATCCGTTTCTCCATGAGGGATAAGAATTGAGAAACCATATTAACCCCCAGATAATGTGATTACAAACTTCTGGAAGGGGATTGATTTATGAAATACTTATTTCTTCGTTGGAGTTCTGATAAGGCCTGGTCCAAAAACCAGTTAAAGTAAATTACAAAAGTATTTCGATTGGGATGGCATGTGGGCTATATTATCCATGAGGTGAAATTTGAGGAATACAGAAAAGAGTAGGATAGACCTCCTCTTAGTTTCTAGAGGAGTTGTTACTACTAGAGAAAAAGCTAGAGCCCTTGTGATGGCCGGAAAGGTCTGGATTGGAAACAACAGAATTGATAAGCCCGGGGTTTCGATCCGAGTGGATTCAGATATAGCCATTAGTGGCTCCCTTCCTTACGTAAGTAGAGGAGGGACAAAATTGGCCCATGCTTTGGATAGTTTCGGTCTTAATGTTGAAGATTCTGTTTTTTTGGACATTGGGGCATCAACAGGTGGATTCACTGATTGCCTCATAAAAAAGGGAGCAAAACGCGTTTATGCTGTTGATGTTGGATATGGGCAATTAGATTTTGGGTTACGGAATGACCCAAGGGTTGTAGTTATTGAACGCACCAATGCTCGGTATCCTTTTGTGCTCCCTGAAAAGATAGATGGGGTCACCATTGATGTATCTTTTATTTCAGTCACCCAGATTATCCCGGCCATTTTCGATCATCTTGGTGCCCTATCTTGGGTTTTGGTTTTGGTAAAACCGCAGTTCGAAGCTGGAAAGAAGGATGTGGGGAAAAAAGGTATTATCCGGGACCCAATCATTCATGCACAAACAATCGGTAAAGTTATTTTATGGGCGATTTCTAAAGGGTTGCGTGTTTTGAATCTCACCCCATCGCCCATTTTGGGGGATAAGGGAAACAAAGAGTTTTTTCTGTTACTCTCTCCCTCCTAAGCGGGCGGTATGAATTAGTAAGACCGATGAATGGTATACTGAGTGCCCGACATCGATGTAGGAGAATGAATTGGAAGTATTTAGAAGCCTTTTATTTGTCCCAGGGAATCGGGAGGATATGCTCCAGAAATCCCTCCAACTGCGACCCGATGTTCTGGTTCCGGATATGGAGGATTCTGTCCCGCTTAGTGAAAAACAAACCGCTAGAGATTGTGTTAACAAATTTCTCTTGTCCATCAATGATGGGAGAAGGAAACTGATTCCGAGAATCAATTCCCTAAATACAGGCCTTTTGGAAGAAGATCTAATCGCCGTTGTTGGAAATGGTATCTTGGGAGTTTCTGTTGGAAAAATCGACTCCCCATGGGAAATAAGCCAAATATCCAAAATTTTAGAAAGCTTAGAAAGAAAGGTGTGTGTCCCGGTGGGGAGTACCAAGTTGATTCCTTGGGTTGAGACTGCACGCGGGGTGGCCAATGCAGTTGGCATATGTCACAGTTCATCCCGGATCTTAGGGGTAGCATTCGGAGCGGAAGATTTCACGGCAGATATGGCAATTCCAAGGACAGAAGACGGCCACGAATTGTTGTTTGCTCGCACTGCGATAGCCATCGCCGCGAGATCTGCAAGGATTGAAGCTTTGGATACGCCGTATGTGAATTTCCGCGACCTTGATGGATTGAAAAGGGAATCTCTTCTTGCAAGAGGATTAGGGTATAGAGGGAAATTTGCCATCCATCCTGGGCAAATCGATGTAGTGAACGATTCTTTTCGTCCATCTCCAGAAGAAGTGGACTATGCCCGAGCTATCCTAAAAGTCATCGAGGAAGCTGAATCGCAAGGAAAAGGAGCTACCTCCCTCGATGGTAAGATGATTGATGCACCTGTGGTTGAGCGAGCACGGAAACTATTAGAGATTGCTGAATTGATCGAAGGAAATCCCTAAGAGTTTATTCGATAGTTCTAAGGAATAAGCTGAAATTTGTCTCTAGATAAAATTATTTTAAATGAAATGCAGTTCTTTGGATACCATGGGGTTTCTGTGGAAGAGAAGAAATTTGGGTCCCAGTTCGTAATCCATTTAGAACTCTACTTAGATTTATATATCCCTTCATCAACTGACGCAATTAGCGATACGGTGGATTACTCGCAAGTGTTTGAAGTTGTTAGGTCGGTTATAGAAGGGAATTCTCAGAACCTAGTAGAAACTTTATGTAATAACATTGGAATGAAAATTATATTAAGATTTCCCCTTGTAGAAGCAGTGACCGTGAGGGTGTCAAAGCAAAATCCCCCCATTGGCGGGGGGATTCTAAGGTCAGCGGGGGTTGAAATGATGATAAGACGCCAAGGCAATTAATCGGATTTTGAGGGATGGATCCCTTTCTCATTTGGTTCTGTAATTCCTTCGGTTGGTGGATTCATTCGACGATTAGTTAACTCTTCTACCTCTGCTTCAAAAGCTTCTTGGTCGTCGTGTCCCAGATCATTTAGTAGGTGGGATTCGGTCGTCCAATTAATTTTTTCATCAATCATTCGTAACCTCTTTGCGGGGTTTGGTTACCCCCTGGTTTTAGAACCGATAAATTAGGAATTCTGGGGGATGGATGCTCCACGGGCTTATTCTACCATGAGGAAGGTAAGATTGCTGAGGCGGAGCACGTTATGAAATAAACATCGCGTCCCCGAAAGAATAAAAACGATATTGATTGGAGATGGCTTCCTGATAAGCATGGGATATAAATCGGTTTCCTCCGAAAGCCGTAACTAGCATCAATAAAGTAGAACGGGGAAGATGGAAATTGGTTATCAACCCGTCCACAATTTGGAATTCGTGGCCCGGGAGGATCATTAAATCAGCCCACCCCGTCATAGGATTCAAACTTGGTACCCGAGAATTTACGGGCGCATCCCCCCTAGAATTTGGCGTTTGAAGTGCAGCGTATTCAAGAGTCCTCATTGAGGTGGTTCCGACACATATAACACGCTTTCCCGCTTGTTTCGTGAGGTTGATTTGATCCGAAGCTGATTTCTTTAGTTCAAAGAATTCTGGTTCTAAATAGTGTTCAGAAGGATTTTCAACAATAACCGGGCGGAACGTCCCAGGGCCCACGTGAAGGGTAGTGAAAGCAATTTTTATACCGGAATTGGTTAATGAATCTAGTAATCCATCGGTAAAATGAAGTCCGGCCGTTGGAGCAGCGATGCTTCCGAGGTTCTTGGAATAAATTGTCTGGTAGCGTTCTGGATCTTCAATAGGCCGGCGGATGTATGGCGGTAAAGGGATTGTGCCAATGTGGGGCAACACAGCTTCATTATCGAATCGTACTATTTTAAATCCATGACTTAAGGAGTCGAGTATCTCAGCGTTGCAATCCCAGCTATGTTTTTGAAAAGAGAGGATTGATCCTGTTCGAAGTCTTCTGCTAGGTTTTCCTAAACACCGCCAGATTCCCTCCGATATTCGATTAACGAGAAGCAATTCAACATCGGCTTTGGTTTCGTTGTTTATCCCGTTCAACCGGCAGTGGAGTACCCGGCTATCATTGAAAATAAGTAAATCTCCTGGATACAGGTAATCACCGATTTCCCTAAAAGTATGACCATGGATTAGCGATTGATCCGAGCGGTTTAGGACCAATAACCTTGACGCGTCTCTGGGCTCCAAAGGCTTTTGGGCTATCAATGATTTCGGGAGTGCGTAATCAAAATCGCTGGTTGTGAGATCAGTGGGAGGCCTAGATGGATTATCCATATGATTATATCAAAGAGAAGTTTGGTGATGGTCTATTGCTGCAGACAAGGTGTTTTGGAGAAGCATTGCTATGGTCATCGGGCCCACTCCTCCTGGTACCGGAGTTATCGCTTCTGCCAATGTCGACACACTTTCAAAATTAACGTCTCCGGCTAATCGGTATCCTCGTTCTTGTGTAGAATCTTCTATTCGATTTATCCCCACATCTATCACTACCACGCCCTCTTTGACCATTGAGCTATCAATGGTGTTTGGTCTACCCGTAGCAACAATCAAGATGTCTGCATCTTTTGTGAAATTCCCTAAATCTTTGGTCCCGGTGTGGCACAAAGTTACTGTGGCATTTGCCCCTGCGTTTTTTTGCATTAGGAGCATTGCTATGGGTTTCCCTACAATGTTGCTTCTTCCACAGACTACTACGTGCTTGCCGTCGGTCTCATATCCAGAACGAAGCAATAGTTGTTGGATTCCCGCAGGGGTCCCTGGGATGAATCTGGGATTTCCTTCGATGAGCCGCCCAAGATTTACTGGATGAAGGCCGTCAACGTCCTTTTCAGGAGATATAGATTGGATTACCGTTTTCTCATCAATGGTTGGAGGTAGGGGTAATTGTACGAGAATTCCGTTGAAGACTGGGTTCGAATTTAATTGAAGAATTAATTCCAATAATTCTTTTTCGGTAGTGGAAGCAGATAGATGGAACGTCTCAGAGTAGATACCGACTTCTTTACAGGCTCTACCTTTGTTTCTAACGTAAATTCTAGAAGCCGGGTCGTCTCCAACAAGCACTGCCGCGAGCCCAGGGGTTTTTCCTGTCTTGTCGTGAAATTCGGTTACGGAAACGGAAATTTCGCTTCGTACTTGTTGGGCTATTTCAGTTCCGCTGATTAATCGGGCTGTCAATGGTAATTCCTATAGTAGGGTTTGGTCTAAGGTAAATGTAAGACCTTTCAATATGCGACCTAATTCAATTAAGTTGCAGTTTGATTTAAGCCTCTGATGATGTCAAGAGGTGTGACTTTCTGGTATGGATTGTAACGATCAAAGACCTAGGATTTCACTCCCTCAGTCCTTTCAATACAGATTGGTTCGTGGTATAATTACTTAGAATATGAAAGAATCGAGAGGCTAGGTTGGATAAGGAACAGAAGCAAGGTCTTATAGAGGAATATAGAGAACATCCTACTGACACAGGGTCCTCATCCGTTCAAGTTGCCGTTCTAACTCACCGAATACGTGAACTGACAGAACATCTGCGCGAACATAAGAATGACGAACATTCTCGCTATGGTTTAATTAAAATGGTAGGCTTGCGGCGTCGGCATCTGGAATACCTTGCTAGGGAAGATATTTCTCAATATCAATCCCTCTTGGGTCGATTGGGATTGCGAAGATAACACCCCTTGTAACCTTTTTTGTTTCCTCACTCTCCGGACCTATCCTCTTAAGGGAATTCTCAGGAGGATAGAGCTAATATGGCCCAAAAATTCCAGACTTACTTAAATGACAAAGTTTTAACCATTGAAACTGGCAAGGTTGCTCGACAGGCTCACGGGTCAGTTACCGTTCAACTTGGGGACACAATCGTATTGGTCACCGTTTGTATGGCTTCCGCCCGCGAAGGTATTGATTTCTTCCCATTAACAGTTGAATTTGAAGAACGGCTTTACGCGGCTGGAAAAATTCCAGGAAGTTTTTTCAAACGAGAAGGCCGTCCGGGAACCGAAGGGATTTTGGCAGCGAGAATGACGGATCGTTCTCTCAGACCACTTTTCCCTAAAGGGTTCCGTAACGAAGTCCAAATCATTTCTACCGTCCTCTCAGCTGACCAAGAAAATCCAGCTGATGTTTTGGCTATGATCGGTGCTTCCGCGGCTCTTGCTATTTCACCGATTCCATTTAATGGCCCAATTAGCGGTTGCCGCGTGGGAATCATAGGAGATCAAACAGTAATTAACCCAACATATGAACAATCCAATGAGGGAAGTTTAGATTTAGTTATAGCCAGTTCTAAAGAAGCGGTGGTAATGGTTGAAGCCGGCGCACAGGAGCTAACGGAAACTCAAATTTTGGAGGCAATCCAAAAAGGACATGACGCTAATGGTCAAGTAATATCGGTAATTGAAGAATTGGTTCGGTCGTGTGGTGTAGAGAAAATCACATTCTCTCCTCCCTCAGGCCCCGATCCTCAAATTCTGTCTCGTGTGTCCGAAGTCGTTTCGGATAAATTAGTCCAGGCCATTTTTTCCGGAAAAGAAAAAGGGGAAAGGGATTCAGACCTCAGCGTCCTTGAAAAAGAAGTGGTTCAACGTTTAGGTGAGGAAGAAATTTCTGAAATAGAGGTCAGGGAGGCTTTTGAGGATCTCGTTTCTGGGGAATTCCGCCAGGGGGTCTTAGAAAGGAATATCAGACCTGATGGGCGAAATAGTCGGGAAATCCGTTCAATCAGTTGTGAGGTTGGGATCTTGCCTCGAACCCACGGGTCTGGTTTGTTCACCCGTGGCCAAACCCAGATATTAAGTACAGTTACCCTTGGCTCTTTAAGTGAAAAACAAAAATTGGATACCCTTAGTCCCGAAGATACCAAGCGATTTCTTCATCACTATAATTTTCCTCCCTACTCGGTCGGAGAAGTAAGAAGGATAGGTGGAACTGGCAGACGCGAGATAGGGCACGGAGCTTTGGCGGAAAGAGCGATTGAGTCCGTGATTCCCGATGAGCAAAAATTCCCGTACACCGTGCGTCTCGTTTCCGACTGCTTGAGCTCTAACGGCAGTACTTCGATGGGCAGTATTTGTGGGAGCACTCTGGCTTTAATGGATGCAGGGGTTCCCATAAAGGCTCCGGTCGCTGGTATAGCAATGGGATTAATTATGGGACGCGATGGTCAATACGTTACCCTAACCGACATTCAAGGTTTAGAAGATCACATTGGAGACATGGATTTTAAAGTCGCGGGTACTGCGGAGGGGATTACTGCTCTCCAAATGGATATCAAGGTAACTGGGGTTACGCAAGAAATCCTTAACCAAGCCCTTGAACAGGCTAAGGATGCACGGTTGTTCCTTTTAGATAAAATGAGAGAGGCTATACCAGAAGTCCGTGATGATTTGAGCCCATTTGCTCCTCGTATGGTTCGAATTTCGATCCCTGTTGAAAAAATCGGCGCCGTCATAGGTCCCGGAGGGAAAACCATTCGTGCTCTCACTGAAGAAACCGGTGCTACCATCGATGTTGAAAGCGATGGTGCTGTCATCATTGGATCTCCTAACGGAGAATCTCTACGTCGTGCAAAAGACAGGATCGAATCCCTCACTCGCGAAATTGAAGTAGGCTCGGTCTACACCGGAAAAATTACTCGTGTCATTCCTTTTGGGGTTTTCGTTGAAATTCTTCCGGGGAAGGAAGGCTTGGTTAGGTTAGGGGAGTTGGCTGAGGAGTCCGTCCAAAACCCAGAGGATGTAGTGAAGGCCGGAGAAGAAATTTCGGTCATGGTTATAGAAGTGGATAGGATGGGAAGAATTAACCTCTCCCGCAGAGCTGTTCTCGATGGAAGCACCCCTGCAGAAGCTGCTTCCAGGCAGAATGAATCCCGAAGAAATGAGAATGGTCCCCGATCCTTTGGTCCGCCCAGGGGTGGGGATAGACGATTCCCTCCAAGGCAGTCTACGGGAGGAAGCGGCGGGTTTCAGTCAAGGTCAGGATGGCCTCCTTCTGAAAGGCGTTAGGCATGAATTCTGAGGCAAACGCTCAAACACCCATCCGTGTATTGGTACATGGAGTTTCCGGCCGGATGGGTGCAGAGGTTTTGTCAGCCGTATCGGGAGTAGATTGGGTAAATCCCGTCGGCGGTATTCGGAAAAATGATTCCTCCGGAGAGATTGCGATACCAAACTCCTCGGAAAGCATTCCATTATTTTCTAATGTCGAATCTGCTATTCGCGAAACCAAGCCTGATGTTTTGGTCGACTTCACTAACGCAGATGCCTCGATAAATGCAGCCTTGCCAGCGTTGTCATTAGGTGTAAATCTTGTGATAGGAACCACCGGATTACCCGAAAACCATTTGGATTGGCTGAGGACGAGATCGGTCGAACTGGGATTAGGGGTAATAGTGGCTCCGAATTTTGCATTGGGTGCTGTTGTGCTCATTCATTTAGCTGGATTAATATCCCGACATTTTGAGTATGCCGAAATTGTTGAAGCCCACCATGAGGCGAAAATTGACTCCCCGTCAGGGACTTCGATTGCCATCGCCGACGCATTAGCTTCAAATAGACAGACAGAATTGTTGAGACCCCAACCCGAAAGAGAAAATTTGCCGGAAAGCCGCGGAGCCAACCATAGAGGAATTTCAATTCATTCCATGAGGATTCCCGGTAAATTGGCACAACATGAATTGACTTTCGGAGGGGCTGGGCAAACCTTCTCTCTAAAGCATGATACGGTCTCCAGGGAATGTTACAGGCCAGGGATTCTTTCGGCAATTAATCGTGTAACCCAGATTAATGGCTTGATGCTTGGGTTGGATAAAGTTCTCGAATTGTGATGGAGGATGATCAGTGGGACAGAATATTGCCATAATAGGAGCGACAGGGGCGGTTGGGCAAGAACTGCTGAAAATTTTGGAGGAGCGCGGATTCCCCGCTTCTAATGTAAAGCTTTGTGCTTCCCCAAGGAGTGTAGGCAAACGAATTAAATTGTGGGGGGAAGAATTAATCGTCGAAGAGACCCAAAAGGAAAGCTTTAAAGGCGTAGATATAGCATTTATTTCGGTAAGCGCCGATATAAGTAGGGAGCTTGCGCCGCATGCCCTCGATGCGGGGACAATAGTGATTGATGATAGTTCCGCTTTTAGAATGGAAACTCATGTACCTTTGGTTGTCCCGGAAATTAATGGGGATGACCTCCTTTCGCATGAAGGGGTAATTTCAATTCCAAACTGTTCCACGACCCAAATGGTCATGGCTCTTTATCCTTTGCATGTGGTTAATCCGATTCGTCGAGTCGTTGTTGACACTTATCAGGCGGTATCGGGGACGGGCGTGTCAGCGATGACAGAACTGAGTATTCAATCTCAATCAATTCTGAATGGAGGAAATACCGCGGCCGAGGTTTATCCACATCAAATTGGCTTCAACGTATTCCCTCAAGTTGAAACCTTTCTGCCTAATGGGTATACCAAGGAAGAATGGAAAATGCTTGAAGAGACTAGGAAAATTATGCATTCACCTGATATGGGGGTTTCCGCTACCTGTGTCAGGGTCCCTGTTTATGTTGGTCATAGCGAGGCCCTTCATGTTGAATTTTCAAATCCGATGGTTCCAGAAGAGGCCAGACGTTTGTTAGAGGGATTTCCGGGTGTTACCGTGTTGGACGAACCGGGAGGAAACAGTTATCCTACCCCTTGGTCGATTTCTGGCTCAGATGACATTTTTGTAGGTAGGATTCGGAAGGACGTTTCTTGCAATAATGGACTGGCGTTCTGGATCGTGGGAGATAATCTGAGAAAAGGTGCAGCCCTCAACGCATTTCAAATAGCTTCAGAACTGATATCAAGGGGTTTGCTCAGGGAATAGAAGATGGATGCCCGATATTAAAATGTTGTTACAGGTTTTTTCCCGAGGATGAAATTGAGGAGGAAGAGGTATGGCTAAAAATATTGGAAGACTTCTTACTGCAATGGTCACCCCATTCGATGAAACGGGTGAGGTAGATTTCATCCAGGCAGGACAATTAGCGCAAGCCCTTATAGCAAGTGGGAGCGATGGTGTAGTAGTCGCCGGTACTACCGGGGAATCCCCGACATTGTCTGTCGATGAAAAACTTGAATTGTTTCGAGTTACTAAAACAGCCATTGGCGACACGGGGGTTGTGATAGCCGGAGTGGGCAATTACAGCACTAAGGAAAGTTCGGAACTTGCACGTTTAGCAGAAACAACTGGCGTTGATGGTGTCATGGCTGTGGTCCCTTACTACAATAAACCTCCTCAAGAAGGTTTGTTCCAGCATTTTAAGGCTATCGCCTCGTCGACTCATCTTCCGGTAATCTTGTACAACGTTCCCAGCCGAACTAGCTTGAATATGACGCACGACACTACCATCCGTTTGGCTTCGATAGATAACATTGTGGGAGTCAAGGAAGCTGGGAGTGATTTGGACCAGATCTCACGAATCCTTGACAAAGCTCCGGATGGGTTTAGGGTTTGGAGCGGTAATGACAATGAAACCCTTCCTATTATGGCTGTGGGAGGGTTTGGAATCGTTAGTGTGGCAGCTCACCTTGTAGGGACCCAAATTAAAGGATTGATTGATAATATTATTTCTGGTCAGATGGATGAAGCGAAAAATAAACACCTCAACCTTCATCCCCTCTTCAAGGTTTTATTCATTGTTTCCAATCCGATACCAGTTAAATATGCGCTAAATAAGATTGGATTTTCGGTTGGTTCGCCTCGTTTGCCATTAATTCCCCCTGATAGCCAGGCTGCTCAGAGCATTGATTCGGTACTTGCAGAAACGACCATTGATCTTCCAGTGAACCTATTAGTTTGATTTAACTTGCACCGTAGAATGGCTTGTAGTGTTTATCCCCAACCTATTTGGTCATGTTTTGAGTTCCGGTTTACTTCCCCCTCAATTTATATCCACAAACAAATGAAGTTTTCGATAAGGATTCTCCTCGTTTTCTCGATACAGTTCAAAAACCAACTTTTCTTGAGTCCCCTCAACTCTGGGGACAATTCCGAATTCGTCCTCCCATTTATCCCCTGCCCCTAGTCGGATTCCTGTTTTACCCCCAACTGATTCTTCCTTTATAAATGCTTTTACTGAATAGGAAGTTTCCGTCCCTTCATTGTTAATAATCCCGATCCAATAGTTTTGAGTTGATCCTAGTGACAAATTAGTGGGGTAATCTTGGAGCATCCGCGTTTCACCGAGAATGTAAAACTCTGTGAAAGGCTCTCCTGCAGGAGGGGATTGAATCCTCCATGAGACCGTTGATATCAAAATTATGGATGCAATGATTATGGAGCCTATAACAGCGACATTAGGAGGGCGCCGGTGCTGTATTATCCAAGTTTTTGTTCTTAGGAAATCAACTTTAATGCTGTCATTTTCGTTTGAAATTCTTCTTCGGTATATACCTAGGAGAGAGAATGCCAATATCCACAAAGAGGAAGCGAAAAGAATAGAACCAAATTGGATTCCCCATGGTGAGAAATTCAAAATTAATCCCAAGATAGGAATAAGAGCTAAGGATAAACCGATGGCCAAAGCTATGCGTTCAGTGCCATCTAGGTCGTTCTTCCTTGGGAATAATGATTCGACAAGAGCATATCCCGGGAAAAGAAGTATTAAAAATAATCCCAGGATGATTCTAAGGAAATTTGACGGCTCCCAGTAAATCAAAGGAATAAAGAAAATAGTTAGAAGGATAACTACGATTAAATTCATGCTGTTCCTTTTTCCGACATGAGATCGACGACTCGGTAACCAAGGTTTCTAAGTTTGGGGATTGTAACGGTTAAGATTTCGGAATCATGGTTCCAACAACTGACTAAGGTGATAATGGTTTCCTTTGTGGCTTTGCTGAGGTACTGTCGAATGGAAGGAGCAATAGGATGGTTATCGGCATTCATTTTTATGGCGTTTAATTCAACTAACAGTAATTTATTTATGCCTTTGGTTTCTTCAATGACTGAGGAATCAGCGTCGTTTTGGTGCGGTTTATCACGAGTAAATCGGCGTAAATGGGTCAAATTAGGGGGGGTCAAATGGCGTCCAATTGGCTTACTGCGGTGGATCCGGGAGGCAAGGTGTAGAGCCTTCTCTACGGCATCTCTAGACTTTAAATTATTGTTTATAAGAACCGGACGGTTATCATTATAGGCCAAGATCGATGTTGAGAGTCCCTGTTGAGAGGCGCTCAGTGAACTCATTACTAAATTGTAGGCAATCCAGTCGGCTTCTTCCGGATTTTCGGCAACAGTATTCAAGATGATCATTACATCGCCTTGGGTTGGATCGAGCCGTTCTCTTATAAAGAATTTACCGAATTTGCGGGTATGGTTCCAATCAATTTGCCGGAGTTTATCTCCTGGTTGGTATTCTCTCAATTGTTGGAATTCAACCCCCTGCATTTTCCCTGTAGCTGTTCCCAGTATATCGGTTGAGGTAGTCTCGACGCCTCGTCCAGTACCCTGGAGGTATTTCTCCGCCAGCCATGCTGCGTACCTCGCTCTGGGGATTACTCTAATTTCTAGGGGTTGGGAATTGACGGTTTTTGAAAGGAGCCCTCTGGGTCCATTTATTTCTAATCTGAACTGAGGCTGGCTAGGTCCGGATAATTGACATTTAATGGTAATCGGAATATTTACCGTTGTGTTTGAGTCGATTGTAAAATGGGTTCGAACAATGATTACTGATTTATTATCCGAACGCAACGTAAAATTTATTGGGAATCGGGTCCGGTTCGTAGCCTCCAGGGTCGAAACTTGTTCCGTGCCAGCGAGGGTTCGTATTCGTTTAGGCGTTACCAAAATTGGCTGTGATTTTAAGAAATAATATTCCCAGCCGAGTCTCCCAAATAGTGTGGTAATAAGAAGCATAGAAGTGGCCGAAAGGATAAATGAATCAATAAGTACTCCCCAAATTGAAGTGAAAATTAAGCTTAATCCCAAGGCTTTTAACGTAATTGTTAGACGGTACCTGCCGGTTGAAGAAATTGGCCAAAAGAAAATCGCCGTCTTCCCCAACTGATAATCGAATAAGGCGACGGTAGGTAACACTAAAACGAGAGATGGAATCATACCCAGGGTGCCGGAAAAAGCTTGAGGTAAAATGAGGATTGAGCACATGGTCACGATGACCTCGATCGGTCGTTTGTTTGGTCGGACTAATAATATCCCTTGCATCCCGATCAGAATCATAAGGAGCCATAAGGAGCCAGTGGGGGCGATTGGGATTGCGCCTAACAATAAACCTGTTAGATAAACCGTTCCTAAGCTCGGAAGCCTTGATAGGATCACACATCTCCTTTTGGAATCGGAGTGATACTCAAGACTCTTTCAATGACTTCTCGGGGTGTTGTTTCATCTAATTCTGCATCTCCGGTGAGCCGAATTCTATGCTCAAAAATTGGGTTTACCAAGGACCTGACGTCGTCAGGAACCACATAATCCCGTTTTTCTAAAAACGCTAAGGAGCGACTCGCCCGGAAGAGCGCCAAACCAGCCCGTGAACTTGGCCCCCCTAAAACGTCTTCATCCTGTCTAATCCCAAGGAGGAGATCTACCATGTACGCTTTAACGGGTTCTGATACATTAACGGTTCTTACTGAATCACGTAATTGAAGAATAACCTCTGGGGTTGTTATGGGGTCTACGATTGGATTTTCTAAACTGTCTGCCATTTCCAATAAATCGAGTTCGATTTCCTTTGGAAGAAAGCCGCTCCATAACCGGAACAAAAATCGATCTAATTCCCCTTCCGGTAGTGCGTAGGTCCCTTCTGTTCCAACGGGTAGTTGTGTCGCTATGACAAGGAATGGTTGCGGCAGGTAATACGTTACCCCTTCGACCGTGGTTCTTCCTTCTTGCATTGCTTCAAGGAATGCTCCTTGTGTTCTGGTTGTGGTCCGGTTTAATTCGTCTGCTAACACGACATTAGCAAAAATTGGACCAGATACAAATTGAGATTCTCCATTAGCTTGGAGTACATTAAATCCTGTTATATCTCCTGGTAACATATCCGCGACTAATTGGATTCGTTTAAATTCTCCCCCGATAGCTTGGGCGAAACAGCGACCCAAAGTGGTTTTTCCTGACCCTGGATATCCTTCAAGCAAAACGTGTCCACCTGACAGAAGGGCCACTGCTAGCAATTTAGTGTTTTCGTCCCGGCCTTTGACATAATTAGATACGGCGTCACAAATTTGAATGGGGATGTCATGAATTTCGGAGTTATTCAACTGAAAAACCCTCCTTTTTCCAAATTGGATAGAGCGATAATAAAACTATGATGACGGTAATTACCATTATCCGCGATGTTTCAGAGGCTGAGGTTAACGTCCTGGCTAGGAATTCCTTTCCCTCGATTAACAAAGACTTCGGCAAATGATCCATTTTTAGGTAAATTGTAGCATCAGTACCAGCAATTCCGAATAGATTTGAAAGGAATTCGGAATTATCGGCTTTTTCCATCATCCCATTTATCAAAATGCTTGGGTCACTTACAAGAATTAGTTTACCATCTCCAACTCCTATATGAGCTACAACAGGAAATGGGCCAGTTTCCTCGCCTTCATCTTTTATACCATTGAGATTTGAATCAATAAAACTAAATGACGAGGAATTTGCCGCAACAATGCCATCATCAATGTCTAATGAAGTGGCATAATTCAGTTTTAGCGAGGAAACGTTTACGGTCAGTGGTGAAGGGCGAATGTCATTGACCACAAGGAATCCCTTTTCTCCGTGGTTGAATAACGGGTCGACTATTCGATTCCCATGAAATCGAGCCTTTACCCCTAAACCGGATAAAATTGGATTCCCGAATCCATGATCATCGGCAATAATCAAATTCCCTCCTTCTTCCAGATACTCCTTAAGTTCACTAACCTCCTGGGCTTCTGGTTCTCGATAAGGGATACTAATGATTAGGCTGTTTCCTGTTATCCTGGACAATCGGAAATCTTTCTTTAGTGGCTCCAATTGGTATTTTTCCTGAAGGTTAGTTAATCCATTCCAATGAGTGTTTTCTGGTCTAAAATGTTCCTGAGGGGATACAAACCAGATAGATAGAATTGTTAAGGCGAATAGAATCATTGTAGATAAGGCCATAATAGCTTTAAGAGACAATTTCTGGGTCTCCCTTGATCTGATTGAAAAGATGGTCGGCTAACCTGACCTCTTCTTCTAGTGGGTTAATTTTTCCGTATAAAGCCTTTTCGGTTAATAGCGTAAGTTCTTCAAATGCTGATTCGACTTCGTATCCAATGGATGTTAAAAAGTCTCTCAAAGTCGTTGATGGGAGAATCGATATCCCTTTCTGCGATCCCAGAAATTGGGCGGCTTTTTGATAAATGGAAACGATTTGGAATTGCGAACTGGATAATGAAAAACCTGAGGAAAAAGCTGGAATCTGGTCCAATCCTAAGTTGCCGTCTAATGTTTCTATAGAGTCCACGCCAAAATTACTATCGTGTCGGGATATTTTTCTCCGCCGCAGTCGTTTAAATCCGAATAAGCAAAATAGGTAAAGTAATCCGAGTGCAATTATCCAAATGCGATTAATCCCCAAGGAATTCATTTCGACTGAGGTCTCCAAATTTTCGAACCATGGTTGTGATGGGGAAACGCTAACAAATAGAGGTTCTCGTGCGAAAAGTAAGGAGAGATATGATGTTGGTAGTCGGGCAGAAAACTTACCTTTCCGGTCGGCAATAATTGTAATTTCTTCTCCTTGGTATCTTAACCTGATCTCCGGTTCAGGTAATTCACCTAATTCAGATTCGACGGTGCCAGCGATACGAACCATCGGTGGAACCCAACTCAATTGACTTATTTTTGCGACAACGATAGGTGACGCGCGTCTAATCTGAATATCATTTCTTTGAGAAGTTTTTTCAAATAGACCTTGTGCAGGAAACTCTGTGAGCAAGGAGGTGGTGCCGTCCAAGGTGGCTTCTGGCACCAAGAAGTTATATTCGAAATTTGATCCAGCAATATACTCGCCTAAATGATAGTCCCCAAGAAAGAATTTCAATTTCACACTCTCAACTTCAGTATTACTATCGGAAATTAATCTTCCTCGGATCAGCATTGACCGACCTGGTTGAGCCTCAGAAGGTGAATCGATAGATAAGTTGATTTCGTATATGGGAGCATTTTTGACCTGAAACTCGGTTGGCAGCGAGACGGATGGAGAGGTAAAGGCTTGAAGCGAGTTTACGGTCGACCGGAATTCTTTATTCAGTCCATCCAAAGCGAGAAGCGATTCTTCCAAACGTACAGATGCTTTCTCTAGAGTTTCTATCGGGTCAGATAGGGAATCTAATTCTGTTTGCACAAGGATATCTGTAGTATTAGCAAAGTCAATCAAGATCTGGGAGGATCTTTGTATTTCGGATAAATTTACTGAAATAGAATCGATGCGTTCCGTTGCAGCCTTGAGGCCGACTTCTGCTTGTTCTAAGTCATTTTCTTGGATGAAGTATTTTGCCTTGGAGATTTCCGATTCAGATTCGTTGAATTCCAGATTGAGTTCAGTCATAAGGCTTGAGAATCGCCCCACAAGAAACTTAACATTAGGAGGGATTTCAATTTTCTCTAAATCACTTAATAGCTGTGTTGTTTCCTGATATTCTCCGTCTGCAATTAAGTCGCTTACAGATGCGAAATACCCTAAAAGTGAAGTGATCGGTATATCTTTCGTTTTTTGAGAAGGATTTTTGTGAGGGACCAAGAATTCATTCGCACCCGCGGTACCTGAAGTAGCCATAAGAAGAACTGTGGATAGAATCAATATCCATATAAATTTCCAAATTAAAGGGGAGTTTATATGTGGAATATCCGAATTGTAGTCGAATGATGCTGATATTGGTGGGTTGGAATTTCTCATGTTTAGAATTTGCCCTGAGCAAATGTACCGAACCAGCATAGAAGCTAGATTCAATTTACTGCTTCCTAAAGATATGCGTCAACTCATAAGGCTCGCTTGGGCGAAACCTTCAACGAATTATTTAATTGATGAAATTAATATTTCAATCGAAATATCCTTGCCGTCTTTTTCTTCTGACACTAGGCTAACTGGCGAATGTAGGACTTCAGCAGCGATGGCCGCACAAATCGAAGTAACAGGGCTACCCAAGGTTTCGTACGCAGGATGCGGTGTAGTCTCCATGATTACTCCAGACAATTCAATCGTAATTCTCCCATCCGATTGGACGCATAAAACTCGGCTTGCAAGGTCTAAGTTACCAATTAGGATTGACCTGAGGGACTCTTCTAAGGCAATTTCGTCCGTGATTGTAGTGGGTTCAAGAGATTTCACGGCCATTGAACCCGGAGTAGCCACCATAATCCCGTAATTATTTGTGCTTTTATCCAACAAAACCAGAAATCGATTTTCTATATTGCGGAGGTTGAGGGGATGGGAATTGTCCGAGAAAAGGGGAATTAGGGCTTTTGGAAATCCATTGTTCATACCCGAAGGAATATAAATTGCTTTCGATTTCAGTCCTAATTCCTCGATGATTGAGGTAATGTTGTCCATTCCTGCCTCTAGGAAAACTAAACTTGTTTCAGGTGATAGCTTCGGTACTGTGTTTCCCAATCCAATAGATACAACACCTAATACAATTGTTCCAGTGGATAGGGCAATGAGTGGAGAATTATTGAGTAATTGCCAACTAATAAAAGAAAAAACGGTGCCTACAAAGATTAATCCGACTCCTGTCTTTACGAATCCATTTTGAAACATTCTCATGAGCTGATTTACCTAATTACTAATTAACCTTCTCGAAGTTACTCTCCATGGATGTGACGCCTCGGCGCCCGTTTCTTCCAAAAACGATGTTTAGAATAGGCCAGAGCGAGAAGGATTACTATGCCGGTTAATTCAATCAATATTAGCAACCATGATGCTTCAGTATATCCAGTAAATACGGAATTAAGCCGGACTCCAATGGAGTTTATTCCTTCTGGAAGACTCTCATGATGATTTTCAATGAAACCGACATGTCTTAAGTTTACTCCGAACACCGGCCAAAACAAAAGTGATGCCCAATTGTTTGGCGGGTTGATGCAATCCAGGATGAGATGAAAACTATAAAGAAATCCATACTTCCACCATTGCTTTTTAATAAGGGATAAGATGACCGTGACAATTAATCCAGAAAACAGGGTATGTGCGAATAATCGCCCTTGTGTGGCATTCGATAAAAGGAAAACGAATAGAATTCGATCAACTATGTCTGGACCGATAGCTGCAAGGCCAGCTAATCGGTAATCTAAATTTTGAGATGCCGGCCTGTGACTATTCCACGCCCAAGCCGCTCCAATGGAGTAGCCGACGTGTCCTAATATAAGCATTTTCCTAACTTCTAAAACGAGTTCTTCGGGAATCTGTTTGAATCAATCTTAATCTTTCTAACTTGCCGTTCCCTATTTATATTCAATTCGTTAGCGTTTTTGGACGAGAATGGATTGAATTGGAGAGACTTGCCATTAATCATTCTGCGGGCATTCACTAAACTAGGCCTAATGCTGAAAGTAATGCAATTGCCTTTTGGATTATCACGATTAATATAATCGGTATTAGGGCTAATCCAATAACGTTCAATACCCTATTGGAGCGTTTGTTGAAGTGGCTAAACAAAAGGGTAATTATAAAATATTCTATAATATAAATTGAGAGGTATAAATCTAACCGGTGGTACCCTAGGATTAGAAGAAGAAAACTTGTTCCTAAAAGTGAAAAAGTAAGCGACAAGAAATACCTATAATGGATTCTCACTTCCTAATCTTCCTTTAGTATATTTGAATTTCAGGCGAATAGTAGATCAAACTACATTGTGACCCATCGTACGTGAATTTAGCTTCAGATAGTTTACTCTTTTTTCTGCTGGAAACATTGTACTGAAATTTCATAATGGACAATGAGTTATCCCGATGAAATGCTCGATCCGACTTGTCCATAGCCTCAATAGATTCGAAAACTAGACAATGTAGATTGCCTTAGGTATAATTTTCCTTCGTATTGGATCTGTTTATCGGGTAGTATGGCGATGCCTTCTTCCGGTATGGATTCTCCTCAGAAGTTGAATTTAGATGGGTGATGATGGAATCCCTAGGGACTAACCAATATCCTTCTTCAGGCTCTCCCACTATATCCGTAGTGACTACCACGTATACCCTTGACAGGATGGATGACGTTAAGGAACTTCTTGATAGTTTACATAATCAAACCTACCCCGCGTTAGAAGTTCTATTTGTTGGGGAGCGCCACCCTGAATTGTGTCAAATTGTAACAGAATACGGAATTTCTATCGGGATGGATAATTTAAGGACAGTTTTCAATGATGGGCTTCCGGGCCTTTCCCCTGCTAGGAATCTTGGGGCAAAATCGGCCAATGGACAAATTGTTGCGTTCATTGATGATGATGCGATAGCTATGCCTGATTGGTTAGAGCAGATGGTATCGGTTTTAAATCAAAATCCTGATGCGATAGGCGTTGGTGGTTCTGCCCTGCCACAGTGGGAAGACGACGAGATGAACTGGTTTCCAAGAGAATTCTATTGGATGATAAGCTGTCCGATCCCAGAATGGACCGGGGCGAAGTCGGTGCGAGCCGTACGAAATGCCTGGGGAGTGAACATGGCTTTTCGCAAGGAAGCCTTCGTTGCTGCTAGATTTTCTGAGGATTTCGGTGTTTCTAACCAAGGGGTTTCAAGTGGAATTAAATTGGCTATTCAAGCAGATGATACGGAATTTTGCGTGAGGCTTAGCAAAGAAACAGACCGCCCTATTTTGTTCAATCCTATGAGTAAGGTTTTACATAAGATCCGAAAGGATCGACTTACTCCACGTTTTACCAATCGGCAGGCTTTTTGGGACGGGTACGGGAAAGCAACCTTAGGCCGTATGTTTAATTCTAAAGAAGGTGAGAAAAAACGGTTCCGGCTCTCTAATGAGATGACATTTATAAGTAAATTGTTATTCCCATTCCTTCCGAAAACGTTGTTGAAATTGTTTGTTAGCCCAAAAACAGGATCTAGATCACTTTTATTAATGGTTGGGGTGTTGGGGCATGGGTTTTTGGGATATCTTTCTGGGAGGTTCGGGCGTGTGGAAGGAGTACTGGTAAGACGGTACTCAAAATAAGAAAATTCCCTTCAGCACCCCTGTCTCTTAAGGCTTGATAATAATGCCAATGGATTTTTATAAAAATAATAAAAAATTGTGAAGGTGGCAAATGGAAAATCCGGGAACGAAACTCAGGTATTTTATAACTGGTGGGGCAGGATTCATTGGGAGTCATTTTGTTGACCGGCTCCTAGATGAAGGCCATGAAATAACTGTCTATGACAATTTAAACACTGGGAAACTGGAATGGATAGCGCATCACTTGGACAATCCTAAGTTTTCTTTCATGAAAGGAGACCTCCTCGATGTCGACCACCTTAATAAATCGATTGTTGGGCATGACTTTGTGATCCACCTAGGAGCTAATACTGATATTGTCCTTGGAAATGAGAGTCCTCGGGTGGATCTGGATCAATGTACTATCGCAACCTCGAATGTTTTGGAAGCAATGCGCATGAATAAGATAAAAAAACTACTTTTCTCCTCCAGCGCGACAGTTTATGGGGATCTCACTTTTGAGGTAACTTCCGAGTCCACTGGTCCCTTATTGCCGATATCTTTGTATGGAGCCGGAAAGTTGGCTTGCGAAGGCATGATAAGTGCCTATTGCCATTTATTTGGATTCCAAGCTTGGATTTATAGATTTGGGAATGTTGTGGGAGCGCGGATGAGTCGCGGGGTTATTCATGATTTTATTTTGAAATTACAAAAAAATCCTGAAGAGTTAGAAATTTTGGGGGATGGACTTGGTCAGAAAAATTACTTTTTAGTAGAAGAGTGCGTCGATGGTATGCTTTTTGGAGCTTCAAATGTTAATTCTAAGGAATGTGACGCGTTCAACCTTGGTTCTGAAACTACCGTTACGGTGACGGGAATTGCCGAGATAGTTAGGGAAGAAATGGGGCTTGAAAAAGCAGGCTTCCGCTACACTGGAGGAAGTAGAGGTTGGCCAGGAGACGTTCCAGTTGTGCTATTTGACGCTTCTAAAATGAGAGATTTGGGATGGGAGGCGAAACACACCTCTTCCGAGGCAGTAAGAATCACCGCACGGAGACTTCTCGATGGAAACCTTGGGGCTTCCTAATCTTTCGCCCCCTCTAAGATTCCCAAAAGTTTGTGTATATGGGCTTTGGCATTTGGGGGTGGTAACATCCGCTTGTTTAGCTGAACTAGGTTATAAGGTTACTGGAGCATCCCATGATGGCTCGGTGATAACCAACCTGAGCCACGCGAAGGCACCTCTTTTTGAGCCCGGTTTAGACGAGTTGGTCTCTAAGCATCTGAATACAGGCAATCTCCGATTTGGTTCCGACCTAGAAAAGGCCTTGGACGGCTCAGACTTTTTTATTCTTGCAGTTGATACCCCAATTAATGAACATGACGAAGTGGACCTCAGCTCATTATATTCAATAATCCGTGAAGCAGCTAAAGTTCTATCCGATAATGTGACCATTATCGTTTCTAGTCAGGTTCCAATTGGAACTTGTGATGAGTTCATCAAGCTAATTATCTCAATTAACCCTACCCTGAAGTTTGAGTTGGTATGTGTTCCGGAAAATCTTCGTTTAGGACGGGCTATTGAGAGGTTTATGAACCCTGATATGGTGGTCATTGGATCACAAAATAGTATCCCTTCGGAAAAAGCACGTAGTTTATTTGCCCCATTGGGGTCAAAAATTGTTGACGTCGATCTCAAAACAGCGGAAATGTCTAAACATGTTATAAATACCTATTTAGGAACTATGATTTCCTTTGCGAACGAAGTAGCTAATCTTTCGGATCAAGTTGGTGCCGACGGGCGCAAAGTGCTTGAGGTTTTATCTTTAGATAGTAGGGTTAGCCCGCGGGCTCCATTAAAACCCGGACTCGGATTTGGTGGAGGCACATTGGCAAGAGATTTAACAGTCTTATCAAATTTAGGAAAACTCACAGACGTTGAGTTGAACTTGGTTGAAGGTGTGATTGCGGTCAATCAGAATCAAAATCGACGAGTAGCGTCGAAATTGAAACGATTTTACGGGTCTTTCGAAGGATTAATCATTGGTGTATATGGCCTTAGCTATAAATCCGGAACTAGTTCTATACGGCGTTCTCCTGCTTTGGAAATCATAAAATATTTGACTGAACAGGGGGCTTTTATAAAAGCACATGATCCTAAATTAGTGAAAGAAGACCTGGATTTATATGCCGATCAATTCGAATTCTTTTCAGACCCTTATGTTGTGGCATCGGGGTCTCATGCGATCTTTTTTGTAACCGATTGGCCAGAATTTTCGCGACTTGATTTCCAAAGAATAAAGACGTCAATGGTTTATCCGGTACTATTAGATGCCTTGAACATGTTGAACTCTGAATATTTAAAAGGTCTTGGTTTTATGTATCAAGGGGTGGGCCGTGGTCTTTAAATTGTTAAAAGGTAGATCTAGATGAGGAACTTATTACTTTTAAGGTTTGTTGCTGAATTCCTTGGCACTTTCGGTCTCGTGTTTTTTGCTGCAGGGTCAGCAATTGTGGATGTTAATTCAGGTGGACTTCTTACATTAATCGGTGTGTCACTTTGTTCGGGGCTTGCTGTTATGGCGATGATATATGCGTTCTCAGAAATCTCTGGAGCACATATCAATCCGGCTGTCACCTTTGGATTTCTTCTTGCCAGACAACTAAATCTTAAGCAGGCTGGCGTTTATTTTATTGCGCAGATGATTGGAGCTGTTTTAGCGTCACTGTTACTGAAATTCCTGTTCGATTCATCTGGGGGCGGTCATGCTCCTACCGGATCTGCCGTTCAATCTTTGGTAATGGAAGTAGTTCTTACTTTTACACTGATGTCCGTTATCCTGGCAACTGTATTTAATCAAAAACAATTAAGCTCTTTTGGTGGGATTATCATAGGTGGAACTGTCGCTTTATGTGTGTTGATCGGTGGACCTATTTCCGGCGGGTCAATGAACCCAGCCCGATCCTTTGGGCCCTCGATAGTTGGATGGATGTGGGATGGTCATTGGGTATACTGGATAGGTCCCATTTTAGGGTCAGGGTTGGCAGCAATAGGTTATTCAACACTGATGAAAAGATGGATAGATACTAAAAACTTCTTCCGTGAGCAGGGAGTTCGCCCGAGAATCGAACATGTGCTTTTTGCCTGCGTACATAATTCAGGACGGAGTCAAATGGCTGAAGCATTTTCTGTTCAGATTTGGAATGAGTTTGGTGAATTTCGATCAGCTGGCACCAATCCGGCCGATAAAATTGACCCACTCATCGTATCCGCTATGAATGAAAAAGGGATTGACCTTTCCCGGAAAACTCCCAAATTGCTAACAGAAGCGATGATATTGCGATCTGATCGAGTGATCACCATGGGGTGCTCGATTGAAGATGTCTGTCCAGCAATTGAAGGTATCTCTGAGGATTGGAATTTAGCTGATCCTGCCGGAAAATCCCTGGAAGAGATCAGGGAAATCCGGGATCAGATTGAGTTTAATGTAAGAAATATTTTGTTTGATAAAAGGTAGATGAATGTGTTCGCCTCATGGGAGGTATGACAGAACTTTCCCTAAACACCAGCCCAAAACTGCACATGTAGGGTAAGTTATTAACCAGGCTCCGAGGATTCCTCTGATGATGCCCCAGCGAACTGCGGAAATTCCTCTAGTCATCCCTACTCCCATGATTGCACTGCTAGAGGTATGCGTCGTGCTAACGGGCAAGCCGATGTTTGAGGCTAATTCAATGACGCTGGCGGCTGCCAGATTTGCAGCGAATCCGCTAGGGGGAGAAAGCCGTGTCAATTTCATCCCTAAAGTATGGATTACTCGCCATCCACCTACTGCTGTTCCAATTCCTATGGCTATCCCGGAAGCACCTTGCATCCATGGGAATACCGTAACCTCTTGTGAGGCATAAATGGCCCAGGCTAACGCCATTATCCCAACTGCATTTTGCGCGTCATTTTTGCCGTGACTATACGCAAGAAATGCGGCCGAAAGGATTTGGAATTTGCTAAAAACCGCGTTTACGTTGCCCAGGGCCCAATTTCGGAATGCCCACCAGAGGATCATCATTAAAACAAACGCTCCAGAGAAACCTAGAACCGGGGAAAAAGCCAAAGCCAAAAGGACTTTTGTGACGACAGCGTGGTTGATGTTCTCGTATCCTGCGACGGCTAGCCCTGACCCCATTACCCCGGCCACTAGGGAGTGGCTTACACTCACGGGGAACCCAAAACGAGTTGCCGTAACAACCCAAATCACTGCTGCAAGTATGGCTCCCATAACGGCATACTGGGTCATAAATTCGGGATCCACAATTCCTTTCCCTATTGTTTTAGCAACTGCAGTCCCAGTGAGTGCTCCAAATAAATTCATTGACCCGCCCAATACTACGGCCCAGAATGGGGTTAAAACCCGTGTTGCCACTACTGTCGCTATAGCGTTCGCTGCATCATTAAGTCCATTGGCGAAGGCGTAGGAAAGGGCTAATGAAATGGTGATTATGAGTAGTATCGTGGATAAATCAGGCATGCTTTATCACGATCCCCTCTAAAATTACGGCTATCTCTTCACACCGGTCGGTGGCTCCTTCAAGTTGTCCGTATACTTCTTTCCATTTGATGATATTTATCGCATCGTTGGATTCGAAAAGTTCAGCCATCGCTTGACTCGTAACTCGATCGGCTTCGTTTTCAAGATTATTCAATTGGTCTTTCATCGGTATAAGTTGTTGGAGTTTGCCGCCTTTGGTGCGCAGGACCTCCATGGATTTCACCACGATATCGGTGCATAAAGACACAAGTAAGGAGAGGTGTTTTGCGCTTGCTGTTGGTTGAGGTATTTTGTACTCAACCATATATCTTGCGGCTTCCTCGATGCAGTCTAATACATCGTCCAATCGTTCTCCTAGAATTGCAATATCTTCCCTATCAAGCGGTGTGATAAATGCTTTGTGAAGTTCCGTCATGATTCGATGAATTATTTCGTCACCTAGTTCCTCTAGGCGTTTTATTTCTCCGACTTTGTCTGGTACATCTTGGTAGTGTTCCATTAAGTCTACCAAGGTGTGTGAGGCGAGTTGTAAGTTAGCTGCGCTTTCAGCTAAGAGGTCAAAAAATATTCCTTGACGTGGAAGCAAAGAAAATTTCATCTTATTCTCCTTGTGTATTCAGATGATAGTTTTATTCCAAAGCTGTTGAGTTGGGTAAATTTAAAGGTCGGTGTACTTCCCCGTATTATATTGGGATATAGAGTCAGGTTTCTAGGGACTGGGTGCGGGATTGCCTGTGATTTCCGTGCAATTTCCAAGGGTAATTGGGGATTGGATAGGCTTCCAAATATTTTGTGGTTGCGACTAGCAGCGGCGGGAGCGATAAATTTCGAGTATGGGGAATGTCCGAGGATCTGATCTTGAATGTTGGTTAATTCTTTTATCTTCATTGCCATAGACTATCTCAGGAAATACGAAATTCGTCAACTTCCGAATAGTGTCCAATGTTTTGCATGGATATTACGAATTAATGATATAAGCAATTACGATAAAACGGGATAAGAATTGTGTGTGGGGGGGTGTAAATTATTCGTGATTTACTATAAGTCGCATGGAAAACTAATTTTGTTTGTGGCTTGATCTTCAAATTATTTTCATCCGGGAAGATAACTAACCATTTGAACAATTTGGTAGGTCGAACTACCAGTGGACGATTGGGTTTGGTGAAAAATCGGACGGATGTATTTGAGGATTGGAAACTTTTCCATGGAGAATAATTATTTCTCTGAATTTCCAGTAACTTTGCCTTCAAAATTAATTTCTTCCTGAGCGCAATCTATTTGGGCTAGGTCTTTGGCGAAGGAATTCTTATCACCTACGACCAAAATGGTTAAATTTTGTGGTCGGATTGATGATTCAGCTAACTTGTGCACTTCTGGCAGGGTTACGGCTTCGATTTTGGAACTGTATTGCTGGAAATAATCGACTGGCAGGTCGAACGTAACAAGCTGGCAAATGACATCCAATATTTGTTGTGGTGTCTGAAAACGGGAAGGGAAATTCCGAAGTAAAGCGGATTTTGCCGCGATGAATTCATCAGCATTTATTGGACGTTCTCGATGGATTCCCCTAAATTCTGATAAGGTTTCTATGACCGCCTCTTTAGTCACTGCTGTTTGGACGGACCCTCCGGCTACCAAAATTGAGGATTGGTTGGACCAACCGATGGATGAGTTATAACCATAGCTATAACCTTTATCTTGTCGAAGGTTCATATTCAACCTGGCTGTAAATTGGCCTCCAAATGCATGATTTAGTACGGTATAGGGATAGTAGAAAGGATGGTTTCGTCCCTCAATCGTATGACCTGCTCTTATCACCGACTGAGCAGCTCCGGGTTTATCTAAAATGTAAATTGTGTTTGGTGCATATGGGAATGGGGTTGCATCGGGTTCTTCGTTTTCTGGTAAATCTAAATTTGTCGTCCAATCTCCTAAGAATCTCTCGGCTTCTTCAATAACTTTCTCAATAGTAATATCTCCAACCACTATCATTGTTGCTTTTTGGGGATTGAAATACTGTTGGAATTGGTTTACCAAGTTTTCCCTGCTAATCGATTCAAGGCTTGGTTCAGTCCCAAAAATAGGGTGGCCGTATGGACTGGTTGCACCATAAAAAAGTCCTGGAATTAATCGTTCGGCCATAGCTGTAGGGTCATCTTTAATTCTTCGTAAACTGGTAAGGCGTTCCTTTTGTAATCTTGTGAATTCCGCATCTGGAAATGAGGGGTTTTGGATGATGTCTGCAATTAGTTCTAGGCTAGACGTCCAATCGCGGGTTAATGTTTGGCAGGCAAATAAGGTTTGCTCCCTACCGGAATGGGCGCTAAGTTGGCTTCCAATGAACTCGAATTGGTCAGCAATATCCTTGCTAGTTCGGGTGGTGGTTCCCTCTTGCAGCATGGAGGTTGTAAATGAAGTGGCGCCTGGGAGTAAAGAAGGGTCGTTTACGGAACCGGTGTTGAACAAAATACCTAAGGCTACAACAGGTAATTTGTGGTTCTCTTGTACTAAAATATTTAGTCCGTTGGCCAATTTGGCGGATTCGGGGCGTTGTGGGACAAACAATTTCGGGGAAGAAGGGACTGGTTGCACGCTTCGGTCGATTGGCTGATAGATTGAGGACCTTCCTGGTTCAGGAAGCGTGTACAACTTTACGTTTCTGTCCCCTAAATATTTTTCGGTCACCCTATAGATATCTTCTAGCTCAACTGAGAGAAAACGATCTAACTCGGTATTAATTCTTTCAGGATCTCCCGTCATAATGTTGAAGAAATTCAGAAGATCTGCTTTACCGCCGAACCCTCCAATTCGCCCCATTTGATTTGTATACTGAGCTTCGAGGAGTTTCTTCACTCGTTTCAGTTCTTCTCTATCGGGGGGGTTACTCGCTAGTTTTGCCAGTTCATACTCGATGATTTCCTCAACCTTTTCAACTTGATGTCCGTCTGCAACCGTCACCTGAATAGTGAAATCACCAGCAATTTCCTGACTGTCATTATCTGCACGAACGCTTTGGGCGCATTGTTGGTTATAAACCAATTCGCGATAGAGGCGTGAACTCTTTCCATGAGCTAAGATCGAAGCCAGCATTGTAAGAGGGGCCTCATCAGGGTGAAATTCCTTAACCGTAGGCCAAACTGTTTCAATCCTAGGGAGGAGGACCTTGTCGTGAATAGTAAGGCGGGTCGCCCCCTGTAATGGGGTATCAATCTGTCCCGCTCTCGCTATCGCTGGAGCTGAGGGTATCTCGGAAAAATATTTGGTTGCGAAATCCATTACCTGATTAATTTCGATATCTCCAGCGATAGCCAAACTTGCATTTGAAGGAGAATAAAATCTTTGAAAAAATTCGTGGACATCTTCCAGTGTCGCAGCCTCTAGATCTTCATGGGACCCAATCGTTGGCCAGTGGTAAGGGTGTGGCCAAGGGTAAACAGCGGCTTGTAAGGTTAATGACCCAACCCCATACGGTCGATTTTCATAACTTTGACGGCGTTCGTTTTTAACAACTTCTCGTTGGATGTCCAATTTGTGTTGGTCTACCGCTTCCAAGAGGAATCCCATTCGATCGGATTCGAGCCAAAGGGCTAATTCCAAGTAGTTTGAAGGAAGCGTCTCCCAATAGTTAGTGCGGTCGGTAGTAGTGGAACCATTTAAGCTCGCACCTGCCTGCTGTAATGGTTCGAAATATTCATGATTGTGATTTTTGGAGCCCTCGAACATAAGGTGCTCGAACAGATGGGCGAATCCCGTTTTACCTGGTTCTTCGTCCTTTGACCCCACGTGGTACCAGACATTAACAGCGACTAATGGGAGTGAGGTGTCTTGATGGAGTACAACATCAAGACCATTTGGAAGGGTGAATTTTTCGAATTTTATTTGAGTCATTTTTTCCATGCCCAATGAAGTGATTGTTAGAAATCTAACGTTATTCTCCCCTTGATTTCCTGTCAATTTTAACTAGTTCAACAGATTTATATAGCCATCTGCATTATAACATCATCATGGTATTTCTTGCTGATAACTTTGGTTAGATGAGACAAGTTGGTATAATCAGTTCATTGGTGGTGGAATGCAAAAATTTACTCGAGGACTTCCTCATAAAACCCCGTTCTATTATGGTTGGGTCATTTTTGGGCTCGCTGGTGGAATGTCTCTGGTCGCCCCGGTTTTTGCAGTTGCGACTCTTTCGATTTTTATTATTCCGATGGGCGATGAACTCGGATGGTCGCGCACTCTCTTTTCGGGAGCTGTTAGTATCGGAGGTATTGTGGGTGCCTTAATCTCCCCTGTGTTAGGGAGGATTATTGATCGTTCAGGAACAGGGCCAATCCTGGCAGTGAGTTGTATTGTCGTTGGGTTATGTGCAATAAACTTGGCTTTTATTGGGGGAGTAGTGTCGTTTTATATTTTTTATATCATCGGTAGGATGACATTTTCTAGCCCCTTGCAACTCGCTCCTTCAACGGCCGTAAGTAACTGGTTTATTCGAAGAAGAGCGTTAGTACTTGCTTTTATCCAAGTTGGGCAAGGGGTGGGGCTTGGATTGATTCCATTTTTCTCCCAATTATTCATTAGTGAGTGGGGATGGCGGACTTCGTGGGCAATTTTAGGAGTGTTTGTCTTGATTATTGGGGTGATCCCTCCACTCTTGTTAATGATTAGACGGCCGGAAGATGTTGGCCTGTTACCGGATGGAGCGGAGAAACCAAGTAATACCGAAAAAGGGCAGGTGAGCAACACACTTGATTTGACTAACGATTTTACCCTTTCGGAAGCGTTGAAGACGCCCACTATGTGGATGGTGATGGGGTTTACGGCAATAATTTATATGGTTCAGGCAGGAATTAGCTTGCACCAAGCTCCATATTATATTGAAAAAGGGATCAGCCCTACGGCCGCTGCGTCCATTGTTACCACATTTGCCTTAGGCACTGCGATCGGTGGTCTTTTTTGGTCCGCATTCTTATCTCGCGTTTCCATCCGTGTCGCTATGGGGATGGCTGCAACGTCGATGTGCTTTGGCGACATTTTGATTATCAGGGCTGACACCCTGGTATTGGGACAGATGGCCGCGTTGGTGTTCGGGGTTGGGCTGGGAGGAATCAGTTCTTTGTTAAGGCTCTAATGGGAAAATTATTATGGACGGACAAATTTAGGAGCGATTCGTGGTGTTTCATTACCGATTCAGGTAGGAGGTCAGGCTTCCGGACCACTAATTGCCGGGTTGATATTTGATGTTACGGGCTCCTACCGATCGGCTCTACTCATTTTTGCATTCGCTGCCGCTATGTCTTCTTTTCTTATCTTTTTGGCACGTCCGCCTAATTTATCCAAGGTTCGTAAATAATCATTTAAATTGTCCTTATTGGGGCGGGTTATGTTGAGATTACGTTTCCTTTTCGTTATAGGGATCATACTAGTGGTTGCATGCCAAACTGAGTCGACTGTTCCTTTAAGTTTTGATGGGGAATCATTGGAGATCAGTGAGCCTAAAGATTCTGCCACTATCGAACTTCCTTCAATAATGAAATCCAAAGAATTCGACTCTTCCTACGGGCCAAGGTACGGGGGGGTTTTGAAACTCGCTAATAGAGGAGACCCACCCGCGGGATTTGACCCATTACGAACAAGTAGTATCGCCCTCCATCACCCCGGAGGAGCATTGTTTGGGCCAGGGAATTTGGTCATGCGATGCAGGGAAAATATGTATCTTGTTTGTCCATATTTAGCGACTCAATGGACAGTAAATTCCGGTTTTACCGAATGGACCTTCACAATCCGTCAAGACGTCTATTGGCATGATGGCTCTGCCTTATCTCCCGAGGATATAAAGTTTTGGCTTGATTTAGCCTTATTTGGAACTGTAGACGGCGTGCCAGTCCGCGCCCCGGCTTATTTCTCAACTTCTTTGAGTTCCGTGTCGAGGGTTGAAGTTCTTACAAATAACAGGGTAAAAATCTCATTGTTTAAAAGAACTCCCCAATTGTTGGAAATTATTTCTGATCCTAGGTTCAAGATCGCCCATCCATCTCGGAGTTTTCGGGACAAAATTCAAGAAGGAAGTACAAATATCGGACCGGCGGACGTCGGGCTCATAGGAATCGGCCCTTTTGAGTTTAGGGAATTTACCCCTGGTTCCATTATCAAACTTAGGAAATCAAACAATTATTTTGAGTCAACCGTGTACGGACAATTACCGTATCTTGACGGTATTGATTTCATCATTATGCCTGATCCCTTTGCCATGGATGTTGCATTCCGAACCGGGAGACTTGATGGAGGAGCGCGGGGGCAAAAGCATTATCTTTCCTTAGGACGAATGACAGGATACGTCAAGGATTTGGGTTCAACCGTAAAGTTCATGAAGATTGACGGGGGAAATTTTCGATTAGCCTTTAACGTGTTAAACCCTGGGCCTTGGAATGAGCCGTCTGTTCGAAGAGCTATTTCTTTATGGATCGATAAAGAATCCGCCATACCAGGTGCACTCGGAGGGTTTGGGTATACGACGCCAAATCTTTTTGCTCCTGATACCGAAGTCCCGGAAATCCGAGCGGCTTTTATTAATTGGCCGAAATTCGATTTGGAGAGTTTAGAGAAAAAACGAAAAAACGCCAGGGTATTGATGCAGGAATCAGGATATGTGGAAGGGTTTACGATGAGCCATTTATGTCGTTCAATCAACCTTTTACCATGTGAATACCTTAAGGCAGAACTTTCCGGGTTAGGGATAGATTTACGTCTTGACGTTATCGATGAAGGCGAATGGACCGAAGCTCGAGGTAGTCTAAGATTCGACTCACAACAAGGGAGGTTGACCCCTTCCCCAATCCCTGAAGCGACAGAATCAGTATTTGGAAGGTACAGTAAAAATCCGGACGCTTATTCTAAACACGAAGACCATTATGTGGACAATCTTTATTCGGAATTGAGAGAATCGTTAGATTTTCAATCTAGAGTTACTCGATGGAGAGAAATTGAGAAGTATCTATTTTTGGAGCAGACTTATGTGATACCAATCGCGGAATCTATCAACGTGATCCCGTATCGTACCAACGTAAATGGGCTCTTTACTCCCATTGAGGATGCGCATACACATACAGACTTTGCCACGGTGTGGATAGAAAATACTTCTAATTAATTTATTTTTGAAATTATCAGTATGGTGATTTAGAGTGATGGTGCCCCAAAGCGTCATAGGTTTTATTTGGAAACGGGTCGTGCTAATCTTCCCGACGTTGCTTGTAGTTTCTGCCATTGTCTTTCTGATATTTCATTTACTTCCAGGAAATGTAATCGGAGTCACCATAGGTGATTTCCCGTCGAGCTCAACAATAAAGGAACAGATGGAAAGGGATTTAGGGTTAGATGACCCTCTTTTTTCTCAGTATTTAAGTTGGATATGGAGTTTAGTAAACGGTGAATTCGGAGGATATTCCCTTCATACGAAAGAATCTCTTCGGTCCATATTCGCCCGGCAAATCCCAGTAACCTTTTTGCTGACATCTTATTCCCTTATCTTGTCGATTCTTTTAGGAATACCTCTGGGAATATTTGGTGCGCTAACAAAAAATCATTGGTTCAAACTAGGATTTCGTCTTATTTCTGTCTTCGGGTTGGCTGTCCCCCAAATATTATTTTGTATCGGGGTGCTTTTAGCCTGTTTATACATTTTCGATTGGTCTCCCCCGATTATGTATTCTTCTTTAGTTGATTCCGCATGGCCCCATTTCCAAATCATGATCTTTCCTACCTTGATTCTTTCATTTGAGCTTTCTTGTAACATCGCCCGAGTAACTCGCTCATCTATGTTAGAAGTTTTGACAAACGACTATATCCTTACCGCCCGGAGTAAAGGATTGAAGGATTCAACTGTTTGGTTAAACCATGGATTACCAAACGTCATCCCTTCAGTCATCACTTTCTTGGGTCTACAGATCGGATTGTTATTTACCGGAGTGGTAGTGGTTGAAACTGTTTTCGGTCTACCGGGTATCGGGAGAGGAATCGTGCAAGCTGCTTTGGCAAGAGATTATCCTGTGGTGCAAAGCATGGTCGTATTCTTGGTATTTATTTCCATTTTGGTGAATCTAATAGCAGAGTCCATTTGTATGTTATTTAGCCCGTCTATTAGAGAACGATTGCTGGGAAAGTGATCGGAGTTTTTCGAGCTTAATCTTCCCCTGTCGGAGAGTTCTGTCGAAGTTATGAAAAAACTTTTGGGATATTTAGCGTATGGGCGCCGGAGTTTGGTCTCAAAACCTTTGAGATTCATTGGGGTAATTATTATTGGCGTCTTGGGAGTGATTGTGCTCTTCCCTGAATTATTAGCAAATCACGATCCATTTGAGCATGATTTGGGAATTCGGCTCCGCTCTCCTAGCTTTTCCAATTACTTTGGGACTGACGGTCTTGGCAGGGATGTATTTAGTAGGGTGGTGTTTGGTGCAAGGGTTTCTATCTTGTTAGGTTTGGGTACTTCTATCCTCGCGACAGTGTTTGGGTCATTTATAGGAACTATCTCCGTTTACTATGGAGGGAAAGTGGATTTAGTTTTCCAGAGGTTGGTTGACTCTTTTCTTGGATTTCCTTTCTTACTTTTGGCTTTAATACTGGTAATTTCAATGGGGGCGTCCATCCCAACTATGGCGATTGCCATTACCGTTGCCTTGATCCCGCAGGTTATAAGGGTTACTCGGGTTTTAGTATTATCAATAATCAGCCAGCCCTACGTCGAAGCTGCTGATTCTCTTGGGGCAAGTCGGTTTAATATAATCATTAAACATATTTTCCCTAATCTTATCCCGCAGCTTTCAGTTTATCTTGCTGGGTTATTTGGAGCAGCCGTCGTGGGTGAAACCACACTCAGCTTCTTGGGATTAGGGCTGCCTCCCCCGTCTCCATCATGGGGAAGAATGATGCTTGATGGTATTGGCGATTATTCTGAGGTTGCTCCTTGGATCTTAGGATTTCCAGCCGTTGCATTGGGGGTACTGGTTTACTCTACAGCGTTAATCGGAGATTACGTCCAGGAAGTAATGAATCCTAAACTCCGTAATACTAAGTTCAGGAATTTGCCATCCTAAAAATTTTAAGGAATCATTAAGCCTTTTCGAATTCTGAATGCAGGCCAATGCATCCGTTCTTATATAGCGAGTATCTGTTGTTTTCGGTGTCTAAATAGATACAATAGATGGACTATGAGCCGGACATTTTTTATCCCCCTTATCGGACTTTGGTTACTTCTCCTCGCTGGCTGCAGTCAATCCGAATCAGCACAAGTTATAATTCCGGATCCACCGCTAGCTTCGGGCTCTGACCGTATCGTGGGATCAGCCCCATCTGTTCCTGAACTTCCTAGTGGGGAGGAAATAGATGGGGAGGCTTACGGTTCTTCAGAGGAGATAAGGTTTTTATTCGATAAATCTTCAGAGGTATCGTATTCCGTTCGAGAGGAGTTGCTTGGCGTAGGGTTCCCAAATGACGCGATAGGTTTGACGAAAAAGATAAACGGAAGAGTGGTTTTATCCAATGAAGGGAAAGTTCTACCCAATCGGACGATTATCACAGTGGATTTGGCGAGTTTAACAAGTGATGAAAACCGTCGGGATAATTACGTACGGAGGAAAACCCTTCAGACCCCCATTTATCCTTTAGCAGAATTCAACCTGCAATCGACAGACGGGCTTCCTTCTCCTCTTCCGACGAAAGGCGAACACTCCTTTAAATTAATGGGGGAACTCTCGATCCACGGTGTTACTAAAAGCATCGTTTGGGATGTCGTTGCCAGATTTTCTGAAAATCAGATCGAAGGTTCGGCCACTACTCAATTTAACTTTGAGGAATTCGAGATATCCATCCCAAAGGTTCAGAGAGTACTAAGCGTTGAAAATTTAATTAAGTTGGAAATGTTATTCCAACTTAACAGAATAGAATAATAGTAATTTAGGGTCGAGTTTGACCCTAAGAAATAAACCTGGATCTAGATTTGATTTGGTAGGCCGTCAGGGGCTCGAACCCTGGACACCCGGATTAAAAGTCCGGTGCTCTTCCAACTGAGCTAACGGCCCACGACTAATTCATTGTACCTTACTAATAGTGGGTGATCTATCCCAAATCCTTATGCCAATCAGGCATTTGATTATTTTGAGGAGTAATTTATCGAGTAGGAAGTATTTCCAATGCAAGATTGTCCTTGTATAGTATATTTGTCTGGGTTTCCAAATAAACAATAGAACGGATAAATGCAGGTGTGATTGTGGAAGTAAATATTCTCGATGCTAACAAAAGAATCAATCAAATTACCGGCGAATCTTGGGAAAATATCCGGGGAACCAATGATTTGAAATGTCCTCATGGGGTTGTGACTGATTCGGAATTCGCTCTTTTAGGCCCTTCGAGTTTAATTCGAAAAATGGTTTCTGTTCGACATATCGGCCCTCCTATGGGCTGAGGAATCTAAGAGGATTTTCATCCGTTGGATGAAATGAGTTAAGAGGTCGAGCGGTTAGTAATTTTCTGCCCGTACCTACCTGTGTGTATCCCTAAGTTGTCGCGCCGGATTGTCATATGTAATTTTTTCGGTTATTCCACTAGTTTTCTGGATCCAGACGTTCTTCTGATGAATGGTCTTTTAAAACTGACATCCGGTCTTTAGGCCAGTAAATCATCCATGCTTTGCCGATGATAAGTGATTCCTCAACAAAACTGAAAACCCAGTGTCTTGAATCGTTGCTCCAAGGTCGGTTATCCCCAAGAACAAAGTAATGATT
>CAZTCW010000032.1:0-73322 GCA_964612825.1 uncultured Dehalococcoidia bacterium | reverse complement strand
AGAACCCGAAAAAGCGTTTCCGGAAATGTAACGAATACCTTCGGATTCTGCTTTTTCTTGGAAAGTCGTAACGTCCACACCCTCTGGAAGTTTCAGCCAGGTGTAAAGGCTTCCTTCTGGACGGCTCCAGGTGCAGGAGGGAGGGAAATATTCTCCCAAGGCTGAGAGCATGGCGTCCCTTTTCACCGAGATAGAAGAGTTGATGTTCTGAATATGTTCGTCCATATGGGCGCCCATATATTCTCGAACGGCCAAAGAAGCCAGAAGGTTGGGCGCACCGTCTAATTTGAGGGCTAAGACTCGTCCAAGTACGTTTTCGGGAAGCACTGCATAGCCTAACCGGACGCCAGGCCCAACGATTTTGGAGAAAGAGCCGACATAAAGAGTTCGTCCAGACTCGTCCTTTGATCTAATTGCATCAGGTAGCTCCCCTTCGATACGAAGATCGGCATAAACATCGTCTTCTAGGATCGGCACACCATATTCCTCGGACAATTCAATCATTCTTATTCGACGTTCGAGACTAAGGTTCATCCCTTGGGGATTCTGATAAGAAGGGATTGTGTATATTAGTTTAGGCGATTGTCCGATTTTCCCAAGGTTCTTCAAGGTTTCTTCGAGTTTATCCGTATCCATACCCTCATGATCCACTGGGATGCCGATGATATTTCCTTTGAAGCGCCGAATTTGCCTCAATGTTCCTAGATAGGCAAAATCTTCCGTGATAACAGTGTCTCCAGGATTTAGCAGTAGTTCAAGAATCAGGTTGTTCATTCTTCCTGAGCCAGAGCCAAGCATAATGTGTTCAATCGGGCTATCGATCCCCCGATGGTTTTTAATGTGAGTGGAAATAATTTGTCTTAACTCCGGATCTCCCATGACATCCGAGTATCGGGTCAGGTCTCTCCCCTCTTTCTCTAATCCTGAACGAAGCCCTTGCCACAGGCCCTCCAATGGAATGGTATCTGGGTCGGCAAAGGCTGTACCAAATTCATACTGTACTCTGGTTGCCGTTACTCGTCTTTGTAGGGGCCCCATTGGGTCAGGAGTGTTGGATGCGAAAAGATCCTCAAAATTGAATTCACCCATTTCCCCTCCTTATAACCTTCATCCCTATGTCCAGTTCGATGCTACTTAGTTTTATCTTGGAAATGCATCTCTTAGTCCCCCATCGATCGGGATCATAGCTCCTGTGGTTTTAGAAGATTGTTCACTCGCGAGGAAAAGCACTGTGTTCGCCACGTCGTCAGAGGTAACGTATTTTTTCAAAAGGTTCCGTTGTCGGTAGAATTCTTCAAGGCCGTCAACAGAAATCCCATGGGCTTGTGCTCTTTGTTCACGCATTTCGGTTGACCAGAGATTGCTTCCCTGAAAAATTGCATCTGGATTTACCACATTGCAGCGGATCCCAAATTCTCCATTTTCTATCGCTAAGACTCTTGCTAGTTGAACCTGGGCTGCTTTAGAGACGCTATAGGCGCCGAACCCACCACCGGGAGAAGGGACGTTTTTTGTTCCTATGAATACAATACTTCCCCCCTTTTCCTGTTGTTTCATCAGCCGGACAGCTTCTTGGCTCACCAAAAAATGCCCGGTGGTATTTACGTCAAGGGCATTTTGCCAATCAGAAATTGGGAGTTCGTCAGCGATACCAGCTGGAGCTATCCCAGCGTTAGAAATTACAATGTCGAGTCCTCCGTAAAATAATCGGATCTGATGAAATGCCTCGAGGATCTGAGCGTGGTTTGTTACGTCCATCGGGAGTGGAAGCGCACGATTTAATCCATGTAGGCCATTTATTTCCTCGGCTAATGCCGTTGCTGAGTTCGAATTTAAATCTGTGACAACGACGTGTGCCCCTTCAGCGGCCAACCTCTGTGCTATCACTTTTCCAATACCATTGGCAGCCCCGGTAACGAGAGCAACTTTTCTGGAGAAGCTTCGTTCAGGTGGGGCGATGGTCAATTTATAAAGCTCCATGGGCCAATATTCCACGTCGTAGGCATCTTGATCTGTGAGTGAAACGTATGTGCTCATACCTTCAGCTGATTTGATCACTTGTATCGTGTGATGGTAGATGTCCCCAGCGATAAGAGCTGCGCGGGCGTCTTTTCCGGTAGACCACATTCCTAGTCCAGGAACAAGGATGAGCCTTGGATACGGGTCGAGCATTGGGTGCACATGGTCTGTGTGTTTTTCGTACCATTGAGAATATTCAAGAGCATATGCTTTTATCGATTCTTTGATTTGTGTGCTGGAGCTAAGAAAGTCCTGGGGATTGGATAGATCGAGCCAAAGGGGCTTTATTTTAGTCTGAAGAGTATGGTCAGGAGTGGCTGGACCAATTTGGCTTAGGGAATTCCCTTGGCTGGAATCGACGAATTCAAGTATGTCAGAATTATCGTCGTATCGGAGAACTACATCTTGCAGTTCGCTTACTGCTCCTCGTATTACTGGAGCTAAGGATGCAGCAATTTTCTTTCGGTCGTCGCTTGAAAATTTGGTTTTTCCTGAAGGGGTAAACACGGTCTTGGCTTTCCTTCTCTCTTGGGCGAAGTAGTCTGCTTTCGCTACTAGGTCGATGTGACGGTCATAGGCCTCATGAGATGTATCTCCCCAGGTAAAGAGCCCATGATTCATTAAAACGACACCACCTGAACTTGGATTGGACTCCACTGTTTTCCCTACGAGTTTCGAGAGTTTAAACCCTGGGCGTATGTATTCCACAATAGAAACGGTGTCGCCGTATACTTCCTGAAGTAATGTTTCCGCATCCCGGGTGTTTGTTAATGCAACAATGGCATCGGCATGTGAGTGGACGACACTATGGAAGGGGAGGAAGGCATGAAGAAGCGTTTCAATAGAGGGGCGAGGGTCTTTCGGATTGAGCATGCATTGCCCTAAATAAGCCACCATATCGTCATCTGTCATCTCCTCAAGGGTATACAGAGGGAGTACATCTTCCATTTTGAGACTGGGGAAGTGTTTTTTCTCTATTGTTTTTAGGTCTGATCCTGATCCTTTGATGATCATTGCTTCGGTAGGCCGACCTCGGAAATCTTCTACGTTGGATTTGATAGAGGTATTTCCTCCTCCCCAGACGACAAGCGAGGTATCTGCACCGATAAGCCTACTTTGGTAAACGAGTTGGTCGAATGCGTCCCCAATTTCCGCATCAGGTTTGGCCCATTGATTTTGCATGATAAATATCTCCTGAATGTAAAGGGAAAAAAATATTAGGTGGACGACATTATCATTGAGGGGACAAAGTTTTTCAATTCCCTCACTGTACGGGCTTCCTAAACAATGTTCCTTGGGTACGTTCTTTATCGGTGAGCCCAAATTTTACAAGATGGCTAATACAAGATGGCAAAAAAACCGGCAAACCCTCGTATTATGAATGAACTAAGAGGGTTTCTCGGGATTGCTGTTTTAATTACAGGTCTAATGGTGGGTTTTTTGGTGAAGAGTATTTGTCAGGGTATACTATTACTGAATCCTGTATGGATTATTTAGCTTTAATTCCTATTGTTTACAATGGAAACAAACTTTCTCATCTTGTAAGGAATTTGAAATTAATCCGAACAGTTCATCAATGCGTTTACGCTTTTGATCCAATTGGAGTGGAGATAACTTTTTGAAATTATATTATGGTTGGGCTGTAGTCATAGCGGCTTTTCTTTCCAATGGAATGGGTATTGGCAGTTCTCAGTATGCTTTTGGAATCTTTGTCGATCCTCTCGAGGCTGAATTTGGTTGGAGCAGAGCCCAAATCAATGCATCGCTTTCATTCGCTGCATTCTCAAGCTTGATCGCACCATTCGTAGGGCGGCTTATGGACAAGATTGGTGCGAGGCCCATCATGGCTATCTCGCTTTCTCTTTTAGCGACAAGTTTTATCCTTCGTCCCTTCATGACCGAGGTTTGGCATTGGTATGCCCTAAGTGCTCTCCAGTTTGCTGGATTTCCCGGAGCGGCAATTTTGCCTGCGGGGAGATTAGTAGGGATATGGTTTAAGGAAACGCGGGGAAGAATGATGGGGCTCGTCACGATGGGAAATAATTTTGGGGGGATGACGATTACCCCGTTAGTGAGCTTAATCGTTGGGATGGCGTCTTGGAAAGAGGGCTACCAGGCTATGGGAATTGTTGCCCTATTGGTTGCGGGCATTTCTTTCGGTATCGTTCGGGAAACGGTTAGGTCAAAAACTGTAGATAACCTTCAAAATGGTGGTGGTACTTCTCCACGGAAGGGTCCATTGCCATCTGGAACACTCGAGTTACCCGGGGTCTCGGCAGATGTTGCGTTTCATTCCCGGTGTTTTATTGGTGTCGCCCTCGCAGTTCTTTTGGCTAATTTTACTTATAGTGCCGTCCTTACTCAAATCATTCCTCACTTGACCAATGAAGGAATATCTTTAGCCAAAGCATCTTCATTACTCACCCTAATGGCGGCCTTCGGGATGGCTGGGAAATTGATATTTGGATATGTTTCAGAAAGGATTTCAGCAAAATATACATTTGTGTTGTCTTTAGGGGGACAGATTATTGGGTTGATTGCTGTAATATTGGCTGGAACCACCCGATTCCTTTGGATAGCCATCCCCATGTTCGGTCTTCCCTTCGGAGGAATTGGAGCTCTATTTCCTTTACTGGTACAGGAAATGTTTGGATTAAAAGCCTTCGGAACAATTTTTGGCATGGTAAATTTAGTTACTGTGGTTTCCTTTTTAGGTGGTCCGTTGTTCGTTGGGTTTGTTGTTGATCAAACTGGAAGTTATGTGCCAGCATTTTTAATTATGGCCGGAATATTTTTTATGGGGGCGTTAGTAGCATTGACTCTCCATCCGGTAGAAGAATAGCTATTTGTTGTGACCAATATTGTTGGTAGTGTTTCCTGACTACCTCACTGTGGTAGAATAGCCGTCGCGAAATTATCCCAGTTTAGGAGAATGTGCCGTGAAAGCCCATGAATATCAAGCTAAAGAATTGGTGGCCCAGTATGGAATACCCGTTCCGCGAGGTGCCGTGGCAACTACGGGGGATGAAGCAGAAAAAATTGCCAACGATCTTGGTGGGAATGTAGTAGTTAAGGCGCAGATTCACGCAGGAGGGCGCGGTAATGCCGGAGGTATTAAAGTCGTAGCTTCTGGCGGTGAGGCGAAAGAATTTGCATCCAGTATTTTGGGGAAAAACCTTGTTACGCATCAAACAGGTCCTGAAGGAGTTCTCGTTCAACAGGTTTTAGTCGAAGAACCCGCTGATATTACAAAGGAATTGTATGTAGGGATAGTGATTGATGGAGGTACTCGAAGTGCCGTGGTTATCGCAAGCGAAGCTGGAGGAGTGGAAATCGAAGAAGTCGCTTCCACTGACCCCTCAAAAATCTTACGAGAACCAATCGATCCAATTTTGGGATTCCAGCCTTTTCAGGGCCGGCGACTCGCTTATGCCATGAACTTGGCTCCTGAGTTGATTCGTCCCGTCTCAGATTTGATGGTTAATCTTTACCGTCTTTTTCATGAGAAGGACTGTACTCTGGCAGAAATTAACCCCCTGGTAGTTACCGGAGAAAATAAAATTCTTGCGGTAGACGCCAAACTGAATTTTGATGATGACGCGGCATTCCGCCAGAAGGAAATTCAAACCCTTCGCGATATTACGCAAGAAGATGAATTGGAGGCAGAAGCGGCCGATGCGGGGATTTCTTATGTTCGATTAGATGGGGACGTTGGCTGTTTGGTAAATGGCGCAGGCCTAGCAATGGCTACCATGGACATCATACAAACTGTAGGAGCATCTCCAGCCAATTTCCTAGATGTTGGCGGTGGGGCGGATGACGATAAAGTTAAGCTCGCTTTTGGGATTATCCTTTCCGACCCGAAAGTTAACCGAGTTCTAGTTAACATTTTTGGAGGAATATTACGATGCGATGTTGTAGCGAGAGGCGTCGTCGCTGCTTGCCAAGAACGAGGAGTCTCTCCCACCATCGTATCTCGGATGCTTGGGACAAATGCAGAAGAGGGTCGAACCATCCTGAAAGAATCCGGACTTCCGGTTTTTCAAGTAGAGACCTTAACTGAGGCTGCAAATGCATTGAAAGGGGAAATTACTTCGTGAGTATTCTAGTTAATCGTGAATCTCGGGTCTTGGTTCAGGGAATTACTGGGCGTGAAGGAGGGTTTCACGCGCTGCGGTGTATGGAGTATGGAACCAATATCGTCGCTGGGGTTACCCCTGGAAGGGGTGGAAGTATGTTCGAAGAAAAGGTACCTGTTTTCAACACCGTTAATGATGCTGTTCGTGAGACCAAGGCAAATGTATCGATGATCTTTGTCCCTGCTCCGTTTGCCGTGGATGCAATCCTTGAGGCTGCTGATGCTGGAGTTGGGGTAATTGCATGTATTACAGAGAGGATTCCTACAAGGGAAATGGTAAGTGTCGCGAAATATCTACGTGACCAACCAGTAAGGCTTATAGGGCCAAATTGCCCTGGTCTAATATCTCCAGGGGAACAATGCAAAATAGGAATAATGCCTGGGTCAATTCATTTAGCTGGAAGGGTTGGCGTGGTATCTAGAAGTGGAACTCTAACATATGAGGCAGTCGGTCAATTGACTTCATTGGGGTTAGGGCAATCTACTTGTGTGGGAATTGGTGGGGATCCCGTTAGCGGGACAGGATTTGTTGAGATTCTAAAATTATTGAACGATGATCCTGAAACAGACGCAGTTGTACTAATTGGGGAGATTGGCGGAGTAAAAGAACAAGAAGCTGCAGAATTCATTCAGAGCGAAATGAAGAAACCTGTTGCTTCTCTCATTGTGGGAGCCACAGCCCCTCCTGGTCGTCGTATGGGGCACGCGGGAGCTATTATCACTGGGGCCGCTGCTAGAGCGGAAGAAAAAGTGAAGGCGTTATCCCAGGCGGGAGCGGAAATCATCCCCACTCCCGGGGACATAGGCGTAACAGCTCAAAAAATTCTCGGAAAATAAATTCTAGATATTCTTCCAATGTAGTGGAGGCCTAGAATTTCAAATTAGAAATATCTTGAAAGGTAAAAAACTCGATGGCGTCTAAAGGACTTGTATTCTCTGGAATGCGCCCCTCCGGACGTCTTCATATTGGAAACTGGATAGGGGCTTTACAGAATTGGGTTGACCTTCAAACTGACTACAATTGTATTTACTCGGCAGTCGATGTTCACACCCTAACCACAATCACCGACGGTCGTGAAACAAAAGAAATTCAAAAAAACATTTCTGAAATGGTTCTCGACTGGTTAGGGGCTGGGCTTGACCCCGATAAGAGTATAATTTTCACGCAATCACATGTTCCGGAAGTTATGTCACTTCACACGATTCTGAGCATGGTCACGCCATTAGGATGGTTGCTTCGCGTTCCAACATTCAAGGATAGAATCCGCCAAATGAATGAAACCGAAGAAACCGTGAGTTATGGCTTGGTCGGTTACCCGGTCCTAATGGCTTCGGATATCATTCTATATAAAGCTGATACTGTTCCCGTCGGTGAAGACCAAGTCCCCCATCTTGAACTTACTCGAGAAATTGTTCGTCGATTTAACAATATGTTCGGTGAAACTTTCCCAGAGCCGAAAGCGAAACTCACCGAAATCCCTTTAGTATTGGGGTTAGATGGGCACCAAAAGATGAGCAAGACCCTCGATAATCATGTCGAACTGGCTACGACAGAGCAGGAAACCTTGGACAGGATAGCTCCGGCTTATACCGATCCTCAAAGGTTAAGGAGAAGCGATCCCGGACGTCCAGAAATGTGTAATGTTTACAGTTTACATAAATTTTTCAACAAAATTGATCTACCGGAAATTTATGATGAATGTACTACTGCTAAACGGGGTTGTGTAGATTGTAAGGCTCATTTAGGCAAGGGAATAAACCGCTCACTCGAACCATTCAGGGAACGTCGCCGTGAGTATGAAGGGAAACCGAATCTCGTCCGTGAAATTTTGGTAGAGGGTGCGAATAAAGCGTCTCGAATAGCAGGGTCTACCATGGATGAAGTGAAAGACCGACTGGGGATTTCTGGCCCCCAATCGTTCTGATGAATCAAAATAGCCGTTAACTTCTTTCCAGTTTGATGATTCTAATACTCTTTTCGATAAATCTCTTACTGCCCGTTCCCAGGTTTTTTTCATTAATTGCTTAGGGTGTCCAATTTTGGGAATTAGACTTGTGTGCGAGAGTTTATTGTAGATTATTTTTCCTGTCCCTATCCTTGACGTTACTTTCTGGGGCTGGTAGTGTCGGGTTGCTGCTAGGAGGATAAACAAAATGCCGATAACTCCCGAGATTTTAGATGAGATAGCTCTAACAAGGAGTGAATATGATGAGATTGTTGATCGGCTTGGGAGAGAGCCGAATGGGTTAGAACTCGGGTTATTTGGAGCACTTTGGAGTGAGCATTGCGGATATAAACACTCTCGACCACTTCTCCGTCTTCTGCCCAGTAAGTCACCTCGCATGCTTGTCGAACCAGGTGCGGAAAATGCAGGTGTCGTTGACCTGGGAGACGGACACGCGGCGGTATTCAAAATTGAATCTCATAACCATCCCTCTGCGATTGAGCCGTTTCAAGGAGCGGCAACGGGAGTTGGAGGGATTGTAAGGGATATCCTAACGATGGCTGCCAGACCCATTGCTCTTTTGAATTCCCTGAGATTCGGACCTCCTACAGAAGCCCATCAGCGTCATCTAATTGATGGCGTGGTGAGTGGCATCAGTTGGTATGGGAATTGTATTGGGATTCCAGACGTAGGAGGGGAAGTAGCCTTTGCACATGCTTATTCAGGGAATCCACTTGTAAATGCTATGTGCGTGGGGCTGGTGCCAAAGGAAGCGATGGTAAAAGCCAGTGCTTCAGGGGAAGGGAACCTTTTGCTCTTGGTTGGGGCTGAAACCGGACGGGATGGAATTCATGGAGCCTCGGGTTTGGCTTCTCGGAGTTTTGAAGATGATCGTGAACTACGTCCCACTGTTCAAGTTGGAAATCCGTTTCTCGAAAAGGTGTTAATCGAAGCATGTTTAGAAGTGGTAAATCGATTCCCGGGTTATGTCATCGGAATGCAAGACCTGGGAGCTGCTGGTTTGACTAGTTCCGTAGTGGAATGTGCGGAGCGTGGGAATGCTGGAGTGTATTTGGATGTGGCTAAAATTCCCAGGCGAGAATCCCAAATGACCCCATATGAAGTAATGCTGTCCGAATCACAGGAGCGGATGTTGCTTATTGTGCCGAGGGATGGTTTAGACTCAGTGTGTTCAATTTTTGAAAAATGGGACCTTACTTCCACTGTCATAGGTGAAGTTATTAACAACCCACTAGTGACGATATTTGATGGAGATTCTAAGGTGGCTGAAGTTCCCGTAGGATTACTTACCGATCCCCCACAATATCGGCTTCAAGGAGTGAAACCTGGGTGGCTTTCTGAGATTCAATCAGTGAACCTAGATAGTGCGCCCGAGCCATCCCAATCTCCTGAAGAAGTTTTCCTCAAATTGCTTGCTTCGCCAAACATTGCAAGTAGATCTAATATATTCCGTCGCTATGATTATCAGGTTGGCACTAATACCGTCGTGGTTCCAGGAAAGGGTGATGCAGCGGTTTTAAGGCTGCCGGGGAGTGAACGGGGAATCGCTTTGTCAGTCGACGGTAATGGAAGATTATGCCAGATTGATCCTTTCCTGGGAGGAGCAATAGCTGTCGCTGAATCTTGTAGGAATCTGGCGTGTGTTGGAGCAGATCCTGTTGCAATTACGGACTGTTTGAATTTTGGGAATCCGGAAAACCTGGAAGTATATTATCAGATGGAAGAATGTATAAAAGGAATTGCTGCGGCATGCGAACACCTAGGAATCCCAGTGGTTAGCGGTAATGTTAGCCTCTACAATGAATCATCCGGACGACCTGTTTATCCAACACCAGTGATTGGATCACTCGGACTAATTGAAAATGTTAGTTCTCATTGTCAATTAGGATTCACCCGAATTGATGATTTGGTTGTGCTTCTTGGACGATCATATATTGAATCCCAGGCTCAGTCTTTATCAGGTAGTGAGTTTCAGGAAATGTATCTTAGCGGGTTAAGTGGACGCCTTGATTTAGACTTACAACTTGAAGCTAGCTTACAAAGAATGTGTCGGAAGGCGATTTTTGAGGGTTTGTTGAACTCGGCACATGATTGTTCGGAAGGTGGACTTGGAGTTGCCCTTGCAGAGTCTTGTATCGTAGGCGGCTTCGGCTTCTTGGGCGAATTCACTTGGCAAGGACGCTGGGATGCGGCCATGTTCGGGGAAAGTCAATCTCGGATAATTGTCTCGGTTTCCCAAGAAAAATATTCTAAAGTAGAAGAACTGGCTGAAACTGAATCAGTGCCTATTTGCATCTTGGGCCGAGTAGGAAAAGATAGGTTCAAAGTCCCTTCATTCTGTGATCTCCCTATGGATTCCTTGCGTGAAGCGTGGGAAAATGGATTGATAGAAGCCTTGTCTAGTTGAATTGGAATTATCTTCCTCAAGCCAAATAAACTGAAACGTCCGCATGTGGGAATTCTACGTGCAAGACCCCATTAAGGTCCTCTTCGATCATTTTTAGATATGGCGTATAGTTTGCACCTTTTTTTGACGGTACATGCGGACATTGGTTCCCAATGGAAGCAGGTGGGCACAGGTGATCCCCGGTTGGCCCATCCCAATAACCGACTACTTTAAGTGGGAAGAAAAGGATTTCTGCGGTATTCCTCAAGTCGGCAACTATTTCGGAAGCCCTATAATCTCCATCGGTCTCTATATGGAGGACTACGGTCTTAATGAGGGATTGTATTCGCTCCGATTCGGGGATATTAGCCACTATTTTTTGCCTCTAATAGCTGAGTAAATCCCGATACCAACGATAATTATTCCAAGTACCATCGTTAGGTTTGCTATTACATTCATAAGCCATTCCACAATAGGAGAACCTAACAAAAATCCCAAAAGAAAAATTACTACGCCGATAAATACCAGGTTACTGTTTTTCATCATTACCTCGATATTAGATCTCCTATTTAGCAGTTTACGAAGAGGTTCGTAAACTTGTCAACGAAAACCAAGTTGAAAGTTAGGTAGAGGGAACGAAGGCAGGCTCTGCCCTACGACTTCTTTTATGATTTGGACGCTAAGTGATATGAATTTAGACAAATTTGGATGGAAATTGTATTTTAGCAATTTCCATCTCCTAAGTTTTCCCGCTCATGCCACTAAAAGAGAAAGCAAATCAAGAATTTGAAAGTTCCTTGTCCTTTTCAAATAAGGTATTCGGATCTCCTCAGAATTTTGTAATCAATATCTACATTTTGAACCGCCTCTAAGGCTGCTCGAGCGGTATCTATAGATGTGAAACACGGAATCCGTTGCTCAACAGCTGCTCTTCGGATTTGGAACCCATCTTTCATGATCCCAGCACTGTTAGTCATAGTGTTAATTACAGCTCCCACAGATCGGGATTGAAGAAGATCCACTACGTTTGGATTCCCTTGTCCTAGTTTTGAAACGACTTCGCAATTGCTAATCCCTGAATTTTGGATAAACTCGGCTGTTCCTTCAGTGGCAATTAGTGAATATTCCAATTCATTTAGCCGTTTAATTAGAGGGATCGCCTTCTCTTTATCTCGACTGGCGATGCTTAGGAGTACTTTTCCTGATTTGGGGAGAACCATTCCGGCGCTAATTAATGCTTTAGATAAAGCTGATTGATAATTGTGGTCAATCCCCATTACTTCCCCTGTTGATTTCATCTCAGGACCCAAATAAGAATCTACTCCAGTTAATTTCGACATTGAAAAAACGGGAGCCTTGATGGCGACAACATGTTGACGCGGATACAGCCCATTGGTGTACCCAAGCTCGCTCAATGTTTTTCCTAACATAACTTGGGTGGCTAAACGAACCATTGGTACGTTAGTTACTTTGGACAAAAATGGGACGGTTCTGCTTGCCCGAGGGTTTACCTCTAGTACGTACACCACGGAAGACGTGGATTGATTTGAAGTTTCAGGGCTTCGGTAAGTGGATCCGCCCATAATTACAAATTGGACATTAAGTAATCCTTTAATTCCGAGGCCTATTGCGATTTTGGTGGTATGAGCAACTAATGTTTCTACTTCATCAGTCGTAAGATTTAATCCTGGGTAAATAGCAAGGGAATCACCGCTATGAACTCCTGCTCTCTCGACATGCTCCATTACTCCAGGAATGAGAACCGTTTCTCCGTCACAAATGGCATCGACTTCGCATTCTTTCCCTTCAAGATATTTGTCGACAAGTATTGGGTGACCAGGACTTGCCTGGAGCCCTCGGTTGATGTATTCAGCTAATTCCGACGGTTCTTGGACGATTTCCATTGCCCTTCCTCCTAGCACATAGCTAGGTCGTACTAAGACGGGATATCCAATTCGTTGTGCAACTTCCAAGGCATCAGGCACGTTGGTAACCGTGGTTCCGGGAGGTTGGGGAATTCCGAGAGAGCTCATTAACTTTTCAAATCTTCCTCTATCTGAAGCAATATCTATTGCTTGAGCGGAAGATCCGAGGATAGGTAATGCAGCCTCTTCAAGGATCTGGGAGAGGTTAATGGCCGTCTGTCCACCAAATTGTACGACTGTGGAGGGGATAGACGGGTTCAGACTTTCATTATCATAGGTGGTTTCATTTTCTATAATATCTCTTACAGATTCCTCATCCAAAGGTTCAAAGTACAATCTATCAGTAGTGTCAAAATCAGTGGAAACCGTTTCTGGATTAGAATTGATCAGCACGCTTTTAATGTTTTCTTTCTGTAATGCCCACGCGGCGTGGACAGAGCAGTAGTCAAATTCGATTCCTTGCCCAATGCGAATGGGCCCGCTTCCTAACACCATGGCTTTCGGGCCTGAAAGAGGATAGGCTTCATTTTCTTGTTCATAAGTACTGTAATAATATGGGGTTGCTGCTTCAAATTCTGCTGCGCAGGTGTCCACCATTTTGTATACGGGCCGGATCCCAAGATTTTTTCGGAGCTGTCGTACATTTTCAGGAATCCCATCCCCTAATCCGAGTGAAGATAGGTAGTTGTCGGAAAATCCCAATCGTTTGGCATTCCATAATAAAGTTGGGGTGATTTCTTTTGCCGAAATTAGTTCTTTTTCCATTTTGACAATTCGGTCCATAGCATTGATGAACCATGGGTCGACAAGCGAAACTTTGCTTATATTTTCTATGGTGCTTCCATTCCGTAAGGCTGACATAATTCCCCAAATTCGTGAATCTGTCGGAGGAAAAAGTGAAGCGGTAATGTTCTCTTCCGATTTAATCCAATCGGGGTTTTCCCATAACAGTGAAACACCTCCGACCTCTAGGGAGCGTACGGCTTTTTGAAAGGCAGCTTCGTACGTGCGGTCGATAGCCATTACTTCTCCGGTGGCTTTCATTTGCGTTCCAGTGGTTCTATCCCCTGTTGGAAACTTATCGAAAGGCCAACGTGGGATTTTTACCACGCAATAATCTAGGGCGGGTTCAAAAGACGCCATGGTTTCTTGGGTTACTGCATTTGGAATTTCGTCTAGACGTTTCCCGATGGCAATTTTTGCTGCAACCCGTGCTATCGGATATCCTGTTGCCTTTGAAGCCAAAGCTGAAGATCGGCTTACACGTGGATTAACCTCGATAACATAGTATTGAAGATTGCTTTCTGGTTTGAGTGTTTCAGGTAGTGTCTCTGAGATTGTAGGGTGAGGGGCCAAGGCAAATTGGACGTTACACCCTCCCTCTATTCCTAAAGCTCGGATTATTTTAAGACTTGCGCTTCGTAGCACTTGGTATTCTTTGTCTGATAACGTCTGAGATGGGGCTACGACGATACTATCTCCGGTATGAACCCCCATGGAATCGAAATTCTCCATATTACAAATCATTATGCAGGTATCAGAGCTATCTCGAATAACCTCCACTTCAATCTCTTTCCATCCTTCAAGGTATCTTTCTAGCAGAACCTGATGGATGGGACTCGCTGCCAACCCACTTTCCACTGAGGGGAGGAGTTCGCTGGGTTTCCGAACGACCCCGCCTCCGGTTCCTCCTAAGGTATATGCAGGCCTAACTACCAAGGGGAATCCAATTTCTTTTGCCAAGTCGTCCGCTTCAGATAATTCTGATACTGTCGCATTTGGCGGTTCAGGTTCATTTATTTGGTGCAAAAGCTGACGGAATAGTTCCCGGTCTTCCGCTTGTTTTATCGCGGAAAGGGGAGTGCCCAGTAATTCAACGTTATACTTTTCTAAAATTCCCTTTTCATTCAGTTCAACGGCCAAATTTAACCCAGTCTGCCCCCCTAGAGTGGGAAGGACTCCGTCTGGCTGTTCCTTGGCAATAATCCGTTCTAGTACCTCGGCAGTTAACGGTTCGATATATACGGCGTCTGCTATCTCGTCGTCGGTCATAATAGTCGCTGGGTTCGAATTAACTAAAATGGTCGAAATCCCTTCTTCTCTGAGTGCTTTGCACGCTTGAGTTCCAGCATAATCAAATTCGGCGGCTTGTCCGATGATTATTGGCCCACTCCCAATTACAAGAACTTTACCTATCGTTTTTCCCATTAAAACCTCCGGGATTTGTTTTGTAGTATCGACCATTAATTTATGATTGAAACGTCATCCTTAAATAAATTTCCCTAGTTGCGACCACATCTCGTAGGCAATAGTCGAAAATTTCTTGACAACGACCGGCGATAAAATAGTCGTAGACTAGCGCGCCATTTAACCCTCCCGATTTTGGGGATGTTACACCTAGCGTCTTGGATAATGTATCTAAAGAAATGTGATCTCTTGCACTCCACATATCCCATTCTTGCATAACATCGAATACCGAATGTGTTGGGTTGTTGTTGCTTAATAAATCTTTGGTTGGGGGTATATTTAATATCACGGAACGTTGCCATACGTATTTGAGATCGAATTCGATCACATTAAAACCAATAAATTGTTCGACATCCTTTGTTAATTCCCAAAATTCTTCAAGGATTTCCCTTTCGGATCCAGTGAGGACACCCTCATACTTTTCAGGCCCCCCCTCTTTAATGTATCCGATACAGAGGATTTTTCCGGTGTGAGCTCTAAGAGAGGTTTTGCGGAAACGGGTCTCAATTTCCCCGGGTCTCTCTTCAATCGTCCATTTGTGAATCCTTTCTGGGTTTACAAAATTCTTTGGAGGGGTAATGGTTGTTTCAATTTCTGATCGTAATGATTCGCTCTCTGGTATGGTTTCGATGTCAAAAAATAGTTTAATCACGTTTTCATCTCCGGTTAACCAGCAGATTCCACCATCTCAATAAATTGGGAGAAAATATATTCATTGTCTCTGGGTCCCGGCGCAGCTTCAGAATGGTATTGGATGGTGATAATGGGTAACGATGTGTGGCTAAGGCCCTCAACCGTTCCATCATTTATGTTCGTCTGGCTCACAATTAACCCATTAGGCAAGGAATCTGGGTCTACGGAATACCCATGATTTTGGGCAGTGATATAAACTCGACCGGATTTAATATCCTTGACTGGATGGTTTGCTCCCCGATGACCGAATTTTAATTTGAACGTTTTCCCACCAAACGCTTGAGCGATCATCTGGTGTCCTAGGCAGATTCCTAGGATTGGGACCTTTCCGATTAATCCTTGGACGGTTTCAACCAAATACCCTAACTTCATAGGGTCTCCGGGTCCTGGTGACAAAACCAACCCATTCGGATTCAAGCCTAAAATTTCCTCAGCTGACATCGAAGCTGGGATTACTACCACTTCGAACCCCATTCTTTGTAAAATTCTCAGGATATTGTATTTAACCCCGTAATCCGTAACAGCAATCCGGCCCCGAAGTTCTCGGGAACTTTCCTCGTTTGGTCCGGCCCGGTTTTTTTGGAGCCACTGGTAAAGAGATTTTGTACTTATCGTCTCAACAAAATCCGTGTTTTCATAGGGTGATTGATCCCGTAATTTTTGGAGAGCAGTATCTGGCGAAATATTGATAGCCAGTGCTCCTGGCATTACCCCGTGTGTCCGGAGTTTCCGTGTTATCGCTCTGGTGTCCACCTGGCTTAATCCTGGAATTGACTCATTGCTTAGGTATTCACCCAGATTCATGGTGCTTAATCCGTGGCTAGGTAAGTCACACCAACTCCTGACAACAAAACCGGACACCTGAATTTGTTTAGATTCCCCACTGTCTACGTTTATCCCATAATTGCCAATCAATGGATAAGTTGGGATAACAATTTGTCCTGCAAACGATGGGTCTGTAAGCATTTCCTGATAGCCTGTCATGCTCGTCGTAAAGACCACCTCCCCGTAAGTCGATGTGTTCGCACCAAATGGGGTTCCCCAGAAAACGGAGCCGTCTTTTAGGACAAGGGCACCATATTCGCTCATCTTCAGTTCTCCTCTAGCGCCAAACGGTTGTATGAAGCATTATCCTGATAAACAATATTTCCATTACTGATGGTAGCTTGAACTTTTCCTACCAACGTAGATCCGACTAATGGGGTATTTTTTCCTTTAGTTAACATATCTTCTGGACGGACGACCCATTCATAATTCGGATCGATGATGGCAATATCAGCCACATTTCCTTGCGCTAGGCTTCCTAGCTTTTTCCATGATTCGGGTAGTACCTTCGCTGGCCCAGTGGTGAGGCGTTCGATAAGGGTGGGGAGATCCAATTCGCCCCTCTTAACGATTCGCATCAATAACCCAAGGGTAGTTTCTAATCCGCTGATTCCAAATGCAGCCTCTTCCATGGTGCAATTTTTATCTTCGGCCCGATGGGGTGCGTGGTCTGTGGCTATAGCATCTATAGTTCCCTCTCTAAGCCCTGCAATAAGAGCAGAGACATCTTTCGGGGTTCTAAGTGGTGGGTTCACCTTAGCTCGAGTGTCATAAAGTGAATTCTCGATTTTCGTTAGTGCCCATTCTTCTGTTAGGGATAAGTGATGAGGTGTCACCTCAGCGGTCACCTTGATACCCAATGATTTCGCTTCTTTTGTAAGTCGGAGAGTTCCTTCGGTACTTATGTGCGCTAAATGTAAAACTCCCCCGGTTTGAGAGGCTAAGTGGATATCCCTAGCAGCCATTTTCTCTTCAGCTTCTGAGGGCATTCCGATTAAGCCTAATCGCTCTGCTACCCAGCCTTTATGGAGAACGGCGCCTTGGGATAACGGTATATCTTGACAATGTTGAATAATTGGCAGTTCCAATTCTTTTGAATTTTCTAATGCATTTCGCATTAATTCAGGGTCTGATACCGGGTCGCCGTCATCACTAAATCCGATCACCCCGGCTTCTGCCAGGGCATCCATGTCGACTAGTTCTTTGCCAGAGCGTTGCTTTGTTACGCATCCAATCGGGAGCACCCTGATAAGGTTCAATTCCGTGCTTTTGCGGAGGACATATTCAATCAATTCGGGAGTGTCTAACGGGGGGTAGGTATTAGGCATAGCGCAAATAGTAGTAAATCCACCTCTGGCAGCTGCCAGAGATCCGCTTTGTAGAGTTTCTTTTTCTTCAAATCCGGGGTCTCTTAAATGGCAGTGAAGGTCGATGAATCCAGGGCACACAATGAATCCCTGAGCGTCAAAAACTGAAATTCGTTTCGGGATCGCATTTCTATGATTTATCGGAGCAATCCAGATGATTTTGTTTTTATGGATTAAGATATCTCCGGGATGATCGAACTTATTTGCAGGATCAATTATGTGACCGTTCTTAACTAGAAGGTAGTTGTCTTCGCCGTTCAATTACTCTCCTTTTTCATAGTGCTTTGTCTTTCGGGGAAGACAAAGAATGATCAAGCTGTGGGCCTTTAAAGTTCATTTTTTGGTCGCAATATAGGCAGCGGATTTCTTCAGGTTGATTCTGTCGGTGAAATGCTTTCGGATTGAGATAGGTTTCGTGGTTGAGCACGCATCTAGGATTGCTGCAACGGTCGGTGTTGATAGGATCTACTCGAATTCGAATTTCGGCCGAATCATTTGATGATTTGGATTCTTTTACTCCCAAAATTAGGGAAAGGATAGCCATTCGGACAGGTATGGAATTTTTCATTTGTCGAAAGTATGCTGCTCGATGATCGTCGTCTACTTCGTAAGCAATTTCCTGTCTCCTGGGCAAGGGATGCATGATGATTGTTTCTTGGGGTGCTATCGAGAGCAGTTTTGAAGTAATAGTTTCTAACTCAAGTTGGGAGGATTCTAGTTGGTCATCGAACCGCTCTGTTTGCAAACGCGTCATATAGAGAGCTGACAACCCCCGGAAAAAATCATTGGTAGTTTCGTAGCGGGTTTGGACCTCAATCCGATTTGAATTGTTTGGAGGATTAGGATTTCCTGATTGAAGAAGTAGTGAGCCGCTGTCTTTAAAAACTTCGGTTGGAGCGGAATATTCCTGAAGGTCAGCCTTCATCGATTGGAGTTTACCCCGGACATGTTGCGGGAAGCCTAAACTCGGTAACGCAATAGTACGTATTTTTGCCCCCAGGCGAGCAAGGGCATAAGCAAGGGAGTGGATTGTGCGGGAATGCAGTAAATCGCCGCAAAGGCCGATCACCTGCCCTTTAATATGTCCCTTTTCTTTCAGGATTGTGTAAAGGTCGACTAGGGTCTGAGTTGGGTGTTCTCTAGCTCCATCTCCCCCATTTATTATCGGCTTTGAGGAATATTCCTGTGCTACTCGGGCAGATCCATCTAAAGGGTGCCGGATAACAATTACATCACTGACAAGCTCGATGGTTCTGATGGTGTCTGCGATGCTTTCACCTTTAGCAACGGAAGTGACTGATTCAGCTCCTAGAACCCCATCCCAATCTCCACCCAGCTTTCTCATCGCCTCTCGAAAGCTAAAGTAGGTTCTAGAACTGGCTTCATAGAAGAGCGTAAATAGTTTTTGTCCTTTTAGAATTGGGTCAATCACGTTCCCGGTAATTTGTTCATCAAATTCTGAAGCAACCTGAAAGATCTCTTCTATTTCCACGTTGGAGAGGTCGTCGATTGAGATGATACTTTTGCCATTCAGACTCATTTTCTTTTCGTTCACCCTAAATTATTTGTAGTGGACATTAAAAAGCGTGCGGTGCTTCATTCTTCCTATGAAGTGTAAATACTTTGCATCCTCACCCGGTCGACCATGTCGGTTTCCGACAATTGGACTTTAACTGTTTCTGAAAGGGAGGTAGGCAAATTTTTTCCTACATAATCTGCTCTAATCGGGAGTTCCCTGTGGCCACGGTCAATTAGAACGGCAATTTGAATTTTATTAGGCCTGCCTTGATCCATGACGGCATCCATAGCAGCCCGGATGGAACGTCCTGTGTACAGTACATCGTCCACAAGAACCACGGTCCGACCTTGGACGGACATCTCTTGATTTCTCTTTCCTTCCTCAGTTATTCGCCTGGTAGAAGCGTCGTCTCTGTAGGCGGAGATATCTAACGATTTTACAGTTATATTCTTCCCGGAAATGTCTCGGATATTGTCCGCGATTCTATATGCCAATGGTACGCCTCGAGTCTTGATCCCTATTAGGATAAGGTTTTCACCGGCTGCCTCCAGAATCTCATGAGCAATCCTTAGGAGGGAACGGCGAATGTCTTCTGAGGTAAGAATTGTCTTCTCAGAGGAAATGGTCACGAGAGATGGCCTATGATCTCGTTATCGCAGGTTACGGACATAAAAAAAGCCTCCTCATCTTACTATGACAAGAGGCTCCGATAATGATTTCCCTATTTGGAATTTTCCTTAAGACGGGAATCATTTCAGACGGACGGTTTTATAGAGCGTCTTGTCAGCCTCTCTGGACTGTCTTTAAAACCCACTCGAATCCAGTTTGAATAGGGTATCCGTCAACCGATTCGGGATGGATGTAGTCTATCATGGATTGATAAGTTTTGTAACTTAAATCATGTAAATCGTACTTGACCGGTTTCTGCTCTTAAGCTAGAGTGACCTCACATAAGCAAATAGGATTTCAATTAGGGGAGCTCAAGTAATTTGGGCTGAGAGGGTGGAGAGATCCAATCCACCGACCCTTTACCTGATCTGGGTAATACCAGCGGAGGGAAATGAGTGAAGAGTATAAGTCATCCAAACTAAGGTAGGGATGGCTTCTTTTTTTGCCGGAGGGATAAGATGTCAATCAATAATATAGCGATAGTTGCCACAATCGCTACCGCAATAATCTTTTCTACTATTGGCGTTCTTCATGTGCGTGGTATGCGGATCAGTCTAGAGGACTTTCTTACCCAGAGAAACTCAGTGGGGGCTTGGGCTGGCCTATCCACGGTTGTAGCCTCTGTTGCTGGGTCATGGATCCTGTTTGCTCCCGGTGAAACTGGTACTTGGGCTGGGATAATGGGGTTGATTGGGTACGCTTTGGGTCAAGCCGCTCCTCTAGGAGCAATAGCCTTTATTGGTCCTAGGATGAAACGATTGATGCCAGAAGGTCATTCTCTTACTGAATACGTTTGGTGCCGTTTTGGGTCGGGGATGTATTTGCTTGCACTCTTGGTGATGGTGTTCTATATGTTTATTTACCTTGCCGCAGAGTTAACAGGAATTTCCTTAGCTTTTGGCCTTATCGTCGAGGTTCCTTTGTGGTTGTCCGCTTCGATAGTGGCAATGGCGACTGTTGCATATACGAGTTATGGGGGAATTAAGGCAACCATTTTTACGGATAAAATTCAGTTTTTAATCATGTTGCCATTACTGGCAGTAGTACTCCTAATTTTGGCGTCCAAGCTCGGGGGATTAAGTCAGGGATTCGATTCTGACCTGATAACAGACTCACAGTTATTGTCCTTTACTCACATTCCGGGGATCAAGTTTGGATTAACTTTACTGGTCGCGATTCTTGCTGCAGATATGTTCCATCAAGGATTTTGGCAACGGGTATATGCCTGTAAAGATGAGAAGACGTTATCACGGGTATTTTTTATTTCCGCGATCATCGTCATCCCTTTGGTGTTTCTTAGTGGTGTGTTTGGAATCGCTGCCGTTGGGATGGGAATGCCTGCGGACAGCGCTTCTGTTGCACTGTTTTGGTTGATTCTTGAAACGATTCCTCCGTGGGTTTTAATCTTGGCAATAATTCTTGCCCTAATTCTGGTTATGAGCAGTATGGACACCTTGCTCAGTGGGATCGTTAGTACTTTGACGAGTGATCTTCACCGACTCCGCCCTGATTTTTCCAATTCAGACCTGCTGAGAATATCAAGGATTGTGACAGTATTTTTGGGTTTCCCCGCAGTTTTTATCGCCTCCCAAGGTTACAGCGTCTTGTACCTCTTTTTACTCGCGGATCTTTTATGCGCAGGCTGCGTATTCCCAGTCTTTTATGGGCTTTTTGATAAAAGGATATCCGGATCAATCGCAATAGTTAGTTCCGTCTCGGGGATTATTGCTGGAGCTTTATTTTTCCCTAAATCTGATTTTTCTCCCTGGCTCGATATTCCCTTTGGTGGTGATTTTCTGGTTAGTTTTGGGATTGCAGTAATTGTTTCTGCAGTTATGGCATTGGTTGCTACCTGGTTGAATCGTATGTTGGGGAGTGGGGGAGAGTTTCAATTCAAAGAACTTCGTGAAAGAATCCGCTTGATGCAGGATTGAAGCATCTTTCCTACAATTGCCTCGCAGGATTTGGTTTTTTAAGTAGTAGCAACACTAATGCGCCCAAGACTGAGGCGACCCCAAACCCTAAAAAGGCCAGGAAATAACTTTCGGTTACATCAAACACTATACCGGCGAAAATAGGGCCTATCATCATTCCGATCGTTTGGACCGTGCTGAGTAATCCCCTGATTGTTGCGAAAGAATTTCTCCCAAAATAATCTCCCTGAATAGGTAATGGTAATACGATGGAGCCCCCGTATGCGGTTGAATAAATAACCAAGATTATCATGAATGTGAGGAATGAATCTGCTAAACTCATCGCTACGAGCGTTACTGCCATTACTAGTAAAGCCCCCGCCAATAGGTACCGTTTCTCAACGAAGTCTCCTATCCACGATAATCCGATCCTTCCGGAAAGACTTAAGAAAGCCACCCATCCTAGGAGTGAACTTGCCAAGGGGAGTGAAAATCCTCTGTCTACCATCATTGCTACAAAGTGGAGGGTAAACCCTGTTGTTACTAGTGCTCTGAGAGCTACGGAAGTTCCTAGAAGCCAGAAAGCTGAAGTCCGTAAAGTCTCTAGGGGACTGAATTCTGGTTGGTATTCATCCGCGTTTGTCGCGCTCGTATCGGAAGAATCAGTGATGTTAGACGGCAGGGGTTCAATCCCGTCAGGATACTGCCCATATTGTTCAGGTTTGTGGCGCATTATTGCAGCCACAGGGAGACCGATTACCCAAATAAGGATTCCACCAGCGATAGCTGCCGGCCTCCATCCATAAGTTACGATCGTCCATCCGAGCAACGGGAGGAAGATTGCTCCTCCAACCCCAATGCCTGACATTACGAATCCAAAAGCTCTACTCCGCTTTTTTATGAACCAGTGTGCGATCGCCGCATTAACCGGCACAAAAGTTCCCAAGGCCGAACCTAACGTGATAGCAAGGATGTATACCAGATAAAAAGCCAGAAGGGATTGCACTTGGCTCAGCAGAATGAACCCAGTCCCCATTAATGGGATCCCAACAAACATGACTTTCCGGGGCCCAAATCTATCCGCTAAGTAACCTTCTATTGGGCCAAGGAACCCTCCTTCTAGTCTAGCCAGGGATATCACTCCGGATAAAGCTGTACGGCTCCAGCCGAATTCTTGGCTTAATGGTACAAAAAAGGCGCTGAATCCGTAAAAATTGAGTCCACCACTAAGAGCAGACATTAAAGCTCCTCCAAGAACGATAATCCATCCATAAAACAATTTACCGGACGTAGATTGGTTTTGTTGCCTAGAAAATTGCAATGGTAATATCCCCTCTTCTAGTATACGATTCACCCAGGGTAGGCGTATTGTATCCAGATTTCATGCCATTATGTAACCCCAAAAATGCTTGTAAGACCTAATGAGACTTGGCTAAAATACGTCCTGCGCTAGGGAATGCACATTGGGCGGTCCATAACCTTCTAACATTCCGTGCGCTAATTAGGTCGAGGACAGCTGGGTGCATTTTCAAATTTTAAAGTAGGGATAGAAGAAGTGGTCAATAATGTTCAATCAGCAATGTCAATTGCTGGCTCCGATTCTGGTGGAGGAGCTGGAGCTCAGGCGGATTTAAAGACGTTTGCAGCCCATGGTATTTATGGCACTTCGGTTATTACAGCGATAACCGCACAGAATACCTTGGGGGTAACATCCGTATTTGAACTCCCAACCAAACTTATCGAAGACCAAATTGACGCAATTGCTGCTGATATATGGCCAAGCAGTGTGAAAATAGGGATGTTATCCAGCTCAGTAATCATTCATTCTGTGGTAGAAAAGATAAAACAGAAACGGCTGGACCGCTGTTTGGTCGTGGATCCGGTAATGGTGGCAAAAGGAGGTGATCGTCTTTTGCGGCAGGACGCGATTGAGAGTCTCCGTCACCTGCTGGTTCCGCTTTCAACTATCGTGACTCCTAATATCCCGGAGGCTGAGGTACTTACTGGATTGCGAATATGGGGGTTGAATGACGCAAGATCCGCAGCCAGGATTATCGTCAATGAATTGGGTGCGGGGGCCGTAGTGGTTAAAGGTGGACATCTTGAAGGGGACCCGGTGGATGTTTTTTATGATGGAAAACGAATTCGGGAATTACGGGCTGGCCGGATAGATTCAACCAGTACACATGGGACCGGTTGTACTTTCGCTGCCTCGGTGGCATCAAATCTAGCGAGAGGTAAGAGTCTTGGCATATCGGTTCGTTCGGCGAAACATTATGTGAGGCAGGCAATTTTTTATTCATTCCCAATTGGTGGTGGCCATGGGCCATTGAATCATTTTTTCCAATTTAGGAATAGGTTATATCGCGGAAGGCCTTAATGGCTGAATAGAGTGGATCATTTTTGCTTTGCGCAAACGGGGCAAGGGCAGCTTTCCAATAATACCGAGTAAGGGTATATCCCGGTATAGTGAAGGTCGCTCCAAAGGAACTGTAAAGCATATCTCCCGACGGTCTGGTATTCGACGGCGTAGACATCTTGAGGGATCGATTCTTCTTTAAGTTGCTTGGGGTTCGGCCATTCCCCGACGCATTCAGCGCACCTACATTGGAGGCGTAGACTGCGATGTGGGTAAAGGCTCGTATGATGGTCTTCCCATTCGATCGCGATCCCATCTTGAAGGATTTTCACGGTTTTAGGTTCAATGGTCATTTTCGGGACTGTTCCCTTCCAAATTATAGTTTGATTAGACATTCTAGCAGTTTTTGGAACCCACCAATCTAGCATACCCTTTTCTAAGCATCTAGAATAGAGCTAATCATTGTGTGAGGTAAAGGGTATGGCTTTTCCAAAAGTTTTCGTAACTAGGCAAATAGGAGACGATGCTCTAAGTCGTTTAGATAAGGAACTGGATTTGAAGGTCTGGGAGGATTACTTCCCCCCTTCACGTGAACAATTATTGGAAGAAACCAAAGACTCAGTGGGTATTCTCACAATGTTGACTGATCAAATTGACGGTTCATTTTTGTCACAACGCCGATCCCTAAAAGTTGTGAGTAATATGGCTACGGGAGTTGACAATGTTGACGTTGACGCTGCTTCTATGAACCAAGTATTGGTTGGAAGTACTCCCGGAGTCTTAACTGATACCTGTGCTGAATTTGTTTTGGCCTTGCTTTTAGCAAGTGCGCGCCGATTGGCTGAAGGGGAACATGCTATTAGGGATGGGAGTTGGAAAGTCTGGCATCCTTCGTTTTTACTAGGTAGAGATTTAAATCAGTCGACACTTGGAATTATTGGATTAGGAAATATTGGCCTTCAGGTGGCAATTCGGGCTAAAGCATTTGGAATGAAGACAGTGTACTTTCAACGGACTCGCAACCATGACTTAGAAGCTCAGTATGGAATTGAATTTGTTCCCAGTTTAGGAGCCCTCCTAGGATTAGCTGACTTTGTTAGTATCCATGTTCCTTTGACCGAACAGACCTATCATCTAATTGGTCAGAAGGAGTTAGATGGTATGAAAAAAACGGGGGTGTTAATCAATACCTCGAGGGGGCCTGTTGTAGACCAAAAAGCTCTCCTTGCATCCTTGAAAAATGAGGTGATAGCGGGTGCGGCACTGGACGTTTTCGAAACAGAGCCAATTAACCCGTCTGACCCTCTTCTCAAGCTCCCAAACGTTGTTGCAACTCCTCACATTGGAAGTGCGAGTATCGCTACAAGGACCAAAATGGCGATAATGGCTGCGGAGAATCTTCGATGCGGGGTTTTAGGTCTCCCTATGCCCCATTGCGTGAATTTGAAAAGACTATCTGGCTAAATGAACGATTTATTGACATGGATTCAATTTACATGCTATCATTTTGGTTGCGAATTACGAAAAACGCTGGGATAGGGAGTAGTAACAGACCCCAGCCTTCAGAGAGCCGGCGGCAGGTGCGAAGCTGGTAGGCAAGGACTGTGAACTCGCCCTTGAGCGGAGAGCGTGATGGAAACAAATCAGTAGCGCTCTACGGTAGAACCGTTATAACTTTGAGTGGTTCCTTCTACGGAGCAATGAGGGTGGTACCGCGGGTAAGCTAATCTTTCAACCCGTCCCTATCTAGGGCGGGTTTTTTTGTTTTATTGGGGGAACGTGGTAAACGGTTGAATGATTAAGGTTTTACAAGGAGTCGAGTCATGGAATTGTCCGGTGGAAAAATCGTATGTGAAAGTTTGATTCGGGAAGGTGTGGACCTAATATTTGGCCTTCCGGGGGGAGCCATTCTTCCTCTTTACCAAACATTACCCGATTACCCTCAATTGAGGCATGTTCTTGTTCGGCACGAGCAGGGAGCTGCTATGGCAGCAGACGGCTACTCCAGAGCTACTGGCAAGGTAGGGGTTGCGTGGGCCACATCTGGGCCAGGGGCTACCAATTTGGCTACTGGGCTAGCAAGCGCGATGATGGATTCAGTTCCCATGGTGGCTATAACGGGACAGGTTGCAAGGGCGTCGATTGGAAAGGACGCATTTCAAGAAACAGATGTTACTGGCGTTACTCTCCCAATCACAAAACATAATTATCTAGTAATGAGGGCGGATGAGATTGCTGAGGTTATCCATGAAGCCTTTTACATTGCTAGAAGTGGAAAGCCCGGGCCTGTGTTAGTCGATATCCCTAAAGATGTGTTTACGGAGATCGCAGATTTCAAATATCCAGAAAAAATTAATATCCCGTGGAGTCCCCCAAGCTTGGATGGGGATGTTTCACAGATTAAGAGTGCTATTCGGCTTATCTCCAAATCTGAGCGACCCGTAATTTTGACTGGGCACGGACTTGTCATGTCCGGAGGGTCTACTGAGTTGATAGAATTCGCTGAACGAACTGATATTCCCGTTGTGAGCACATTCCTTGGCTTAAGCGGATTCCCTGAAGACCATCCATTGTATATTGGTATGCCTGGGATGCATGGTGCAGCTTACGCGAGTATGGCAATCGATGAGTCCGATCTCATCATTGCTGTTGGAATGCGTTTTGACGACAGGGTAACTGGTAACTTGCAGAGCTTCGCTCCTAAAGCGAAGGTAATCCATATAGAAATTGACCCGGCAGAAATCGGCAAAAATGTCCGAGCAACTGTCCCGATCGTTGGTGATGCTAAGCGAGTTCTTCAACAGATGTTGCGCGTAGTAGAACCGGGTTCACATGCCGACTGGTTAGGTTACTTGGAACAATTACGGAGAGAACACCCCCTTTATGTTCGGGAGACAGATAAATTATTGCCCCAATACATCATCGAGAAACTATCAGATCTCACTGACGGCAGGGCTATAATTTGTACCGGGGTTGGTCAACATCAAATGTGGGTGGGGCAACTCTATAAGTTTCTTGAGCCGAATCTTTTGATTAGTTCTGGAGGATCTGGGGCTATGGGATTTGAAGTACCGGCTGCCCTTGGGGCTAAAATGGGCAGGCCAGAGAAAGAGGTTTGGACGATTGCTGGCGATGGTGGGTTTCAGATGACGATGAATGAATTAGCCACCATGGTGGAAAATAATGTTCCAGTAAAAATTATTCTGATAAATAACCATCAGTTGGGAATGGTCGTCCAATGGCAACGGATATTTTATAACCGAAGTTTCGTAGCGACCCAGTATACCGGTAACCCTGATTTCGTAAAATTAGCTGACGCCTATGGGATTCCAGCCCGTCGAATAACTGACAAAAGTGAGGTTGTTGATTCGTTGGCATGGGCGAAGGAAGAAGATGGGCCTGTTCTTCTAGATTTCTGGGTTGATGAGGAAGAGAACGTATATCCTATGATTCCTCCGGGATTAAGCATGAAAGATATCATTGAAGACCCAAGTATTAACTTGCCGAAGGTTCCTGATGCCATCTAATTCTTCTCATACAATTACTGCTTTGGTTCAGGATCAACCTGGGGTGCTAAACCGCGTCACGAGTATGATTCGGAGGAGGAATTTCAACATATCGAGTCTTTCCGTGGGGCATTCGGAAATAGAAGGCCTTTCTCGGATGACATTTGTTGTAGAAGGTGATGAACTCATTCTTGAGCAAATAGCTAAGCAACTTGGAAAATTGATTAATGTTGTGAATGTAACTCATATTGATAATATAAATTGCGTATCTAGGGAGTTTGCACTAATCCGAGTCCAAACTACCCCAGATACTCGCCAAGAAATAATACAAATAGCCACAATTTTTCGTGCAGACGTCATTGATGTGGCTCGTAATTCTATGATCGTTGAGACTACAGGTGATTCTGGGAAGCTGGATAGTTTGGTACTGCTACTCCAACCTTTTGGAATTGTCGAAGTCATTCGAAGTGGGGTACTTGCCATGAAACGTGGCCCCCTAGAATCAGACGAATCTGAGTCTACTGAAATTAGGCAGCCAATTAGCCGAATCAAAGGAAAGGCCGAATTGGGGTGGTAGATGCCGAAAATAGTACTGAATTCTATTGGAAACTGGAGGCAGTAAAATGGTAAAACTCTATACGGACGAGGACGCAGACCTATCCCTGATTCAGGATAAAACCATCGGGATCATTGGATATGGAAGTCAGGGTCACGCTCACGCCTTGAATTTAAAGGATAGCGGACAAAATGTTGTAATAGGATTATACCCGGGGAGTAAATCTCGGGAAAAAGCAGAAAAAGAAGGTCTTCGTGTGGCGAGCGTAAGTGAAGTCGCTCAAGAAGCAGACATCATAATGCTTTTACTCCCCGATATGGCTATGCGGGATGTCTATAGCTCTGAAATTCACCCTCATATGATAGCCAATAAAACATTGATGTTCGCCCATGGATTTAATATTCACTATAAGCAGGTCCAACCTCCAACTACTGTAGATGTCAGCATGATTGCCCCAAAAGCTCCTGGTCACCGTATGCGGGATCTGTTTACCCGGGGGCTTGGAGTCCCTGCTCTTGTTGCCGTGGAGCAAGATGTATCCGGGAATGCGAAAGCGATAGCCCTTGCCTATGCAAAGGGGGCTGGCAATACTCGTGCTGGGGTATTAGAAACCACCTTCAAGGAGGAGACTGAAACCGATCTCTTTGGTGAACAATCTGTTCTTTGTGGGGGGATTACATCCCTTGTAAAAGCTGGGTTTGAAACTCTGGTAGAAGCTGGGTATCAACCTGAGATCGCCTATTTTGAGTGCCTCCATGAAATGAAGCTTATCGTGGACTTAATTTACCAAGGTGGATTTAATTACATGCGTTACTCAATTAGCGATACTGCGGAGTATGGAGATTATTCTCGTGGAGTTCAGGCTGTAGGGCCCGATGTTAAAGCTCGTATGAAGCAGATATTGGATGAAATTCAAAGCGGCGAATTCGCTAAGGAGTGGATTACTGAAAACGACGAGGGCCTTAAACGTTTTAACGCCCGTCGGGTCGAAGAATCTGAGCAACTCCTCGAAAACGTTGGTCAGGATCTTCGATCTCTGATGCCTTGGTTGAAAGATACGGTCTAAAAGGGGATAGCGCGAATTTCTGAATTAGTGAAATACCTATCATTTGAATTGAGTTGTGAACGGGAGGAAACGTGATGGCAGAGGACAGGGTATATCTATTTGATACCACCTTGCGAGATGGAGAGCAAGCGGCTGGCGCCTCGATGGCTATTGATGAAAAAATCCAAATCGCCCGGCAATTGGAGAGATTAGGGGTGGATATAATCGAAGCGGGTTTTGCTGCCTCATCTCCAGGCGATTTTCAGGCGGTTCAGCAAATTGCAAAAGAAATTCGCACTCCCGTGATTGCAACATTGTCCAGAGCCCATCCTGGGGATGTTGATGCGGCAATTGAGGCAATTCAAGGGGCAGCTAATCCTAGGATCCATGTATTTCTTTCTACTTCTGATATTCACATCATGCATCAATTGAGAAAAAACCGAGAAGACGTTATGGGAATGGCCGTCTCAGCAGTAGCTCGGGCGAAGCGCTCCTGCGAGGATATCGAATTTTCTCCCATGGATGCAACGAGGACCGATCCGGAATATTTGTATATGCTACTTAGAGAAGTGATCGATGCTGGAGCAACAACCGTGAATATCCCCGATACAGTGGGTTATGCTATACCGGACGATTTCGCCAAACTTATTCGGTCCATTCAGGAGAATGTGCCGAATATCCATAAAGCCCGAATTAGTGTGCATTGCCACAATGACCTTGGTCTGGCTGTCTCTAATTCCCTCGCGGCAGTCCAAGCTGGGGTGCGCCAAGTTGAAGGGTGCATTAATGGAATTGGTGAACGGGCAGGTAATGCTGCTTTGGAAGAAATCATTATGGCTTTGAATACAAGGAAAGATCTTTTTGGGGTGACGGTAGGAGCAGATACCACGCAGATTTATCGCACTAGCCGTTTAGTTAGCGATACGATCGGGTTTCCAGTTCAGAGTAACAAAGCAATTGTAGGTATGAATTCGTTTCGACACGCATCGGGGATCCACCAGGATGGGATTTTGAAAGAACGATCCACATATGAAATTATGGATCCCCAATCGATTGGATGGCCCAGTAATTCTTTAGTGTTGGGAAAACTAAGCGGACGGGCAGGGCTTAGATCTCGATTGGAAGATTTAGGATACTCCCTCGATCAGGATGAACTAAATGGAGCCTTTGAATCATTCAAAGAACTTGCGGATAAAAAACGTGAAGTGACTGACAGAGACCTTGAAGCTTTGATGGCTGAACATCGAAGAGAGGATGATATCTCCGGTTATTCACTTGAAGATGTCCAAGTTCAGACGGGGGTAGGACGGACTCCAGAAGCAACAATAAAGATGGTTGATGGGACTGGTTCCGTTTATTCTCAAACTTCTTTAGGGAACGGCCCGGTCGATGCTGTTTGCAACGCTATCTCAGGGATTGTAGGATTCAAGCCTACCTTGGATGATTTTAGCGTTCGTTCCATAACAGAAGGGTTAGACGCTCAAGGAGATGTGACAATCCGACTGGAATATGAGGGAAGGCTTTACACTGGCAGGGGCGCTGATACGGATATTCTTGTGGCTAGCGCGAAAGCCTATACCAATGCGATAAATCGGTTGATTTCATTGGAGCAAATAGGGCGTCCACAAGTAACGGGAATGTAATTATTCTCAATTACACTCTCTTTGTCCGTCTCTACCATGATCTAGAGATACTGCTAGTTTCCGTTATGTGAATATCCGAGTACTTGGGAAGGTAAACCAGAAATTTATAATAAAAGGTGGGGTATATGGCTCCAAAGACAATGTTCGAAAAAATTTGGGATAATCATGTGGTACATGAAGAACCCGGGCAGCCTGCGATTTTGTACGTCGATTTGCACCTTATTCACGAGGTTACTTCTCCTCAAGCCTTCGATGGGCTTCGGATGGCAAACCGAAAAGTCCGTCGTCCTGAACTTACAGTGTTGACTGTGGACCATAATGTGCCTACTTGGGATCGGGCTATACCAGTAACCGACGAGGTTTCCCTTCGACAAATCGATGCCCTCTCCAACAATGCTGAAGAATTTGGACTGACTCTTCATGACATGTACAGTCCGAATCAAGGAATCGTCCATGTTATAGGGCCTGACCAAGGATATACACAACCCGGCAAAACTATTGTGTGTGGTGACAGCCATACTTCTACCCATGGTGCCTTCGGTGCCTTAGCTATTGCTATAGGCACTTCCCAAGTTGAACATGTTTTGGCAACACAATGTCTGGTTCAACCTAAATTCAAAACTATGGAAATTCGAGTTGTTGGCGATTTACCAGATGGTGTCACAGCTAAAGATTTAATTCTTGGGATCATTGGGCAAATAGGGATTGGAGGGGCTACCGGTTACGCGGTCGAATATACCGGAGAAGCCGTCAGAGGGCTCTCAATGGAAGGGCGCATGACTTTATGTAATATGTCAATTGAAGCGGGTGCTCGAGTAGGTATGGTAGCTCCTGATCAAAAAACATTTGATTACGTAAAGGGCAGACAGCATGCTCCCCAGGGCCAAGATTTTGAACAAGCTGTTGAAGAATGGAAGAAACTTCCGTCTGATCCGGGCGCATCGTACGACCGTCTTATTGAAATCGATGCGAGCAAATTGGTCCCCTTCGTCACGTGGGGAACTAACCCTGCTATGGTTGCCCCGATAACCGGGAACGTTCCTGACCCAACAAACATGGAATCTGGAGAGAAAGAGGCTACGGAGCGGGCTTTGACGTATATGGGTCTCCGTGGGGGGATGCCAATATCGGAAATTAAGATCGACCGGGTTTTCATTGGTTCTTGTACGAACTCAAGAATTGAGGACCTTCGAGCAGCCGCACGGATTGTTCACGGGAAAAAGGTTCACCAAGATGTGTACGCGATGGTCGTTCCCGGATCTAATGCCATTAAAAAACAAGCTGAGGAAGAAGGATTGGACAAAATATTTGTTGAAGCCGGTGTGGATTGGCGTGAATCGGGTTGTTCAATGTGCCTAGGAATGAATCCAGACATTCTGCTTCCCGGACAAAGATGTGCATCAACCTCGAATCGTAATTTTGAAGGACGACAGGGGCCTGGTGGAAGGACTCACCTCGTTAGCCCAGCGATGGCAGCTGCTTCAGCTATAGCCGGGCATTTCGTAGATATTAGGGAATTGAATTAATTTTCAGGGAAATCAGAGTGCTTGACCGTTTTCCTAGACACCCTTTTTGCCTGGGGAAACTTTGTTCGAATAAGTAGAATTTTTGGTTGGTGAAGCGAGGTAAAATGGAAGCATTTTTAACACATACAGGAAGAGCAATCCCCTTGGACAGGGTAGATGTAGACACAGATCAAATTATCCCGGCCGTGTTTTTGAAACGAATAGAGAGGACAGGGTTTGGGCCTGGATTATTCCATAGCTGGCGGCACCTCCCAGATGGAGGACTCAACCCAGACTTTATTCTAAACGACCCAAGGTACAGTGACGCTTCAGTTCTTATCTCAGGAAGGAATTTTGGTTGCGGCTCATCCCGGGAGCACGCTGTTTGGGCTCTCATGGACTATGGGTTTCGGGCGGTTATTTGTCCAAGTTTTGCGGAAATATTTCATAAAAACTCAATGGAAACTGGACTGATCCCTGTTTTGGTTTCTGACGACGAAATTTCTGAACTTATGCGACGCACTGAGGCAACTGAAGGATATCAATTGACCGTGGATCTCGAAAAATGTGAGGTAAGGGATGATCAAGGCCTCGTAGTCAATTTTGTCGTCCATCCAGATCCCGAGACACATCAATTTCGTCGGCATTGCTTACTAAATGGATTGGATGAAATTGGGTTGACCTTGCAAAATGAATCAAAAATCCGCCAATTCGAAAACCTAAGAGGCTATAAATAGAAAGATTTTTTGATTGGAAGCTTGAGGGGGATGAATGGAATTATTTTGGCGCGAGAACCGGATTGGTATGCGACTAATCCTACTTACTGAAGAAGGGGAGCAAGAAGTAGGTGGAATTCGGAAAACACCCCGGGGCTTTGATGCATTCGCCCGTACATTCGGATATGAGCCTGGACGTGCCCAAAAAGATATGGAGTCGTTAGAGATCGCCAGGAGTTTTGTTGAATCCTTCCGACCTTGGGAGATGTTTGTAGGAGAAGTTGATCTCGAGGTCGAAACCGATTTACGGCCGATTGAGTAGGTCCTTCCCGTATAGAAATCTTCAAGGTACGGTATTACAGCCATGTCGGACTCACTTGGCCGTATCCATCTCTTGTCTCTACACTCTTCAACGAATATAATTCTCTTCGCAGCCCATGGTTCAACGTTGCACCCTTTGGTATACCTTTGGGGGTGAATTAATAGGAGGTGGAGTTATGTCAGTAGCTCGAGAAAAATTCCGGCAGGTTCTGTCCCGTCCTTCATGTACTTTAGCGGCAAACATTTTCGACCCACTCTCTGCAAACATTGCTAATCACCTTGGGTATGAAGTGTGTGTTTTATCTGGTTCAGTAGGGAAGGTAGCTAACCTTGGGGTCCCGGATATTGTACTTTCCACATTAACCGATGTAATGGATCATTGTCGAAGGATAATTCGAATGACGGATGTAAGCCTGATGATTGATGCGGAAGATGGTTTTGGAAATGCAGTCAATGTTATGAGAACTGTCAGGGAGGCTGAACAAGCTGGTGTCTCAGGCATTGAGATTGAAGACAATGTTGTTGTCAGGAAGTTTGGAGTTGAAAACCCAGGCCTTGTTTCAAAAGAAGAACAGGTAGGCAAACTTCAGGCCGCTGTCGCTGCTAGAACTGACCCTACGACTGTGATTGTTGCTAGGTCGGCAGCACTTGGCGAAGTCCCCCTTGATGAAGCCTTGGATCGCATAAAGGCGTATTCAGAAACGGGAGCAGAAGCACTAATGCTTACGGGTGCACAGAGTAGAGAACAGTTGGAGGCCGTACACCAGGTTACTACACTCCCATTAGCAGTGTTAGGTCCCCCTGCTGATATTCGTAATGACTCAGCCTTCTTGGCCGCTCAAGGCGTTAGGATCCTGATGTTAGGTAACCCGACCTTTTCGGTTGTCGTTAAAAGTATTTATGACAGCCTCCAACACTTGAAAGAAGGTGGAGCGTTAGAAGGGTTAGCTGATAAACAAGCTTCTTCTGAGTTGATGCGAGCGGTGAATCGTTCGGATATTTATGCAAAGCAGCAGGATCAATATCTTAGAGAGTAAAACGCTCTTCGTGGCGACCTTAAACTTGTTAATACGCTACCGTTTCTTAAAATAGTAGCAAGGATCGAGCAAATTAATTAAAAACAAGTGTTTTCTAAAGGAATAATTGATGGAATTTAATATTGCGGTCCTTCCTGGGGATGGGATTGGGCCAGAAGTTACTTCAGAAGGAACAAAATTACTCGAGGCGATTGGCTCAAGGTTTGGACATCAATTCCGTTTCCAGGTCGGAGCAATTGGGGGAAATGCTATCGACTCCACCGGATCTGCCTTACCTGATGATACCCTGGAGATTGCAAAAGAAAGTGACGCGGTTCTCCTGGGTGCGGTAGGTGGGCCAAAGTGGGATGACCCAAGAGCAAAGGTTCGCCCAGAGGACGGATTGTTGGGCATTCGCAAGGAACTTCGTTTGTTTGCAAACCTTCGTCCAGTTAAGGTCATACCCCAATTAATGGGGGCGAGTCCACTTAAACCGGCCATATTAGAAGGTGTTGATTTCATTGTGATTAGAGAGCTCACAGGGGGCCTTTATTTCGGAAAACCCAAAAGACGCTGGAAGACAAAATCTGGGAAACGGCGCGGGATTGATGCGATGGCTTATACCGAAGAAGAAATCGTCCGCGTCCTCCGAGTGGGATTTGAGCTCGCTCGGGGAAGAAGAAAGCATTTGACCTCAGTTGATAAGGCTAACGTCCTGGAAAGCTCTCGTCTTTGGCGTGAAATTGCTCAGGAAATGGCCCTGGAGTACCCTGACGTCACTGTTGAACATATGTTGGTTGATACCGCCGCGATGCAATTGGTCCGCGCTCCTTCAAGATTTGATGTATTGGTAACAGAAAATACCTTCGGCGACATTTTGACCGATGAGGCTGCAGTATTAACTGGATCAATGGGGATTCTTTCTTCAGCAAGTTTGGCTGGAACTCCTCTGCCTGGTCATCCAGCATTTGGGCTATACGAGCCAATCCATGGAAGCGCTCCCGATATTGCAGGCCAAGGAATAGCAAACCCAATCGCTACTATTCTGAGTGTAGCGTTACTTCTCAGGTTTTCTCTCGGCCTTGATGAGGAGGCCTCTGCTGTGGAACGAGCAGTTACCCAGGCCCTAGCTGATGGTTATCGTTGTGCAGATATTGGAACCGAGGGGGAGGATCTTATTGGGACATTGGAAATGGGAAAGGTTATTCGATCTCTTCTATGAGACAAATAGTGAGAAATGGTAGTTTGAACTTTGCAAACTCCAAATTATCAGCGGTATACTTACTTGAATCAACCTGTCAAACTGGGGCTTCAGAGCCCGTTTTGAACAGATTATCATGTGAGAAGGATCCTTTCAGGGGGAGTTTCGGTCGAAGAATATTTGGAAGGTTCGTTCTATCGATAATTAAACCGATGCCTGACAAAATTTAAGGTTGTGGTGTCGATAAATAATCGGAGGTGACTTTTGGTTTATAAAGCGGAATATTTGTGGTTAGACGGTAGCACTCCGTCAGTAAGACTCAGATCCAAGACCAAGATAATAGCGGATGGGAGCGCTCCTCCAATCTGGGGATATGATGGGTCTAGTACTCAGCAGGCCACTGGGGACAATTCTGACGTAGTATTGAGGCCAGTGTTAACGGTTCCAGACCCGATACGTGGGGGGAACAATGTAATCGTTATGGCAGAAACATTGCTTACTGACATGACACCCCACCCGTCAAACACAAGGGCTGCCTGCGAGGCTGCTGCCGATAAATTTAGCGATTTCGATACCTGGTTTGGAATAGAACAAGAATACACCTTTTTCCAAGGCAATGCTCCGTTGGGATGGCCGGAAAATGGATTTCCGGCCCCTCAAGGAGATTATTATTGTGGCGTAGGATCCGATGTGATCTTCGGTAGAGACATTGTTGAAGAGCATATGGACGCCTGTATTATGGCGGGTTTGCATATCGCTGGGATTAACGCGGAAGTTATGCCGGGCCAATGGGAATTCCAAATAGGGCCTATCGGGAGCCCATTGGTCGCAGACGAATTGTGGATAGCTCGTTGGCTTCTGATGAGAATAGCAGAGAATTATGATGTGACGGTTTCTCTAGCGGCGAAGCCGGTTCCTGGAGACTGGAACGGAGCAGGGGCACATACCAACTTTTCCACTAAACAAATGCGGGAAGATTATGCCGCATGCGTTGCAGCTGCTGAGGCCCTTAGCACCAATGCTCCTGAGCATATAGCAGGTTATGGAGCGGGTATAGAAAATCGATTAACAGGACAACATGAAACTGCTAGCTACAAAGAATTTTCTTATGGTGTTTCGAATAGAGGAGCGTCTGTTCGGATACCGTGGCAGGTTGCAAGAGATCAGAAAGGCTATATAGAAGATCGACGACCGAATGCTAACGTTGATCCCTATGTGGCCACCCGTTTGATTATTAACACCGTTTGTGGGGCAGCGACCAAATAAGGAAATCCTAAGTGACTATAAGGACAGCCCGCTGAAGATCTTTTATTTTATAAAAGATCTTCAGCGGGCTGTTTTAGCAAACTGTTCTTTCAATCCCATTCAATAAAGAGATGTGGATTTTCGGTTAATCTTCCTCAATGACTGTCGGCCAGATAAACTCCCGGACCGACAGTCATTGAGGAACTTATTTCGATCTCCAAATTTAAAGTGCGGAGTCGCCTCGTTCCCCGGTGCGAACTCTTACCAAATCTTCAATCGGGGTAACAAAGATTTTTCCGTCTCCAATAGCACCCTCTCCCGGACTGCGCGAGGCTTCGATGATTGCGTCGATGACTGACTCTTTCATTTGTTCATCAACCACGGTTCGGATGCAAGTTTTCTGTACCGCCGATCTACTTGCAGTTTGTCCGGCTCTACCGACAAACACTTCAACTCCTCTTTGTCTTCCCTGTCCGGTCACATTGTAGTAGTAAAATCCTGGGCATCCGAGTTCTTCAAGGGCTGAAGTCACTTGCCCTATTCGTTCCGGCCGTATTACCGCTTCGATACAAATCATCGGGAATCCTCCCTTTCATATTTTTCCTATTTACTCAGAAATCCTTCTATGAATTCACCTTATGAATCTGCCCCATCACTTACAAAGGCTCTTTCTCCATGTGAACTAAGATCGAGTCCTTGGTCTTCATTGTTTTCGGTCACGCGAAGCCCGAGACCAGGGATCACATCTAGAACTTTGAGGATAATCATTGTCGCTGTAAAGGAATAGACGATTGTAGCGAGACAGGCCACGATTTGGGTGACCACCTGCCCAGCGTTTCCTTCGATTAATCCTGAAACGCCACCAACTGCTGAAGCAGCGAATATCCCTGTAGCGATCGCACCCCAAAGTCCACCAACGCCATGTACTGCGACCACTTCTAGGGCGTCATCAACATTGGTTTTCGCTCTTAGCAAGACGGCGAGGTAGCAGAAGAGTCCAGCTCCAAAGCCAATTGCAACAGCACCCATAACTCCAACAAACCCGGAAGCTGGAGTAATCGCTACCAAACCGGCTACGGCGCCAGATGCTACTCCAACAGCACTAATCTTTCCTGTCTGTATTTGGGAAATAATTCCCCATGTAAGGGCGGCTGTGGCTGCCGCAGTGTTAGTGACCAGAAAGGCGTTAACTGCTAATTCATTAGCCGCTAGGCCCGAACCTGCGTTGAACCCAAACCAGCCGAACCATAGAATGGCGGCCCCTAACACAACGTATGGTACGTTATGTGGTTCAGGGGCTGGATTCTTTCTTTTTCCAACTAACAAGGCGGCTGCAAGAGCTGCGACACCAGCATTGATATGTACTACCGTCCCGCCAGCAAAGTCAGCGGCACCCATCGTGAAGAGCCAGCCGTTCCCTGCCCAAACCCAATGAGCGACCGGGGCATACACTACGGTAATCCAAATAACAAGGAACAACATATACGTGGTGAATTTGAATCGTTCCACAAACGCGCCTGTGATTAATGCGGGAGTAATGATGGCGAACATCATTTGGAACACGACGAAAAGTAAGGTATCTCCCTGGGTGTGGACATCAATACCAGAAAGTCCTAATAACGAAAGGTCCCCGATATAGGGATTGCCTTCACCAAATGCTAGGCTGTAACCCCATAGAACCCAGACAACGCTCACAACAGCCATTGCCATGAAGCTGTACATAATTGTACTGACAACGTTTCTTGCCCGGACCAACCCACCGTAAAAGAAAGCCAGACCCGGAGTCATCAGAAGAACCAAAGCAGATGCTGTAAGCATCCATGCGGTATTTCCAGAATCCATTTTATCCCTCCAAGCTAAATATGTTGGCTGCGAGATTCTTAAATAGAATTCCCCAAATAAGAACCTCTTTTCTGACAGGATAGTAGATAAATGTTTCCTTAATGTTACATCATTGTAACATTAGTGTTACGTCATCCTTATATTGATGGGGCATCGTGAGGTTGGAGAAAGCACCGGAGTAAGTTCAGCGGGCTCCTGAATTTTCAACGAATCGGTACCCAACATTCCATACCGTTTCGATAAATGAGTGTCGGGAATTTTCAATTTTGCTCCTAAGCCTACGGATATGAACATCGACTGTACGTGTTCCCCCGAAGTAATCGTACCCCCAGATTTGTGATAATAGCCCCTCTCTTGTAAACACTCTGCCTGGAGAAGAAGCCATTAGTCGAAGAAGTTCATACTCTTTGAAAGTGAGACTGATTTTTTCATGATCAAGGAGAACCTCGTATTTTTCCTGATTTATCACAAGTCCGCCAATTTGGATGTGGTTAAGATTACTGTGACCGTTAGAATTCCACAACAGATTACGTATTCGAAACGTTAGTTCAGTCGAATCAGGGGGTGCTACGAGAAAATCGTCAGCTTCAATCAGTTGAGTGTAATTTGTCAAAACTTCCGTGCTGAACAGCGCGAGGCTGGGAATGTTGATATTCTGGCAGGTTAAAGAAATCTTTTGGATTTCTCTGTTGGGGGTTAGGGTAAAATCAAGGAATAATAGCGCTGGGTGTTCTGTCTCGGAGAACCGATTTAGTTCTTCACAAGAGAGTGCCCGTTTGATCTGGAAGCCTTTCTCTTCGAAAACACGGGTTAGCTCGGCGAACTGTTTATCATTATTGCAATACAATAATACCGTGGACACTGGGATTCAGCCTCCAAATCGATCGGTTGGATGTCAGTATATCATGGTGTACCGTTCCCAACTCCGAGGATGTAATAAACCAGACGTTTCCATTGACATAAATCTTCCCAACCTCATATACTTGCTGGAATAAGAAAAAGGCTGCGAATGGGAAGAGTAATTCCAAAGCGGGGAAAAAGAGAGCCGGGGAAAGGTGGAACCTTGGCACCAGCGCCGGAATGAATGGACCCAGGAGCCGCAGGTTGAACTTCTCTGAGAAAAGGGAAGCCGTAGGCCTTGCCGATTTGGCCCCGTTAAAGGCTAGCAGGTTTGGTTGGATTTAGGATCCAGCGAGGGCTGTGTTAAGTGCTCCTGATATGTCTCAGGGGTTAATAAGGGTGGCACCGTGAGAGAGATCTCGCCCCTTGGGGGGGAGATCTTTTTGTTTTAATCTGGGAGGAGTTCTCTTATGTATTACCCGCCTTTAGAGGAAATGGAAAATTTAACAAATCATGGGAATCTCATCCCGATTTTCAAAGAAATAAATGCCGATCTTGAAACTCCAGTTACCGCCTACCTGAAGGTTGCTCGGCCTCCTTATTCCTTTCTTTTAGAAAGTGTAGAAGGTGGAGAAAGACAAGCCCGTTATAGTTTTATTGGAACGGAACCCTCCAAAATTATTAAAACCGGAAACGGGTTCCCAGACGGGAATGTCGACCCTTTATCACTAATTGAAAAGGAATTGGGAAGATTTACATTGGTTCCAGTGAAAGGCCTGCCTCGGTTTCATGGGGGAATGGTTGGATATTTAGCCTATGACACGGTCTGTTATTCCGAACCTAAGGTCGAACCACCAGATAACGACCCTCTATCCCTTCCGGAATCTTTGTTTATGCTGACAGATACTTTACTTATTTTTGACCACGTTCGGCATAAAATTCAGGTTGTAAGTCATGCCTATATCGGGAAAGACATCAAAAAATCCTATATTAAGGCAACAAAAAAAATTGATTCAATTATTCGGAGGCTTGAACGGCCACTTCCTAGAATGCATCGGTCGAATCCAACCCCTGTAATTGAAAATACGCCTCCTAAAGTCAGTTCAAATTTTTCTAAGGAAGATTATTTGAAGTTGGTCGAAAAGGCGAAAGAATATATTATCGCGGGCGACATTATACAGGTGGTACCTTCTCAAAGATTTGCCCGACCTACCTCAGCTTCTCCTCTAAACATCTACCGTTCACTACGGGCAATCAACCCGTCTCCATACATGTATTATCTAGATTTGGATGAATTTCATATTGTGGGAGCATCACCAGAATTGCTTGTGCGGGTTGAAGATGGAGTGGTACTAAATTTTCCTCTAGCAGGTACCAGGCCCCGCGGCGAGACACCCGAAGAGGATCGTATCCTCGCTGAAGGTCTACGATCTGATGAAAAAGAACAGGCTGAGCATATCATGTTGGTAGATTTGGGTCGAAATGATGTCGGGCGAGTGAGCCAACCGGGGTCAGTTAAAGTGAATGATCTTATGCGGGTCGTTCATTATTCTCATGTGATGCATTTGGAATCTGAAGTTCAAGGACAACTCGACCCTTCAAAATCTATTTACGACGCTTTGCGCTCATGCCTGCCCGCAGGGACGTTGTCCGGCGCTCCAAAGATTCGAGCTATGGAGATTATTTCTGAACTGGAAGGACAGCGTCGCGGTCCCTACGGAGGAGCTGTCGGGTACTTTAGTTTCCAGGGGAATATGGACACTGCCATTACCATCAGGACCATGGTCATTAAAGATGGAATCGCTTATGTGCAATCTGGTGGGGGTGTAGTCTATGATAGCATCCCGGAATCTGAATATATGGAAACGTTGCATAAATCCCAAGCGTTGATGAGGGCAATCGAGCAGGCGGAGGCAATGTGATGGGAAGGTTTAGGCCAGTAGAATACCCAAAAATGCGTGGTTTACATACCGAGCAAAAATCAAAATTCGTATGGGAATGGCACGATGATTCTTCTTATCGATAATTATGATAGCTTCACCTATAACCTTTACCAATATCTGAGCGAACTAGGCGCACAGGTACTGGTTGAGCGCAATGACAAAATCACTATAAAAGAGATAGAGGCCCTAAATCCTGCCCGTATTCTTATTTCTCCAGGCCCATGCACCCCTAAGGAAGCCGGCATTTCGAATGAAGTTGTCGCAAAATTTGGGGCCAGGATTCCCGTTTTAGGTGTGTGTCTAGGTCATCAGTGCATCGGATTCTCTTTCGGTGGCATCGTCGATCGGGCTGGAGAAATTATTCATGGGAAAACCTCCGAAATCTTTCACGATGGAAAGGGTGTTTTAAGGAATATTCAGAGTCCATTTCAGGCTATTAGATATCATTCTTTAGTGGTGTTTAATAAATCATTACCGGAATGTTTAGAGATAAGCGCATGGACGGATAATGGGTTAATCATGGGGCTCCGTCACAAGGAATATCCAGTGGAAGGGGTTCAATTTCACCCTGAGTCAATTCTCACACCTTCAGGCAAGGATATTTTGAGGAATTTTCTTGGAGAATACCCGATTCATTCCAATTAGGATAATATCAGTAATCAGTTTACGTTATTGGATTGATTAATCCGCATAGGTTTAATAAGGGGGACCATATATGATTCGCGAAGCAATTGAAGCAATCGTTTCAGGTCGGGACCTGGATTCCGATGAAGCTGCCACTACAATGCAAGAAATCATGACAGGTCGAGCCTCCGCAGCCCAAATTGCCTCCTTTATTACGGCTTTACGCATAAAAGGTGAAACAGTCGAGGAAATTTTGGGGATGGCTCGGACCATGCGTAGGAATTCTTTAAAAGTTTCTCTAACTGAAGATTTAGTGGACACCTGTGGTACGGGTGGGGACGGATTGGGCACATTCAATATCTCTACTGCTACGGCTTTAGTCGTTGCGGCTGCGGGACTCAAGGTTGCGAAACATGGGAATAGGGCAGCTTCAAGCGTTTGTGGGAGCGCCGATGTCTTGGAAGCCTGTGGAGTCCGAATCGATGTTGGCCCTCAGGAAGTAGAAAAATGTATCAGGGAAATTGGAATTGGATTCATGTTCGCCCCAGTCTTCCATCCTGCTATGCGCTTCGCGGCTGATCCTCGAAGAGAAATTGGTATCCGCACCGTATTTAATATTTTAGGGCCGCTTACTAATCCCGCTGCCCCTCGATCCCAAGTTCTTGGTGTGGCGAGACCTGAGCTCGGAGAGACGATGGCTTTGGTCTTGGATAGGCTTGGATGCGAACATGCTTTCGTAGTCCATGGCGGAGATGGCGCCGATGAACTTACCCTGAACTCTGGAAACCAAATTTGGGAGTTGAAGCACCATAAAGTGGAAACTTTTACTCTTTCTCCGAGTGATGTCGGTTTGGAAGTTCAACAGCCTGGGGTCATAAAAGGGGGAGATGCTGACACCAATCGGAGTTTAATGGAAGCTGTCTTGGGCGGCGAACCAGGCCCTCTTTCCGATGCGGTTGCTTTCAATTCGGGTGCTGCTTTGTATGTGGCAAACAAGGTGTCTGATGTTGAGTCTGGAGTCAGACAGGCCAAAGAAATTCTTGCCACCGGGGAACCCTGGAAAAAGATGGTCCTCTTTGCGGAATTCAGTCAAGGGTTATAAATGGGGGTGGGTGAACATTTTATATCGTTGAGGCCTCCCTCACATGCTTAGAAAGATTGTATCTGAGGGAATCCGAGAAACCGGATAGGAACGACCTCATCTGCAAAGGGCAAAAATCATGGATTCCATACTTGACCAAATTATAAATAAAAAAAAGATTGAACTAGAGAGGCGAAAAGTTGATATTCCTCTATCATCGTTAGAGGGACAAATTCAGGGTTCCAAAACAATCCTAAATCTTTCTGGTGCTTTGATGGCAGATGAGATCCGTCTTATCGCGGAAATCAAAAAAGCATCTCCTTCAAAAGGTCTCCTCCGGTCTGAGTTTCATCCTGCACAGATTGCATTAAGTTATGCGGAATCGGGTGCTGCTGCAATTTCTGTCCTGACGGATCAGCACTTCCAAGGGGAAATTTCACACCTCAAGGCGGTTTCTGAGAGCGTGGTACCGTTTGGAACCCCGGTTTTGCGGAAAGACTTTATTATCGACCCTTATCAAGTTTTTGAAGCTCGGGCAAACGGGGCTGATGCCATTTTACTTATCGTAGCTGCCCTTGAACAACCTAATCTTAGGGCACTTCTTGAACTGGCAGGGAATCTTTGGCTCCAATGCCTTGTCGAAATCCATGATGAGGGGGAATTGAACCGCGCTTTGGAAGCAGGGGCAGAAATAATCGGAATAAACAATCGAGATTTGAAAAGTTTTCAAACTGATCTTTCTGTTACTAGGCTACTTGCTCCAAAGATCCCTAGAGGCAAAATTGTGGTAAGCGAAAGTGGGATCTCATCTCACGAAGATCTTGTAAACCTTTCCCAGTATGGAGTGCATGCTGTACTTGTTGGTGAAGCCCTCATGACTGCGGAAAATCCTGGGAATCGCGTGAAGGACCTTTTAGGTCGTGGCAAGGAGACAGATTGAAAACCTCGTTACCTTCCAGAGTAATAAAGATTTGTGGCCTTCGGGAGTACTCCCATTTCCAGGATGCAGCTTCGACTGGAGCAGATTTACTTGGAATGGTATTTGTCCATGGGGTTAGACGAGAGGTTCAACCCGAAGTAGCAAAAGAGATAGTATCTAGATTGAAAAAAGATTTCGGTCACTCATCAATCCCCAAACAACAAAGCCCTTCATTTGTTGGGTTATTTTGTGACCAACCGTCTTCAGAGGTAAATCGGATAGTTGAATATGTTGGTCTTGATTGGGTTCAACTCTGTGGCGAGGAAACGGTCGATTACTGGAAATCTATAGATTGTCCTATATTTAAAGTGCTGCATGTTCCCCCTGTAGAGGATAGTCTATTAAGGCGAATGAGCGTTTTGGAATCATTGGAGTGTTCTCTGAATGAGGTGGAACGAAGTGGGGTTCTGGCTATTTTAGACCGGTCTTCAGAACATCAACCAGGGGGAACGGGGAGGCAGTTCGATTGGACTCTTGCTAAAGAATTGTCCGATAAACAACATAGATTCTTGCTAGCGGGTGGCTTGACCCCAACCAATTTGAAGAATGCGATTGAGGCCGTGGTCCCTTTCGGTGTTGATGTTTCAAGTGGGGTGGAAACCAACCAAATAAAGGATTCAGGGAAGATTAGGGAATTTGTTCAAATCGCTCGGGATACGTTTTCTAATCTGTGAATTGACGAAAGTTGAGGAATCTAAATGCGTAACGAGGGTGTTTTTCCTGATGCTCGGGGGCGCTTCGGCGATTTTGGAGGCCGTTTTGTCCCAGAGACCCTGATGGCTGCTATTGGGGAATTAGAAGAAGCCTACATGGCGGTAAAGACTGATCCCGAATTTCAATCAAAGCTTTCAGGCCTACTGAAGAATTATGTCGGGCGTCCTACTTCGTTGTATTACGCCGCAAATCTCAGTGAAAGTTGGGGAGATGTCCGGTTGTATCTCAAAAGGGAGGATCTCGCCCATACCGGGGCTCATAAAATTAATAATGCCTTAGGGCAAGCATTACTCGCTCGTCACATGGGAAAAAATCGGATTATTGCAGAAACCGGCGCGGGACAACATGGAGTTGCCACAGCGACCGTTTGCGCAATGCTTGGGCTCGATTGTGTGGTTTATATGGGCTCGGAAGATATTTCCAGACAGTCGGTTAACGTTTACAGGATGGAACTTTTAGGTGCTGAGGTCCGATCAGTTGATGCCGGGACTAAGACGTTAAAGGATGCGATTAATGAAGCTATGAGAGATTGGGTTACCAATGTACGCTCAACTTATTATTTGATTGGAAGCGCGGTGGGGCCACATCCGTATCCATTGATGGTGAGAGACTTTCAATCAATTATTGGGAGGGAAGCTCGTCAACAGATTCTGGACGTCGAAGGGCGCCTCCCGAATTATGTCGTTGCCTGTGTAGGTGGTGGAAGTAATTCTATCGGGCTCTTCCACCAATTTGTCCCTGATGAAACAGTGAAACTCATTGGAGTAGAAGCTGGAGGTTTGGGATTATCAACTCAGAAACATGCCGCTACCTTGGTGGCGGGGCGCCCAGGTGTTATACATGGGTCCCATTCCTACTTGCTTCAAGACGATCATGGTCAAGTACGGGAAACCCACAGTATCTCCGCTGGATTAGATTACCCTGGAGTTGGACCAGAACATTCCTTTCTCAAGGATTCGGGGCGTGTTAATTATGTGTCGGCAACTGATGACGAGGCTTTGGCGGCATTTGAATTATTGTCTCGAACAGAAGGGATAATTTGTGCCTTGGAACCGGCTCATGCTCTCGCCTATATTCAACAATTGGCTCCGCACTTAGAAGCCGAATCTGTCATCCTTATGGGTCTTTCCGGTAGAGGGGATAAAGACATTAACACTGTCCGGGAAATAACCGCTAAAACCTAAATTCTCTCTAGGGGTTCCCTTTGATGTCATTAATTACAAAATCACTCTATAGATGATAAGATAAATTCATGGGGCTGTAGCTCAGCTGGGAGAGCACCTGCTTTGCATGCAGGGGGTCAGGAGTTCGAGTCTCCTCAGCTCCACCACAATTGCTATGAGTAATTACCCGCAGGAAAACTTATTGGATAAGTCGTTGACCCCACTCGAAAAATGGCTATATTTTGTGGGGTTTCCCACAGGACATGGTGCAGTTGATTTCCCCTTTGGGGCCATGTGGCTATTGGCTCCCGCAGTCGCGACAAGTTTTGGTATGAGCCCCACCCAAATTGGCTATCTGTTTACCGCGATGATTCTTGGAGGAGGGTGTGCCCATATCCCCGCTGCGCTTATTGGAGAAACTAATCGTCGTCGACAATTGTTCCCTCTTACCCTATTTCTCGTGGGTGTGAGCTATTTTTTGGGGTCCGTATCTAGTTATTATTTCTTGTTCCTAGCTTTTATGGTCATTGGCGCGGCATCTGCGGCGGCCTGGCACCCGGTAGCAATGGGAACTTTGGCTGAGCGGATGCCGACCAGAAAAGCCTTTGCCTTCGGGGTTCACTTTGTCGGGGGGTCTGTTGCAGAAGTAATTGCTCCTATCAGTGTAGGTTTCTTTCTTATGGTCACTGGTTGGCGCCAAGTTATGCAAGGTACCTTGATCCCTGCATTTGCAGTGGGTTTGCTATTTCTACGTATGAAGAAGTATGTTCAGCTTCCATTGCATGGATCCTTTGGAATTCATGACATAAGACCTATTCTCCGACTAATGGGAAGTCCGGCGAGCTTAGCGATATTCCTAGCATTGGGATTCCACAGCATGGCTATTATCGGGCTATTTACTATGATTCCCTTATATCTGCAGTCAGAATGGAATCTTTCCTCTGGCCTAACCGGGTCGTTGTTCTCCTTGATGATCCTCTGTGGGGCAGTAGGCGCACCATTATTAGGGGTATTAGCTGATTCTCGATTCCAACGGAAGATGATAATTTTCAGTTTGGTAGGAGTTATGGGATCTACCATAGTCATTGTTTTCGGACGTGAGATTGCCCATCTTGTTGTAGGAATTATCATCATTGGGTTTTTACTTCTGGGATTGCTGCCCTCCATGAGAGCGTTGTTATTGAGTATAATTGGAGGTCGGCAAACAGCAGTCATGGGGGTGGTGTTGGCTGGCGGGGAAATCGTTGGTGCTTTCGGAAGTTTGCTGTCAGGAATTCTAGGGGAATTCGATTTGTCCTTGTCGATTTTACTTGTCGGGGTTCTAGCTGGGTTTTCGGCTTTTTTGATATGGGTTTTGCCTCGAAAGGAACCGGAATGGCTTGAAACAACGAGCAAAATCATTCCATCATAGGGAATATTGGGCTGAAATCCTATCCGATCTGACGAGTGATTTCTATAACTCGTTCCACAGAGCCTCGTGGTAGCGTGGATTTGGAAAAATAGAAAGATAATTTAGTATGAAGATGATGAATAAATTAAGCGTCGCTCTTTTTCTTGCCTTGGTAACTACAATTTCTGTCTTTTACGGATGTTCCAGCGAAGCATTGCCCCAAGAATCTCCAGAGAACTCCATGAAATCCGGATATCAAACTGAAGAAGCTCTTCCCGAAAGTGTGATTGAAGAAGCGACGCAATTGCCGATCTCTGATCCAGTATCTACCCTTGATCCAAGTCCCACCCCAAGGGGAAAGCGTACGTTTAGTTTTTTTGCATCCAATCAGTCGGATATGCCTGATATAAGTCATTTCGCCACGAATAAATCTGACAGGTTTCTCGTTGATTTTGAGGATATTATTGCCGGTCATCCATATGTCGGGCAGAGAAGTCCAGCGCCGCATAATGATGCGCAGGTGTATTTTTCAAATACAGATCCCCGTTGGCTCAATGCCAGTGAGCCATCAGATTATCCACCTGTTTATGCAGTTGCTGATGGCACCATCGTGCTTTCACGAGATGATGGTTGGTTTTACAATATTCGGGATAAAACATTTTTTGACCCCCCCTGGTGGCATGTAAAATACGATTTTAACCTGGAAATAGCGAGGGAGAATGGTATCCCGTTAGTATTTATGTACTCCCTTGAGCCACAAATTGTGTTTACGGACCAACCGAGAGATTTTTATAAGGACTTTATCCTCGTTTCAGATGGACAAAAAGTTAAAAAGGGTGACATACTTGCTTATCTCTACGTTCCCCCTTTGGAACAACGAGTCACTCCAACCTCATCTTCTCACATTTCTTTCGCTCTACACCCGTATGGGAGTAATGAATGGGACATGCGCGCTCCAGCTATTTTTACTGAGGAAATTGTCAAACAATTTGGCGAAATCTATCGAAATCCAAAAGAGGGCTGGAACAGTTCCAGTTATGGGAAAGATTGGGCTAGAGCAAGAGGAGTACCGTCCGCCATGGGTTGGATGATCGATGGTGATGAAAACCCCTTTGGTGATAACCCTCTTGATGTCATTATTTTTGACGGAATAAAAGATAAGGAACTTGACGGGACCCCCTATTTAGACTCTACCGAGATTGGGTTCGAAAAAGATGATATTCTTACTAGCTTTGAAGGAAGTGGGAACTACACTACTGAAATGTTCGAAGTAAATGTTGGGTGGAGAGCAATAATCGTAAGTAAGGGAGGCCCCAAAAAGTTTTTCAAGATTATTTATGAAAAAGGAGATCAGCGCGAATCGATGATGAGCAATTCTCCTGACGGTGTAGGCTATAATCATACAAGTACTCCTGTCTTTCAACCCGGCACCTATGCTTTTCGTATCGAGGATGAAGAAAGATGGAGTTGGGCAATTGCAGTTGCCCCTGAAACTGCTCCCTACCTGATCCCGGGCGAAAATAATCCAATAGGGTTTTGCCCACCCGGATGCCCTCCGCTACCGGAAGATTTTTCTGGAAAAAGAGCAGACATAGGTAAGAAGAAGTAACTTTTTCTGGGATTCATTTTGATTCTCAGGGATGAGAGTATTTAGATGGGTTTGAAACGAATTTTCCTTTTGACAGTTTCTGTTTCTTTAATCCTTTCGCAAATATCGTGTCTTAATGGAGGAGGTGAAACTGACCTCGTTCCTATCAATTCGAAAATTCAAGAGACTTCTGATGCCAAAATCGGAAATTTGATTGGGGATCAAGCCCCTGATTTCAGCGTTTTATTAACAAATGGGGAAACAGTTTCATATGCGACCTTGCGAAATGAAAAGATGCCAACCCTTCTCTTTTTTTTCAGCCCTTATTGAGGAACCTGTCGGGCTGAGTTACAGCTCATGAAAGAAGCATGGCCAAGCTTTGAAGGGAAAATTGCTTTTCTTCCGGTTGATATCGCTCCAGGTTCAGATTTAACGGGATTACGTGCTTTTGCTGATGCTCAGGGCTACCCGTGGCCAGTGGGTCGAACCGATCTTTCGATGCTAGATGCCTTTGATGTAACTATTCAATCAACCAAGATTGTAATTGATCCAGATGGAGTGATTATCTATAGGGCGGGTTATGGGAACGGCACGGTAGAAGAGTGGGGAAGAATTATGGGGATCTATTGAAATTATTGAGCCAATACGGTAATGATTAACCTTCGTAAGTCTAAGGAGTTGTTATTTTTCAGAAGTTGGTTCAATTTTACGTTACTTGCTTGGGCCACTCTGGCATCAGAAACTTTTTGAAACCGGTGGTTTGAATGAATTCGGAATTCTCTGAGGTACCGCGCTTACAGGCAGCTTTAGAAGAATTGTCCCGTGTCATTGATGCGGAGCTTGCTGACTCAGCTGTTTACTTTCAGCGTGGAGTAACCCATGGTCAACTTTCGGATCCTGAAAGCGCCGTTCGGGATTTTACTGAAGCGATACGTCTAGACGGATCCAATGCAGACGCATATTACAATCGCGGAGTAGCATACGCGCACCTTCAACAGCCAATTATGGCCGTGGATGATTTCACTACAACCATCAACATGACTCCTGGGCACCTTGATGCCTATAATAACCGTGCGGCAGCTTATTTTGACCTGAACCAGCTGGATAGAGCTATCGGGGATGCCGAGGAGGCAATCCGACTGAATGACCAGTTTCCGACGGCCTACCTCATCCGAGGAGCAGCTAGAGCTTTGTTAGGACAGGAAGAGTTAGCAAAACAGGATAGGGATAAAGCTCGCGCACTTGGATTCACTGACGTGTGGACATAGGTCTTTGATATCCTGTTCTAATCGAAAAATTCTAAACTTATTGTTTTTCTAATACCACTGAGTTTTCCATTTGCTTTAATGGCACTCTCCAATATTCATTAAGTAATTGATTAGTCCGTTCTCTATCGTGTTGCAGAAAACCATTTTTCAAATAAAATTTGATAGCCCACGTTGCATCCTGCCAAGTTCCTAACAGTAATCTCCTACTCTGATTAATTTTGAAGAGGTACTGTAATAATGATTTTCCAATCCCTCGTCTTTGGTATCGAGGTAGGATATAAGCATGCCTGATGAGTGTGACCCCTTCTAATTCTTGGATTCCCATTACGCCGATCAATATGCCGCCCATATCATATCCAAACATCCGCACCCTATTCTCAAACTCATCATGGAGTTCCTGCTCTGTCATATAGGGTTCATGCCAGCAATCTTCTGGAATGACTCCTTTATATTGCAAGGATGCCTTGTTAATGACGTAGAGAATAGCAGAGAGATCTTCTTTGGAATATTCAGTTATCATTTCGAACCATTGGGGTTTTATAGTAGCCATCCATTTCAATTTTCCCCTAGATGGATAGTAGAGACAAATTCTCTTGGGGGGTTGGCGTTCGATCCCCATGGGTCTCTAATTTTTTATATAATACCCACCGTTTGAGACAGAGTACTATATATGAGAAAAAAATATACAGAACAAGGGACTGTGATTTACGATGGCAACTGCAACCTGTGCAAGTTCTTCGTTTCGTCTTTCAATCAGGACGAGATTGGAGACAAACTTCGGTTTGTTCAATCTCAATATTGTGATACAAGCAGTATATCCCCTGGACTAACCGACCATATGACGAGGAAATCTGTCTTTTTTATCCGAGCAGACGGACAACGCTTTGCTGGTGCCCGGGCGGTTTATGAGAGTTGGAAAGCGATTCCGGGTTTACTCGGGCTTGTTGGGACGCTTTTCGCTTTTCCGCTCCTCAGTATTTTATCGCAGCCAGTTTATCGACTGATTGCTTCTCAGCGTCATCTCATCAGTAAAATCTTGAGAATCGAATAAGTGTCAAGAAACCGCCCCCCTTTGTTAGGTTGTTAATTTCCTTAGTTTTCGTGGCCCTCCTCTTTCGTACCAGATGGAGGAAGGAACAACTTTCACTATTTTAACGTTCTAGTTACAGAATAGATCTAAAATCTATTCATGAATTTAGGATGACGAAGGTTATCCTACATGAGAAACGGACTTCGGTCTCGCCGGGGATCGAGGTACGTTAAGGAGGATACACATGAGTACTAAAACCATGACCGGATGGTTGTTGCTTGCTGGCCCCATACTTACCTTTCTGACGGTGGGTATTCTTTATGAGGCACTTATAGGGCCGGGAGAAACTAATCTTGAAGCAGTTCAAGAGGCGATGGCAAACGCCCAGATGGCGAGATTGATTGGGATGATCGGCTTGATTGCCTTTGTCTCCGTATTTATTGGGATGACTCTTCTGTCACGCTCGATGATAGGAGATGACAAACCAGGTTCCGCATATGCCTCTGCTGCCGGGATAGTTTTTGCTGCTTTGACAGCAATTGGTATCTTAGCGGCAGGATTAAGCCTTGGAGCAATGGACGCTGCCAGAGACCCATCTGGCGGGCCAATCATCAATATCGTATCAGACGCAGCAATTATAGGCTTAGTTAGTAACGGAATCTTTGCCCCGCTTTTCGTTTTTTGGGGTGTAGGGAACCTCCTTGTAGGGAGCGCTCTACTCAGCCAGAAAAATCTTCCAACTGTCATCGGGTGGCTATTTATTGGCTGGGCACTCTTCATGCTAATTGTCTCGGCTATTGAAGCAGTCGCCATACCGGATACGGTCGGCCTCGTGCTTTGGGCTGGGTTGAACCTCACTATGGTCGCGACCGGATATCTTACGCTGAGAAAAAATTGAACTAAAAGAAACTCGCTACCTAAAGCAAATGCCATCCAGATAGGCATTGCTGGAACTCAGGGCTATTTACGGAATTGTTGGGGGACTGCTTGGGCACGCCGGAGAGGCGTGCCCAAGTAAATTTGTTCAGTTATGGAATTTCCTTTGCTCAAGAAAATCTCCGTGGAAGCAATTCATAACCTACACCTATAGTCGTTTTAGATAAGGAGGACACTTATGGCAACAAATAAACTTGCGGGGTATTCACTGGTGTTGGCGTCAATCCTGTTATTTGTCTCGGGGCTTCCTGGTATGGATGGGACTCATCAGGGGAATATTCTCACAGTAGTAGGATTTACCGGAATTATCTTTGGGGCAATTACCCTCTGCGATTATTTACAGAAAACGGGGGAAGGGGATAATGGTTGGCTTAAATTGATCCCTGTTCTCGCCATTGTCGGATGGACCGCAGCTGCTCTTTCAGCTGGGATCGATAACTTTGAAGAGCATGCGAATTTAGAAAGCGTAAATGCTGTAAGTATGCTTTCTGGGTCTCTGTTTCTCTCCGTTGGAGCACTTGGCTGGCTAGGTAATTTGGGTATTCAGTGGATTCTGATTAAAAGAACAGACTTTAGTAAAAACATGATTTACCGGGGATTAACCTTATTAGGCGCTCTTTCGTCTATTGGTTTCATCATTGCGACCCAATCAACCTTGTTTTTGATGGAAGGGTTTGATCCGGCTACTGCAGCAGGAGTGGCAGGAAGCGGCAATATGTCCGCAGGATGGGTTTGGATGATATTTTTGCCTGGCCTCGTCATTACGACTCTGTGGTCTTTAGCAACCGGTATTATCCTGTCCAAGAAGAGCTAGAGAACAGAGGTCCCGGGTCCATCAATAATCCGAAGGGAAAGTGGCAGGATAAACTTTAGGCCCCCTTAATGAGCTCAGCCATTACGGAATAAGTAATAATAAGGGGACATAAAGCCTGTAATCACTTCTGTTTCTAAAATTTATTCCGAATTATGTTACTCTTGAGGCATAGGTAAACTTTAGAATCAAAAGGAGGTCCAGTCATGGGAACGATATCGATTAACAGGCTAGGTGGCTTATCATTGATCTTAGGTCCACTGCTTGCTCTATCTGGGTACTTCCTTCAGCCTGGGGGTATGCTTATTGAGGCCGCAAACCCCGCCGATGCTCAGGCAGTTATTGCTGCTGCTATGGGAAACCCTGGATTCATGAACCTTACAATGTTTATGGTTCCGATTGGGTTGGTCATTTTCCTCTATGGGATGATCGCACTTCAGATGAGTACCAGAGAAGATGGAAACGGAGATGCGCTGACACGGTACAGCGTGTTGTTCTTCTTTCTCGCGGTTATAGGATGGTCATTTACCGCGGCTATGGCAAATGTCATTGCTAGCGATATTGGCGCTACTGCTGGAACTGTTTATGCAATGTCCTTAGGGGTTGGATCGTTAGCCAGTATCTTTGGGGGATTGGCTGCCCTCTTTTTTGGTTTAGCATTTTCAGGTAGAGATGATTCGAACAAAATATTTGCTTTGTTACTGGCCACCTCTGGTGCGGTAGGGGCAATTACCGCGATTATTGGCGGGGTAAACCCGAGCCAACTTCAAACCATGAATATGATTGGTGGTCTCACCTTTATCATCGGCACGGTTTGGTTTATCAGCCGAGGGATTGGGTTAATTAAAAAGGGCTAACCGTCGAAAAGGACCGGGTGATCCATAAATCCCCCGGTTCTTTTTATCCCGCCTAAATTCTACCGTTGTATTTTCTTTTCATGTTAGAAGAATGTATTACACTCCAATTCATTAATGAACGTCGTTTAGTTCACTAGTCTCCTTGATTTTTTCATCAAAATAGCTTGTATGTCTGAACTTAGAGACTTACTATAAATGTTGAAGAGACGCGAAGAAAAACTTAAATGCCCTCCACTCTTTCCCTGGGCCGGTCGCTCTTTAAACAAGCGTGTTTCTGCTTCTGAATAACCAATAATTTTACCGAAAGAGAAATTGAACTATGCAGTCAGAGTATTTCATTGTAAAACTTGAACAAGGATCTAAAGAATGGCTTGAGTGGCGGCATAAAGGGATTGGCGCTTCGGACGCCCCAACGGTCATGGGGGAAAATAGATTTGAGAAGCCTTCTAACCTTATGCGACAAAAACGATCTCCAGTAAAATTAAATAATCAACCAAATGAAAGAATGGCCCTTGGTACACGACTTGAACCGGAAGCTCGCAGTCTTTATATTTCCAGAACTGGAAACCAGGTTGAGCCTGTATGTATCCAAAGTTCCCGCTATGACTGGTTACGGGCTAGCCTTGACGGATTAACCCCTATTGGCGACGCGGTCGTAGAAATAAAATGTGGAGCATCCGTCTATCGCAGGGTTTCTGAGTACCGCGCAGTTCCAGATTATTATTATGGGCAGGTACAGCATATTCTAGCCATAACCGGTTTGAGTTCTCTCGATTTTTGGTGTTACTGGCCGGGAAGCCCAGCAATTCTCCTCCCAATAGATCGGAATGATACATATATTGGAAAACTAATCCAAAGGGAGTCAGAGTTTTGGGAAGGCGTAATTCAGGGAAATAGTTAACTGGGTTCGTTCAGAAAGTTAGGATCTTTTCATCCCGATGCCTTCTAAGGTATCATTGATTGAACAGGATGTTGGTTTTGCGGATTGGAATTCTTTCCCTATTCTTCGTAGCATCCTTCTAAACCATTATTTATCGGTTTGATTTTACTTTCGAACAGGAGTTTATTCTTTGGCGAACGAATCACCTTTTGCAAGAGCGCTGATCACTGGGATCTCTGGCTCCGCAGCTAGTTACCTCGCTGAGTTTATAGTCCAAAATTACCCTAAAGTTGAGGTCCACGGGGTTTCTAGATGGCGGAGTGGCGGGCAGATAGGCTCTAATCACCTTTTTGACGAGGTAGTGATCCATGAGGCAGACCTGGTTGATATGGGGTCAGTCCTTAATGTTCTCAACACGGTTAAGCCAGATGTGATCTTCCATCTTGCATCCCACGCTAACGTGAGGGTTTCTTATCTGAGTCCTTCTAGTGTCTTGTCCAACAATATCCTGGGAACCAGTACTTTGTTGGAAGCAGTGCGGTTGGCCGGTTTAGACCCGACTTTTCTTATGTGTAGCACATCTGAAGTCTATGGGGATGTTGATCCAGTAAATGTTCCTATACATGAAGAAGTTCCCCTTAGACCTGTCAGTCCGTATGCCGTATCTAAAGTGACCCAGGATTTACTAAGTCTCGCTTATTTTAAAAGTTATGGGATGAAAGTTATTCGGACCCGTATGTTTTATTATCTCAATCCTAGACGGCCAGATTTATTTGCGACTTCTTTCGCCCGACAAGTCGCTTGGATCGAGCAAGGGCTACAAGAAACCCTACGCCATGGTAATCTCGATACAGAACGGAATATTATTGATGTCCGGGATGCTGTTGAGGCGTACTGGGAAGCAGCCATAAAATGCCGCCCTGGTGAAGCATATAACATAGGAGGAACAACTACGGTAACCGTGGGAGAATTCCTCCAGCGACTCATCGCACTATCCTCAAAAACGATACCTACTGAGTATGACCCCCAACTATTCAGGCCTTCCGAGCCTACCCGTCAGGAACCATCTGTGGAAAAGTTTGTTCGTGAAACTGGCTGGGAACCAAAAGTTTCCTTCCAGGATAGTCTTCAACACCTTTTGGATTATTGGAGACTGGAAGCAGAAAAGGCAGTCCTCATCCGGAGGTAGTCCCATTTGGTGTTGCTGAACTGGATTTAGAAGAAACTCCATATGAATCGACGGGATGGGTTTATGGGTAGTAAAATTTGTTGAGGTATCTGAATACCCTCCCCAACGCATTAATTGTGATTCTTTAATGGGAACCCACCATGATTAGAAGATATGATGTTGATTCTATCCGGGTGTTTGCCTTGGGCCTCCTCATCCTATATCACATCATGGTCGGGTTCCAACCTTGGGGCGGGAGGATTCTTTTTATTACCAACGAGGATTCACTTGAAAATCTTTGGCCCTTAATGGAACTTATAAACATCTGGAGGCTCCCTATCCTCTTTATGGTCTCCGGGATGGGAGTCTTCTTTGCCTTGGAGCGAAGAAACTGGGTTGAGTTGCTTTTCGATCGGACCGTGAGGATTTTTGTCCCATTGGTTTTCGGGTCACTCTTTATCGTTCCTATCTATTTTGTTCTCTTCTTTTTATATTATGAAAAACCCCTGGCTTATTGGCCAGGATCAGGGCACTTGTGGTTTTTAGGACATATATTTCTTTATGTGATATTTCTTCTTCCTCTTTTCTGGTACCTAAAGAAAAACCCTGAAAACTGGTTCCCAAAATTAATTTCTCGTGTATTGAGGATGCCTCTAGGCCCTCTTGTTCTTTTTGCGGTTCCCATGTTGATTGAAGCATTTCTTGTGAATCCTAAGGGGTATGCCAATTTCACTCTCTGGGCGCCGACTCCCCATCATGGGCTTATTGTGGGCGGTGTCTGTTTTTCTCTCGGGTATTTCTTTGTTTCACGCGGGGAAGAGTTTTGGTTCTCCTTAAGAAGATTGAAGTATTGGACGTTGATCATCGCTCTATCCCTTTATTTCCTTCGCATGTCTTCTATGGAACCAACTGAGATTACTGGAAACCTCCTTACCTCATTCGAATCAGTATGCTGGATACTGTCAGCCTTCGGATTTGCGTCTACTTATCTCAATCGTAGGGGGAAACTCCTTGAATATCTCAGCGGAGCCGTGTATCCCGTTTACGTGGTCCATATGCCGGTCCAGTTTTTTATGGCTTCCCTTGTTTTCCCGTTGGAAATTTCTCCTTTTGGGAAATTAGCCTTGGTGCTGTTCATGACCTATGGGGGAAGTCTTGTTCTTTTCGAAATCATTAAACGACTCAAATGGATCCGGGCAGGGTTCGGCATGAAGCCGTGATTGCCGAATAGGGTGTGCCCAGAGAAGGAGCCTTCGATTATCTTCTTCGGAAATAGGGAGAACAGAAGACGTTGGCACAATGGGTTACCTTTAGACCGGTATTCGTCGTGTCGTAGTAGGCGATGAGTGGAAGACCGTCTGCTCCTAAAGTAACGGAAGTTGGATAGGAAGAGGTATTTGCTTTCCCAGTCCCGTCTAACAGTTCCCCTGCGATAGCACATCTCTCTGGAATTCCACCATTACCTGTCAAAAGGCAGTGGTGGATTTTGAGGTGGCCATTTGTCAAATCATAGTAAGTTGTAAGGAGTGCGCCGTCAGATCCAAGCGTGGAGGAGGTGTATAATCCTCCTGCTGAATCACGCGTATAACCAATGCCTGAGCTGCATGTTTGCGTCAAACAAGGTACGACCTTTAAGTCATCGTTGGTAGCATCATAATAGCTGATAAAAGGGAAGCCTTGCGCTGAGATCGTTATGGATGTGTAGAGTCCAACATCCCCAGTAGAGTCGAGAGTGGTAATTGTTGCTTCTGAGCAGTGAACGTTAGAGCAGTGGGCCACTTTGAGGTTCTTATTGGTCGCATCGTAGTAGCTGACAATTCCCAGGCCATCAACCCCGATAGCCAGAGAGGAATACTGTCCCATATCGTTATCCCTGTCAGGGGAGGTGATAGTTGCTTCTGAACAGGAGATATTACTGCAATGAGCCATCTTCAGGTCTTTGACATCCCGTCCGTAATAGGCGATAAGTCCCAAGCCATCCCCTCCTATAGCCAGGGATGTGCTTGCCCCGACATCCCCGTCGCTATCCAGGGTTACAGGAGCGTCGTACTGGGAACAGGTTACGTTCAGGCAGTGTACAAGCTTGAGGTCATCATTTGTTGAGTCGTAATAGCTGATTAATCCCTGTCCGTCTGCTCCGATGGCAATCGAGATGTATTCTCCCCCGTTGGAGTCTACAACGGTCTTGCTTATATGGGTGCAGTTTATATTGGAGCAATGGGCAACAATGAGATCGTCATTGGTAGCATCGTAATAGGCAATGAGACCAAGTCCGTCTTTTCCGATGGTAATCGCAGGATACTGGCCGACGTCGCCGGCCTGGTCAAGAAGGGTGATAACGTTTGTGGTCGGGATCGCGCGATTCACTGTCCCCCACAATCCGGTATCCCCTTTCGGTCCGGTTGCTCCCGGAGCGCCCGGTGATCCCATTGAACCACCTGAGCCCTGTGCTCCTTTAGGTCCGGTATCCCCTTTCGGCCCGGGAATTCCCTGGATTCCTTGTTCCCCTGCTGTTCCAGCAGGGCCAAGATCCCCCTGAGGGCCGATGGTCCCAGGAATCCCTGGCTTCCCCTGAGTTCCTGCCGGGCCCATCTCTCCTTGGCTTCCTTGGGAACCCTCGGGACCTTCTGCACCTTCGGGCCCAGGGATTCCCTGGATTCCTTGTTCTCCCCGGGGGCCTTGAATACCCTGAGCCCCCTCACAGGAAAGAAATATTGTGGTCATTGCGAGAAGGAAAATAATGATTGCGAAGTTCTTCATCTCTTTCCTTTGAACCCGAGATTAGCTCGTCCTGTAATTGTACATCTTAATTTTGAAAGGGTACATCCAGCCGCATCGGAGGGCAGAACAAAGTTATTCCTACCTCAAAAATTGTAAATTCTATGGATTTGAGATTAGCTAATCAGGGGTGGGAGCTAGGAAGCATCTTTCAAGTCGATATTCTAACCTTGAGGAAGAGCGCATTTTATTCGTTCCATAATCTCTGAGATGTGGAAATGTTGGTTGAGTACGTAAAAGTGGATCCCCGGCACGCCACTCCGTAAAAGATCGAGTGCTTGGTTCGCTGTATGAGTTATCCCAATTTCATGGATTTTTGCTTGATCCCCCTCTGCTTCTTCCATAGATCTTAGAAGCAGAGGGGGAATGGTTGCCCCGCACATGGAAGTAATTCGTTTGATCTGTTCAAAACTAAGAATGGGCATCAAACCAGGAATAATCGGTTGAGTTATTCCGAGAGCCTTGCATCGGTTCAAAAATCGAAAGTAATGTTGATTGTCATAGTACAGTTGAGTTATCACGATATCTGCTCCGCTATCGACTTTACGTTTTAAGTTTTTGAGGTCAATGTCCGCGTCGATTGCTTCAGAATGAGTCTCTGGGTATCCAGCGACCCCTATCCCGAATTCCCCATGTCTCCGGACATGTTCTACGAGTTCGTTGGCATGTAAATACCCATTTTTGGGTTGGATGAATGTCGATGTTCCTTGTGGAGGGTCTCCCCTGAGGGCGATGATGTTTTCGATGTTATGTTCCTGGATTTGATAGAGAGTCTCAGTGAGTTCTTCCTGTGTGGCACCCACGCAGGTGAGGTGATGGGCGGTTTCCATTTTGTACTGATTTTTTATTTGAGAAGTTATCTCTAGTGTTTGGTCCCGATTGCTCCCTAGTGCCCCATAGGTTACGGTGATAAAGTCGGGATTTAGGGAAATCAATTTTGGTAAACGTTCTTCCAAGTCACTCATCCCTTTTTGTGTCCGTGGAGGGAAGAGTTCAAAAGATATGGCCGGGGATTTTTTCTTGAAAATTTCTTCTAATTTCATAATTTGAACTCGCGGTGGATATTTGGTAAGCCGTCATCTAATTTTATATCGCGAAGAAAATTTGGATTCATCAACAATTAATATTCTTACATGGAGTTTGTTGAAAGGCCAGTTATACTGCTTTGGATAGCTTAAAACCTAATTGGGAATATCCGAGATATTTTTGTTGAATCCTGGACAACTAAGTACTGGGATCCTTGGGTATTTTAGGAAGCTCGGGTCTTTCGTAGATTTATTACAGAATATAAAGATTGATCCTTTTCCGGAAGTTATCGCCCGGGAATGACTACATTTCGTGCAGAGACCTTCAACAAGTAAACCCAGTTGATTCATCATTTTCCAATACTTTCATCGGTTCACTCTAAAATTTTTAGACGCTTTCATCATCTTTATCTGGAAGGTGAATTTTCACCCCCGCCCCATGGAAATCTTATGCTCCAGAGCATCTATATCGGCCTCATCGAGGTTGAAGTATTTCGCTTCTGGGTGATGAAAAACAATAGCGCTAACGGATCCTTCGGGATCCATCATAAATCCTTCCGTTAAGTCAACTTGGATTGAAGAATTTGGATCGAGTAGTTTCCATAATTTCTCTTGGTCTTCTAGTCTAGGACAAGCTGGGTACCCAAAAGAGAATCTTTTTCCTTGGTAATTCGTTCGAAAGAGATCTTCCTTGGTCAGCATTGGAGGGTCTCCTATGCCCAACATTAATCGCATTCGTTCGTGGAGAAGTTCTGCGAACCCTTCGGCTCCTTCTATAGCCAGAATCTGGAGGATATGCGACCTTAGGTAGTCTCCCTTTATTCTCCAATTTTCAGCTATTTCTCGAATCCCGGGGCCGATACTAGTAACAAACATGCCAACATAATCCGGAATTCCAGAACTCTTGGGTTGAAGGTAGTCAGAAAGACATAATTTGTCTCTGTCGTTCTGCCTGCCGAAGTGGAATCGCTCAATTTCGATTTGTCCATCTGACGAGAGAATAACCACATCGTCTCCATCGGAGGCAGCCCTGAAAAATTTATAGACAGCCTTTGCTTGTATTTTGGAGTTAGATAGCATGTCGTTCTCTACCGAATTTACTTGCTGCTGTAATTCAATCGCTTTGGGATCCCCTTTTTCAAGGAGATCCTGGAATCTCCCCCGGAACCCTAAGTGCCGAACATAAAGCATTGTGGGATTAATGTAAGGAAATATTTCCGTCAAGTCATGATCCAGGATGACGTGGGAGACAAGGTCTGGAGGAATTGGGGGTTGGTTAATGGGCTGGACTTGAGATTTAGGAGTGGTTTGTCTTGATCGAGGGATGGCGGAGGTTGGTTGAGCTGCGCTCACAGAAGCTAGTATTGATTTGGATTCCTCTCCTAATTTTAAGGCAAGTTGTTCCCGTTGTTTTGGGTCGGCTAGCTGTCCGGCTAATGATAAGCCAGTCATCGCATCTTGAGCATAAACCACCGGACTGTCGTATTCAGGAGCTATTCGTAACCGCGTAAACCGGTTCGTGAGAGCGGCTCCCCCTACTAAGATCGGAATTCCTAGGCCCGCTGATTGAAAATCACGAGCCGTATCTACCATCATTTGAGCAGATTTAACCAGTAATCCAGAAAGACCGATCATGTCTGGGTTATGTGTTTTGGATGCTTCTATCAAGTCGAATGGGGGAACTCGAATTCCAAGGTTAATCACCTTAAACCCATTGTTGGACAAAATGATGTCCACAAGGTTTTTACCAATATCGTGAACATCCCCTTTGACGGTCGCCAGAATAATGGTTCCTCTCGATTCCGCTAGCCCTTCTGATTCCATGTGGGGTTCAAGGTGTGAAACGGCTGCTTTCATTGCTTCAGCCGACTCAAGAACCTCTGCGACTATAAGTTCATTACTAGCGAATAATCTGCCGACTTCGTCCATTCCTGCCATCAGCGGACCGTTAATAATTTCCAGGGGGCCCGTTTCGTTTAAGAGTTGGTCAAGATCTCCTGTGAGTCCTTCTTTCGTCCCTTCGATAATGCAGCGGGATATCCGTTCGCGTAGGGGAAGTTTATCCCGATCGGCTTGGCTCGTTTCTACTTTTCGTTCGCGAAAGTGATCGGCAAAGGAGCGGATTGGATCCTCTCCTTGCCACCATATGAGGTTTTCGCAGACGGCTCTATCTTCTTCTGGGATTGAAGCATACCGCATCATTGCTTGAGAGTTCACGATAGCTAAATCTAATCCTGCTTGGACACAGTGGTACAGAAAAACCGAATTGAGTACTTCTCGGCCAGCAGGAGGCAAACCGAAAGACACATTAGAAATTCCTAGGATTGTTTTGGCGTCAGGGAATTTTTCTTTAATTACACGGACACCTTCGATGGTTTCTAAGCCGGCACCAATGTAATTCTCATCACCAGTACCGATTGGGAAAACTAAAGGGTCGAAAATAATATCTTCCCCGGGTACTCCGTATTTACGGGTTAGAAGGTTGTAGGATCGTTTAGCCACCTCTAATTTTCGTTCGCGGGTGATAGCTTGTGCCTGAGTTTTATCATCGTCTATGCAACCAACAACTAACGCAGCGCCATAGCGGCGGGCTAGGGGGACTACTGAATTAAAGCGTTCTTCCCCATCTTCCAGATTGATTGAATTTATGATGCTTTTCCCGGGGGTTCGCTTAAGAGATTCTTCGATAACAACTTGATCGGTTGAATCGATAACAAGAGGAGCTTTAACCTTCCGTATAAGGATTTCAAGAAATTCAGAAACATCTGAAACTTCGTCTCTGTCAGGATCCTGAAGGCATACGTCTAGGACGTGAGCTCCTCCCCTTACTTGGTGACGGCCGATTTCTGCAGCCTCTTCAAACTTTCCTTCTGAGATAAGACGTTTGAATCTGCGACTTCCAAGGACGTTGGTCCTTTCTCCTACGATGATCGGGCGGTTATCTTCTTCGATGATCAAATGATCTAATCCGGAGACAGCTGTTACCGATACTGGAGGCGTATGGGAGACTTCTTTCCCTTGGGCTAGTTGGACAAGGGATTTAATGTGTTCGGGGGTAGTTCCACAGCATCCTCCGATGATGTTTGTCCAGCCGTAGTTCAGATAATCTCCAAGGGTTCCAGCGAGGATTTCCGGCGTTTCGTTATATGCTCCGTTTTCATCAGGTAAACCAGCATTCGGAATTGCAGCAATCGGGAATCGGGACATGCTTGAAAGTGTCCGTAGATGATCTCTCATAAAGCTTGGTCCAGTCGCACAATTCATCCCTATCCAAAGTAAATTTCGGTGTGCAATGGAGGTATAAAATGATTCGATATCTTGTCCGCCCAATGTAGTTCCCATTGTTTCGATCGTGCATTGCACTGCAACAGGGATATCAATTCCCAATTTGGCCGAAGCTCGATCAATACCTTCCAACGCTGCTTTTACGTTTAGGGTATCCTGGGATGTTTCCAGAAGAAGGAAGTCTGCATTCCCTTGGATAAGACCTAGCGCCTGAATATAGTAATGTTCGGCCAGTTCGTCCCAAGTCACTCCACCGGTTACAGAAATGGCCTTGGTTGTTGGGCCCATGGATCCCGCGACAAACCTCAGGTGGGATTGACTCGAGTACTCCGTAGCAACTTCTCGGGCAAGTTCCGATGCAACCTTGTTTATTTCCTGGGCCTTATCGGCTAGTCCGTACTCCCCAAGAACTAAGGGGGTTGCTCCGAAGGAATTAGTCTCCAAGATATCAGCCCCTGCTTCAAGGAATGTTCGGTGAATATTTTTGATAATTTCTGGCTGTAACAAATTAAGGTATTCATTACAGCCATCGAATTCTGGCCCCCCAAAATCACTGGGAGCTAAGTTGAGTGCTTGGATACTGGTTCCCATCGCACCATCAACAATAACGACGCGGGAGTTTAGCTGGGACTTTAAAGTTCTTATGCGGGTTTCTTGATCCATATCCGTACTTTCAAAGGAGCTTTCGTAATGTTGTTCCAGAATGAATAAGATCCTTTTTACTAGATCTTCCCTTAGGAAAGGAAAAGGGATGAAGGCGATCCTCTCCTTGAGATGGCGAATAATCCAGGAACTATTGTAGCGGAATTGGCTATGATACTGCCAGTCGTTCCTGGTATTTCTTTGGGAGTACGACTCTAGTTGGGTAAAAATCGTTGAAACGATAGAATCTCTTCTTTGAAATGAGGTAACATACCTTTTTAGAATGTTTACCTTTAATCTCATAAGGTTTTATTGTCATGTAATACTGTTTTCTATCAGTTTCGCTGTCGTGACTAGTAATATTGATTAGATTGGAAGGAGTGGAATGTATTTAGTAAGAAGAGGATTCAAGGTTAAGCCTGGTTCAACGTATCGAGCTGCCCAGTTGGTAAGCCAAATGGCCAAGGCCTATGAAAGTCTTGGGAGATCTCAAACACGGGTTTATTGGAGTGGGTATACCGTTCCTGGAACCCCTGATACCGTGTATATGGATTGGACAGAGGAGACATTACGTTCTCCATATGGACCAGAAGCGAAGTCACCCCAAGACCTCTCTAAAATTTATAATGAATTGAACGAACTTCAGGAATCCACGTTTATTGAGTTTTATGAAATGGCGTGAGCCTGAAGAGGAGCAAGTGCAGGACCCTATTACTGAATTGATATGGTATAAAGCATACTCATCAATAGGAGGTACAGGATGGATCTCGGGTTAACTGGGAAAGTCGCTATTGTGACCGGGGGAAGTCGTGGAATTGGAAAGGTCATAGCACGGGAATTAGCAAGAGAAGGAGTGGACGTCGCGATTTGTTCGAGAAACGCTGAATCGCTTGAGGTTTCAGCCAAAGAACTCGCCTCAGAAACGGGGAGAAAAATCATTCCCATTGTCGCAGACATGACCAATACGAGTGCCGTTGAAAATATGATCAGCACTACGATAGCATCCTTAGGGAAGGTTGATATTTTGGTCAACAATGCTGCCATGGTCGGGGGTCAGGTCCGGGGAACCTTGGCTGAGGCGGAAGAAAAAGACTTAATTGAAGATTTGGATACCAAGGTCGTAGGTTATTTTCGTTGCATTAAGGCTGTGGCTCCTTTTATGCAAAAGCAAAAATGGGGAAGAATTATTAGCATTGGAGGGCTTTCAGCGAGACAGGCAACGATCTATGGTTTGAGGAACCTTGCGATAGTGCATATGACGAAAACGATGTCGGATCAATTAGGTCCTGATGGAATCACAGTTAACATTGTTCATCCGGGAAGCACCCAAACCGAAGGGGTGCGCCAAAGGATGGATAGTCGAGCTGTTCAAGAAGGTGTTAGCCTTCAGGAAATTGAGGAAATGGGCTCCCGGAATACTGCGATCAGACGAATAATCCAGCCAGAAGAAATTGCCTATTTGGTAACTTATCTTTCTTCCCCGAAAGCAGAATGCATAACCGGAGAATCTATCGCAGCTGGAGGTGGTTCTTTAGGGTCTGTATTTCAATGATAAGGTGAATCCGATGGAAGAGAAGGACTCTTCGGTTAGAACAACGGGACAACATTTTTGGTGAAGGAAGGGAAAAAATCAATGAAAAAAATAGCCGTCGTTACTGGGGGAGGTTCCGGGATTGGTCGTTGCGCGGCATTGGCATTGGCAGGAAATGGGTATTCCGTTGTGATAGCTGGGCGACGTATGGATACACTGCTAGAGGTAGTAGCTGATGGGGAAGAGCTTGACGGAGAGGTAACCCCTCTCCAAACTGACGTTCGGGATCAGGGTTCTGTTCAATCGTTGTTCCAATTTGTTTGGGAACGCTTTGGCAGGCTCGACGTTCTTTTTAATAATGCGGGGGTTATGTCCCCGCCTGGTCTTTTGGAAGATTTAACTCTTGAGCAATGGACCGCAGCAGTGGAGACAAATTTAACAGGTAGTTTCCTATGCGCACAAGAAGCAATAAAAATTATGAAATCCCAGGATCCAATGGGGGGACGAATTATTAATAACGGATCCATTTCTGCCCATGCGCCTAGGCCAAATTCTGCTCCATACACTTCCACCAAACATGCCATAACGGGATTAACGAAATCGATATCCCTAGACGGACGTAAATACGATATTGCCTGTGGGCAGATTGATATAGGCAATGCGGATACATCTTTGGCTTCAAATATGATAAAAGGCACTGCTGTGCATAAAGGGTCTGCGGAACCGGAGCCAAAATTCGAATTGAAACATGTAGCTGACGCTATTTTATTTATGACTAACCTGCCCCTAGATACAAACGTTCAATTCATGACCATTATGGCGACCAAAATGCCTTTCATTGGGAGGGGGTAGAGGAGTGCTTTTTCGACCCACCTTCATTCAATTGTCCGGAATCCAGGGAGTTTCTTATGGGTATCTTGGGATAGACGTCCGAAAGGTTTCTAACGTCTAGTCGTGGTACTTTATTTGGATAGTTCTACTGGCTTTGCCAGCATTTTTTCTGGCTAAATCCAGCGTCTTGGCCCTCGCTAAACAAACAGCCATCCGGCGATGGACTCTGGTGGATGGCTTGCCAAAGATTCTCACGTCTACTCCTGGAATTTCTAATGCGGAGGATAGCCCCTCGTAAGAGAATGATTGCGAAACCCTATCTGCCAACACAACGGCACTCGCAGATGGTCCATAAATCTTGGTATTCGGAATCGGGAATCCTAGGATGGCTCTGAGGTGAAGGTCAAATTCATTAAGTTGTTGTGAAATTAAGGTGACCATTCCCGTGTCATGAGGTCGGGGTGATAACTCTGAAAAGATTGCCTCCCTTTTAGTGATAAACAGTTCGACTCCAAATATCCCATATCCCCCTAAACTGGAAGTAACCTTTTGCGCAATATTTTGCGCATCTTTGAGGAGATTGTCTTTCATAGGGCAAGGTTGCCATGATTCTCGGTAATCTCCAAATTCCTGTCGATGTCCGATGGGTTCACAGAATAGAGTTGGTCCATGTTTCTGCTGGACAGTAAGAAGGGTGATTTCATAATCAAAGTTAATGAATTCTTCGATAATAACTCGTTTTCTGTCGCCTCTCATTCCCGAGCACGCGTAGTTCCAAGCTTGTTCGATTCCTTCAGCCCTCTCGACCACAGTTTGGCCTTTTCCTGAACTGCTCATCACGGGTTTCATTACAACTGGATACCCTAATTGTTTCGCTTCCTCGTAACAGAGGGGGAGGGATTCTGCATACCTGAATTGTGCTGTACGGATCCCTAATTCCTGAGAAACCAAATCTCGAATCTTATCTCGATTCATGGTGTAGTTCACTGCGGAGGCCGAGGGAACGATTTGGATTCCCATTCTCTCGAATTCAAATAGAGCTTCAGTTCTGATGGCTTCAATCTCTGGAATTATGATGTCAGGGGAATGCTTTAGGATGGCATTTTTCAGCGCCTTTGAGTCCAGCATATCAAATATTTCATATTCATCGGCGACTTGATGTGCTGGAGCCCCTGGATAATTATCACAAGCGACGATATGACACCCCAATCTCTGGGCACTAATAGCGAATTCTTTCCCAAGTTCTCCTGAGCCTAGTACGAGTAATTTGACTGGGTGTTGCAAAATTGCACCCCTGCATTTTTCAAAAATATTGGAAAAGCTAAAATTGATGACTCGGATTTTACATTCATCGGGCGGTTTAAAATTAGGGTATAAACCTCGTTTTGGTGAGATGTATTCTATTGTTAAGGAGTATGAAAACCTGAGAATTTCATTATACTACTTGGGTTGAATCTTTTCCTTAGAGATTTCTAGGCCCTAGTGGTAGATTTGATGCTCCTAAAATGAACTAAATTCTCCGAGAGGGTACGTTCGTTGAATTGCCTCTTGGTAAATCAGGATGGTGGGTATGCCAATAGATCCTCAGGCGCAGACAATATTAAACATGATGGCTGAAGCTAATCTCCCCCCTACTAATACCTTATCCCCGGCTCAAGTGAGAACTAATTTTAGGCTAAGGCCGATAGAATCAGGCCCCGAACTTTTTAAGGTTGAAGACTGTATGGTTCCAGGGGAATCGGGACTTCTTACTGCCCGTATCTACGTTCCTAAAAGGGACGAACTTCTTCCAATTCTAGTATGGTTTCATGGAGGGGGATGGGTTGTTGGGGATTTGGATACTACTGATGGGACGGCAAGGCAATTAGCCGAGCAGGGTGATTGTATCATCGCTTCGATTGATTATCGATTGGCCCCTGAAACAAAATTCCCAGGCCCGGTGGAAGATTGTTATGCGGCAACTCGTTGGATTGCCGAACATGCTAGTGAGTTTGGAGGAGACACAAAACGGATCGGAGTTGGAGGGGCAAGTGCGGGGGCGAACTTAGCCACATGTGTGTCTCTTATGTCCCGGGATAGGGAAGCTCCCTCTCTAATGTACCAACTATTGGTTTACCCAGTAACAGGAGTAGATCTTAATACCAATTCATATTTAAAAAACGCTGATGGATACGGCTTAACCCGGGATACGATGATTTGGTACTGGGATCAGTATCTGAAAGATGACTCTGATAAAAAGAATCCCTATGCCGTCCCGTCCGTTGCTCAGGAATTTACTGGTCTTCCGGCTGCGCTTATCATCTCCGCCGGATTTGACCCGCTTTGTGACGATGCTTCTTCATATGCAGAACTATTACGACAGGGCAATAATTCAGTCGAATATTATCATTATGAAGGGATGATTCATGGTTTTTTTGGGATGACAACGAATCTAGATATTGCCAGAAAAGCCGTTTCTGATGCAGCTACCGCGATGAAGGCCGCATTTGCTAACCATTCATGAAGCTGTTAATTTCGATCAAGAATCATGAGGTTCACATTCCTCTAAGGTTGGATTTTGGAAGAAAAGTTTAGTTCTTATCGATGGGTAGTTGAAGCTTCTCTCATTCCGCTTCATTTTGGGGTTGCTTTAAATCTCTTTGCAGTTCCCCCGGTTTTTCCATTAATTATGGAAGATTTCAGCCTCAGTAGAGGGACAGTAAGCCTTCTCATGACAGTTGTTTTTCTGGTATTCACGCTTTTTCTTCTGCCGGGAAGTGCCCTTTCAGCAAAAATAAATGCCAAGAATGCTATCATCCTGAGCGGTTTCCTAATGGCTGGGACTTCATGGTTTTTTCTTCCAAGTAACTTCGTAACTCTTCTACCATTAAGGATGTTGTTCGGAATTGGAGCGAGTATTCTTCTCACGGCGACGGCTACAATTATCCTCCATTGGTTCAAGCCATCAGAACGTCCCGTAGTGAATGCCTTCAATCTCGCCTGCCAGGGCAGTGGAGCGACCTTTGCCATGGTTTTTACCGTCCCTCTAGCTGAAAATTTTGGATTGGGATGGCAATTTGTTCTTAGTGCGTATGGGTGGTTTGTTGTTTTAGGGACTATTATTTGGCTTTTGTTTGGAAGGATATCGCCCGCAACTAGCACGGATCAGGAATCATTTTCCTTAGTTACCCTTCGGGAAATGTTAAAAGAAAAGAATACTTGGCTTTTGGCATTAGCTCCAGTAGGTCCTATCGCGATGTTTATTGCCTATAGTTCATGGCTGCCTACTTATTATAACGAGGTATTTGGGATGTCCTTAAATTACGCGACTTCCTTATTGGGGACCCTCCCTTTGATGGGGGTAATTATTAACGTCCCTGGCGGCTTTCTACTTTCACGTACGGGATTACATCGGCCTTTTCTTTTCGTCCCAGGGCTGCTTTTTCCGATTGGAGCATTCATTGCAATAGGATTTAATAATCCGATAGCGATTTTTTTTGGCTTGGTAATTCTAGGTGTATCGCTTAGTATCTTTTTACCCACGATATTTACGGTAGCAATGGAGCTACCAGGTACTACCCCGGAAAAAGCGGCCATTGTAACTGCCGCGGCTCTTACATTGGCGAATGGGGCGACAATAATTTCTCCCTTGTTTGTAGGGTTGAGTACGGATCTGACTGGTTCTTATCTTCCGAGTTTGATCGTATTAGCTATAATTCCGCTTACTGCGGTGTTGGCGTCTTGGAAGTTACCGGAAACTGGATCCCGGAATAAATTTAAATAACTTTTTGGAAGGGGAGATTCTCGCTTTTTAACAGGTTTGAATTTTTCTACCCGTTCTTGTCAGGTTGGCAAGCTGAAGTTATACTGTCCCAACTGAATTTTGCAACTTCCCTTGTTTTCAAATTCATGGTAATTTATGGAAAAATTTTAGGCATTGTTATACTAACCTCCCCAATAGCTTGAAGTTTCCTCAGGAGGATGGCAATTGGTAAGCGTAGTACCGGGCCCTTTTACCAATGAAGGTAAACAGTCCGCACTCCAAAAAGATATTAAGGAAAATTACGACAGTTATTTTTCAAAAGCGGCTAAGTCGCGGATGTGGTTTGCTGACCGATTAAAGGAACGGGATGAAATGCCGGCATACGGACATCTAATCTCGCAAGAAACCAAGGAAATCCTGCTAGGTTTTTTGGGCGTCGAATCCTACGTGAATGATTATGTGTATTGTGGGATGAATGCGGCTGGGGATGAGCTTTCTGTCAGTTCCCTTTATATGCAGTGGGGGTTTGAAGAGCGACGTCATGGTGAGACCTTTCGTCACATATTAATTGACTCGGGATTGTATAGCCAAGAATTTGTCGATGAATATCTGGAGCGTTGTGCTGATTATAGGTGGACTTTTCAAAATCAAACCGGATACGAAGAGACTCCATTATTAGCTTCGGCCTATGCGACATTTCAGGAACGACAAACTCGTTGGAATTATACTCGCATTCGCATGCAAGTCTGGGAAGAATATGGAAGCCCTACTGATGCGCAAGGCCGTAGCATATTCCCTGCGGCAGCCGGAGCAATTCGATTTCCTGAGATTGATGAAGGCGCTCACGAAGCAAACTTTTGCAACATTGTGAGAATTTATATGAAGTATTTTCCCGATGCTGCGGTTGAGGCTTTAGAAAAAGTATCTACTGGGTATCGCATGCCAAAGGTTCAATTGCCCAATTCTGAGGAATTTATGCGGTGTGTTCTCGCCGTAGGCATGGGCGATTCTCGATACGTTGTCAACGAAATAATGAATCCAACTCTTGCTCGGATGGGACTGTTGGATCGAAAAGCTTTACGGATGGCCTTAAAAAACTTTCGAAAGTTGGGTCCAAATTCCATCGTCCATGCTGAAGGGGTTCCGGTTGAAGATTCGGAAGCTCAGCATGGAATAGATGTATTCACAATGCTTCCCACGGGTGAGTTTATCCTCGATAATTCCACGCAGAGTTAAAAACCTAAGGGGACTCCTCTTCTAATTCCCTAAATACCAACTTTTCCAAGGTGAATTTGAGTGAAAAAATTACTTCTCCCGGAATTAGTTTGAATTGGGTTTTACACTGTAAGATTCAACAAACGTTAACCTTTGGAATTCCCGGATAATCTTTTAAGAAATTAACTAGAAGGATCAGAAATGTCAGCGGGGACAACATTTGTTATTGTAAACTTGTTAGGTGGCATCTCTGTGTTGGGGGGATATGTAATTGGTTTGTATTTATTCCCAGACCAACGAGAAATGCTTTGGGGCGGGCTTCAGGGAAGATGGAGAATTGTATTCACCGTATCCATGCTTATCGCAGCGGCGGGGTATTTGGCTTTCTTTTACGGGATAATAGTTAAGTCGAACCCGGCATCCTTCTCGTTAGGATTTTTGAATGGTTATCACGCAATATCAATACTAGCTACGATTTTTCTCATATCGGCTTCGATTTGGATGCCTGCTACTCTCATCTATTTAAAATCCATGAATTCAGCTTGGTGGATAATCAGCGTTGCTTCGTTATGGATTACGGCTACTTCACTTATTGCCTTGACAGCTATGGTAGTGATTTCCCCTCTTGCAATCCCTTCAGTTTTCGCTAGAATGTTGGCCATAATCGGGATCTCGTACATCACGTTCCACTGTCTAGTTTTTGACGCCATCATTTGGGTTTCGCGATTTCATGGTCGGTAGCAGATTTACACTATGGTCTAGGTAGAGGTATTGCAATGTCTAAAAATGAATATTCCTTAAGGAAATTGGAATGTTATGTTGAAGCACAAATTCCTAAGCTTCGGATCGTGAATGCTAAAGATCTTGAGACGATGGTGGAATGTTTCACTGGGGAAGAGCTAACCGAATTCTCTGGACTGGAAACCCGGGAAATAATTGACTCATTTTGGCTTTCGCTAATTACTGAATCCCTTACAGAACAATATTCTGAAACGTTTAAAAAAGGCGCCGCACATTATGGGGCAATGTGGTTGGGAAGCTACATCGTTCGTTTTTGGGAACCTGATGAAATTTCCCACGCTTATCCATTCAAAAAGATACTTCTCACTTTGGGGATGGACGAATCTTCAATAGATAAAGAAATCGCAAGAGCCAAGCAATCTACTGATTATTCAAGTAATCATAAATCTGGATTGCACCCTATCGAACTCACTACTTATGGGATGATTCAGGAATGCATCACCGATTACTGGTATGGGCTGCAAAGAGGGCTTCTAGCCGAAAATTCCAACTCTTTCAGGGTTATTAGTAAGGTAAAAGGGAGGGAGGCCCTACACACACTGCAATTCACAAACTTGACAGCAATCCAGTTAGAGGCTGAGCCTGAACTTATTGAAAATGTCATTCAGGCTACATTGAATTTCCAAATGCCTGCAAATGAAATTCCCACTGTAAAAGACATTGAACTAAAAACTCAATCCTGGATTCCAAAGATGAACGGAGAAGTAATAGATTTACTTAAGAAAATAGTAGGCAATCTCTATAACGCGCTTGAGGATACAGATAAAATTGGGAAATTATTCACTATGTATGCGTCTTATAGCGAGCGACGATTTATAAAATTAATTCCCAACAGGTTTGTTTCCTATGGAATCAAAAACTTACGACAAGGTTATGGGATTGTTGGAGAAATTGTACTTGAACAACTAGGATTCAATGTCGGGAAATCAAAATCTCCAAACTCCTTGTCTGAAGAGATTGAATTCCGGATCAAAACTGTAATAAAACGTTGGGCCAAACATCGTCTTTATCTTGAAGGTTTTTTAGAAGGGAGATCGGCTCCGAGCATTCAGTAACCCCCCCTCGAGCAGGTTATCCTTGTTTATGAGAACATTTAGTAAATATATCGGTAAGTTTCTGTCACCAGTAATAATTCAAAAGCTCAGAGAATCCGAGGTAGTCGTAGAGGTCCCTGGTCAACATCTCAATGGAATTTCGGGACAACCCATAATTAAGGTTCTGGATTGGTCATTTTTCACCGACGTTTTTCTTGGGTATGATCTTGGGTTCGCTGAATCATATCTAAGGGGTAAATGGGATACTGCCGATTTGGCGGCTTTATTGGATTGTCTTCATAAAAAAAACTTGCAATCACCTTCCTCAAAGCTTGGAAACATTGCACCGGTAAAACTTTGGGCGAAATTCATTCAGTCAATTCGATCATCAAATAGCCTCTATTGGGCTCCAAAGAATATCAAAGATCATTACGATTTTAGCGACGATATGTTCAGGAGTTTTCTTGACTCTAGTATGACCTATTCTGCTGGTACCTTTTTGGGGGAATCTGATACTTTATTTGATGCCCAATTACGCAAGCT
>CAZTCW010000031.1:0-6673 GCA_964612825.1 uncultured Dehalococcoidia bacterium | reverse complement strand
TCAGCAGTGATTATAAGTTTCATAACTCCTCTTCTATATTCAGCATTAAGATGGTATTTGATGGTCCATATTACTACAAAATTACTACAAAAATGTGTCTGTGCTTTTGCCCATGTTTGCTGAGCGGTATGACAATGGAATTCTATACAGTGTGTACACCAAGGAGAAAAGCCCTCCGACGGGAATCCCCGTTGAGGGCTTTTTCAAATACGATTTTCTGGTAGCGGGGGTCGGATTCGAACCGACGCCCTTTGGGTTATGCGCCCAACGAGCTGCCACAGCTCCACCCCGCGACGATAGATCAGGAAAATCAACAATATTAGGAAAAGCACCAGGTCCCGAAGTGGCGAAGGCCTCGGCCAATTAGGATCGGTCAGCTCCACAGGTTGCCCCGCTTCCACCTCCGACCTATATATCACGTGGTCTACGTGCGGCCTTACCAGCTTGGTGCTGTGGGAGGCCTTATCTTGGGGTGGGCTTCGTGCTTAGATGCTTTCAGCGCTTATCCCAACCAGCCTTGGCTACCCGGCGTAGGCATCTGGCGACACCACCGGCACACCAGAGGGCCGTCCCTCCCGGTCCTCTCGTACTAGGGAGAGCTCCCCTCAAGCCTCCTGCGCCCGCGGCAGATAGAGACCGAACTGTCTCACGACGTTCTGAACCCAACTCACGTACCCCTTTAACCGGCGAACAGCCGGACCCTTGGGACCGCCTTCAGCCCCAGGATGGGATGAGTCGACATCGAGGTGCGAAACTACCCCGTCGATATGAACTCTTGGGTGTTATTAGCCTGTTATCCCCTGGGTAGCTTTTATCCGATAAGCCACGGCCCGTCCACACGGTACCGTGGGAGCACTTTGCCCGACTTTCGTCCCTGTTCGGCTGGTCAGCCTCACAGTCAAGCCCACTTCTGCCAATGCACTCACCAGACGATTTCCATCCGTCTTGAGTGGACCTTTGGGCGCCTCCGTTACTTTTTGGGAGGCGACCGCCCCAGTCAAACTACCCGCCAGGCACGGTCCTCTACCGTGTAGTAGAGTTAGAATAAAAATCAAAGAAGAGTGGTATTTCACCAATGGCTCCAGGACAGCTGACGCCATCCCTTCTCAGCCTCCCACCTATCCTACACAACTCAGACCTCGATCCAATACCAGGGTGCAGTAAAGCTCCACGGGGTCTTTTTGTCCCGCCGCGGGTCACCCGCATCTGCACAGGTCCTGCAATTTCACCGAGCCCCCCGCTGAGACAGTCCTCCAGTCGTTCCGCCATTCATGCGGGTCGGAACTTACCCGACAAGGGATTTCGCTACCTTAGGACCGTTAGAGTTACGGCCGCCGTTCACCGGGGCTTCGTTTCAGGGCTTCTCCTTACGGATAACCCTTCCAGTTAACCTTCCGGCACTGGGCAGGCGTCAGTCCCTATACCTAGGGTTTCCCCTTAGCAGGGACCTGTGTTTTAGGTAAACAGTCGCCAGAGGTGCTTCGCTGCGGCCCGCTTCAGGCTCAGAGGGCATGCCTCGTCACCCTTACGGGCGCCCCTTATCCCAAAGTTACGGGGCTCTTTTGCCGAGTTCCTTAGCGGGGGTTCTCTCGTACGCCTTGGGGTTCTCACCCCTGCCCACCAGTGGCGGTTTACAGTACGGGCACCGAAATATCTCCCTGCGAGGCTTTTCTTGGAGGCATGGGTTCAGCAAAGTTTCCCTCGCCGAAGCGAGAAATTCCCTCCCTCCTCAGCTCGTAACGCTCCCAGGGATTTGCCTCTGGAAGCATGGCCTTCAAGGGATGACACCCCATGTCCGATAGGGATGCTCCACCTACCCTTCCCCGTCCCCCCGCGATTCACTGATATTTCGATGGTGCTGGAATTTTGACCAGCTGTCCATCGCCTTTGCCTTGCGGCTACGGCTTAGGCCCCGACTAACCCTACGTCGTCTGACGTTCCGTAGGAATCCTTGGGCTTTCGGCGCACCGGGTTTTCACCGGTGTTGGCGCTACTCATTCCGGGATTCTCACTCCTCGACCCTCCACCATGATTTCCATCACAACTTCAATGGATCGAGGACGCTCCTTTACCACGGCATCCATCCGAAAATGGACACCATCCGCAGCTTCGGTGATAGGCTTAGTCCCGTTACATCTTCGGCGCAGGTTCCCTCGACCGGTGAGCTATTACGCACTCTTTGAAGGGTGGCTGCTTCTAAGCCAACCTCCCGGCTGTCTAGGGAACCCCACATCCTTTTTCACTTAGCCTACACTTAGGGACCTTAGCTGGCGGTCTGGGCTGTTACCCTCTCGACGATGAAGCTTCTCCCCCACCGTCTCACTCCTAGGATTGGTATACGGGCATTCGAGGTTTGGTTGAGTTTGGTAGGCTTGCGCCCCCTAGCTCATCCGTGACCCTACCTCCCGCACCCGTGTCCTAAGGCTGCCCCTGAAGGCATTTCAAGGAGAACCAGCTATTTCCGAGCTCGATTGGCATTTCACCGCTACCCCCAGCTCATCCCATGACTTTGCCACGTCAACGGGTTCGGGCTTCCAGTTCGGGTTAACGAACCTTCACCCTGGCCAGGGGTAGATCGCCCGGTTTCGGGTCTTCTAAAAGCGACTTAACGCGCTATTCGCACTTGGTTTCCCTTCGGCTCCGGAACTCCTGTTCCTTAACCTTGCCGCCCCTAAAAACTCCCCGGATCATTCTTCAATAGGCACGCCATCACCCCGACAAAAGTCGAGGCTCTGACCGTCTGTAGGCTCACGGTTTCAGGTCTTTTCACTCCCCTTTCGGGGTACTTTTCGCCTTTCCCTCACGGTACTGGTTCACTATCGGTCACCAAGAGTATTTAGCCTTGGAGGGTGGTCCCCCCAGCTTCCCGCAGGGTTCCACGTGCCCCGCGGTACTCGGGAACATAAACGGGATATTGGCCTGCTTTCGCCTACGGGGCTTTCACCCCCTATGGCGGTCCTTTCCAGGAACCTTCGGCTAGCAGGTTGGTCTCCCTGCAAAATCTGAGGATTTTACTGTTATGCCCCGCAACCCCTAGAAGACATAGGACCTCAGTCCACTAAGGCCTCTAGGTTTGGGCTGTGCCCGTTTCGCTCGCCGCTACTCAGGGCATCGCTTCTGCTTTCTCTTCCTCGAGGTACTGAGATGTTTCAGTTCCCCCGGTTCCCTCGTTCAAGCACAACCTTGAACGTGACCCAGCTTTAATGGCTGGGCCGGGTTTCCCCATTCGGGTATCCCGGGCTCTGCGCGCTAGACCGCTCGCCCGGGCGTTTCGCCGCCTTGCCGCGCCCTTCATCGGCTCTTGGTACCAAGGCATCCCCCGTGAGCCCTTTGCACCTTCCCCACTACAGGACCTGATGCTTTTCCTTGCGATTCTCCTGTTAACGTACTCAGCCGATAAAAAAACGGCCTGGTAATCCCAAGCCGTCCTCGTTGGGTTTTCCAGTATAAGAATTTCGATTTTACGTTATTCTCATAAGCTCAGCTATTCTACGCCCATTGTTGGGGGTCGTCAAGAGAAACCGATTCCAGCAATGTAACACCTTGCAAAGGAATCAAGCCGGAACAAATAGCCATTTCCCGGCTAACCCCCGGCCACACGCTTCACCCCAAGAGCCACTTTATCACCATCGATTTCCTGTTCTTCAGTATAGGCACCATCGACGGGCTTTTCATTCACAAGAATTGTGCCAAGGGTCTCAGTTTTTATGGAATCGGCAAGAGAAGTATTCGAAAGGAGCCGATCGATACTTTCAGAACCGTGACAATAAATTTCAATCCTATCGGAAATATCGAACCCTGCGCTTCTTCTCAGATTCTGGATCCGGTGAACCACTTCCCGCGCAAGGCCTTCATCAAGGAGTTCCTGGGTTAAATGGGAAGAAATACGGACGGCGTAGCCTCCTTCGCCAGAACCAACCCAACCTGCTTGATCGGACTCGGTCACAGAAATTTCCGTGACAAGCAACTCAAAATTTCCGAACTTGCAGGATCCATTTTCCCTCAACTCCCGAACAACTGTGGCTGGATCCGCTGCGAAAACTTCCTTAGTGATGTCACCAGTTTCTCTCCCATATTTTGGCCCGAGGAGGGTATTATTTGGCCGAATCTGATAATCAAACCAGCCAAAGGAGACATCCTCTGAAGCCGTGACCCCTTCTAAAGATTTTACATTTAATTCCTCAAGAATATAGGGAGCCGCGACCTTTAAAAGCTCAATCTCTTCAGGATACCGAACTTTGATTTCCAGTTTCTCAAGTGGTTGTCTTACCTTGACCTTCGCTTTACTCCGCGCTGCCCTGCCAAGGCTGGAGATACGCATCGCGATGATCATAGAACGGGCAAGATCAGAGTCGATTTCCTCCGGCCGAGACTTCGGAAAGGCTGCAAGGTGAACACTTTCAGGGGAACCGGGGTTAATGGAATGAATAAGGTTGCGATACAGTTCATCTGCAACAAAAGGAGCGAGAGGAGCCATGAGGCATGAAATCGTAGCTAGGCAAGTATACAAGGTCTGATAGGCAGCCTGTTTGTCCTCATCGTCCTCACTCTTCCAGAAACGCCGTCGGCTCCTTCGCACATACCAAGTTGACAGCAGTTCTACAAATTCCTCAATTTTTCGCGCCGCGTCCGTGGGGTTATATCCTTCAAATTCTTCCGTAACTCCCACAACCAAAGTCTGTAATTCCGAATTAATCCATCGGTCGAGTTCCGAAGGAGCATTAGGGATCCCAATGCCTGTTGGGCGAAATCCATCTAAATTTGCGTAGGTTACAAAAAAACTGTAGGTATTCCAAAGAGTAAGGAGGAATCGACGAACCGATTCTCCAACCAAGTTAATCGAAAATCTTCGAGCATTCCCTGGAGATCCTGCAGTAAAGAGGTTCCATCGAAGCGCATCTGCACCATGGGTGTTAATGACAGCCCATGGCTCCACGACGTTTCCCTTGGATTTACTCATCTTTTCCCCATCTTCGTCCAAGATGAGCCCAAGGCAAATCACATTCTTGTAAGCCGGAGAACCATGGAGCAGAACTGAGAGGGCATGGAGACTGTAAAACCAACCCCTAGTCTGATCCACTGCTTCGCAGATAAAGTCAGCCGGGAACCGCCCGTCTTTCATAATAGAATCGTTTTCAAAGGGATAATGATATTGAGCAAGGGGCATCGCCCCTGAGTCGAACCAGCAGTCCATTACCTCGGGTACCCGCTCCATGGGATTTCCACACTCTTCGCAAGAGAATTTGATAGCATCGATATAGGGACGATGAAGGTCGAGGGTCTCCTTTGTTAAGGATTCATTGCTGTCTCCATTTGCCAGAGATATCATCTCATCAACGCTACCGACACACCGAAGGTGTCCGCAATCATTACATCGCCAAATAGGAACAGGGGTACCCCAGTAACGTTCCCGTGAAATAGCCCAGTCGACGTTGTTCCGAAGCCATTCGCCGAATCTTCCCTCACGTATATGCGCTGGAAACCAGTTAATGTCTGAATTAGCCTGAACCAACTCATTTTTGAATTTTGTCGTCCTGATATACCACGAAGGCTTTGCATAATAGAGGAGCGGGGTGCCACAACGCCAACAAAAAGGGTAGGTGTGCCTATAAATATCTCTCCGATAGAGAAGTCCTCGTTCCTTCAAATCGACCATAATTGGCTCGTCTGCTTCCTTGAAAAAGACTCCAGACCCCGGATAGCCGGATGACATTATTCCTTGTTGGTCCACGGTGTGAACGGTAGCAATGCCTTGGGCTCTTCCAAATTCGTGGTCTTCTGCACCGTAGGCAGGAGCTGTATGTACCACCCCGGTCCCATCTTCCATAGAAACATAATCAGCAGACCCGATCTTGTACCAATCCGCTGTAGCCTCCGAGGATGGATAGAGTGGTTCATAGGAGAGTCCGACGAGATCAGTTCCTAAAAATGAATCCAGAATCTCCCAACCTTCCCCCAATTCGGCCTCTACTCTTGCTCGGGCCAAAATCAGTTTCTCCGTTGGCTCACCGGAATTATTCTGAACCAAAACGTACTCATCTTTGGGGGAAACTGCTAGGGCCGCATTTGCGGTTAGAGTCCAGGGAGTAGTAGTCCAAGCCAGAACGGATGGGATTTCTCCACTCCACGCAGGTTTATCCGACGCAAATCCTCTTTGTTTGGCTTGTAATCGAAAGCGTATATAAACAGAAGGATCCGGGGTGTCTTCTTGATATCCAAGAGCCACCTCATGGGAAGAAAGGCTTGTTACGCAACGTGGGCAATGAGGGGTAACCTTGTAATCCTGAAAAACAAGACCTTTATCCCAAAGTTGTTTGAGAATCCACCATCCTGATTCAATATAATCATTCGCGAACGTTATATAAGCGCGATCCATATCGACCCAGAAGCCGATGCGCTCAGTAAGTTCCTGCCATTCCCCCACGTAACGCATCACACTTTCACGGCACCGAGAGTTAAACCGGTCGATTCCGTAATCCTCAATCTCTTTCTTGGAAGATATTCCTAGTTCCTTTTCAACCTCCAACTCAACCGGCAAACCATGGGTATCCCATCCCCCCTGTCGTACTGCCCGAAACCCTTGCATGGTTTTGTAACGAGGAATCACATCTTTAAAAATCCTAGCTAGGACATGGTGGATTCCAGGAGTACCATTGGCCGTCGGAGGTCCTTC
>CAZTCW010000030.1:0-35970 GCA_964612825.1 uncultured Dehalococcoidia bacterium | reverse complement strand
CAAATGTCTCTTAATTCAACCTGTTCCAGTCTCCCTAAGTTTGATTGTTTCATTATAAAAGCTCCGTCCCCCAGTTGCGATTTCATCCACTTTTCGGCTCCCTAATTTCGGGAACCTACCATTCTGATTATACCCTTAGATAATATCCTGTGAAAGCACGATTTCTCCGAGGGGATTCTTACCATACCTTATAGGGAGAACTGCGGTGAATACTCCCCCGGATGGGAGGGGGAGGCTAGGTTCAACTTCAAGCTAACTTTTGACCACAATTTTGACCACAACACGGACAGATTGCGGCGGACAGGGATGGACACTTTGAACCTAAGTCAGGGAAGTGGTCACACTCCCACAGATAGGGATGGACACCTGTGGAAAGTCAGGTTCGGTTTCGTAAACCGCAGGTCGACGGTTCGAATCCGTCCGCTGGCTCCATTTCTCTATCTAAAACCCGACGATATTTGCGTTGTCCTACACTTGGTCAACGATTTATTAACATTGTGGCAGTCCTCTTAAAGTATTCCTCCATCAGAATTCCATCATCCACTGAAATCTCCATACAATCCAGTGCGGAGACCATATGGGTTACCCATGTATCCCTCTCTTTCTGGCCGATGGGAAATGGCATATGCCGTTGACGAAGCCTAGGATGGCCCCGCTCCAGTGAATATCGGCGTGGCCCTCCCCAATACTGCACCAGGAAAGCGGCCAGGTGGGCTTTACCAGGTTCAAGATCCTCGGGATAGAGAGGTCGTAGAGAGACATCAGCCTCTACAAACTGATAGAATCGTTCGACAAGTTCGACAAAGAACTGGTACCCTCCCACTCGTTCATATATGGTGGTGGTTTTATTTTGAGAACCCGGATTATCTTGAGATGCATTCATCCCTAATCCCCATTGGGACTCCTAGTCTCAGCGCTTTCAGATTCATCTCTGCTACGCCGATTCCTCTATTCGTATATGTTTCGGATCTTCCAAGCATCCAATGAAAGTAGTCTTGCTTCGGAACCTTGGGCTCGTAGGGAAACTCCACTGCTATAAGCAAATCCTGGATACACTCTTACACCGACACAAGCTTTGTCATTCACAAAACTTCAACGACACTTCTATCTATGAATACTCTTAGCTGGAGAGGTTTGCCAATCTCAAGCTGTTATTTCACCGTAAATTCAGACACCATTCCCATAGCCATGTGTGGAGCCCCTTCACCTCCAGGGGCTGCCTGATCAGGCAAAAAGCAGATTAGGCCATATCTCCCCGCAGTGAGTTCTGGCACCGCCATCTTGACACTCCGGCCAGGCAAAATCGGAACCTTCACCCCTAGAAATTCAAAGGCTTCTTCATTTTCGGATTCCATCAACTCCATAATCGAGCCATCTTGATTGATCTTCAACAAAACTAATTCGTGTACCTGTTCACCTTTGTTATCAATGTCGAATGCAAATTTACCACTTAACAACCCTGGGTCCGTTTCGTCGTAGCCAAATGCCATTTCACTGAGCTCTACTTGGACAACCGCAGTGCCACTTGGAATTTCGTCGTCACCGGCAGTTATCGAATCAAATTTCCAAACCCCATCCACCTTGATCAATCCTAGGACAAAAGCCAACACAAAAGTCTCCCCACTAGGGTCTGATTCAGTCTGGGTCATGGTTATCTCAGCCGTTACAGGGCTGCTTTTTTCATCTATTGTTATGGACGCTTTATCAGGAGGATCAATGGGAGCATCTCCAACACATCCCTCTATGTCTGCAGCACAAGCTTCCACCGAAGGGTAGCCCCACAAAACATTGAAGTTATCTGTTATATGACCTAAAAAGTAATCTTGGTCATCCTGAGATATATCAGGAGCAACAATCGTTGCCATTCGAGTTGCTACGTCAAAAACTTGATCCTCCTCGCTCGGATCCGTGCTACAAGCTACAAGCATTGCGACGGCCGCGAGAAGCAATATCAGAATCTTAAAATGCATCCTATGACTCCCTTAACCTGAAAATAACCTGAAAATTATGTGCCCATAATACATCATTTAGCCGAACGAAAGGACAATTTACTTTTTCATGTGGTTAATCGAACTTGTGACACTCCCATAGATACGAATGGACACCCTGGGAAAGTCAGGTTCGGCTTCGTAAACCGAATTCTGATGCCATCGGTTAAACAAAAGAGCTAGGATGATGTAACTCAGCCTAGCCCTTTTATTTAAAATTAGCTAAGGATAAAAAACAGAACTGACACAATCGCAATACTCACTGACCCAAGGTTGAGAGCCTCTCTTTTACCACTCAGCGCCTTGGTGATGACATAGGCGATAAAGCCGATAGCAATACCATAGGCAATGGAGTAGGTCAATGGCATAACTATCGCGGCTAGAACAGCAGGTGCGTATTCTGTTACGTCATCCCAATCTATATCTTTCAGATTGCGCAGGAAATAAGTGGCAATGAAAATTAGAGCAGGAGCAGTTGCAAAGGCTGGCACGGACTGCGCCAATGGGGCAAATACGAGACAGGCCGCGAACAGGACCGCTACCGTCACCGCCGTTAAACCCGTGCGACCACCTTCCTTGACTCCAGCACCACTCTCTATATACGAAGTAGTATTCGATGTGCCCACCAATGCGCCAACAACTGTTGCAGAAGAATCGGCAAGTAATGCTCGCCCAATACCTTCAACCTCACCATCGTCATTGATCCTGCCTGTCAGATTAGCCACAGATGTTAGCGTCCCTGCCGTATCAAGGAAGTCCACGAACAAGAATGCAAAGGCTATCCCAATAAACCCTCCGGTCAGCAACACCGAGAAATCCAGCTGAAATGCATGCTCCGGACTCGGAACAGAGCCTACCACACCACTCAATGACGATACGCCTGCTATCCAGGCAATAATCGAGACGGCGAGAATCCCAATGATGATTGCCCCTGGTATACGACGTTTATCTAGCACCGAAATAATAATGAAACCAAGGCCGGCGAGAAGAACGGGGGCAGACGCAATATCACCAAGCCCAACTAACGTTGCAGGATTATCAACGATCACCCCGGCATTCTGGAATCCGATAATCGCCAGAAATAGACCGATTCCCGCTCCGACCCCCAGCTTCATGCTCTTGGGTATGGAATTGATAATATATTTACGCGCTGGAGTAACCGATAATATTACGAAAACAATACCGGCAACCAATACGGCTGCTAATGCCTGCTGGTAGCTGTAACCACCAGCGAAAATCACGGTATAGGTAAAAAATGCGTTAAGACCCATCCCGGGGGCCAGGGCTATAGGCCAATTTGCCCACAGACCCATTATCAATGTGCCAACCACTGCTGCAATAATTGTTGCCGTAAAGACAGCACCGAATGCCATTCCGGTTCCCTCGGTACTCAGAATTGCAGGGTTAACAACCGTGATGTAAGCCATGGTAAGAAAGGTAGCCAACCCGGCAGTAAGCTCGGTTCGAACTGAGGTTCCTGCCTGGTTCAAACGAAAAAGAGTCTCTAACATCGTCCCCTCCTTATATTACATCCTTGTTGTAGACGCCTATCATGAACGCACCACATATAGTAGCATGATCCATAGTATGCACCACATATGGTAGTCTGATCAATAGCATACGAGCCTACTCTTAATAGTCAAATTACGCCTAAATGGGTAATCTTTATAAAATCTATCCGGGGATTTTTCCGGAGGTTATATTCAGCATTCGGGAAAAATGCTAATGGGTTACCTAAGAACCGTCTGTTCCAGCTTCTAACGAATAAAGGGCTCGCAACTCTCGATATTGCTGATTGTAGTCCAATCCATATCCCACTAAGAATTGGTCAGGCACCTCAAATCCTGTATAGTCGACAGTGACAGAAGTACGCCTTCGGGCTGGTTTATCTAAAAGGGAACATATCCGTACGGTAGCTGCACGACGGCCCTCGAAGTATCCTCGGAGAAACTGAGCAGTTAACCCTGTATCCACAATATCATCGACTACCAAGACATTCTTACCGACGACAGATGTTCGAACACCATGGTGGAGACGCACCTTACCTGAGGATTGTGCTAATTCACCGTAGCTGGAAACCCGAACAAAATCGACTTGAATTGGCAAATCCATACGTCGAATTAAATCAGACAGGAAAACAAACGAGCCATGCAAAACTCCCACTACCAGAAGGGGCTGATTTTGATAGTCTGCCTGAATCTGTTGGGCCAGACGCCCAACCCCTTTTTGGATCTGGGATTCGCTAATGATAAGTTTTAGAGCAGCCACGTAATTAGACCACCTGATATTTTGGAGGTCTCTGAACCGTAGCATCAGTTACTGTTGCGGTCAACTACTTAGTTATTACTCAGGTCGGCAAAATAGAAAAATGCTAAATTGGCAACCGACTAATACCTAAAGGATGGCTCTGAGGAGATTTTACTATACCTCACAAGGGAACTACGAGGAATACCTCCATGATGGAAACGGGAAGCGAGGTTCAACCAAACGAGCTCAGAAAAAAGATATTTAGATTTATCAGGGAAGAAGTTATGGTAGCTACCTGATCACTTGTCCCTTGGGTGGTTGACCCCACTTGGCCCGAGGAAATTTCTTCCCTATAAATCGCTCAATAACTCCCCATTGCCTCATATCACCGGGTATCAGGAAAGTGACCGACTTCCCATGTCGCCCCATACGACCAGTACGTCCCGTACGATGTGTAAATAGTTGAGGAGAATCAGGTATATCAAAATTAATTACCTGATCTATTCCTTTAATATCAAGTCCTCGAGCCGCAACATTTGTCGCTACTAAAACTGACAGACCACCTGACCGAAATTTGTTAAGAACACGTTCACGTGCAAGTTGATTTAAATTTCCCTGAATTGCCTCGGCTTGGAATCCAGCGGCAGCAAGCTGCTCAGCAAGTTTTTTCACTCCCATCTTTGTACGCCCAAAAACCAGCGTGGGACCAACTTGTTCTGATATCAGTGACTTTAGGGCCTTTAATTTGTCGGTTTTGTTAATTTCATAAATCACATGTTCAATATCTGGTGAAGCATGCATCTCAGGATCGACCGCCACTGTCTTGGGATTATTGAGGTGTTTTTCAGCTGTCTCCGCGACCCAATCGGGTAAGGTAGCAGAAAAAAGCACTGTTTGTCGTTGTTTCGGGGTAGCTGCTATTATTTTCTCGACATCTTGCCCCATACCCATTTCAAACATCTCATCAGCCTCGTCAACCACAAGAATTTTAAGGTTTTTCGCGACAAGGTTTCCCCGCTTGATGTGATCGAGCATACGTCCCGGGGTTCCAATAACAATTTGAGTGCCACTAGAAAGAAGTTTCTTTTCGGGAAACAAGGAACGACCACCATAGACAAGAGTGACCTTCAGGGAACGTCGGGTTGCCATAGGCTGTAGGACACTGGCTATCTGTATAGCCAGTTCCCGTGTAGGAGCAAGGACAATCGCTTGAACCGATCTGTTATTTGGATCAGATTGTTCGATTATCGGAATCGTGAACGCTAATGTTTTCCCGGACCCCGTTCTTGCCTGGCCGATAAGATCATAACCTTCCTGTAAGAACGGTATACTTGCCTCTTGAATTGGCGTGGGTTCGCTAATTCCCATCTTGGCGATTGAGGCCCTTGTAGTAGGCATCAGGCTCATAGATGCGAAAACGTTCGGATTCGTTTCTTCCGCTTTCGACAATTTCTTCGGAGGCGAACCTGTCTGTTTATAAGCTGTGAAACAATTGGTACAATAGAGGTTTTTTCCTGATTTCGGCATGAATGGGATGAGTGCTACTCCCCCACAAGCGACACAAATTGCTTTGTAAGTCTGCTTACGTGACTTCGTACGACGTAACCGTACTGGCCGTCTGATTGCGGTTGACTGCATAAATACTGTGCTCCTAATCAATTATGTTGCGGAACATGATAGTCAGCGCGATGCAGTTAGTGGGATGGTGGAAAGTAGCGGATTAATGCCAATCTCTGCCGAAACCCAGCCCTTATCGATGGGCTGTCTAAATTGAACCGTTTGATAAATTATACCAAACATGGGCCGTTTTGCAATCTAGCACGATCTCAAGATCCCCAAAATGGAGCCATGAGGCGAATAATCCCTTTACGCGGTTTCCCTCAGTCGGAAGTCTGTCCATTCGACTTTTAAAGGATCCCTCCAATGGTTGCCTGGGCGGCTGCGAGTCGTGCAACCGGTACTCTAAATGGTGAGCAGCTTACGTAATCTAAGCCCAGAGAATGACAGAATTCTATACTTTCAGGGTCACCCCCATGTTCCCCGCATACCCCAATTTCCAAATCTGGTTTCATCTGAAGTCCCAGAGTGACGGCAGTTTGCATTAATTTCCCTACACCCTCAGTGTCCAACGTCTGGAATGGGTTTCGGGGGAGAATACCTCGTTCGACATATTTGAGGAGGAACTTACTTTCAGCGTCATCTCTGCTGTACCCAAATGTTGTTTGTGTTAAATCATTGGTTCCAAAGCTGAAGAAGTCTGCGTATTGAGCGATTTCATCTGCTGTTAGAGCCGCTCTAGGGACTTCGACCATAGTCCCAAATTTGTAGTGGACTTGTACCTTCCAATCTTCTTGGGTCTGGATCGCAACCTTTTCTAATTCTTGGCGTACAATCATTAGTTCATTCGCATGGCCCACTAGGGGTATCATCACTTCAGGTAGAACGTCCACTCCTTGAGTTGCAAGTTCGCAGGCCGCCCCAAAAATAGCTTGAACCTGCATCGAATTCACGGCGGAATACATCAGTCCAAGTCTGCATCCACGGAGTCCGAGCATAGGGTTAACCTCACGCATAGATGCTACTGCAACGAGGAGTTTTTCTGATTCTTCAAGACCCCCTGGATTGTTTTGCTTAATCCTGAGTTCAACTGTCTGTTCTAAGAGGCTTTCATAATTAGGTAAAAATTCATGGAGGGGAGGGTCAAGAAGACGAATGATAACTGGTTTTCCTGCCATGACGTTTAAAATCTCCCGAAAATCCTCCCTTTGAAAATGCATTAACTGGGCGAGCGACTCATGGTATTGCGCTACAGCTAATGAGGTTTTAATCTCTTCCTCAAGTTGTTGCAATTGAGCTGTGGCTTCTTCCCGGCCGTCTCGAGCGAGGTTATTCTGGATCTGGTCACGGAGAGAGGCAGATCTTTCCTCAAGCGCAGTTGCCTCAGCGGCGGCGAGGATCATACGTCGCATAATGGGCAGCCGATCTTCAGCAAAAAACATGTGCTCGGTCCTGCAAAGGCCGATGCCTTCAGCCCCTGCATCTAAACCACGTTGGGCATCCTGTGGAGTATCGGCATTAGCCCATACTCCCAAACGACGTTTTTCATCTGCCCACTGTAATAAGATCTGTAAATCTTTCTCTTGTTCAATAACAGGTTCAATCGTGTCGATACGCCCGAGAAAGACTTCACCGGTTGACCCATCAATGCTAATTTCTTCGTTTTCGTAGATAGTTAATCCATTGACGGAAAAATACCCTTGAAGTTCATTAACAATTAGGGCCCCAGCTCCTACTACGCAGGGCAATCCCAATCCCCTGGCCACAACAGCTGCATGACTTGTTGCTCCACCAAGAGCCGTTAAGACTCCTTTAGCTACCAACATTCCATGGACATCATCAGGGCTTGTTTCGGGCCTGACAAGAATGATGTTACCGATCTCGTCCTTCATTTTTTCGGCTTTATCCGCCGAGAAAATTACTCGTCCGAATGCCGCCCCTGGAGAGGCATTCAGCCCGGAGGTGAGCAAGTTCCCATCACGTGTAGCCTTCGCCTTCGATTTATCATCAAAACGCGGAAGCAATAACTGTTCCACTTGGTTCGGTTTCACTCTCAGCAATGCTTCTTCTTTACTAATTAACCCTTCTAACGCCATATCAACAGCTATTTTCACTGCTGCTTGTGGGGTACGGTTCGCAGATCTAGTTTGAAGCATATATAATTTTCCACGCTCTACAGTAAATTCCAGATCCTGCACATCCCTGTAGTTCTTTTCTAATAACTCACCTACCTCAACAAATTGCTTGTAGATTTCAGGAAGAGTTTTTTCGAGTTGAGAGATACTTTCCGGAGTTCGAATACCAGCTACAACATCTTCGCCTTGCGCGTTAATGAGGAATTCTCCATATAACTCATTTACCCCTGTCGCTGGGTTACGCGTAAATGCTACACCTGTGCCACAATCATCGCCCATGTTCCCGAAGACCATTGATACGATGTTCACCGCGGTACCCAAACTATGAGGGATACCATTGTAATTACGATAATCAATAGCTCTTTGATTATTCCAACTATGGAATACAGCCTTTATAGCTTCATAGAGTTGTAATTGAGGGTCATCTTCAAATGTTTCTCCTGTTTCCTGAAACACGAGGTCTTTAAATTCTGGCAAAGCTCGGAAAGGGCATCCGCAGAAAGATCAGAATCTTGAATGGCCCCAAGTGTGGATTTCTTATCAGCGATAATTTTTTCAAAGGCAACCGAATCAAGCCCCAAGACAACTTTAGAGAACATCTGAATGAAACGCCTGTAGGAATCCAGAGCAAATTGCGGATTGCCGGTGCTGTGAGTCAAACCCCTCACTGTAAGGTCATTGAGCCCTAAATTTAAGATAGTGTCCATCATCCCAGGCATGGATACCCTGGCACCTGATCGAACTGAGACCAACAAGGGATTTTCGGGATCACCAAATATTTTACCCGACTGTTCCTGAACAAGTGATAAAGCTGTTTGAATTTGCTCCCATAAGTCGCCTGGGAATTCTTGGTTGGCTTCGGTATAAGCGTTACAAGCCTCTGTTGTTATGATGAATCCTGGAGGAACTGGGAGTCCCGCATTTGTCATTTCAGAGAGGCCAGCACCTTTCCCTCCAAGAAGGTCCCGCATCTCTGAGCTTCCTTCATGAAATAAGTACACCCATTTGGCTCTGTTCGAATCGTTCATGTTTTGAAATTGTGAAGGTGAGTTCGAATTCATCTTAGTCACACTCCGAGCAGTTTGATGAAACTATTTTTTAATATCCCTATGAAAGTGGTGTCGTCGATTGACCCTCGAAAGAGGGATTCTCCCTCTAAGTTTTAGTGAAAACTCTGGTTATGAGATGAAACCATACAGTTTTCCCGCATTTTCACAGATGATCTTATAGCGAACAGAAGGTTCAAGCCTTCCTAAATCGCGTTCTATATATTGCTGGGATTCGGGCCACACACCGTCGGGATGAGGGTAGTCAGACCCCCACATAATGTTATTTTCTCCTACCAGATGAGCGACATCAGCAACGAAACCCTCCCACTGGAAGGTGGAGAAGCCCTGCCGACGCCAGAAGTCGCTAGGCTTCATGCTGAGGTTCAGTTGATGAAACTCGTTCTCGTATTGATTATCCATTCGATCGAGGAAGTAAGGTATCCACGCTACACCACATTCTCCAAGGATGAATTTGAAATTAGGATACCGATCGCAGGCTCCCGAAAAGATGATACTTCCCAAAAACTCGAATCCACCAAGTTGGAACATCGAAAGGCTAGCGGCTCGATGTGCTAGACCATGAGTCTCCACATCCTCAGGATCCGGACGGCGAGCAAAAATGCCACTAGCATGGAAGGAGACTGGCATGTTGCATTCTGCAGATGTCGCCCATAAAACATCCCAATCCCGATGGTAGAGCGGTTTCACCGCGGTTGAAACCGCGAAATCAGCACCCCGAAGATTGAGTTTGGCGGCTCGGCGGAGCTCGCCAGCGGCCACTTCAGGGTCGTTGTTGGGGATGCATGCTAGGCCTGCAAAACGTTGGGGATTTGTCTTGCAAAATTCTGCCACCCAATCATTGTAAATCTGGTATACCACATAGGTGACTTCCGGATCGTCAAGCCTTTTAGCCAGGCCCAAAATTGGATAAAGAACCTCTGCATCAACCCCATCTAACTCCTGATCCTTGATACGGAGGTCAGGTGTCCCGGGACGAAGTCTCCCCGCGGCACCATCCTCATACAGACCGGTTGCGATCATCCGGTCCACCCCCATTTCCCCTCCTTTATACAAAGAGGGGTCACGACCCAAGGAGCCAATCCCTCCAACCGCAGCAAGTTCTATCCCTTTGGAATCCTGCCACCGGAGCCCTTGCTCAGTTTCCACCACACGAGGCATCCGATCCTTCCAATGTGCCGGGGCGCTCGACGTAAATAAATCAGATGGGAGCCAGGTAAGGTCTATATGTGAATCGCCTGAAATAATTTCATATCCCATTTGGTCCTACCTTCCTGTTTAATCTCATTAAACCCAATTCACTTGGTAATGGATGAAGTACCGTTTTAACCTCTCGCAACCCCACTATAGCAGAGTATTAAGAGAAAAACCCTCATCAATTCAGGACCAGAAAAACGAAGGTTCGGCTACAAATAGTCTCAATCCGAGATGGCTGTATAATAAATCCTGATCATTAAACTAAATATAAGGCATCAGGAATAAGAAAATTACTCACCCAGATTGGATACCCAGATCACGAGTATAGATTCAAACCCAGCAGGTTCCTACCGGTGGGTCGTAATCATCCTATGGATGTTCGGCCATATTACCGGATGGATCATAGTGTTGGGGATTGGCATTTTATTGCCCTCTATAACCGAGGAGTTTGGGTTGTCTTATGACATGCAAGGCTTATTAGCTTCCGGGCCAGTCTGGGCCAACACAGTTCTCTATATACCGCTTAGTATTTGGCTTGGAAGGTTTCCCCCAAAACTTCTTACCACTATAATTCTTTTGGTAGCAATGGTCTTGTTATTTGTACAAGCATCAACTTCATTTTTTGTCATCCTGCTTGCATCCCGATTCCTATTTGGGATTACTATAGCCGCCAGAGAACCAGCGAGAACACTTCTCATGCAACAATGGTTTCCTCCCAAAGAATTCATGTTCGTTAACGCTCTTACCGCTGGAATCCTGGCATTTGGTTTGTTTGGATCCACCTTAGCGACTCCCTATCTCCTTAACCTCTTCGATAATGACTGGAGGCCAACGTTATACTTTTTTTGCGGGCTAACTGGATTACTCACTCTTCTTTGGGTAACGTTCGGTCGGGAGCGGGAAACCCCGGAATACCTCTCTCAACTAACTATGATTCCTAAACCCAACTGGAAACGAGTACTCGCCCATAAGGGACTCTGGCTAGCAGGATTTGGGATGTTTGGAGTAAATTTTTCATTTGCTGTTTTTGTCACCTTCTACCCAACGTTGATGTTGGAACGGTATCAATTCCCATTAGAGTCAAGCGCGCTAGTGCTCTCGGTTAATTGGATTATTGCTGGGATTGTCGGGTTGTTATTTGGTAAATTGTCTACTGATTGGAACACCCGATCACATATTTTGTACGTTTGCGGCTTCATTCTTCCGTTAAGTTACATACTCCTAATTTCAACGGACTCCCTGCCACTCCTCCTCATGATTTCTACCTTAAACGGAGTTGCGTGGTGTTTTTTCCCGATACTTCTAACCGTGAGCTTCCACCTACCTGGGATCGGTATAAAAGAAGTTCCTGTTGCGCATGCTTTTATTTTCACAAATCTCTCGTTAGGGATGGCAGCAGGGCCACTGGTGGCAGGATTAGCGATAGAAACCTGGGGCAATCCTCTTATGCTATTCGCTTTTATGAGCCTGGCCTCATATAGCATCTTTGGCTCCGCTATAGCCGTCAAAAACTTACGTGAATAAATCCTTTTCAATCCATCCCCTCGAGCGGAAGTTAAGCCTACCCTTTTTGATCCAGACAATTGGTAAAGTTCCAAGAACACGTAACAACTAACTAGACTCCAGTAGAGGTAGGATGCGAAGAATTTAACATCTTCACCCCCATTAAATGGGATGTTCACCATTCTAGCTACGGTTCCAGAATGGTGAACATCCCGAGGTGGGAACCCTTAGAAGAAAATGTCTGGAAATCTATCGCCCACCCAACCGGCCATCCGGAATTAACATTCCGCAGCCCTTTTAGCCTGACAATGCACCTACTGAATAAGAAAGCACCTAAACAATTTCATATTTATAATTACTTAGTTGTATTTTTGATATTTGCATATTTATAAGTAAGGAATGTATACACTTTATTTTTTTGTTAATATATACATATCGCAATATTTGTCAATAGTTATTAATTAAGTGAATATCAAGGGCTACTGTATATAAATTGGGATTAGGCCCTAAGGGGGGAACTGAGTTCAACACCAAAAAAATTTTTAGCCGAGACTTTGGCAGTTATTGCTACACGTAAAACCCAATGTCAAATTCAGCAGTTTCGTCAAAGCTTGGCGAAGGAACATTTTCGGCTATTTTTTTGTTTTGCCTAGAGAGCCACGCCCATAGAAGGGTCATGCCTGTTAGGATTTTCCCCGCAACCCATAGCATCTGGGGTATAAACGAGGTTTTTGCAATCTTGTTGTGATTTTCATCAACCATTCTAATCAATCCAGATTCAAGGTTTCTCATTTTCCCGGGAAATTAAATACAACCCATACATCCACTGCGCCATGAGGGGCTAGTTGTTTGTTTAACCCCACATGCGCGGTTTTATTATCGAATCTATAAGCTTGGCGAATTTGTGAGAGCAAGCCAGTTGGAACTCCCGGTAGGAGCGAATCCGCAAACAGCGATTTCAGCATTGATGGTGTTTTGACGTTTTCCAGCTGTTCCCCTAAGTTGCTCAATTGAATCAGTATACATTGCAGTTCGCGCACGGCCATTCCCTAAATTCCCTCCGCTGGAACTAAAGGGGTGCGGGCCTTCCACCCGAATATCGTCGGCATAAAATGGATATGCATCTCCGCGTTTTACTCCGTGGTATTGGAAAGCTTCCAGATGAAACTGAACCATCGTGGAATATCCATCGTAGGGGTTAAATAAATCCACGTCTTTAGGGGATAACCCTGAACCTTCCCACATCATCCTGGCAGATCTATCGCCCCAAGATTCAATCTCGTCTAAAGTCGGGTGACTGCTCCAGCCAGCCTCACTTCCTCCAGTATTGTGATTAAGCACATAGATAGGTTTCTGACGCATGTCCTTGGCGCGTTCTGCCGTAGAAAACAGGTATGCGGTAACGGTATTAACTGGCCTATCACAATCCCAAATCCGAAGTGGCCTCAAAATATATCGGCTATTTTTGTAGTCTTCCAAAGTGATCATATATGGCTCATTGTTCACGTAAAAGCTCCATGGGGTCAGTCGGCCGTTTCGATGCTGGTTTACTACAAATGGACCTACGTCGTCATGCTCTCCCCCATACCTAAGGTTGTATTGTTCATGAGGGAAAGCATTCGTCCACATGTTCCCACCGTAATTCCCCCAAGGAAGAGTCCATTGACCATTACCCTTTGCATAATCACTCGTGGTAGTAGCTCCACCTTGTCGATACCGTCCTGGTAAATTCCCCATCGTATATATCACCAAAGTGGTATGACATTTTCCTGTAGCTACGGCCTCGGATGCCATCCCCATCATCTCCCCAATTGCAGGAGCATTATCCGGACAATATTGTATGTTTGGTAGATTCATATTTTTAAGAAGCCACCTATTCGTAACAATCGAAAGGCCTTCTTCAGAGTCGTAGGGAGGATCAAAATAAGGACGAGGGGCCCACCGTCCTGCTGGCCCCCCAGTACCATCACCGTTTTGAGGACACACAATCAGTCCATCAATTTGCTCAGCGCTAACTCCCGCGTCTTCCATAGCGCGTTCGACGGCTAAAATCGCGTAACGCCCTAAGGTTTTGTCCATGTCGGTTCCCTCCCAACGTCTATCAAGGGGAGAATGACCATATCCGACAATAGCCACTTTACCGCGATGGGGCCAGATCCCGAGTCCTTCTTTATCTCTTTCCCAGCCTGTCTCACGTTGTAATGTCATAACTATTCTCCTTCTTTTACCAATTGCCATTCATGGATTAGTTGACCAGGGTCTACCTCTTCAAAAATAACTTCAACAGGAGCACCTACAGGGACTTCATACGCAGGAACCCCGGGTAGATTTGAGTAAAAGTTTATTCGAGGGTCGTCATCGAGGGTAATTAATGCCACATTGAAAGGCTGATCGGGTTTTCTTCGATCCAACCGGCCATCTTCTACAACAATGAAACAATTAATATGGCCTCGACCTGAAACTTCTTGGGCTTCAAACTTATCTGAACCACAATCTCCGCATTTAGCTTTAGGAGGATACTGCAACCTCTGGCACCCTGAACAGCATCGTAGTACCAATTTTTTCTGATTCACGGAATCCCAGAATTCCTTGCTTAGATCATCTGGTACCGGGATAAGTTTCGGCATAATACTCCTTTGTAGGAAGTTTAAGAATTTCGCAATGATGGGGTGATTATATGATGGATTGCGGTAATTTCCAATAATTAAATAAGGTGGATTATTCACTATTAGAGGGAACAACATACCTCACTCACATGAATGCCAAATTACTGTACAAAATTGCTTCATAAAGGGATTAATTATGGATATAATGCCCCTGAAACAAATTTCATTTGGAGGCTCTCTTCTATGGCAGTAACAAAATTTGAGATTACCTCTCGGGAGGTCGCTTGGAATGGCGATTCCTTTGGTGAAATCGGACAGTATGAATTTATCCAAGGAACAATGCATTATTCCGTAAATCCTAAAGATGACGACAGTAAGCTCATTACGGATATTGGGCTGATCCCCCTTGAACAGGACGGAATGATCCATTTTTCATCTGACGTCCAGATCCTAAAACCGGTAACTCCAAGCCCTAACGGAAGTCTACTATTTGACGTAGTAAACCGTGGCAACAGAACAGCTATGGCCTTCAACAATGTCGGTCAAGTTCCCCCGAGTAACCTTCCACCGGAAAAAGGGAATGGATTCCTAATGCGCCGCGGTTTCACCGTTGTATTTTGTGGCTGGCAGACCGACGTTCCGGACGGCCGAATTCGACTTCATGTACCCGAAGCCATGGGAATTGATGGCAAACGATTGGTGGGACCTGCGTATCAACAGTTTGATGTCATGCAAGATACCCATGAATTGCTACTCTCCGATAGGCAGCACAAACCCCTGCCCACAGCCAATTTCTCCACGGAAAATTCCACTCTCCTTGAACGAGAATGGCCTGATGGGCCCTATAAGCTTGTACCCAGCGACCAATGGACATTTGGCCGTTGGATAGACAATAAATCTGTGCCAGATCAGAACTATATCTGCCTTACTAGCGGCTTTAAAGCGGGGAAGGTATACGAAATTATTTATGAAACCGTAGGAGCACCTGTGATAGGGTTAGGGTTCCTCGCGATGCGGGATTGCCCCAGTTTTCTAAAATATGGAACCCCTCAAAATGGAAATCCATGCGCAGGAACTTTGGATCGAGCCTACGCATACGGTGCTTCCCAGAGCGGTCGATTCATAAGGGAATATATTTATCTCGGCGTGAATTTAGATGAAGAAAACCGTGTGGCATTTGATGGATTAATGCCTCATACCGGAAGCTCCCGTCTCGGGGAATTCAACATGCGGTTCGGTCAACCATCGAGTAACCACCTAAGGAATGTCGGGAATATCCATGCGTTGACTTATACGGAAGTTACCGACCCAGTTACTGAAGAAGGAAACAGCCTCCTTGGAAGACTCGAGAAGAAGGGGAACAGCCCAAAAATAATGGCTACCAACTCTGCGGTAGAATACTGGTGGAGTGGAGCTGCTCTATCTCATATGGACCCGACTGGACATCACGACGTACCGCCTCCCTCGAACGTACGCATCTATCACCTAACAGGAACTAAACATGGGCCAGGGACCCTACCTCTTACAGATTTACCCTTGGAAGACACCCGTCAACAACATTGGTCTAACACTGTTGATTACAGGCCAATATTGCGTGCTCTCCTTCACTCACTAGACCAATGGGTTCGTTCTGACATCAATCCTCCCGAAAGCCAAATCCCAAAAATATCTGACGGAAGCGCCGTCAGCCGAGAATCTCTCGAGTCTATCTTCAGCAGCATTCCCGGGATGGGATTCCCTACGGCCCTACCCATTCGCCGCAGATTGGAATACGGGCAAAAAATGTCTGAAGGAGTCGCAGTTTACCCAGCAATCGAAGGAGTCCCCTTCAATACGATGGTCTCAGCTGTCGATCAGGATGGAAATGAGATTGCAGGGATCAGACACCCCGATATCCAAGTCCCCTTAGGGACACATACAGGCTGGACTATGAGGCATAATCAAATCGGAGGAGAGGGGCATTTTATACCGCTCCAAGGGGCAGTAGTCCCGTTTCCTCTGACTCAGGAATCCGCCCGATCCTCCCGTGATCCAAGGAGAGCTATTGACGAACGATATGCTTCAAAAACTTCTTACTTAGCATTAATCGATGAAGTCGCTCAAAAATTAGTCTCTGATGGATATTTGTTGAAGGAAGATATCTCTCAGGTTGTAGAAGATGCGAGCCAGCGTTGGGATGCGTTTCATCATAAATCCAGAGGGTGAAGATTATTACATAACTACCATCAGATAGTGACGCCTAGGAACGTTATGTAAACTCACGAAATTTCCAAATAATAACGTTTAGACTCTAGAAACTATGGATTATCCCATCTGGTATTTGGCCGATCCTCCAAATCCCCGTCTACAAATAAGTCAACCTTTCCTTGGGGGAAACAAATATAATCTGCAATCTTCGAAACTTCTGAATTGGGAGAAGGATAATACCAAGCTAAATCGGCATATAGTAAATCCCCGACTTCCAAAGAGAAATAAGACGCCCGTCCCTTGTACGGGCATACTGAAACCAGGGAACTTGGGCGAAGAAATTCTTCATGGATATCATCCCGAGGAAGGTAGAATCTCCGGGGTAACCCAGTCTCCAATAAAATCCTTGGAGTTTTTGTATCGGCTATACAAAACCCTTCAAGAAACACTTCTACGTGACGGGAGCTTTCCAGAACTTCAACCCTTTTATAAGGGTCTCTAGCGTGCCCAAACACCTCTTCTTCCTCTTCAAACCATCCATCCATTTTATTCCAATAAAATGCAACGTACTCCCTGCTATCCACTGTGCCTTCCAGCGGTTCGGGATAATTCCAAAGAGCATTTTCAGAAACTGTTGATCCTACTTTGATGCTCCAGTACCGAGCATCCCCTTTGATTGGTCAGTGAGTTTTGTGTTCGGTTGGTTCCATTAAATCCATACGGACATCCGTGATTGGAAAATAGTAAACCGGCACGTGCCCGGTTTCATGCATTATCTGAACTTGCTTACTGTCCGCAATAATTTCTCCAGCAAACAACACCCTAACTCGTTTTGTTGTTGGCTCAAGTGTAGCTATACGTTTGTCTGCCATGAATCTCCTTCCCAATTGGCTGAAACATTCTATCCCCCAAGGAGGAGACTAGGACATGCCGTCCTATCTCAAGGCCTTGCCCCCACGTGGGAAATTACTTCAGCTGCCATAGTAGAACCAATTTTACCGGATTCATTAATGTCGTACCCGTGGGTAAATCCAAACAAAAATCCGGCAGCGAACAGATCTCCGGCCCCAGTAGTGTCTATTACGTCATTCACTGGAACAGCATCTATCTTCAAGGTCTCAGTTCCTGTGGCTATCAGAGAGCCCTTTGCACCACGAGTGACAACGACAATATCACAGAACGAACGAACTATTTGTAAAGCACTTTCCGTTTCATCCTGTTGACACAATGACAAAATTTCATCCTCGTTTGAAAATAATAAATCAACATAATCTCCAATAAGATCCTTAAAGGATTCCCGATGCCTCTCAACGCAAAACGAATCAGAGAGGGTGAGAGCTACTTGTCGGTTTGAAGCCTTTGCAACGCTGGCTGCCTTTACCATTGACTCTTGAGCTAAAGGGGCATCCCACAAATAACCTTCCAAATAGGTGATCTGATGCTCGCTCACTACTTCAGGAATGACGTCTTCGGGGATCAATTCCGAACAAGCGCCCAAAAAGGTTGCCATAGTCCTCTCCCCATCCGGAGTTATCATTACCAAGCAACAAGCAGTTGGGGTATTATTTATAGATGGTTCCCCTGAAAATTTTATTCCTAATGACTCTAGGTCTTCCCGGAACAAACCCCCAAGATTATCATTGCTTACCTTTCCTATGTATGAGCCAGTTCCCCCTAGATAAGCAATTCCGGCCATAGTATTGCCGACGGAACCTCCAGATATTTGAGTAGTATCCTTAGCCTCAGAAAAAATGGTTGATGCGCGACTAGCATCAACCAAAGTCATAGAACCTTTAGTTAAATGATGCCGAGCTAAGAATGAAGGATCCACCAAAAACAAAATATCAACGATCGCATTCCCAATACCAAGAACATCCTTCAAACCATTCAATCTAACTTCCCCTAAGAGGCAAATGTCATAGAAAACCGGACCCGACTACAGCTGCTGGCCAGGATTGGAATAAATTCCTATATGACCCCAGAGGCATACAATTGACCTAATTCTTGCCCTGATAATCCTAATTGATCACAATAAATTTTGTCATTATGTTGGCCTAATCGAGGAGCTGGCTGACTACCCATCATTGGATTAACTCCATCGACGAGAAATCCGGGGCCGGCGTATTTAAGGTTTCCAACGTCCGGGTGGTGGATCTCAACAAAACATTCACGGGCTTCAAGATGAGGCGAGTTAACTACCTGTTCTGGACTTAGAACAAGGCCAATCACTAATCCTTTTTCCATTGTTGCACTCATGAGATCCAAATTACTCCATTGAGCAAGTTTAGGGGCTACAAGGTCGTGGAGTTCCTTCCAGTGTTCCAGCCTACCTCGTCTGCTAGAGAATTTAGGATTTGTAAGCTCGGGTTCACCCAAAAATTCTGCCCAAGTTTCCATAGGTCGGCCACCCGTCCCAGCGGTAGTTAACGTGACCTCTCCGTCTTTGGTGGGTAAATGCATCCCGTCCATAACATTTCCGTCACTTCCTCCCCTTAAAGGGCTCTTGCCAGTAAGGGTGAATGGATGGATTAACCCCGAAGGAACGCTTACCGTAGCCTCCACTGTCGACAAATCCACATGCCTGCCGTTTCCAGTCTGTTTCTGAGCGAATAAAGCAGCCATCGTCGCAATCGCCCCATTCCTTCCACCAGTGATCCCTTCCATCTGTTCCAATGCGGTTCCCATTGGAGGTTTATCTTCCGATCCTGTTACAGCGTGAAGAAATCCTCCAACCGCCTCAGTCGTCAGTTCGCTTCCCTTGTAATCCTTCCATGGACCTGTTTGACCATAATAGGTAATTGAAGTGAGAATTGCCCGGGGATTAATGCGGTTAATTTCCGCGAATCCCACGCCCAAACTGTCTAGGAATCCAACTGGGAAACTTTCGATAATGACATCAACGTCCTGAATAATTCTCAGAAATAACTCCCGGCCCGAAGGAGTATCTAAACTAAGGGTAATCCCCTTTTTATTAGTATTAAATGCAAGAAAAAGACTACTTTGCGCCCCAGAAAGGTCTTCCCCGATAAATGGAGGTTCATACCGAGCTTGGTCTCCACGCCCTGGTTTTTCAATCTTAAGTAAATCGGCTCCTTGATCAGCCAGTAATTTTCCGCAAAAAGATCCCGAGAGCCCTCCGCCAATCTCTACTATTTTTACGTCATTTAATATCCCTAACATAACCCACCCTCCCATCATTTATAAGGAACGAAAGCCTCTTGATACTTAGCCCCTGATCACAAAATCCTGAGGTACATTTTCTGGATCTTTTGGTTTATCTGCGATGATTTCCTTATCAGCCAAGGATTGAATTTCTTCTGCTGAAAGGCCGCCTATCTCAGAAAGCACCTTTACGTTATGTTCTCCTAGGGAGGCAATATGTCGGATAGACGTATCTATCCCGGGAATCTTGAATGGTCTGGCTGCGTATACCCGAGGACCTACCCACGGAGCGTGAGGATTGTTGAACACTTCTAAATAACCACGTGCCATAAGGTGGTCATTCGTTGATAAATCCTCGGCGGTCAGTACCGCTCCAGACGGAACGGAATGGGATTGGAGTAACTTCATCAAAATTTGATTATCCCAGGATGAGGACCAGTCACTAATTAGTCCATCTAAATCATGTCTATTATTCCAACGCCCCAAGGTATCCTTGAACCGGGCCTCATCAGCCCAGTGAGGATGATCCATCGCTGCCTTAAGGCCTTCCCATTCATCGTCACACGAAACGGCTATAGCTATCCAACGGTCATTCCCAGAGCACGGATAAACATTATGTGGGGCCTTCCATAAATGCGAAGTACCTAACCGTCTGCGCACGATTCCCCTTTGGGCTTCTAAAATTGCTGGTCCAATAGCCATTACACCAGTTTCTTGCATAGTGAGGTCAAGCCTCATACCCTTACCTGTCTTGTTAAGTTGCCACAAAGCTAGCATTAGCGCCAGAGCATTATTATTCCCTCCCGAATGATCCATATAATTACTGCTTGCCCGATATGAGGGCCCATCCTCATATCCGGTTAAGTTTGAAAGTCCACACGCCGCATCAGCAGTTCTAGCTCGGGATCCAGCCGCTCTCCAAGGACCTGTATGCCCGTAGGCAGTACAACTCAGACTAATTATCTGGGGATTGACCTCGACAAGACTTTCATGGTCCAACCCGAGTCGTCTCATTGTTCCTGGCCGAAAATTGTCCGTCACAATATGGGAATTCTTTACTAAGCGTAGGAATGTTTGCTTGCCAAGAGGATCAGTCACGTCAAGACACAAACTTTCTTTATTCCGCAGCCCATAATAAGCAATGCTGCCACCTTCATTCCACCACTCACTACTCGGCTTATAGTCGGGGAAGGGACCGGACCTTCTATCTTGCATGTGGTCGACGCTCTCAACCCGAACCACTTCAGCCCCAAAATCCGCCAAAAAGGCCGTCCCCCATGGGAGGACATGAACTTGTTCAAGAGAAAGAACTCGAAATCCGTTTAAAATCCCTATCTCTGTCACTATCTCCCTCCAATGTATGATCAAACGAGGCTAGAATAAGCTCCTCCCATCTTTCTTTCAAGACCCATTCACAATTTGAACTTTCATCCAATTCTATGTGTGTTGAAACTGTAATATTGCCGGTTATCCACCCGTAAAAAATGGATTAATTCGGGCGACTCAAATTGACATAGCTAAAGGAAAAATGATAACCTCAAAGAGCCTAATTAATATCCTGGGCTGTTAAAGAATGACGTCGCCGGAGTATCCAAAAGAAAAAATAGAGTTTTTCGGCTTTTTCCTCTTCTTCGCTTCGCCCGAATTTCGGAGGTCTCCCAGATTCTTCAAACAATAGTTCGAAAATTTATCCACCTTATTTCGAAAAAACCGCCCCAACTTAAAGAAACCCAGACTGATTTAGACAGAGAAACGAAAGCAAAACTCGAAACCTTCCAGTCAGAAAATCACCATGGTGAAATTAACCTTGAATTGCGAAGGACACGCGTTTCTAAACCAGTCATTACCCAATCCCCGCCGTCAAAATCCAAACCTCGTGTCAAAAATCAGATCTCACCACCCACCGTGACCTCAAAGAATCCTCAAAATTCGAAGAATCACAGGCCTAACGAACCAGAATTTTTTGGATCGCTAAAAGTCTCTGTTGATATTAAACGTGCTCTACGGGATTTGAACTATCAAGCCCCGACGAAAATCCAGGAAGAGATAATTCCGTTACTTCGAAATGGAGTTGATGTTATCGGACAAGCCCAAACGGGGACAGGGAAAACCGCTGCCTTTGGAATCTTTTTAGTGGAGAATCTAACAACTACCCGAAAGTATTCGGAAGGACTTGTCCTCGTACCCACCCGTGAATTGGCTATTCAAGTTAATTCCGAGATACGTAGATTAGCTAAATATTCGAAGATACAATCACTAGCAATTTATGGTGGACAGCCGATCCTCCGTCAAATCGAGTCCCTTGAAAGGGGAGCACATATAATCGTCGCAACTCCCGGCAGGCTAATGGATCACTTAGAAAGAAGAACCATCAACCTAGATTCAACTCGTTTTGTGGTTCTTGATGAAGCCGACCAGATGCTTGATATCGGATTTGCAGACGCCATAGAAACAATTCTCAGGAAAACTCCGACAAACCGACAAACCGCCCTCTTCTCCGCGACTATGCCAATTTCGATCCGAAATTTGAGCAGGAGATACATGCGAGATCCAAAGTCGTTAAGGATTGGAGGAGACGCTTCCCCAGTAGAATCAGTAGAACAAATTTATTATGAGATTGAGGAAAACGAGCGTCCCTTCGCCCTCGAATCCCTGCTAAATAATCCAGGGTTTATTCAACAGGCTTTGGTATTCAGACGAACGAAATTGGGTGTAGATCGATTGGTAAACTTCCTAAAAGATAAAGGATTTAACACCCAAGCAATTCATGGCGACATGACCCAGATCCAACGAGACCAGGTAATGAACCGGTTCAGGAAAGGCAGCCTTCGTGTTCTTGTAGCGACAAATATTGCGGCTCGCGGGTTGGATATCCCGGCCGTCTCTCATGTAATCAATTATGATATACCAAGTAACGTCGAAGAATATGTCCACCGAATTGGACGAACGGCCCGAGCTGGAAGAAGCGGAACCGCGATTACGTTTGTATCTGAATGGGATTTCGGGGAATTAGATGCAATCCAAGCCCACGTAGGAAAAGGTTTGGAAAGGCGTTCAATCAATTCTGTGGCGACCGGATATTAATTGGAGGCTTTGCCCCGAAAACGGAAATACTTGCGAAAACAATCAAAATCCCGAAAGAGCCGAAAACCGCAACGTAATCCCCAGTAATATCGTACGCGATTGCCGCTACCAACGGACCTAGGGCATTCGTTAACATCTGAATCGGCCATACTACCCCTCTTATAGCTCCTAAAGACTCCCGTCCATAGTAATCAGCGAATACCACCTGTTGTAGGGTGAATAAGCCTCCGCCGATCACCCCCAGATAAAATCCCCAGACAATTGCAATCCACTCAGAATAAACTCCAAGAAGCAAAGCATACCCAATAGCGTTTAAAAGAAATCCAATAGTTAAAGTCCAGCGCATGCTGAATTTCTCAGCGGCTCCCCCGAAAATCAAGGATCCTATAGCTCCGCTTCCTGACCAAACGGCTACCACTATCACTGCAAATTCTGCAGATATCCCACGATCGGTGAAAAATGGAATCATATGAAGAAACAAAGCCGGCCCAACAAATGATGAGATCATGAATGCGACAGTCAACAAGTAGAAAGAAGGGAGCCGAAAGACTTGTCGCAGAGTTAATGACACTTCATTATCAGGATGCCCGCTAATTTTCCCTCCGATCTGCTCCTGGTTCTGAGAAGGCACGGATTCCGGATTTTCCCCATCAGGTAACAAACCCATGTCTTCAGGCTTCCTTCTAAGGAAAAAAGCCGAAGGCAGGAGCGAGAAAATCCAGATCACCAAGCCTGCAGCAATTGTAGCAATCCGCCATCCCCCGGAACTAACTAAATACTGGACATATAATGGAGTGACGGCATTCCCGGCCCTCATACCGAGTTGTCCAAATGCAACGGCACGCCCACGTTTTTTCACAAACCATTTCGGGATAACAACAAAAGTGGCTAGAGAAATAACACCCATATTCAAGGTTCTCCCAATAATTTGAAGGACGTAAAACTGCCACAAATTTGTGATGGAGGCCATTAAGACTAAGGTGCCACCTAGTAAGGTAAAGGAGATGACGAGGATCCATCGAGAACCAAATCTGTCAATAACCGGACCCATTACTAGCGCTAAGCCTCCAGCAACAATTGTTCCAATAGTAACCGACCCGGTAAATGCGCTTCTGCTCCATCCAAATTCTTCTGTCATAGGTTTTAGAAACACACTAATTACCGGAAATGTTTCAGCGCTTTGGGTGAAGCCGGCCACAGCCATAACGGCTACGATAATCCATCCGTAATACAAACGATGGTTTTTTGTTACCAATTTTTCAAGAGTCATAATTTTATCTTTCTATCTTTCATATTGTTATTAACTGATATCGAAAACTTTTTCAGGTCGAGTAGCTAAAAGCCAAAGCCCGGAAGACCCTAAGCAAATTATCACAAAAGCCCAGAAAATCAGCCCGTAACTCCCAGTGAAATCGAAGGTAAGAGCCGCCACTAGAGGCCCCAAGGCATTTGTAGTCATTTGAATAGGAGCAGTTAACCCGCGGATCGCTCCAATAGAACCTCTTCCGTAATAATCTGCCCACACTATCATTGAGACCGTAAAAGTCACTCCACTCGTAGCGCCAAGAGCAACTCCAAATACGTAGGCCATTTGAGTAGTGGAGGTATTCACAAGGATGAGCATTGTAATGGCAAATCCAAGGTACGCTACTATCAAGATATAGCGGACGTGAAATCTCTCAGAAAGAAAGCCGGCTAACAAGGTCGTGGGAATACCCGCTAATGGGGAAATAGCAATAGTCGCTACTGCTTCTGATTCAGGAATACCCAACCCTGTAAGATACGAAAACCAATGAAAGTGAGTGCCGGATATAACAAAGGCGAGAAGGGCCTGTGCGAGGAGAATGCAATAAAAGGCACGTGTTCGCAAAACCTCTTTCGGAGCGAATGACACCTCTCCACTGCCCTCCCCCCTTGAAAGCGTTTCATGGGCATAGATCCTCTTTGGGGTGTTCGATTCATCGGGGCTTCTAGCTCCATCAGGACGAAGACCCATATCCTCCGGAGTACGACGAAAGAAAAGAAGAACCGGAATAACAGCCAACGACCATATCATTATCCCCATAGAAATCCACGCGGTTCGCCAATTTGCCATTGATATAGCCTTTTGAGCGAAGAGCGGAAGAACCATATGTCCTAGACGCCCCCCCATGCCGGCATAAGCAGTGGCCCTCCCTCGCTTCGAGACAAACCATTTGGGAATTACTATGCTGACGACCATAAAAAATGCTCCAGCAGTGATGGTTCTGGCTAAGGCTTGAAGAACATAATGCTGCCACAACGATTGGACAAACCCCATAAGAATAAAAACGCCCCCCAACATGACTCCTGCAAGAGACATCACTCCCCGGCCTCCATAGCGGTCCATCCAAGGACCTACGCCTAGCCCTAAGATTCCTCCGAGAATGGTCCCAATAGTCATTGGGGCTGAGAAATTAGCTCGACTCCAACCGAATTCATTGATCATAGGCTGTTGAAAGATACCAACAACGGGGAAAGTTTCTGTCCCGCCAGCGAATTGAAGTAGCGCAGATACCGCCACTATGACCCAACCGTAAAATAATTTATTCGATTTAGTATTGTTCGGTTGAGAGTTGTCGGTTTGTTTGTTCAAGTATCCCTTCCTCAGATGATTATGGTAAATCTTGCAAATTGAGCCTTAAAGAAGAACGAGATAGACACCCCGCTTATTGAATAAAAGCTAGGAAAAGAAGCGCTTACAGAAGGTCAGTTACAACGCGTAATCAAAGCAAATTATTAGGTCGAGTTTAACAGTGCCCAATTTCAGAGTCAACGGATTCAAAACTCTCGACACTAGGAAGTTGACAATATGTTATATCCAAGATATTCTGCGGCATCAACAAATTTGTGGGTCGACCAACTAAACCGTCTTATTGGATGGAAAAAATATAATGATCAATGAGCTTCGAATTTATGAGACCATTCCAGGGGGACTCCCGGCACTTAGTGAACACTTTGCAAAGTATACATTAGATGTCTTTGAGAAACATGGGATTAGAAGCTTCGGGTATTGGACTGAAGAAATTGGTACGAGTAACCGCCTAGTTTATATTCTTGAATTTGATAATTTGGCTCAAAGGACTGATGCCTGGAATTCATTCAGGAGCGACCCAGACTGGAAGCCTTCCGGTCTAACTGCCCAGATTCACAACACAATTCTCGTGCCAACCACTTACTCTCCCAAAAATCCGACTGGGGGTGATGGTTGGATATATGAACTAAGACAATACGACACAGAACCAGGCCATATACCGGCACTCAATGAAAGATTTGCGAATATAACCATGGGTCTATTTGAGAAACATGGGATCAGAAACATTGGTTACTGGACCGAAGAGATAGGCGTGAACAACCGCCTAGACTACATTGTGGCATATGAAAGCTGGGCGGCACGGGAAACTTCAAGAAAGGGCTTTCAAGAAGACCCGGAGTGGCAAGAAGCTGTTCGGAATTCACAGGCAGCCGGAACGCCCATAATTAAAAAAATCCGGAATACCCTTTTGAAACCCACTAGTTTCTCCCCATTAAGGTAATCCTGTTGAAATCCATACTTGTATCACTGCAATAAGAAAAAACTTTGTTTTGGAATCTCACTAATGACAACACCACCCATCCACCTTCCACGAATTCACCCCGTAAATAGACCATTAAGGGAAATCCTGCCGTGAATATATTGACGGAATTAGCTCTCTCAAGGCGTGCTGTAGCGGTTCTTATGGTTATTCTTGCATTGGTTGGAGGTGTACTCACCTACAGGAGCCTTCAAGTAGAACTTTTTCCAGAGGTGGAATTCCCCCTTGTCTCTGTCTTCACATCCTACCCATCGGCAAACCCAGAAGCTGTTGTTCAGGATGTAACAGAACCTATCGAAGACGCTATAGCTGGGGTCAAAGGAGTGGAATCGATCGAATCCACTTCTTCGGAGAATCTCTCTGTAGTTTTAGTAAGCTTCAAGTTAGGCACAGATATGGACGAAGCGGAACAATCGATTGTAACCAATGTTTCAAGAATAGGGTTCCCTACTGGCGTCCAGGACCCGTCCGTTCTTCGCATAGACCCAGAACGATTCCCAGTCCTGCAACTGATGATCCTAAGCGATCAGGATATTCCCAGATTGGCTCGTACCATACGATCCGATATTTTGCCTACGATTAACCGGGTCGAGGGAGTGGCAAGAGTTGATCTGATTGGAGAAATCAAAGAACAACTTGTTATCACTGTAGACCCAACAGAAATGTCAAATCTAGGGCTTTCCCTAGGTCAAATCTCAAATGCCTTGGCTGCTAATAATATATCTTTTCCGGCTGGGTCAATATCTGAACAAGGTAAATCTTTTCCCATTAGAACCACAAACGAGTATTCTTCCTTGGACCAAATTCGTAATCTTGTTGTAGGATTTGAAGCCCCAGATGCTGGTTCTGCCCTCCAACCGAATCTAGGTTTTTCTTCAAGTGGAAATCCTATTTTGCTATCCAGAGTGGCCGACCTTCGATTAAGTTCCGAAGAAAGTGGTTCACAATCCTTAACAAACGGTAAACCAAGTATGGGTATAGCCGTGATAAAGGATCCGGATGCCAATACCGTTGAAGTCACCGAAAATGTCCTGCACGCTTTAGATACCCTTTCTTCACTACCGCCTGATGTGGAAATCATCACATTTTTGAATGACGGGCCAGAAATTCAAAAACAGATAGACACCCTGTTACATGAAGGATTTTATGGATTATTATTCGCAATTTCTGTCGTATTCATGTTTTTATTTAGTACGAAACCAACGGTAGTAAAAGGCATATTTTCAACCGCAAGGCCAACCATGGTGATAGGTATAGCCATCCCTTTAAGCATCCTGACCGGGGTATTATTGATGGGAGCTTTTGGGATGACCCTCAACTTTATGACGCTCGGAGGGCTTGCAATCGCCGTAGGACGAGTTGTGGACGACAGTATCGTCGTACTAGAGAATCTATATCGACACATGGAGAAAGACGGGGGGAAAGACCGAGTCAAGACTGCACTTGCCTCAACCAAAGAAGTTACCCCTGCCATCATCACTTCAACATTAACAACAGTAGCTGTATTCGCTCCTTTAGGCTTTATCGAAGGCTTAGTCGGTTCCTTTTTCTTCCCCTTTGCCCTTACGGTAAGTTTTGCGCTCGCCGCTTCAACCATGGTCGCATTAACTGCCGTACCCGTTATTGGCTCGATTTTGTTACGCCCAGGTGATGTCATCCAAAGTCAAAATTCAGCTGATTCTCTATCCTATAAGGAACCGTTAACCAAAAGGATTTATATCCCAATACTCTCGTGGGCCCTCAAGCATAAAATTGCAACTTTGATCCCATCATTTGGTGTAGCGCTAGCCAGTTTGGGGCTCCTTGCATTCATTCCTGTAACACTATTCCCTTCTGGCGGAATCCAATTTTTGGAAATGCAGTTGGAGCTACCTTTAGGAGCTTCGATGGAACGAACAAAGACCTCAGTTCAACCAGTAGAAGACCATCTTGCCTTTCTTAAGAATCAAGGTGCAATAGACCTCTATCAAACGACAATTGGGAATAACCCTAACGCAGTCAATTTCAACCAAGTCATTGGGGGAGGGCACACAGCAAATTCACTCGTTCGCCTTACCGAGAATGCTCCAGATAACCTCTCTGCAGAATTAAGGGAAAAATTCCCAACAACCCCAGAATTCTCGTTCAGCGTTTCAGACGTAGACACTGCTGGCCCACCCCAATCCGGGCTTGAGATGAGTATCACTGCAAATAATTACAATAACTTGGTGATAGCTACCGATAGCATCATGGAACGACTTGGAGATATCGAAGGATTAGTGAATGTTACGAGCGATATAAGCGAAGCTCGTGATGAATTTATTATAGAGGTCAATCCCCTTAAAGCCGCCGAAATTGGCTTAAGTGTGAGAGACGTAGCGAGTCAAGTTAACTTGTTCCTTGTGGGAAGTACCGTAACCACAATCAAGGCTGGTTCCAGCGATAAAATGACTATCCAACGCGGAATTAGCGAAAGCACTGAAGATATAGACGTAGTCCTTAAAGCCCGTCCCAGTGAAGTAGATTCATTAAGTGAAGTCAAATCTCTCACTATTTCGGGTCCTCTAGGGTTCGCTCCGTTAGGGGAGATTTCCAAAATCCTACCTAGTAAGGGACCTGTAACAATAAGTCGGACAGATGCGAAGCGATCAGCTTCTGTAACTGGAGCTATTACAGGAAGAGACACGCAAAGAATCGGTGCAATCGTCGAAACTGAGATTGATTCAATCGACCTACCTAGTGGAGTTGACGTTTCCATTGGAGGGGTATTCCAAGACATAACCGAAGGATTTAACGCAATTTTCTTATCGATGGGTATCGGGATAGTAATAGTTTACTTAGTTATGGTAGCCGGCTTAGGTTCGTTACGAGATCCTTTTGTCATTGTAACAAGCTTACCGCTCGCAATTATCGGAGCTTTAGCCTCCCTTGCAATTACCGGGAGGTCATTAGGATTGCCAGCCATGATGGGAATGTTGTTATTAATCGGAGTTGTGGTTACAAATGCCGTAGTGTTCGTTTACTTTGTCGTCCAGTTACGCTCCCAAGGCTACGGTGTCCAAGAAGCATTAATTGAGGCCGGAAGGGTACGGTTACGACCAATTTTGATGACGGCGGTGACCACAGCTTTCGCTCTAATCCCTTTAGCCAGTTTCGCTTCATCAGATTCTGGCCTGATTTCCGCAGAGTTAGCTACGGTAGTCATAGGGGGATTAGTAACTTCCACTTTCCTAACCCTAGTAGTTGTGCCAGTCGTTTACACAATAATGCATGAAAATTTACCCCAATTTCTCAAACGTAGTTGGGAAAAGTTCTCACCAAACAGGACATAAAACTAAAGCCCGTTAGAAGAACTTTCCAACCAAGGAGTTAAAATGAGTTCACCACAATGGCCGAAAAAGGGTTTCATGGCCCTTCCTTTTTTATTAGCAATTTTCTTACTCCTAAGTTGCAATCAAACAAATGGTGGGGAAAATAGTCAATCATCCCATTTAGTTACAAGAAGCAGTATTTTCTCCACAATAGATTCCTCTGGAATAATCGTGAACAGTTCTGACGCATTAAGCGCCCAACTAACATTCGAAGTAAGCGGTGCTCTTGGAAGCATTAATGTCTCCGAAGGAGAAGAGGTTGCTAAAGGCCAAACCCTAGCAGAACTCGATTCGAAAACGATTAGAAACCTTGAAGCAAAAGTTATTCAAGCAAGAATCTCTTTACGAGACGCACAAAAAGCCCTAGAGGGGGCTGTGGTAGGTTATGATTCAAATAATCCTGAAAAAACCCTGACTGGAGCTCCCTTACAAGAACTAAGGCGACTCCAAGCGGTTGTCAGAAATTCATCTCTGGCCTTTGACAATGCGGTGAAAGATTCCGAATTAACAGCCATTACGTGGGAAACAAAGTTGGATTCCAAGCAGGATCAATACGATGTGACCTTTGAAGAATACAATGAGGTGTTCTTTACCTGGCTTGGAATGAATCTTGTAGAAGGCGAAGAAACATCAATTGAACCTGGTAAATTATTATCTAACTTAGAGATAGATATCGAATTACTTTTTAACCCCGACGACCGAACCTATAATCTTCCTCAATACACAAATCGAACTAGTCTTTTGGACGATGACCCTTCAACCCGGTGGGATGAAGGAGTAGTGTATATTTGGAACAATTTTTATCCCGGAGTGATCAAAGTGAGTTGTGAAAACGACACCCCTGGATTCGGTGAATTATGCATCCTTGGCGAAATCAACACCGCTTGGGATACTTTCTATCCTATCGACCAGTCGCTCAAATCTGAAACCTTATCTGCAAATAAGGCCATCGCCACCGCTGCGAACCAAGTAGTCAATGCAGAAAAAACCTTAACAGATGCGCAAAGGAATCTTAGCCAATTCCTAGATAACCCAATTCTTGATATGGAATTTCGAATCGCTCAACTGGAATCAGCAGAAAAAACCCTTGATGAATCAGAAATTGAACTGGAAAACGCACGGTTAACTGCACCATTCAGCGGAAGAATACTCCATATCTACGTATCAGAGGACGATACTGTTGGAGCGAATGATGCCGTCCTTCGGTTGGTGGACCAGACTGATATTGAAGTTCAAGCATCGATTGAGCCCAAGTTCATCTCAAAGCTAAATACGGGACAAACAGCTGAAATAATTCTTGACAGGTACCCTGATGCAAACCTAAAAGCTAAAATAAAGAGAATCGGTGGGCTCGAAGGGCAATCTTCAGCAACTAATACAATTCCGTTATCACTGAAGATTCTTGGGCCGACGGACCTACCTTTGAGGGAAGGCTTAACCGGGCAGGTCCGGATCGTAATTGAACAAGTAGATAACGTTTTGGCGATTCCAAAAGAATACTTGAAAGAAATGAACCCCGCAGAAAATACCGGAACCGTTTCAATCCTACTTCCGGGTGGGGCTAGCCAAGATTCCCCTGTTCAACTAGGGATAACCGACGGTATGGTTGTGGAAATTCTTAATGGAGTAAAAGAGGGAGACGAGATTTTAGCACCTAACACAAACTAGCCGCCTAGTTTCATGAAAATTAATCCCGTGTAACACAGATTGATGGAACAAAATTTAACCTCTTATCCTTCGCCAACCTTTGCTGGTGGTTTCGCTCCTATAATCAAAAACCCCCCCAGAAATGTAACCGCTGCCATAGCCAAGAACCCGAACACATATGACCCTTGAACGTCAAACATTATTCCTAAAATGAGCGGGGTCGTAAATCCGGATATCCCAGTAATTAGGCTGCCCACCCCCATAATTTTCCCATAATTTTTTCTACCAAAATATTCCCCTCGAATTGCGAACAACAACGGGCCTCTTCCTCCATGACCGATGGCAAAAAGGACAGCGAAAATCAACGCCACAATTGGGGAGCTAGAGAAAGCCAACACAACCACTCCTAAAGCCATCACCGTACAATAGGCGAATATAACCAAACGTTTATCAAATTTATATCCAATAAATCAACCAAACATACTTACCAAAACTTACACGGCACAGTAAATAAAAAATATATATCCAGCAAATTGGGGAGAGAATCCCTGGTCGGAAAGATGAGGGATCCCATGGACATATACTGCAGAGGCTGAAAATCCGTTGGTCGCGTGGACTAACGGTATAAGCCAAAAGGCTCTGGTTTTGACCGCCTCCATGAAAGTGAATTCCTGATTTGGAAGTTCCACCTGTGCACTCTTGGGATTCACCGTTTCACTTTTCGGAGGATCAATTATTTGTTCAGGATTAAACTGGGGAGGGCGAAGCAAACGACTCAATGGGACAACAAATAAAAGTAGACTTAGTGCGATCGAATAAGCAGCCGTCCTCCAACCGAAATTAGTGAGGATAATTGCAATCAGAGGGCTCCATAAAGCTCCCATCCCCACCCCCGCCATAGCTCGAGAAATGGCCTTTGACCTATCTCGGTCAAACCACCAATTGACAGCTGCTGTCACGGGAATAACACTTCCAAACCCTACCCCCCCAGTTATAGCCAATAAGGCTATATAAAAATCAGCGGCGCTATCAACCCGGGCCAGAAGAAAAAATCCAACACTCGCGAAAATCCCGCCCAAAAGGACCATCGTATGAGGGCCAAGTTTGTCCGTCAAAACACCTTCTATGGGACCGAGAAGACTCCCTTCAATTCTCACCAAAGAAAATGCGCCTGATAACAATGTTCTGGACCATCCGAATTCTTTTAATAACGCTACAAAAAAGTGTCCAATACTCCCACCCGTTTGAGACCCAACTAAAACGGCAAGGATTGCGGTCCCCGCGTAAACGGTCGACCAACCACGATAGAACGGTATTTTAGGAAAATTCATTGGATGATCCTTTTCCCTGTAAATTAAATTCGACCAAAATAAATATTCCCTTAGGCTGAATACCTGATCACCAAACAATTACCAGTAATGTTAATTATAGCGTGATTCCTCAAAGACCCATTTAAAGTCACCATTGCAGGGAATCCACTTGATAAACGCATAAAATCATTCACCGAGTCTAGACTGCCACGGGTCCATAAATAAGAAAAGGGATTGCCAGCTTGTAAGCAGGCAATCCCTTCCTAACTATCGTAAGCAATTTAGAGAGGTTTATGTCCCTCTGAGTCGAGGATCCCAAACGTCTCGGAGCGCATCACCGAAAAGGTTGAATCCGAATACTGCAAGTGATAGAGCTGCGCCCGGGAAGATTGTCATCCATGGTGCTGCTTCCTGATAAGTCCTAGCAGCGTTCTGGAGCATCCGTCCCCATGCAGGATGTGGTGGTGGGACTCCCAGCCCAAGGAAACTCAATCCTGCTTCCGCCACAATAGCACTTCCCAAAAATCCTGTAGAAAGCACGATAATTGGAGCCAAACAGTTCGGAATAATATGGCGCACCAAGATTCGCATGCTGGTTGCGCCCAAAGCTTGAGCAGCCAACACATAATCATTCTCTTTGACCGAAAGTGAAGACGATCTAGAAACCCGGGTCAGTCTCGGGATAAACCCAATCATGATGGCGATAGCGACGTTATTTAAGGAAGCACCCAATACAGCCATCAGGAGGATGGCCAAAATGAGGGAAGGGAATCCCAGAAGCGTGTCAACAAACCGTTGGACAATTAAGTCAAAAGCTCCACCCAGATATCCCGAAGCAACCCCAAGGAATGTTCCAATAACTGTGCCGACGCTTACAGAGAGTATCCCTACGTACAATGAGATACGAGCCCCATAAATAACTCTGCTATAAATATCCCGAGCAAACTCATCTGATCCAAACCAGAACATTGAACCAGGAGCCGTGAGTCTAACATCCGCTCCCATTTGCTGGTTTGGATCATGAGTGGCTAGTACTGGGGCAAAGATGGCTGCAAACACGATAAGAAGTAAGCTAAAAGCTCCCAATGCTCCCAATGGCTTTTTCTTACCGAATTTAATTATCCCTTTTCCGATCCCACCGAGCATAGAATCTCTAGGTTTAGCTAGGGTGATTTCTTCTGCCGCCATTATTCCCCCTTCAACTGCCTGATTGACTTCTCAAGGTAGTAAGATATTGTCGGTTTATCTTCTTAGCTGTACTTAATTCTCGGGTCGAAAAGTCCGTAGGATATATCGACCAGAAGGTTCGCTAACATGATTATGAAAATGAAGAGCATGGCCAAGCTCTGAACGACCGGGTAATCCCTACGGATTACTGTATCGATCACCGCTGAACCAATACCCGGGATTCCAAATACTGTTTCCAGAATCACCGTTCCACCCATCAGCGTCCCCAAATAAACACCCGCCAAAGTAATAACCGGAATGAGGGCGTTTTTAAGGGCGTGTCTCCATAGAACAGTATTCGACTTGAGCCCTTTACTATGAGCAGTTCTGATGTAGTCTTGCCGCATCACTTCCAGAATGTTGGATCGGGTGACACGTGCTATGTATGCTGCGAAGTTCCAGGCCATCACGATCGTAGGCCATATCATCACCATTAAGTTATCTATGGGATTTTCCCAAAGATCTTGAAAAACAATTGGCGGAACCCATCGGAACGTTAGGAGCAAGAAAAGCAGAATCAGTAACCCAGCCCAGAAACTTGGGATAGACAAACCTCCGACCAAGATGATCCTGATGACATAATCTGGCCATTTATCCTGTTTTACTGCAGCGATAACTCCAGTTGGGATTGCTACAACCACTGAGAGCGCTACCGTCATCATCGCCAATTGGGCAGTAATCGGCATCCGGAGGGCAATAATATTTCTAATCGGCTCGCTATCAACCAAGGAAGTGCCACCGAAAGAGCCGTTGATCATACTCCAAAGCCATTTGAGATACTGAAGCCACAATGGGTCATATAGGCCTAACTGGATCCTTAGGTTTTCCAAAGCCTCTGGGGTAATGACCTCTTCCTCCCCACCTAGGATAACGATTGCAATATCCCCAGGCAGTACTCTCATGATCCCGAAGATGATAAGGGACCCCATTAATAACGTTGGAAAAAATAAGAGAATTCTTCGGTATAAATACTTCTGCATCCCTTACCCCCTAATCCGAATAGACGATTGTTACCTAAATGTGGGTGAGATTAGTGAACCCAACTCACGTCAACATACATCTTCTAACACGTGGCTAGTTGCGGCATGCTAGCAGTCAGGATAACAAATGTCAATAGTTTTGCTAGTTAATCCATCCAATGAATAAATTAAATTTTTCTATCGAAAGTTTTTGCCCTAAATCAGGGGTTTACTCTAACGGAAGAAGCAATTTTAGGAGAAATGGCAATCTCTGGAAGAACCAATTAACTATATTTAATCCGCGGGTCAAAGAAACTATAGGAAAGATCGACTAACAAGTTGGTAAATAACACCATGAATATGAAAAGCATCGCCAAGCTTTGGACCACCGGGTAATCCCGTCTAGTGACAGTATCAATGACAGCAGCTCCTAAACCAGGCATATTGAATATCGTCTCCATAATGACCGACCCGCTCATCAATCCCTCAATATAAACTCCTCCAAGAGTGACGACGGGAATTAATGCATTTCGCAGACAATGTCTGCTCATAACGACTCTTATAGGCAGTCCTTTGGCGTGCGCGGTACGGATATAGTCCTGTCTCAAAACTTCCAGCACGGTCGATCGTGTAACACGGGCTACATATGCGGCATAGTTCCACCCTAAGCATATAGCGGGGAATATCATGGTCATGAAATTATGCCAGGGATTTTCCCAAAAATCCTGGTAAATAATCGGTGGAACCCACCGGAAGACCAATAACATGAAAAGTAATAATAAAAGCCCCATCCAAAAGCTAGGAATTGACAATCCGCCGATGAGGAAAACCCGAATAGCGTAATCAGCCCATTTATCCTGCCGCATTGCGGCTATAACTCCCATTGGAACGGCTACTGTGAAGGCACCTATGACAGTGATAAAGGCCAACTGTGCAGAAACAGGCAGCCTGAGCTTGATTATATCGCGAATTGGTTCGCTATCGACCAGCGATTCGCCTCCAAAGGATCCATTAACCATACTCCACAGCCATTTGACATACTGAAGCCATAGAGGATCATACAATCCTAACTGGATCCTTAGGTTTTCCAAAGCCTCAGGAGTAATGACCTCTTCTTCGCCGCCAAGGATAACAATAGCAATATCGCCTGG
>CAZTCW010000029.1:0-32473 GCA_964612825.1 uncultured Dehalococcoidia bacterium | reverse complement strand
GTAATATTTGATGCTATCATAAACTCGCTATCGACCGCGAGGCGATAAGCACCTAATAGGAATAATCTTTGAAGGCCGCGTTGATCTCCTAGACTGCGACGGCGCAACTGAACCCGATTGGATAAAAGGCCTTCTTGGAATACTCCAAGAAGGCCTTTTTTATTAGAAAATTCTGGAAGCTGAAAGGAAAACATGCATAAGAGTATTTGTGATGTTGAAGGCATTTTGGCCGGACATTACTCTGATAAAACAAACGCCACAGGGTGCACGATAATCCTGTGCCCAGATGGAGCTACTGGAGGCGTAGACATCCGAGGAGCAGCGCCTGGTACCCGGGAAACTGATTTACTTAACCCCATTAATTCGGTTCAGGAAGTCCACGGGATACTCCTCAGCGGTGGTAGTGCTTTTGGATTGGAGGCGGCAAGCGGCGTGATGTCATTTTTATCAGAACGAAATATAGGATACCCAGTCGGGCCTCGAAAGGTTCCCATAGTCCCAGCAGCAATTCTTTTTGATTTAGGGATAGGATCCGGAGATGTATTCCCTGGGAAAACTGAAGGGTACCTAGCCTGCCAAAATGCGTCTACCCAACCTTTAGAACAAGGATCCGTGGGAGCAGGAACCGGGGCCACCGTAGGTAAGGCGTTAGGCATCCAAAAGGCCACAAAAGGGGGACTAGGAACTTCAAGTCTCACCTTTAACGATGGCTTAGTTATTGGAGCCGTCGTGGCTGTAAATGCTTTCGGTGATGTTGTAGACCCGAATACAGGAAGAATATTGGCTGGGCCAAGACAAAAAGGGAGTGAGCCATTTTGTAACACCATGGATTTACTATTAGGTGGCAATGAGAACCTCAGACACCATTCCACCACTTCAGGAAATACGACCATCGGGGTCGTAGCCACAAATGCAGTTCTTTCAAAAGCACAAACGACCAAAATTGCAGCTCAAGCCCATGATGGACTCGCCTTAGCAATCCGTCCCTGCCATACAATGTCAGACGGTGACGCCATGTTCGCCATGGCTACAGGGAAGACGGAGAATGATTTTAACTTGAATCGGATTTGCGCAGGAGCTGTGGCCGTAACTGTCCAGGCAGTCATGAACGCTATCCAAAGCTGCTCAGGCTTAGCCGGTATCCCATCCTCGAAAGAGGTTATGAATGGAACTAAATAGAAGATCCCACTCCGATTTGACGATGGGGATAATCGGTGCTGGAAGCTTAGGCTTTACTTTAGCAACCGGGTTAAAACATTCTGGATGCAGTGTAACTGGAATTTGGACCAAAACGTTTTCCCGCACGAAAGATTTGACACTTAAACTTCCAGAGGTCATCCCATTCAAGTACATGCAAGAGGCAGCCGACAATTGTGAGTTGATTTTCATTACGGTACCAGATGACAATATCGCGGAGGTCGCGGATTCGACCAACTGGCGCAAAGGGCAATATGTGGTCCATTGTTCTGGGATTCACCCAAAAGAGGTTCTCCATAACGCGGAGAAAATGGGAGCTATCACGGGAGGATTTCATCCCCTACAAACTTTCTCTCGGTTCAAAGTTGACCCATCCTTGTTCCAAGGGATAACTTTCGGAGTCGATGCTCCAAATCCTCTTTTTGAAATCCTCGAATCTATAGGGCATTCCCTTGGAGGGAAATCCATCGCCATTACGGGAAAAGACCGAATTCTCTATCATGCTAGCGCGACTACTACCTGTGCCCTTCTAGTTGCATTAATTAATATGGCTGCAAACCTATGGGATAGGTTTCAAGAACCAACTAAGGCTGAAGCACAGACCGGATTAATTGGTCTCATACCACTAATCAGAGAAACTTTGAATAACCTAGAAGAGAGTGGGCCAGTAAGTGCATTCACCGGCCCTTTCGCACGCGGGGATATCGGAACAATCAAAGGACACATCGAAGCATTGAAATTGCAAGATTCTGAGTTACTGGAAATTTACGGACTACTGGGGATCAGTTCTTTACCTCTCGCCGAACAAAAAGGGAATTTAAATTCGCAACGCATAGAAGAACTGAGGCATCTCCTTTTCACTGAAATAAATTTTCAAAAAACGACACAATACCGCCTGGATCTTTGAGGCTTACCTAAAGAAAGAAGAAAACATGCGAATAACAACATTTAAAATCTTAGAAATGAAACAAAGCGGGGAGAAAATTCCAATGGTAACCGCCTACGATTTCCACACGGCGAAACTCTTGGAAATGGCTGGGATTCCGATAATACTGGTTGGAGACAGTGTGGGGCAAGTCGTCCTCGGGTACGAATCTACTGTCCATGTGACCATGGAGGAGATGCTCCATCATACCAAAGCAGTTGCAAGAGGAACTACCCGATCCTTAATAGTAGCCGATATGCCCTTTCTATCGTATCAGGTCGGAATCGAAGAGGCCATTAAAAACGCAGGGCGATTTCTCCAGGAGGGAATGGCCCAAGCCGTGAAGTTAGAAGGAGGGAAGAACGTTGCCCCCGTAATCCAGTCTATAGTGTTGTCAGGCATACCCGTAATCGGGCATATCGGGTTCACCCCACAGTCAGTTTACCAACTAGGGGGATATCGCATTCAAGGGAAAACCCAAAAATCAGCGAATGAACTAGTAGCGGACGCTATTGCGGTTGAAAAAGCAGGGGCCTTTGCAATCGTACTGGAACTGGTCCCCGACCTTTTAGCTAAGTTTATTTCGAATCAATTATCTATCCCTACCATAGGCATTGGCGCTGGCATTCATTGTGACGGGCAAGTTCAGGTTCTTCATGACATGTTAGGACTCATAGATGATTTCACGCCAAAACATGCAAAACAATATTCTCATTTAGCGTCAAACATACGGCAGGCCGTAGAGCAATACATAACCGAAGTTCAACGCAAGGAATTCCCTACAGACAAAGAAAGTTTTCCACTCGACGAAAATATTTTTACGCGACTAACCGGCAAACAGAAATCATCGGAGGAAGCTTGAAAATTATAAGTACATTGGGAAGTTTACCTGCTGCCCTTCAAGAACTAAGGCATCCAGTGGGCCTAGTTCCCACAATGGGGGCCCTCCATCAAGGACACCTTGAATTAATCAGAAGAGCTGAAAAGGAAAACGCAAGCGTCATCGTATCAATCTTCGTAAACCCTACCCAGTTCGGCCCTCAGGAAGATTTTTCAACATACCCAAGGGATTTGGAGGGCGACACTCAGATTCTTTCTCAAGAAATGGTTGACCTAGTCTTCACCCCTTCCCCGGCAGAAATTTATCCCCCAGATTTCGACACGTGGGTAGAGGTAAGCCAGCTAAGTGACCGGCTTGAAGGCCGTCACAGACCAGGTCACTTCAAGGGCGTTAGCACGGTAATTGTAAAACTTTTCAATTTAATCCGCCCTGATAAAGCCTACTTCGGCGAAAAAGATGCCCAACAACTCCAAATTATCAAGAAATTAACAATTGATTTGGACATGGGGGTAGATATAATCCCTGTCCCCATCGTTAGGAATCAAGATGGATTGGCCCTGTCAAGTCGGAACAAGTATTTGACGCAGGATCAATTACATGAAGCACCTATCATTTATCGAGCATTGAATTTTGGGAAAACAATGATTAAAAACGGAGAATTAGATTGCAAAAATCTTAGAGAAAGAATGACTTCCATTATTTCTGAATCACCCCTCACGAAGATTGAGTATTTAAGTATTTCAGATTTAGAAACCTTAGAAGAATTGGAGTTCATAGATCGCCCTGCACTAATTTCAACTGCTGTTAGAATTGGACAAGTTCGACTAATAGACAATGTACGAATTACTAATCGAGAATTATGAGAAGACGAGTTCGACAAAGTACGGTGGAGTTGATCGAAGAAGAATTAGCGCAAATCGAAAAAGGTTTGGTCTCCCTTCAACGGTCCTTTGCCACAAAACTCGATGAATTACACCAAAGATATTCATTGGACAAAGATTTGAAGGCTTTTGAAATCGAAAGTAAGGATGTTCGGTCTTGGGCATCAGTGTGTCGGCGGTTTAACTGGGGGGCGCGCGGGAATCACCACCACACAACGGTGAAACGTAATAATCCATCTCTACACATATTTTTGCATAAGCATGTTTTCTCGAATGCCTGTTCAATAGACAAAGTATCGTATATTTAATCCCTTTTCGATGATGACCTATCCCTTGATTCAACTTTGCTTCAATCTCGGACCCGGGAGGATTAATGTCTCAACGAATAGACGCTAGAAAATCAGATGAAATTCGCCCTATACAGATAATTTCAAGATACCTACCCAACGCTGAGGGGTCAGTTCTCATAACAGCGGGGAATACACAAATTCTATGCGCCGTTTCAATCGAAGAGAGGGTTCCTCCCTTCCTTTCGGGCTCTGGTAAAGGCTGGATAACAGCGGAGTACGGGATGTTGCCCAGATCAACACACACTCGAATGCCTAGACAGGCTAGAAATGACCGAGGACTAGGAAGAACCATGGAAATCCAAAGACTCATCGGCCGTTCCTTAAGAGCAGTAGCAGACCCCTCGTTATTGGGAAACCGCACCTTCATAATTGACTGTGACGTCCTCCAAGCCGATGGAGGCACGCGAACTCTTTCAATTACAGGAGCCTACGTAGCTTTGTATGAGGCCATACAAGATTTAATTAGTCAAAATATATTGACTACCTCTCCATTAAAAAATGCCGTAGCAGGCATAAGCACTGGTTTGGTCAACGGCAACCCGCTTTTAGATCTTTGCTATGCCGAAGATTCTAAAGCAGATGTGGACTTTAACGTGGTAAAAACTGATTCCGGGGAATTGGTGGAGATCCAAGCCACAGCGGAGGGGCAAACCTTTACAAAAGAGACCATGGATAACCTACTGAGTTTAGCGGACGTTGGACTGAAGGACCTGTTTAAAGCACAACAGCAGGCTCTACAAAGCTTTTAGGATAAAACTTCCAACCTTCCTAACGGAATCCTCACCTGAACCAGAGTTGTTTCCTGAAATTTCCCTCAGCCTCTAACCAATCAATCGTTGAGAATTTTCTTAGGATCAGTTTAACCACTTGGAGAATTTTCGTGTAATCATTCGTCCAACCGGAGAATAAGTGAATCCCACTTTTACAATTAGAGTACTTCCTCCTCCTAAAAGAGACCCGACTAAAACATCCAAAGGGAAATTCACACCCGAATAAATTCGGGAAATTCCCCACATACCTGCTAGAAACAATGCGAACGACCCTAACCAACGATTAGCCAGAAATATGCCGACTGCTAAAGCAAAACCTACCACAGCGGGATTTGCAGGGAAGGAGGAATCTGATGGAGGGTAAAACAACAGGTTCATTTCTAAGGTCTCGAAGGGTCGTGGTCGAGAAAAGAACTGATTCAAAACGGAATTAATTGCGTTCGAAATCCCAACTCCCAATAATGATGCCAACACACAAAGCCGGTCAAAATTAAGTCGATTCTTATCAGGATTACTAAACCATAACCCAAATACAATCGAAGATAGAAGGACCGGGATAAGATAATCATTGACAAGATAACTGGAAAGGAGATCAAGCCAATCGATATTTCCTCCCAATCTATTTATCCAAAGAAAGAGAGTTACATCCAATGCGAGAATGCGATCAATAATTTTGCCATTTCCTAAGAAATATTTTTAACAATCTGGAAATGTTTACGGAACTAAGCCCCTGCAGTTCACCAGGGAAAATTCCTTTAGCAAGATAAAAAAGGAGTGAAGCAAGCAACCAATTAAGGAGTAATGCTGCTACAGCACCAAAGGAAAAGAGTGCAAACTGTTGAAATCCCGCCAAACCACCAGCCGTATCCGGAATATGGAGTGGCCCTGAACGGAAAAACCAAATAAATCCTAAGGCCCCAAATCCCAAACCTAAAATAACAGAGCCATGAGGATTCTGAAAGAACAACAATCTTCGAAATCGATTTCGAGCGGCAGCTATCTGGAGAGCACCTAAACAGTTCATCAATACCAGAACAACGTAGTCGAAAATCATGAACAAGCTAATTCGGCGAAGCAGCCGTACACCAATGCGAGTATTTCGGATTTCTCCCTCGAATTAAATCGCTATAAAATTCCTGAAGTCTCTGTGTAATCGGACCAACACGACCGTCTGCGATTGGACGCATATCCAACTCCCCAACTGGAGTGAGATGAGCGGCGGTCCCCGTTAGAAACAATTCATCCGCAAGATATAATTCGGAACGACCGATTGGCCGCTCCTCGATAGGAATATCCAATTCTGCCTTGGCTAGATGTATCACTGTATCTCTAGTAATGCCACTAAGGATATTGTTGTATAAGGGTGGGGTCACAAGGCCGCCGTTTTTTACGAGAAAGAGATTCTCTCCTGACCCTTCGGCTACATGCCCTTCCTGATTCAGTAATATGGCTTCATCAAATCCCGCCAAAATAGCGTCTGTTTTAGCCAATATACTATTCACATATAACCCACTTATCTTTACTCTAGGCGGAATCATGGTCTCATCCATTCTTCGCCATGAAGCTGTAATACAATGAGCCACTTCAGTGTCGATGTAACGTCCAAAAGGAAGAGCTATAATCACAAAATCATCAGACAACTCATGCAATTTTAGATTCGCAACCTTTGGTTCACTTTTAAAGGCGAGAGGACGAATATAGAGGTCTTCTTTAAATCCACCACTTTGAACAAGGTCCTTGGTTATTTGAACCAATTCTTCAGCAGTGTGAGGAAGGCTCATCCTAAGAATCCGGCAACCATCAAGGAATCTCTGGAAGTGTTCCAAAGGACGGAAAATGAAAATCTTCCCTTCGTCTTCATTCCAATTTCCTCTTATCCCTTCGAAAACCGCGGTGCCATAATGAAGAGCGTGGGTCATAACTGGCACTTGAGCTTGATCAGCTGGAAGAATTTTGCCACGAAAATATGCAATAGGCTCAGGCGCCATAATTTTCTCCTTAGTTGCAATTTGCCTTCAGTTAGTCTGTTATTATAGTTATACCCGGAAACCAAGGCAAACTTTATTACAAAAATAATTGTTCCCAAAGAAATTCCTGAAGTGTCGACATCTTATTAGGAAGTTTTTGAATACCTAGTGAGTATCTTTAAAACATTGAGGGTTTTTAATAAAGAGATGATTAATATATAATTTCTAGAATATCCTTTTCCTATGATTTGTGTAACGAAACCCTAGGAGATCATAAAATGCGGCTGCTGAGAAAGCTAGGCATCATAATTGGCATCATTACTGCTCTCTCGATGATAAGTTGTACTCGAGATGACTTACAAGAACCGAGCAATTCTAACCCAATAATTATGGAAGTTACCCGTTCCGATATGATTACCACCGTTACTACGACGGGGCACATCCGATTTAACCAACAATCAGAATTATCGTTTGGAGAAGGCGGGACCGTAGTAAGTGTCTCAGGAGACTGGGGAGCAACAGTAAAAACGGGAGATCTTATTGGCCAACTTGAAGACGGCGCACTAAAACTAACCGTTGCCAAAGCGGAAACAAATTGGTTAAATGCGCAAGAATCCTTGCAAAAACTTTTGGATGGACCGTCAAAAGCTACGATTCGTAAAGCTGAAGCTAGTCTTCTTGCGGCAATAAATAAAGCTACGAAGAGTACCCAAAAAGCAAACGAAGCCGAACTTGACTACCAAAACGTATTCCAACGGTGGCTAGGTGTGGAAATCCCATTAGGGCAACTACACTTTCCCCCACAAAAACACCTTGCCAATCTAAATGTCGATTTGAATTCATTATTTGACTTTAATGATCGGCCCTACAAAATCCCCCAGTACTGGAATTCATCGGTTACGGGAGGAGGGCTAGCAAAAATTGATGCACTGATACTCGGCGGTGACGATCCCGAAACTCCTTGGGATGAATCAATCATCGAAGCCTGGAAAATCTTTTTCCCAGCGGGCATAACTCCAAACTGCGAAGGACAAACTCAACAGATAAAAGCTCAATTTGCTTTGTGCATCGAAGATGAGATGACAACTCGTTGGGAAACATACGACTCCGCGTTCATTACGATGGAAAAAGACCAATCAGAGCTCTTGTCAGCTGAAGAAACCCTTTTCGATTTAAGGAAACCAATAGATCAAAACCGAATTACGGAACATGAACAACAGGTGGCAGGCACCTATTCTGCCCTTTTAGAGGCCAAAAAAGTACTAGCACAAGCAACAATCCTTGCCCCATTTGACGGGATTCTGACTGAAATCAATGTATCCGACGGGAGCCGTGTCGCTCCTAGGGCAATAGCAGCCAAAATCGTGAATCCTACCTCAGCAGGGATAATCGCTCAAGTCGATGAAATCGACGTATCGAAACTCACTGTTGGAAATCCCGCATCAATCAGCATCGACGCATTCCCAGATTCCACAATAAAAGCACGAGTTTCAGCTATTTCCTTGATTGGGAGAAATCAATCTGGCGTCATAACCTACGAAGTTCGACTCGAATTATTAAAGCAGTTGAAAGCAACCTTGAGAGAAGGCATGACAATAATCGCTGATATCCAGGTGCAAAGGGTCGAGGATGTATTAACCGTTCCCTTATTAGCAATCCGAGCTGAAGACGGAGTTCGTGGAGTACACATTGTTACCGAATCCTACCCACAATCTGAAGCGACTTTCCGGCCTGTAGAAATCGGAGAAAGCAACGACCGAAGGGTAGTAATAATTTCGGGCCTAGAAGAAGGTGAGCGAATTCTTATTCCTTTTACTCCGAGTGATTCCTCTGAGGCGTCCGAGCGCCAAGGAAGATTTCCTGGTTCGGGCATTATTGGTGGTAGGAACCGCTCCCAACGATGATAGCGGTAAAGGAGCTTACCAAAGTTTATCAAATGGGACAGATTCCGGTAGTTGCCCTCGGCGGAATCTCCTTCAGCATCGCTTCCGGAGAAATACTTTCCATAATGGGAGCCTCTGGCTCAGGAAAGTCAACGCTCATGAATATCCTTGGCTGTTTAGATAGACCCACCCAAGGCTCTTACGAATTAGACGGGGTAGAAGTCGGAAATTTAAACGACAATCAGCTAGCAAAACTCCGAGGAGAACGCTTGGGGTTTGTTTTCCAAAACTTCAACCTGTTGCCAAGAATTTCCGCATTAGCAAACGTGGAGCTCCCATTAATTTATACAAGAGAGAAAAACCGTAGAGAGAGGGCATTGGATGCCCTTGAACGTGTCGGATTAGGCCATCGAGCCAACCACAGGCCTTCAGAATTATCGGGCGGGGAACAGCAACGGGTGGCTATTGCCCGAGCGTTAGTAAATAACCCGTCTATCATTTTGGCTGATGAACCTACAGGTAATTTAGACAGCCAAGTTGGAAACGAAATTATCTCTATTTTTAAAAATTTAAATGAAGAGGAACATATCACCGTCGTCCTAGTAACCCATGACCCATCGATAGCAAGACAAACTCAACGAGTAATTGTCATCGCAGATGGAACGATCAGCGCTGATCAAAGTACAGAATCAATGGAGAAATCCCTTTAATGAATGTATTTGGTGGGTTCCGGATTGCCTTGACTGCCTTAAGCGCAAACCGACTCCGTTCAAGTTTAACGGTTTTGGGCTTGGTAATTGGGATAGCCGCAGTAATCACTTTAATGTCTATCGGAAGAGGGGCAGAATCCACGGTCACTTCCTATATAGAAGATTTGGGAACAAACTTAATCTTTGTACAACCCAGCGCAAATGTTAATGAGGGCGTTAGAGGCTCAACAGGAACAGGGTCCACTCTTACTATGGATGATGCCAGGGCCTTGGAAGACTCCCTTGGAACTTCGGCTATATCCATGATAGCTCCGGAAAAATCCACCTCAGCCCAAGTAATTGCACAAGGGGAAAATTTACGAAGCAGAATCCTTGGGGTAACCCCCGAATATGAGCACGTGCGAAATTTCTCCGTTGAACAAGGGTTGTTCATCAGTGAGCAACACTTACAAAGTCGGTCAATGGTTGCAATCCTCGGAAGTTCCGTAAAAGAGACGCTCTTTAATGACTCTAACCCTATTGGCCAAAGAATCCTTATTAATGGAAAACCTTTCACCGTCATAGGGATTTTAGAAAGAATGGGAGGAACGTTTCAAGGGCTTCAGGATGAATTAATTGTAGTTCCAATAACTACCGTCCAATACCGTTTATCAAGTAATCGCACAACCGAAGGGCTACAAACAATACAACAAATCAACGTACAAATTGGGGATGAACACAATATTGAAGAAGCTATGAGTCAGATCCGCCAAGTTTTGCGTATGGAACATCAAATTAACGGGGAGGATGACTTTTCCCTAACCAGTCAAGAAGAAGTCATCGACGCATTCTCTGGTATTATCGGCACTTTTACCCTTTTCCTTGGAGCAATTGCCGCGATATCCTTAGTAGTTGGAGGGATTGGGGTAATGAACATCATGCTCGTTTCCGTGACCGAGCGAACTAGAGAGATTGGAATCCGTAAGGCGATAGGAGCTACTAGGAGGGACATCCTTCTTCAATTCTTGATGGAATCGGGGCTACTTAGTTTGGTGGGTGGCGCCATCGGCGTAATGTTTGGTTGGGGATTATCCAAATTATTCTCTCGATTAGAGTTCAACGATCGAAGCATAGAAACACTGGTTTCTCCAGATATTGTCCTCTTAGCTTTGACCGTCTCGGTGGCGATCGGATTATTTTTTGGTATATACCCTGCTACAAGGGCGTCCAAGTTAGATCCCATCGAAGCATTGCGTCACCAATAAAGACTAAAACCCTTGGTAGCCGTTTACAATAGGCATGCGTCTGTCACGTCCAAAGGCACGAGAAGTGATCTTGATCCCCGGGGGTGATTGTCGTCTTTTGTACTCACTTGTATCAACGGCTTTCATTACTCGCTTCACGATACTAGAATCGAATCCTAACGATTTCATCTCTTCATATGAACTGTCATTTTCAACATATGCTTCTAATATCTTGTCTAGTATCTCGTAGGAGGGTAAATCATCATCATCTCTTTGGTCTGGCTTTAATTCAGCGCTCGGGGGTTTCATTAAAATGTTTGCAGGGATAATTTCCTTATCGTCAGACTCAGCATTACGCCAGTAACTTAATTCGTAGACCAAAGTTTTAGGGATATCTTTCAAAACCGAGAATCCACCAGCCATGTCCCCGTACAGAGTTGCATACCCCATGGCCATTTCGCTTTTATTCCCCGTGTTCAATAAAAGCCAGCCAAATTTATTTGATAATGCCATAAGAAGATTTCCCCGAATCCTTGCTTGGATATTCTGTTCAGCAACATTTGGTTCAGTTCCCTGGAAATATGGGTCCAACATCATCTCAAATGCCTGATGGGCAGGCTCGATTGGGAGATTGATTAGGGAAATCCCCAAATTCTCACATAATCTCTCCGAATCATTTACGCTCCCTCGTGAAGAAAAGCGAGAAGGCATAGTCACCGCAGAAACCGAGTCTTTCCCCAGAGCATCGACAGCAATACAGCAAGTCAAGCTTGAATCAATCCCTCCCGATAGCCCAACTAATACCTTATTGAATCCATTTTTTCGCACGTAATCCTGGACGCCCAAGACTAATGCCTTATAAATTTCAGGGGTTGAAGCTAAAGCCATAGAAATTTCTGATGATTGTATTTTAGATTTGGTTAACCCGAATTGGTCATGCACGAAAATCGATTTCACTTCTCCAATAGCCCTTAATGCGTTAGGTGGCTCCTGCCGTAATCTAGAAGAATATAATCCTTCTTGAAAATCATCTTCGAACTCCAAGTCCTTTATTAACAAATCCTCTTGGAATTGGGGAGAGCGAGCAATCAATTCACCTTGTTTATTAAAAATTGTGCTGCCCCCGTCAAATACCAATTCATCTTGCCCTCCAACAGTGTTCACGAAAGCGATAAATACAGAATTATCCGCCGCTCTTTTTGCCAACATTTGTTCGCGGAAGTCCCTTTTACCAATATGGTACGGAGAACCATTTATAGTGACAATTAATTCAGCTCCTGCTTCCCGCTGAACTGATAACGGGCCTAAGGGATACCAAATATCTTCACAAATGTTTACTCCAACTTGTGTTCCTGCGATAGAGAAAACTGGACATGTTTTGCCTCGACGGAAATAACGTTCTTCATCAAAAACACCATAGTTCGGTAAGTATAATTTGTGGTAGGTCTCGACAATTTCGCCATTCCAAATAATTGCTGCTGCATTATAGAGATCGTTCCCCTGAGGGTCCACAAACCCTAATACGACAACTATATCTTTACACTTGGACACAACATGTCTAAGAGCGTTCATCCCATCTTGAACAAACCCTGGCCTTAGCAACAGGTCCTCAGGAGGATATCCGGTGAGCATCAATTCTGGAAACGCGATTAAGTCCACATCAAGAGAACATGCCAATTCCACATTTTTTAGCACTTTCTCTACATTACCTTCGAGGTCTCCCACAGTAGGGTTAACCTGGGCCAAAGCTAACCTGAACGGACGCACTTCTCTTCCTTCCAATTAATCGGATACCTAGATAGGAGTATAGCATGTGACAATCGGGTAAAACTCAGGGTGGATTAATCTTTCCCACAAAATAAACACGACTCAAACCACGAAGCAGTCATAAAAGGAACATTGGCAAGGGCGTATCTATCGTCACAAACTCGGTAAATAGGTTCGAAGTTCAAAATCAGTTATCTGGGTTCGATAGCGTTCCCATTCAATTCTTTTATTTGTCAATAAGGTTCGGTAGAGGTGTTTCCCGAGAGCTTTTTCAACAAGGCTGCTCGATTCAGAAAGCTGGATAGCCTCCAAAAGACTTCCCGGAAGCATTTCAATATTTCGAGATTTCCGTTCAATTTCGGAAATTTCAAATAGATTCTCCTCCACCGGAGCTGGAACTGGATACGCATTTTTTATCCCTGCCAAACCAGCGGCCAACAAAACAGAAAATGCAAGATAGGGGTTACATGCTGGATCGGGAGCTCGGTATTCGGCCCGGACAGAATCTTCTCTTCCTTCCTTGTAAGCTGGAATGCGAACCAAGTCGGATCGATTTATACTCGCCCATGAAACATAAACCGGAGCTTCGTAACCTGCTACCAATCTTTTGTAAGAGTTCACCCATTGGTTAGTAACCAAAGTTAATTCCGGGCCATGTCTTAATAATCCCGATATAAAGGAACGAGCTAAATCCGACAACCTTAAAGGGTCAGAAGATTCGTAAAACGCGTTCCGGTCTCCTTTAAATAATGAAAGGTTTGTATGCATTCCAGATCCATTTACATCCGCTAACGGTTTCGGCATAAAAGTAGCGTAGGCCCCACGCTCTAACGCAATTTCTTTCACCACCAACCGGGCCGTCATTACACTATCCGCCATGGTAAGTGCATCAGTATATTGCAGATCAATCTCATGTTGACTAGGAGCTGCTTCATGATGGGAATATTTCACCGGTATACCCATTTCTCCCAACGTTAAAACAGTATCGCGACGTAATTCAGTTCCTAAATTAGATGGGGTTTGATCAAAGTAATTTCCCTCATCCAAGAAGCTGGTGGACTTTGAATCCCTGAAATAAAAATATTCAAGTTCAGGGCCAACATAAAATACAAATCCCAATTTTGAAGCTTCTTCAACATTACGCTTGAGAACATATCTGGGATCTCCTTCAAAGGGTTCCCCTTGAGGAGTCAATATGTCACAAAACATACGGGCGACAGCATTTTGCCTAGGTCTCCAAGGGAGTATTCGGAATGTGGCGGGGTCGGGGAGAGCAACCATATCGGATTCATCTACTCTGGCAAATCCCTGAATGGAGGACCCATCAAACCCGACACCCCTGATCATCGCATCCTCTAATTCTTCAATTGTTGTAGCGAATCCCTTGAGATTACCCAGAATATCCGTGAACCACAATCGGATAAACTTCACGTCAGCTTCCCTGGCATTGTGAAGAACGTAATCAATTTCCTCGCGTCGATTTTTCACGAAACTCCTCTTTATTGATTAATCAATTCCAAATTTTCTTCACGTCCCGGTTAGGAATCGCCAAATATTATTTAAACTACTTGAAGACCTTCCCTCGTGAATCGGCATCTGATTATACGTTTGCCCCTTCCCGTTGTAAAGGGAGGAGGCAATAACTAACAACTATTTTCGTAATAATATATAATATAATAATATAATTCGTAGCGTATATGGGCTTATAATTACGGAAAAAGAATTTTCCGAGATTCTCTCCTTATTGACAGACTCTTAATTTATCTGTTAAAGTCTCCTCCGATCATCATGAGTCCGTTAGCGGAACTTTGCGTGAAAAAATTGCAGATTGCTCGAATCCCAAACTCATTCACTATTGATAGAAAACTAGTATAACAAGAACCCAGGGAGGGTAAATGGAAGTAACAACGTCATTTCTAAAAACGGACGTTGGTTCCATTGGGAACGTGTTTCGCGAGCATGACACACAGTCAATAGTGTAAATTCCTCTTTAGTAAGGATTTCAACATCGTTCAATAAGGGTTTTCCTTTGGAGGTTGGAATGACATTCACTAAACCGGGAACACCAAAAACTCTTAGCGCTTATATGACAGAGGCCTGGAGAGGTGACAGCCGCTACGAGGGGCTGGACGTCGTAATAACAGCAATTGCCAATGGTGCTGCCCAAATCCAAGAGAAAATACAGGCTGCAACACTGGCCGGAGTCATTGGAGCTACTGGAGACGTAAATGTCCAAGGCGAAATAGTCCAATATCTTGATACGGCTGCCTCCGATACATTCGTGGAAGTGCTAAAGAAAACTGACCGGGTAGCGGCAATAGGCTGTGAAGAAATTGAAGAAACCGTCATAGTAGGGGATGGCGGGCAACTAAACTATATTGTCCAGATGGACCCACTGGACGGTTCCTCAAACATTGACGTCGCAATTAGTATAGGCTCTATTTTTGGAATTTGGCGTCGCCCAGAAAGAGAGTCCATATCTGACAAAATGCTCCTACGGCCCGGCAATGAACAGATTGCAGCAGTATACGTCGTCTATGGCTCAAGCACTGTACTGGTGGCCGCTGTGGAAAACAGCGTTAATGGCTTTACTATGCAACCCGCAACCCGCCAGTTTGAGCTTACGCATCCTGATTTACGAATCCCAGAAGAATGTTCATGCTACAGCACAAACGAAGGTAACTTCCGAAAACTGGATGAACCTACCAAAAAAGCAATAACAAAGCTCCGCAATTCATATTCGCTTCGGTATGTTGGATCATTGGTGGCTGACTTTCATCGTAACCTCTTAAAGGGTGGGGTTTTTCTATACCCTGGGGATCCAAGCAGTCCAGATGGAAAACTTAGACTAATGTACGAGGCCAACCCTCTAGGATTCGTTGCTGAGCAGGCTGGAGGAGCGGTCTCATCTGGAAGCGTACGTATTCTTGATATCCAACCAGAAAGATTGCATCAACGAACCCCATTAATCATTGGCAATAAAGATATCGTGGAAAATACGGTATCGATGTTAAGAGACACCGAAAATTAGCCTTCTCTTCTCTAAGAACTTTGTGAAAGGAAACGGAGATGGATTTAAAAGAATTAGCCACCACAGCAAAGAGCATTGTTGCGTCAGGCAAGGGAATACTCGCTGCTGACGAAAGTTCCGGTACCATAAAGAGACGATTCGACACGATCAATGTTGAGTCAACAGAGGCAAATCGACTTAGCTATCGCGAGATGCTTTTCCGTACAAAGGGAGCTTCTGAGTTTATAAGCGGTGTAATACTTTATGATGAAACTTTAAGGCAAAGAAGTGCTATTGACGGAACTCCGATTGTTCAGGTGCTTCAGGATCAGGGTATCATTCCGGGAATTAAGGTTGACAAGAGCACTAATTCGCTTTCAGGCTCGAATGGGGAACTCATAACTGATGGACTAGACGGTCTTCGTGATCGATTGAAGGAATATTATGAACTCGGGGCGCGCTTCACCAAATGGCGTGCCGTTATAACAATTGGTACCGATATACCTACCACCTACTGCATTGCAACAAATGCCCATTTACTAGCCCGCTTTGCAAAGCTGAGCCAAGAAGCAAATCTTGTTCCCATAGTTGAACCTGAAGTGCTTATGGATGGTGACCATAGTATTGATCGTTGTTTTGACGTTACAGAAATTACTCTACGAGAGGTATTTTATCAACTCGGGCAGCAGGGAGTTAATTTAGAAGGCACCCTGCTAAAGCCCAACATGGTTCTCTCAGGAAAAGACGCCTCAACTCGAGCTAGCTCTGAAGAGGTAGCTGAAAAAACCATTACATGTTTTAAACGTAGTGTTCCGGCTGCTATACCTGGAGTTGTGTTCCTTTCCGGAGGCCAAAGCGACGAAGAAGCTACTGTAAACCTTAACGCAATCAACCAAACCGCTAAGACTGTTGGAGTTCCCTGGGAAATGAGTTTTTCATATGGGAGAGGGCTTCAGGCTGCACCATTAAAGGCTTGGGGAGGACAGACAGCGAACATAGAAAAGGCTCAGGAAGCCTACTATCACCGAGCCAAGGTGACTAGTGCGGCGCGAGAGGGCAATTACTCTCAAGAAATGGAATAGCATACAACCGTCAACTAAACCATCAATATGGGTTATAAAAAATACTAATCGCGACTCAGGACTTCTACATGCTTGACAATAAAATCTTATTATTAGGGACACGGAATCTGGGTAAAGTATCCGAATTCCGCGCCTTATTACAACCCATCTCGTGGGATCTCATTTCCCTTCAGGATGCTTTGATCCATGAGGACATTGAAGAAACGGGAGAGACCTTAGAAGAAAATGCCATCCTGAAAGCTAGGCGATACGCGTCTCTAAGCGGTCATTGGACGCTAGCCGACGATTCCGGGCTTGAGGTGGCAGCGCTAAATGGTGAACCAGGGGTCAAATCTCACCGATTTGCCGGAGAAAATGCCACGGACCAAGACCGGATTAACCTCTTATTAAAACGATTGGAAGGCGTCCCGGCCGAAAAGAGGCAGGCAAAATTTCATTCAGTTATAGCGATCGCATCTCCCCAAGGCGAAATTAGGTTATCCGAAGGAATTTGCAAAGGGATTATTACTTTTGAACCAAGAGGAACGAAAGGGTTTGGTTATGACCCGATTTTCGAAATCCCTAAAATTAGGCAAACCTTCGGAGAATTAGGGTTCAAAGAAAAGAACGTCTGGAGCCATCGTGCCATCGCCGCTCATATCGCAGTTGAGACCCTAAATAACATCAAGTTTTCTTGATGGCTGAAATTTATCCCCGAGAAGAACTTCATGGTCGTTGATTCACTAGGAAGACCACTAGGTGATTTAAGGATATCTGTTACCGATAGATGTAACTTTCGATGTCCTTACTGTATGCCTATTTCACTATATGGTGACAACTACAAATTCCTCCCTCCTGAAAGCCAACTTTCATTCGACGAAATTTACAGATTAGCAAAAATATTCGCCAGCCTTGGGGTAACCAAGCTCCGCATCACAGGCGGGGAGCCATTGCTACGTCAAGGGATTGAAAAGCTAATCAGCAGTCTGGCCACAATCGATGGGATTACAGACTTAACGTTAACTACAAATGGATACCTATTAAAAGAGAAGGCCAAAAACCTGAAGGAAGCCGGGTTAAAACGAATAACGGTCAGTTTAGATTCACTAGAGGACGAAGTTTTCCAGCAGATGAACGGACTAAAAATCCCCATTTCCCGTATCCTCGAAGGGATTCAAGCAGCGGAAGATGCCGGATTTTCAACAATTAAAATAAACGCGGTTGTGCAAAAAGGGATTAACGACCATGGGTTAGTTGAACTCGCAAGACGATTTAAGGGCACTGGACACATAATTCGATTTATTGAATATATGGACGTAGGAACCAAGAATGACTGGCAAATTTCGCAAGTACTCTCAGCGAACGAAATTTTCCAGATCATCCATTCCACTTTCCCGATTAGCCCGGTAGCCCCGAACTACAAAGGGGAAGTCGCCAACAGATTCGAGTATTTAGATGGAGATGGAGAAATTGGAATCATAGCATCTGTTTCCAATCCATTTTGTAGAACCTGTACTAGGTTACGGCTTTCCACAGACGGGAAGATTTATTTGTGCCTTTTCTCGGATTTGGGATATGATCTAAAAGATTCATTACGATCCGGGGAAACAGATTTAGAAATTGAACAGAAAATAAAAACCATCTGGGAGAAACGGAACGACAGATACTCTGAACTTCGTTCGGGACTAACCGGTATTTCACGTAAAAAAATAGAAATGTTTCAAATTGGAGGATAAGTCGCCAAGCTAATCTAGGGTCCGATTGCAAATCTTTAAACCCCGACAAAGAACACCCTCATACCCAAATGGGAGCTACGCATGATAAACATTTATACAGACGGATCATATGACCCTTCAACCGGCGCGGGAGGCTGGGCAGCTCTCATTGAGGAACCCAACAAGGAACCCCTCTGTTTATCAGGGCAAGAAACAGCAGAACAAAAAAATACTAGCCAGAGAATGGAACAACTCGCAATTATTAGGGCTTTAGAGGCCACTAAGGCCTCTGCAGAAATTACAATTTATAGCGATAGCCAATATGTGGTATATACGATGGAAAAAGGATGGAAACGGAGAGCAAATCAAGATTTTTGGGGCCAGCTTGACCAGCTAGCAAGGCAACGAACAATTTATTGGAAGTGGATTCGTGGCCATGCCGGGAATCCATTTAATGAATTTGTCGATGCTCAGGCTAATTACAGGGCTGGGATCCGAAAAACTCCCCCCAAATATGAAAAGTACGTCCAAATTAACCCTAGGAGGGAGCAATCCTCTAATCCGAACAAACCCGCCGAATCTCTCGCTTCAACAAACCAGGTTGATAAGCTTGGGAGCCAACTGACCCATCTCGATGATTCCGGTGAAGCCACCATGGTAAACGTGGGGGGGAAAAGTGAAACGTACCGTGAAGCCGTGGCAAAATGCAGAGTTCTAATGAAACCAGCTACACTAGCGCTCATCCAGGAGGGGAATGTCGAAAAGGGCGAGGTTTTTTCCATTGCAAGACTCGCAGGAATCATGAGCGCAAAGCAAACCCCTTACCTTATCCCTTTATGCCACCCGATCCCTCTGGATCAGGTCACGGTAGAATTCTCTGTAGATCTCAAAAACTCAGCAATCGAAATTCTATCCACAGCCAAGGCTATCTCGAGAACAGGGCTAGAAATGGAAGCAATGACGGCTGTTACTATCGCCGGTCTAACGATATATGACATGGTAAAAGCCGTAGACAGATCCACTCGTGTGACCGATGTCCGTCTCATAAGAAAAAAGGGTGGGAAGAGCGGGGAAATTGTACTTGAGTCGCCTTGATGAACCCATATCTTTTAGAAATTTTGGCTCAAAACTATAATATCCTCTAAGAAGTTACCACCAAATTTTCCCAGAAACCTCATCCTTAAAATCATCAAATTCCCTAGCCCAGAGGTTGGTGCTAAGGTACTTCCATCCCCCATCAGCCAATAGGCAAACAATATTTCCCTTCACCATTCGACGTGCTACATGCTGAGCACATGCCAGAACTGCTCCTGCGGAAATCCCAGCAAAAATCCCTTCTTTGTCCATAAGTTCGCGAGTGGCGGCGAAAGCTTCTTTGCTTTCAATCATTATCCTGCCATCAAGCAAAGAGGGGTCTAAGATTGGAGGGATAAATCCTTCCTCCAAACTACGTAATCCTTGGATTACATCATCTGGATGCGGAGCTACCGCAATAATCTTCACTGACGGATTGAATTCCTTTAGCCGGCGACCTACTCCCATAAGGGTTCCCCCAGTCCCCAAACCAGCTACGAATACATCGATTTCGGGGAGGGTTGCAAGAATTTCCTCAGCAGTTGTTTCATAATGAGCTTTGGGATTCGCATTATTTCCATACTGATAAGGCATAAAATATTTTCCGGGCTCATCAATTTCCATTTGCTGGGCAACCAAAATTGCATGATTAGTACCATACCGAGGGTCACTAAAAACAATTTCAGCTCCGAAGGCTCTCAAAAGTTGTGCCCGTTCAGGACTTACACTTTCCGGCATAACCACTTTGAGTCGATAATCCTTCAGTTTACAAACCATAGCCAAAGCAATTCCAGTGTTCCCGCTAGTAGGTTCCAAAACGATTTTTTCCCTAGTCAAGGAACCATCCTCTTCAGCTTGGGCGATCATATAATTAGCGATTCGGTCTTTTACACTACCAGTAGGGTTATTCCCTTCTAGTTTGGCAAAGATTTGGACAGATTCGTTTGGGCTCAACCGCGACATTTTGACCAAAGGCGTATTCCCAATGGTCTCAAGTAGGTTCCTTTTCGGACCCTTTGAAGGGGCAGCCGAAGAAGTCCTCTGTTCCCAGTTACTCATACTATCCTCTGTGCAACAATTACCCCACCAGGGCAGTAACTCCGCAAAATGCTTCGTAATCAATCAGCTCAGAGATAGTAGGAGAATCTCCACACAAAGGACAGTTTGGGTTTCTACGTATTTTCACGGTCCTAAATTCCATCGTAAGAGCATCTATTAAAAGAAGACGAGATGACAATGATTCCCCCACCTCAAGAAGAAGTTTCGCTGCCTCGATGGCCTGAATACTCCCCACTAGACCCGTAAGTGCTCCTAAAACCCCCGCCTCTGCGCAGCTTGGCACTTCCCCGGGAGGTGGCGGAGAGGGGAAAAGACAACGGTAGCATCCTTTTCCTGGAAGATATACTGTCGCCTGGCCGTCGAATAACAAGATACTACCATCTACAAGAGGCTTTCCTAAGAGGTAACAAGCGTCATTGACCAAATATCTGGAAGGGAAATTGTCTGCTCCATTTACGACAACGTCATACTGAGAAATGATCTCCATCGCGTTTTCGGCAGATAACATTGTTTCATGCACTTTAACATTCACGTCAGGATTAAACCGATTGATTGTTTCTTTCGCAGAAATAACCTTAGGTCGGCCTACGTCATCATTCTGATGCAATATTTGCCTTTGAAGGTTAGAAAGATCTACCACGTCAAAATCAACCAAACCAATTGTCCCGACGCCGGCCAAGGAAAGATACACCGCGGATGGAGATCCTAAACCTCCAGCCCCTAACATCAACACTTTAGCATTCATCAAACGTCGTTGTCCTTGACTTCCTATCTGAGGCATTATGAGATGCCTGCTGTATCTGTTAACCTGCTCAGGAGTCAACACCTTTGCTTGCGCCATTTAAGTCCTCCGTTTTGTTACTATTGAATCTAATTCAGGAATTTAGAAAGTGACTCAAGGTAGAAATTATACTCTTTGATTTCCATGTATGCCAAAAATGCTGGAAACTCAGAAAAGGGCGATTCATTGTTCGTCATAAGGATTCCAAAAGGAATCTAGGCTACAGCCAATTTTTTTTGAATAAGTATTTTTTGTCGATCGGATAGATCGCTAATGGTGGTGGAACGAAGAACACCTCGGATTGCTTCCTCAACAGAACTCCACATCTCCCTTTGAGCACAAACAATCGAGAGGGTACAATCAGAGGGTACTTCTAAACAGTCCAAAGGAGCACTAACTCCTTCCAGTATGTTCATTACCCTTTCCAAGGTGATTTCTTGGGGGGAAATCGCCAATGAATGTCCCCCTAGTGGCCCTCTACGGCTTTTTATCAAACCAAACTTATTCATCAAACTTAAGAGTTGGTCTAGGTAAGGTTCTGGAATATTCTGCTTTGCGGCGATCTCTGATGTTTGGACAGGCCTTTCCCCATAGAAGGGAGCTAGCTCCACAAGAGCCCGAACCCCATAATCAACTCTTATTGGTACACGCATAGCTATTTCCGCCCCAATTCTCTTAATGCCGAATTATAACATCCAAAACTACTGGCTTCAAGGCAGAGATACCCCGTAGCAAAATTTTTGATTTCTTCCACATAATGAATGAATCGTGTATAATTATGGACTCAAACTACAAGGTAAGGATCGGAAATTGGTAACGGCATCTCTGATAAAACTACAAGCAGAAAAGCGTTTCATCCTAGGGAAAAAAGTTAAGACCCTAAGAAAGACAGGGTGGACCCCGGTTCATTTATTTGGGCCAGGCATAGAATCCCAAGCTCTTCAGGTAGAGACGCCACATCTCCACAAGGTTCTTACTGAATCCGGAAGAAGCCGTCCTATCTCCCTAACGGTGGGTACTGATTCCGATCAAGTCATAGTATTTGTAAAAGATATCCAATTCCACCCACTGACCAGCGTGCCCATCCATGTGGATTTAATTAGAGTCAGCATTTCAGAAAACACTAGAGTTAACATCCCATTGTTAATTACTGGGGACGCTCCTGCAGTCACAGAATTAGGGGGGACAATTAGTTTGGAATTAGAGACAATTCTTGTCGAATGCCCTCCGTTAGAAACCCCAGAATCAATTTCAGTTGATATATCATCTTTATCAACCTTCGAGTCCACAATCCGAGCAGCAGATATATCAACACCTCCCGGGATAACCATTGTCACTGATGGAGACCAGTTGATAGCTCGAGCGTTAGCCCCTGTGACAATGGAAACCAGTTCCCTTGATCCGGCTCAGGAAGCTGAAAAAGTAGCGGAAACAGAAGAAACCCTATCTAATAATGAAAGTTTGATAGAGAGTCCTGATCCCTCTGAGGAAGAAGCCGGGAATTCCTAAAGTTAGAGCCAAGAATTACCATCTTTTTTGTCCATTGATAATTCTATTCAGATCCGAATACATGCACCTTCAATTCCATAGAACAAAATTTGAATCTTATTATTTATAATTTTTGAGAATCCAAAAATCTTGGGAGAAATAAGTCTATTGCCCCTCCAATCCTTCTCTTCAAATTCCATCAACCGAATAGTATTTCTTTTCCTATTAATCTTTTCTTTATACTTTTGGCCAAGTTGCACGGATTCCCCGGAAACTACCCAAACCTTAGAGCCGAAATCTGCCGGCGAGACCATAGAAACCAATGAGGGAAATCAAAAACTTCTTGAATCCTCGATTTCCGAAGACTCCGGTAAGGTAATAGAGGTCCCAATTCCCTTTACTCATGGAGTATCCGACATCGTAGACCTCGTCCGCCCAGCTGTCGTGAGTATTGCAACTGAGATTGAGATTGAGGATCCATTTTTTGGGAACAGGTCTTCGGTACAAAGCGGCACAGGTTTTTTCATCAATTCCCAAGGAAACGTTGTAACTAACCATCACGTAATCCAAGGGGCTAAGAACATTCAAGTAACAACAGACTATGGCAAGGTCTATAACGCAACTATAGTCGGGATGGACACGCTTACTGATTTAGCAGTACTTAAGCTGGAGAGTAAGGAAGTTTTCCCTTCCATCTCATTTGCTGAACCTGATAGTGTCCGAGTTGGTGAATGGGTAATCGCCATCGGGAATGCCTTAGGTCTTCCCGGCGGCCCGACCGTCACTGTTGGAGTAGTAGCCGCTCTAGACCGTACGCTTCCAGCTGGTAATCTCCGGCTAACCGATCTGGTTCAAACAGATGCCGCCATAAATGAGGGTAACAGCGGAGGCCCATTAATCAATCTAAATGGAGAAGTCATCGGGATTAATTCAATTGTCGTGAGTAGTGCCCAAGGTATCGGTTTTGCAGTGGGAACCTTTACAGCAGTACCTGTAGTCCAATCTATCCTTGAAAACGGAAAAGTAATTTGGCCCTGGATGGGAATATCAGTAAATGATATTTCCTCCAACACTGCATTAGAGTTGAATTTAACTCCCCGTGAAGGAGTGCTAATCGAATTCGTGTGGCCAGAAACCCCTGCAGAATTTGGGGATCTCCAACAAGGAGATGTGATAATAGAGATACAAGACTCAGAGATTAAAAACGTTAGACATTTACAAAAACTTTTGAGGGGGGGCTTCTCAGTTGGCGACAAGATACTAATAACTGTCCTTCGTCATGGAGAAGAGATTACTACCCAAATCACACTTGCTGAAATGCCTAGATAATTCCCATTATCAGAATACGAAATTTATTTTCTAAAAGGTTAAAATTGAGATCTAAAACATTACCCCTTGACCCTAACCTGCTTATGGGTATCCAGTGTATTGACAATACAGTTTATCCAGATTATCTTACCCGCGCTAACCTAACCACCCATAAGAGGTTCTCTAGGTGACTAACCCATGGCAACATAGACGAGGAGATGTTGTAGTACGGCATCCTCGTCCAGCAGAGATGCAACCTACAATCGTTTCCACTCCAACCCCCCGCAGGTCCAAAAGAAATTTTGCCGCTCCTTCTTCTCTTTTTCTTGGAATTATTTTCCTGATATTCCTGGGTACAATCCTCTTAGCCCTTCCTATCTCCAATACAATTAATGAACAAACCCCAATCTTAACTGCCCTCTTTACATCAACTTCAGCAGTCACAGTAACCGGGTTAGTCGTAAAGGAAAGTTCAAGTTTTTGGAGTCCCATTGGGCAGGGGATAATCCTGGGATTAATTTTAATTGGGGGAATGGGCTGGATGACTATTGCGGGCTTCATCCTGATTTTAATTCGTCACCGAGTCTCCCTAAGTCAACGGATGCTTTTACGAGAACACGTAGGGAATTCACATGTTGGCCAGGTTACAACAACACTAGGTAGAGCTGTTACGACTTTCCTAATTTTCCAAATAGTAGGAGGCGCAATTTTAGCAGTCCGCTTCCATGAATCCGTTGGGATGGACTGGCAACAAGCAGTATGGCAGGGATTTTTCCATGCGATTTCAGGTTTTAATAACGCGGGGTTCACAATAATACCAAACTCGCAAAGCCTCAGTATTTTTTCTAGCGATTTTTTGGTAATTGGGGTCATGACCATCCTAATTATTCTCGGCGGACTTAGTTTTCCTGTCATCTCTGAAATTTTTAGGCTAAGGAATTTCAAATTGTATGGATTGGATACCAAATTTGTAACTTCATGGAGCCTAGTTTTATGGTTCCTCGGAACTCTTGTAATTTTTATTTTTGAGAGAGAAAAAAGCTTCGGAGCGATGAATACCAGCCAACAATTTATTAACTCGCTCTTCCACTCTGTAAGCGCTAGAGCGGCAGGGTTCAGCACTATAGAAATTTCCCTCCTTACTGACACAGTTGGCTTTTTCATTGTGGGACTCATGTTTATTGGGACTGCATCGGCATCGGTAGGGGGCGGGATAAGATTAAATACTTTTGGAGTGCTAATTTCGACCGTGTCAGCCTCCGTAAGAGGGAAAGAATCTGTGACAGCTTTCAGGAGGGAAATTTCACCCGAACAGGTTCAACGAGCTATCGCCGTCTGGGGTCTAGCTTCCATTTTTATCTTTTTAGCCACAATTCTCCTTACTTTCACAGAGTTCAACAGTAGAGATTTTATCAACCTTTTGTTTGAAACCGTTTCTGCAATAGGAACGGTTGGACTTTCACGGGGTACAACCCCTGAATTAAGCGCTTTAGGGCAAATTTTAATTATCCTTTCAATGGTTCTCGGAAGGTTGGGCCCACTTATGTTGGGGGTTTATCTAGCCGATAGGGAACTCCATGCCCCACTTTTCCGTTACGCACGAGAGAGGGTTAACATCGGATAATAATGAATAGAGGAAAATATTAATATGGCTAGAAAGCAAGTACTAGTGGTTGGACTTGGAAGATTTGGATCAAATGTAGCAAAAACTCTCTTCCAACAAGGGCATGATGTTCTAGCAATTGATACAGAGGAAGCATTAGTTCAGGAAATCATGGGACATTCAACCTTTGCAGTAAAAGCCGATGGAACCAACGAGGCAGCTCTACGAGAGTTGGGGGTCGCAAATTTTGACGCAGCAGTTGTAGCTATCGGCTCAAATATCCAAGCGAGCATTCTGGGCACTGTGCTACTGAAAAGTTTAGGAGTACCCTATATAGTAACCAGGGCTAGAAATCAATTACACGGACAAACCCTAGAAAAAGTAGGTTCAGATCATGTGGTTTATCCCGAACAGGAGACAGGAGTCCGAACTGCAAGAAGTTTATTTAATCCCGATGTAACTGAGTACATGGAACTGGGACCTAGCTTTGGATTAAGCAAGATTAAGGCAGGTAAAAGCCTAGAAGGATTAACACTTAAAGAAGCGGGGGTTGCAGACTCACGAGATCGTTACAGCCTCTCAGTCTTGGCAATCCATCGAACCAAAGATGTCATAATCCTCCCATCAGAAGAAGAAAAGATTCAATTAGGAGACGAGTTAGTAATTTCAGGTACTGATGTTCTAATTGAAAAACTTCATTTAGACCACAAAATCGAGCAAAATACAAACAATGGTAAATAGTAAGTTACGCCCCTTTAGAGCTTTCAACGTGGCCCTAAAATTCATGACCTTACACCTATACCCAAAACATTCAATCGGAAGGGTACAGGCGTTTCTATCACGCTACTGAACCCTAGAAACCCTGATTTCCCCTAAGTCCACAAACCCTAGAAAAGGGTTGGATAGGAACTAATTCAAATGGGAATAGGACGCATCCTGATACCGGTAACAGGGCAAAAAACTGATAAGGATGTAATGGAATTAGCTAGTAAAATTATTGACCCGGACAATGGTCGAATTTACGCCCTATATGTCATCGAGGTTTCCCGAGAATTTCCCGTGGACGCGGATCTTCCAAATGAGACAGCTATCGGAGAAAAAATTTTAAATCAGGTAGAAGAGTTCTTCCAGAATTTAAAAATCCCCGTGACCGCTGAATTCCTTCAAGCACGAGATCTGGGACCAGCCGTTCTGAAAGAAGTAGAAGAAAGGGGAATCGAATTAGTATTATTTGGAGCCTTATACGAAGTACTACATGGGGTTTACTCCCCCGGGACGGACGTGGAATATCTTCTTGAGAATATTCCCTGCCCTACTTGGATCCTACGAGAAGGGGTCCTTTCCCCTAATTAATTTACGGATAATCCAGATTGGACGGTAATTAGATGAAATTCTTGGTTATGGGCTGTGGGCGAATCGGGGCAGAAGTGTCAACATTGTTATGGAAGCAAGGACACCAAGTAACGGTTTTAGAAAAAGAACCTGAGGGATTTGCCCGGTTACCGCAAGAGATGCAGTCTGAAAACACTACCTTGCTGGGAGATGGGATGGTTGAAGATGATTTAATCCGTGCTGGCATCCGAGAGGTAGACGTGTTTGTAGCAGTGGATGTTAGAGACAACTGCAACTCTTTGGCTTCTCAAAAAGCAAAACACATTTTTCATGTTCCTCAGGTAATTTGCAGAATTGGAGATCCCGTTAAACAACAAATCTATTTAAATCTTGGATTGAACGCCGTGAGTCCAACACACGCCACTACAGACCTGATTTTAAATGCAATACGGAGTTGACAGGAAATGTACGTATTAATTATTGGCGGAGGACGGATTGGATATCATTTAACTCGAGCTCTTCTGTATGCTGACCATGAAGTTGCGGTAATTGAACGCGACTCTGCCAGAATCCGGGTCCTATCTTCAGAATTCGGAAATATCGCTATACAAGGGGACGGCTCAGAAGCCAATATTCTATCAGTTGCTGGTATAGAACGAGCCGACGTCCTTATAGCCACTACAGGGAGCGATGAAGACAATCTTGCTGCCTGTCAGATTGCTATCAACTTATTCAAAATTCCAAGAACAATAGCGAGAATAAATAACCCCGAAAACGAAGCTCTTTTCGACCTTCTTGGGATTCATGTTACTGTGAGCAGTACACAGATTATTTTATCGGAAATCGAAGAAGAGCTTCCAGTTGCTATAGAAGTTGAACTAATCCCTGCACGCGGAAACCGCCAAGTCATCCGCATAGAAATCCCACAAGAATCTTCAGCTATCGATCAATTAATTTTTTCTCTCCCATTGCCGCCAGATACCATGATAAATGCTATTATTAGTAGCAATGGAGAGTTCAAATCCATTGATAACGAGACCGTGATAGAACCTTTCGACGAGATTATCGCTATTACTCACTCAGACCACGCTGAAACGTTATTAGAACTACTGGCAGGACGGAATTAATATGCCTAAAAGGATTGGGTACCTAGGCCCTCCAGGGACGTTCACAGAGGCTGCTGCAATCGAATACGACTCAGACAGCACACTTATCCCCTTGCAATCCATCCCATTGGTAGCAGAATCCGTTAGATCCGGAGAAACAGATGAAGGGATTATTCCAATAGAAAACAGCTTGGAAGGGGCAGTCACTACAACTTTGGATCTTTTAATTCAAGAGAAAACACTCTATATCCGACAAGAATTAGCTATCCCTATCGAACATTGTCTCCTCACCTCTGATGCTTGGTCAGATAGCGCGATCAAGTTAATCTTCTCTCACCCTCAAGCTTTAGGTCAATGCAGGGAATTTCTTGAAAAGAACTTTCCTGATGCTCAAGCTATAGCCACTTTATCCACGGTTTCAGCAGTAGAAGAAATGAAAGAAAGCACAACTCCAGCTGCAGCTATCGCCCCCCAACGTGCTGCCGAACTTTATAAAGTCAAAATTATTGCAAAAGGCGTTCAGGATTACCCGAACAATGTAACTCGCTTCGTCGTTTTGTCTTCTATTGAACACTCACCAACTGGAAACGATAAAACGTCCATCTGTTTTGGATTCGATACCAACCAGGCGGGCCTGCTTTATGACGTGATGGGGGATTTTGCTATCCGGGGAATCAACTTAACGAAGGTAGAATCACGTCCAACAAAAGAGATTTTGGGGCGGTATATATTTCTGGTTGATCTGGAGGGGCATAAGGATGATTTGGCTGTACGAGACGCTTTAAGTGCGGTCGCTGAAAAAACATCGAGTCTAAAGATATTTGGATCTTACCCCGTATTCAACGAGATGAGTTAGCTCGAAATCACGCTACGGATCCCGAAACATTTTTACCCCTGAATTCACAAGGGGATTTTTTATTTCGCTAACGATCCAAAAAATCCTAATCCCCTGCTATCCTACAGCCCTTGTTTCACAAGGAAAGAGCAAAGGTCTGCAGTTCTGCAGGAGTAGCCCCACTCGTTATCATACCAGCCCATGACTTTAACCAAATTGCCTCCAATTGCCATTGTGGAAAGAGAGTCGATGATACACGAGTGAGGATTCTCTTTGAAATCACTACTCACCAATTCTTCCACGCAAAATTCTAAAATCCCCTTTAAAGGCCCAGTGGATGCGTTCTGGAAAGCGAGGTTTATTTCCTCTACAGTCACATCTCGATTGAGAACGGCTACGAGGTCAATAACGGAAACCGTAGATGTCGGGACACGGAAGGCCATTCCATGGATTTTGCCTTGAAGTTCTGGAATTACCACCCCCACAGCACGAGCAGCGCCGGTAGTGGTAGGGATAATATTCATCGCGGCGGCTCTAGCACGCCTCAAATCACTATGTGCCATATCAAGAATTCGCTGGTCATTTGTATAAGCATGAACTGTGGACATTAGAGCTTTTTCAACCCCAAAAGAATCATTCAATACTTTTGCCATTGGAGCAACACAATTCGTTGTGCACGAAGCATTTGAAATCACCGAATGATTGGATGCCTCGTAGCGTTCTTCATTTACCCCTAAGACTACAGTAAGATCCTCTCCTGACGCAGGTGCCGAAATAACAACTTTTTTAACAGAATCGCGAATATGCTCTCTAGCCTTTTCAGCATTGGTGAAAATACCAGTGGATTCAACCACAATCTCTGCACCCACATCTCCCCATGGAATTTTTGCAGGATCGCGTTCTGCAAACACCTTGATTAGGGCGTTATCAACAATTAAATTATCTCCGGAAGAAGAGATCTCTCCTCCAGAACGCCCATAATTGGTGTCGTATTTTAACAAATGAGCGTTTGTTTTCGCGTCTGTTAAATCGTTGATTGCAACCACTTCAATCTCCCCTGGATGTCGATCAATGATAGCCTTTAGCACTTGCCGTCCAATGCGTCCAAATCCATTTATTCCTACACGAGTTGCCATATGAATCCTCCTTATTACTCAAATTCCATCATTTTACGAAAATTTAAACCAAGTACTATCTATTCTTTAGATAATCATACACAGCGACCCCTGAGTAAGTCGATTGTGGGCCAAGTTGTTCTTCAATACGCAACAATCGATTGTACTTCGCTACTCTGTCCGACCTTGCCGGGGCTCCAGCCTTAATCTGTCCAGCGTTGGTTCCTACTGCCAAGTCAGCGATAATGCTATCTTCTGATTCGCCAGATCTGTGACTCATGATCAAACTCCAGTTTGCACTTCGGCTCAAACTCATCGCATTCAAGGTTTCCGTAAGGGTACCAATTTGGTTGGGTTTTACCAACAGCGCGTTAGCTGCACCCAAATCTATAGCTCTTTGAATCCTCTCGGGGTTTGTTGTGAGTAAATCGTCTCCTACAAGTTGAATCCGGTTGCCTATTTTATCCATCAATGCTACCCATCCTTGCCAATCATCCTCCGCCATCCCGTCTTCGATACTGATAATTGGAAAGTCATCAACCAAGGAGGCGTAAAAGTCTACCATTTGTTCAGAAGAATAGGAAACACCCTCTCGGTCCAGTACATACAGATCATCCTTATATAGCTCCGAGGCTGCAACATCCAGTGCGAGGAAAACATTCTTGCCTGGTTGATACCCAGCTTTTTCTATTGCCTGAACCAACAGTTCAAGAGCATTTGAATTTGTCGGAAGATTTGGAGCAAATCCCCCTTCATCCCCAACATTGGTGCTATAGGAATTTGCCTCTAACACCTTTTTGAGTTGCTGGTATATCTCCGCGCCAGCTCTTAATGCCTCTCGGAAGGTAAAAAATCCTACTGGTACGATCATAAATTCTTGTATATCTGTGGATTGTTCGGCATGCTTGCCGCCATTAAGGATGTTTAGCATAGGGATTGGAAGGGATAAAGCATTTCCATTTCCCAAATAAGCGTATAGTTCCTCTCCCTTAGAAGCTGCAGCTGCTCGACAGATCGCAAGTGATACCCCGAGCAAGGAGTTAGCGCCCAATCTACTCTTGTCAACTGATCCATCTAATGAATTTAATAGGTCATCAATTTTCTTTTGGTCAAACGGTGACAGGCCAATAAGATTAGGCGACAAAATCTCTTCAACGTTTTTTATGGCCTTTATTACCCCTTTCCCTAAGTAACGATCAGGATCTCCATCTCGCAATTCCACGGCTTCATGCCGGCCAGTACTTGCACCAGAGGGAACAATGGCCGTCCCTACAGAGAGATCCGATAACGTAATTTCAACTTCTACCGTAGGGTTGCTTCTTGAATCTAAAACTTCTCTAGATCGGATAGATTTAACGGTTACGGCCACTTTCCCTTCTCCTTCTATTCTTATAGTTCATCTAAGACCTTTCCTTCGAGCCAGGCTAACGGCCCGCTGAACGGCTTCTACGGGGTCATTAGCGCAAATAATTCCTGCATCTGGTGAATCATCAAGTTTTACGATCCAAGTTTCCAACCCTATAACAGGAACCCCATATGCCAACGCATGAGCAATTTCAGAAAGGGTTCCGTAAGATCCATCAATGGCAATAACGGCTTCTCCCGCCCTTGCTACAATGGCATTCCTAACTTGCCCTAGCCCAGTGGCTATCGGAATATCAACATAAGGATTTGCAGAAGAAGGGTCATCCCCCGGTAGAATCCCGACGGTTATCCCCCCATGATCTTTGGAGCCATGACAAACTTCTTCCATCACCCCTGACAAACCACCACAAATAACAATTGCACCTTCCTTAGCCAACTCACTTCCTACTTCATAAGCTAGCTTTGAGGCTTTAGTGGACGGGGAATTACCCCCGATAACAGAGACGAGTAGTTTATTGCTCATACGGTAAACGAATTATATCACCTGATTTACTTCGTTACACTTCAAATCGAATGACTACCTCGATTTAGAAACACTTGACATCGATGATTGCGAATGGGAAGATGATAGTTCAGCACTTTAACAGCTAGATAGTGGGAAGTAATTTAGATAGGAGCCACACAAACCTGAATAACAAACTTTTTGAGAGTTTGATCCTGGCTCAGAGTGAACGCTGGCGGCGTGCCTAATGCATGCAAGTCGAGCGCCCCATGAGCTTCGGCTCTTCTGGGGAGCGGCGAACGGCTGAGGAACGCGTAGGAAACCTACCCTTCGGTGGGGGACAACTCCGGGAAACCGGGGCTAACACCGCATGCGCTCTCTAGGCATAAGCCTAGAAAGGAAAGCTTTCGAGCGCCGAAGGAGGGTCCTGCGCCCCATCAGGTAGTTGGAGGGGTAAAAGCCCACCAAGCCGATGACGGGTAGCTGGTCTGAGAGGACGGTCAGCCAGAGGGGGACTGAGACACGGCCACCACTCCTACGGGAGGCAGCAGCAGGGGATCTTGGGCAATGGGCGAAAGCCTGACGCAGCGACGTCGCGTGGGGGA
>CAZTCW010000028.1:0-2726 GCA_964612825.1 uncultured Dehalococcoidia bacterium | reverse complement strand
CTGGCATGAAGGAGAAGAATGGATAGATAGTGGAGCTCTTGTTGAGAGAATTAACTTTGTGTCTTCTGAGTTATCTCATCATGATTCCCCTGGAATAATAAGAATGATAGATGAAGTAGTTTCTTCAAATAAAAATTCTTCTCCAGAAAAGTATCTTTCATCATGTTTACAGGCAATGGGATTCATCGAAATTTCTGATAGAACTAAATCTATTTTGCTAGATCATATAAAAAAATCGAACAAAAAATTATCCGAAGAATCTTTGGCGTATGAAATTTTTACGTTGATTGGTTCTACGCCGGATTATCAATATTGCTAAAAATTATATAAGGATAAAAAATTATGGTAGAAAAAACTATGAATATAGGTATAGATTCTGGCCAAAAAAATTTGGTGGTGGTTCAACTTTCTGGGGGTAATGATTATTTAAATACTATTGTTCCATATCAGGATGGTCTTTATTACGATTACAGACCAAATATGGCCCTCAAAGCTGATGATGTAATAGTACTTGATGACAAGATTGCTCTTAACTCACATATGGGAATTTTTGAAAAATTATATAAAAAAGGCCATATGGCTGTACTGATGGGGATTGGTTATCCTGAACCTAACAGATCTCATTTTAGATCTATGGATATTTGGCACACTGCCGAGCCATTTGCAAGTTCTTCTGAAGGTTGGCTTGGTAAAACTTCTAAGGCAATTGATCCTGAAGGAAAAAATCCGATTACTGCAGTAAATTTTGGAAGAGGTTTACCTCGTGCACTTGCTTTTCCAGGTGTATCTGTTGCTTCAGTTGGGGCATTAGAATCGTATGGACTTTATACAGGGCTCTCGGGAAGTAATGATAGAGAAATATTACTTGATACAGTTAGTAGAATTTACCAACCTTATTCTGAAGATTCTTTTGTTTCACTAAGATTACTTGAGACAGGTAGAGGAATGTTGGACGGGGCTGATCTTTTGAAACAAGCCCCTGATCAATATAAATCGAATATTGAATATCCAGAAGATAATCCGATAGCACAGAGTCTTAAGGGTGTTGCGCAAGTCATGTCAACAGACCTTGGAACAAGAATTTTTTATACTCAGCATGGTAGTTTTGATACCCATACTAAGGAATTAGTCAATCATTCTTTACTTTGGGATCAATTGTCAACAGCAATGGAAAATTTTGTTGATGATATTCAGAGTATGGGAAAATTCAATGATACTATTATTTGGATTTTTTCTGAGTTTGGAAGAAGAATTGAAGATAATGGAGACGGGACTGATCATGGTTCAGGTGGTGTAGCTTTTTTGATAGGGGATTCTGTTAAAGGGGGACTTTATGGTGAATATCCAAAACTATCAAAATCCGATCAACTTGATGGAGATGTAAAATATGTGATTGATTATAGAGACGCATATGCGACTATTTTAGATGATTTCTTGGGTGTTGATTCTGAGTGGGTATTAAACAATAAATTCAAATCATTAAATTTAAATAAGTCAATAGTTTAGTTTTTTATGATTGATTATAGCCATACTTTAGGAATTGCTTCTTTCGAAGGACGTGGTTTTATGAACCCAGTAGATCTATCATTTGATAGTAATGGATTATTATATGTTCTTAGTAGATCGAATGCTTCAAACCAAGATGTCCGAGTAAGTGTATTGACAGTAGATTCTGATTATAAATTTGAATTTGCTAGGTGGGGTACGGAACCAGGTCAAACTATACATCCTACATCCATAGCCATTGATAAAGATAATAGAGTTTATGTTTCTGACGAGTATTTAAATAATATTTCTATTTTCAAGAATGATGGCACTTTTATAAAAACTTGGGGTAAATTTGGTAGTGATCCAGGTATGCTTAACCGTCCATCAGGGATTAGGTTTGATTCTGAAGGTAACCTTATTGTTATAGATCATTTAAATTCTAGAATTCAGAAATTTTCTCCTGATGGTGATCTATTATTATATTTTGGATCTTTTGGTAGTAATGATGGAGAATTTAATTTTCCGTGGGGAGTTTCTATTGATTCTTCTGATCAATATTGGGTGGCAGATTGGAGAAACGATAGGGTTCAAATTTTTGATTCTTCTGGAAAGTTTTTAGATAAGTTTGGTAAATCAGGTAGTAAAGATGGTGAATTTAATCGTCCATCTAATGTACATGTTAGTAACTGGGGTGAAATTTTTGTAAGTGATTGGTGGAACAATCGTGTGCAAGTATTTGACAAGAATAAAAATCATTTACAAACACTTTATGGAGATGCTACATTATCAAAATGGTGTGAAGATTTTTTATCTGTGAATCCCGAACAAGCCAGTTGGAGAGAAGAGGCGGGATTATTTGAACAAGAAAAAAGATTTTGGAGGCCGACCTCGGTAAACACCAGCAGTGATGGAAATATTTTTATTACTGATTCTTGTAGGCACAGAGTTCAGATATATAAAAGAACTACATCTTTAATCAATGTTTAAGGATCAGTTTTAAATTGTGAAAATTACTTCAGTAAAGGCATATGTTGTCAATCCAGAGCTGGGTGATAGTCCTTTTATAAAGGATGATTGGCAATGGACATATGTAGTAATCGATACTGATGAAGGTATTTCAGGATGGGGGGAATCATCAAATGTTCCTAGAAAAGGTAGTCATATATCAGCCCATGGTATCGGTATTGTTGAAGATACGTTAGTTGGGAAAGATCCTTCAGATATAGAACATATTTGGC
>CAZTCW010000027.1:0-17715 GCA_964612825.1 uncultured Dehalococcoidia bacterium | reverse complement strand
GAGAAGTAAACATTTATACTACCAACCTAAACAAATCTCCGCTAAGGTAGAAAAATTTAATCAATGAGTAATCCTGATCCGATCATATCCAATCGACTTATCGACGAAAAATGCGTGGCGTGTAGGGCCGATTCCCTAGCCGTGAGCATTGAAGAATTAAACTCCTTGCTCCCTCTAGCCGCAAATTGGGAATTAATTGAAGAAAATGGAATTCGGAAACTGGACCGGATCTTTCGATTCCCCACCTTCACCGAAGCGATGATTTTCACAAATAAAATTGCTTTATTAGCAGATGAGGAAGGGCATCACCCGAGAATTGTAACGGAATGGGGAAGAGTCAGACTGACTTGGTGGACTCACAAAATCCGTAACCTCCACCGGAACGATTTCCTGATGGCAGTAAAATCCTCAGATATTTTTGAAAGTTTGTGAACCTTAAATGGCACTCTAAGAAACGCTTCGTTACATTCTCCCTAGTAATAGATTAGTTTGCCTCCCCTAAATACAGCACACTCCTATCACTTATTCACATTTAAGCAACTGGTGTGATAAAGTAATGCCAGCAGGACTCGACTCAAAAACCAAATCCTCCATCCCAAAAATAGGAAGAGAATTATGTTGGAATATAAGCCAAATATTATCTTGACAGGTGAAGAATACAAAGTACTTGGAACCAACCCATTAAGACATGATGCGACAGACAAAGTAACAGGAAGAGCTCGATTCGGGGCCGACATTCAAATGCCCGGCCTCCTTTCTGGAAAAATCCTTCGAAGCCCTCATCCTCATGCCATAATAAATTCGATAGATGTCACTGAGGCTCTTAACCTCGAAGGGGTAAAGGCAATTGTGACATCCAAAGATTTTCCTGAAACATCTGACAAAGTCTCAGATGTACCTGAGGGAGAACTTCGGAATATCGGGTTTTTAAGTGCTAACTGCCTGGCTCGGGAAAAAGCTCTTTACAAGGGACATGCGATTGCAGCAGTTGCGGCAACCTCCCCTGAAATAGCTGAAGAAGCCCTCTCTCTGATAAAGGTTGATTATGAAGTGCTTCAGCCCGTCCTCAATGCTACGGATGCCATGAAGTCAGATGCTCCCGCTCTTCATGATCGTCTCATGACCGTGACTCAAATGATGGGGCCAGGAGGAACTAAAGACGAAGATGGAGGCCAATCGACGAACGTGGGAAAGACCTTCGTGATGCGGTTGGGAGACCCAGAAGAAGGCTTCAACAATGCAGACCTTATAATCGAACGCGAGTTCAAAACAGTAGCAGTCCACCAAGGATACATCGAACCCCATACATCCACCGCCTTTTGGGGCCCGGATAACAAACTCACAATCTGGTCTAGTAGCCAAGGACAGTTTGCAGTACGCGAACAAACTGCAAAAATCGTGGGGTTGCCGATTTCCCAAGTTAAGGCAGTTCCAATGGAAATCGGTGGAGGGTTCGGAGGGAAGCTGACTGTGTATGTAGAGCCCGTAGCAGCAGTTCTATCCCGTAAGTCAGGCCTACCGGTGAAGGTCACAATGAGCCGGACAGAGGTTTTTATTGGTTCGGGACCCACATCCGGCACCCAAATCAAAGTAAAAATAGGTGCTACCAAGGAAGGAAAAATCACAGCTGCCCAAGCACACTTGGTCTACGAAGCTGGAGCATTCCCAGGTTCGCCCGTGGCCGGGGGTGCACGCTGCATGTTTGCTCCTTACGAGATACCAAATGCAGAGATTGAGGCCGTAGACGTTGTTATTAATGCACCTAAAGTTGCTGCCTATCGGGCGCCGGGAGCTCCGGCAGCTGCTTTCGCGGTCGAACAAGTAGTCGATGAGATATCCCAACAACTCGGTATCGACCCTATCGAATTTCGGCTGACCAACGCCTCAAAGGAAGGGACAAGACAAACTTCCGGACCCACCTTCGGTCCGATTGGAAACATCCAAGTCTTAGAAGCAGCCAAACAACATCCTCATTATCATTCTGACCTAGGCGGACCAAACCGAGGACGGGGAGTAGCGAGCGGCTACTGGGGAAACGGGGGAGGACCGGCCAGTGCCATCGCGAGCGTGCATCCTGACGGAAAAGTAAGTTTAATTGAAGGGTCACCAGATATCGGAGGCACCCGCACCACTGCAGCAATGCAATTCGCAGAAGTTCTTGGCATTCCTCCTGAAGACGTAAATCCTTCCGTTGGTGATACTGACTCTATCGGATTTACCTCTCCCACTGGTGGAAGCAGTGTAACCTTTAAGACTGGTTGGGCCTGCTATACCGCGGCACTGGACGTAAAACGACAGATGATTGACCGAGCTGCTCGCATCTGGGAAGTAGAAGTTGATCAAGTGGAGTACACAGACGGTGCTTTACATCATAAATCAGATCCAGAGCTTAAACTCAGCTTCCAGGACCTTGCTGCTAAATTAAATTCCACCGGAGGCCCAATTGTTGGGAGAGCTACCATCGATGAGAGACGAACAGGTCCAGCATTCGCTCACCACATTGTAGACGTGGAGGTGGATCCTGGGACCGGTAAAGTTTCTATCATTCGATATACAGCTATACAGGATGTCGGAAAGGCCATTCACCCGACCTATGTCGAGGGACAGATACAAGGAGGAGTAGTCCAAGGCATAGGCTGGGCTTTGAACGAAGAATATGCCATCACCCCGGATGGTCATATGATGAATTCGAATTTCCTCGACTACCGAATGCCAACGAGCTTAGATCTTCCAATGATTGATACAGTCATAGTGGAAGTCACTCACCCTGGTCATCCTTTCGGAGTACGCGGAGTTGCAGAATTGCCACTTGTTCCACCGATGGCCGCGATAGCCAACGCAATTCACAATGCAACGGGCCTTAGAATGACAGAGCTTCCTATGGCTCCACCGAAAGTTTTGGAACGTCTCCTATCCAAATAACCAAACATACTTTTCCGCCGGGAGGTTTAATGCCCGAAGTATGGATACCAGTATCCCTCCAGCGATTAACGGGAGGAGAAGGAAGAGTGCAGGCGTCGGGTTCTACGATCCGTCAAGTAATCGACTCTCTGGATCGACAGTTCCCCGGGATAAAAGCTCGTCTATGTGAAGACGGCCAGATAATGGATGGTATCGCTGTGATTGTAGATGGAGAAGACACTGCCCTTGGTATCTTAGAAAAAGTATCCCCAGACAGCGAAATCCACTTTTTACAAGCAATTGGCGGTGGTTGTCTTTAGCCCAAAATCAAGGAATTAAAAGAGCTTTTCCGGTTGTTTTTCTCCCTTCAAGATCCTCATGAGCTTTGGCCGCCTCAAAAAGTTTATACGATTGGCCAATTCGAATTTTCAAATCGCCAGACTCTATCGAAGAAAACACTTCTCCTGCACGCCACAATAATTCATCTCGATTCCGGACATAGTCATCGAGTCGCGGCCTCGTTAGAAAATAAGAACCTGCTGCAAGATCATTCGGGCTCTTTGCAGAAACCATCCCACTAGATTGTCCAAATAGTACCAAAGTACCTCGGGGGGTTAAGCACTTAAGGCTACTATCGAAGGTCTGCTGACCGACAGAGTCATAGACGACTTGGACACCCAACCCCTTGGTAATTTCCATAATTTTTCCAACCACGTCTTCTTCCGTATATCGGATTACCTCATCTGCACCTGCTTCGACTGCGAGTTTGGCTTTCTCTGGGGTGGAAACCGTTGTAAGGACCCTAGCCCCCAATAATTTTGCCATTTGGATTAATAACAGCCCAACTCCCCCTGCACCTGCATGGATTAAAACAGTATCACCTGATGAAATTTTATAAGTGGTTTGGGATAAATAATGAGCAGTCATTCCTTGGAGAAGTGCAGCGGCACACGAGTTCGCATCAAGACCAGAAGGCAACAGAACCAGTCGAGAAGCTGGCACGACAGACTTTTCGGCATAGGCCCCTAGAATCCCCGAATATGCTACTCTGTCTCCTTCACGCACTTCACTTACGTTTCTTCCTACAGATAAGACAGTCCCACTTGCTTCGGACCCCGGAGTAAAGGGCAAAGGGACTTGATATAAGCCGGATCGTTGATAGGTATCAATAAAATTAACACCAATAGCGCTTATCTCTATGAGAACGTCATCATCACCAATTGACGGATCTTCAATGTCTTCATAATACATAACATCAGGCTTTCCTCTTTCATAAATACGGATTGCTTTCATATTAAACCTCTCTTTCCTTCCAACTATCGGATTACCACGTCTCTAATCGGACTAATCTAATTAATTCCTTTGTTGGAAATTTCAAATGGCGGTTTCGCCAAAAAAATACACACCCCACAAAAAATGGAGAGAAAAATGAACGAAGAGAATACTAAGAAGTAACTCCCTGTGAAGTCATAAACCAAGGCAGCAGCTAATGGGCCCATTGCGTTCGCTCCCAGCTGAACAGGCTGAATCGCACCTCTTATGGCCCCCAAGGAATCTCTTCCATAGTAATCAGCGAAGATTACCAGTTGAAGGGTAAACATACCTCCGTTAACCAAGCCCTGGTAAAGGCCCCAAATTAACCCGGTAGACGTAGATTGAACTGCTAACAAAAGAACGAATCCCCCAGCTAGAAAAATAAAGGACCAACTCATAACCAATCGGATACTGTATCTTTCAGCTAGTAATCCAAATAAAAGTGACCCGATAGCCCCACTACCCGACCATACTGCAACTACAATTGCCGAAAACCCTGGACTAAGCCCTTGATCCGTAAAATAAGGAATCATATGTAAATTCAATCCGGTAGCCAAAAAAGCTGAAACCGTAAAGGCAGTAACCAGAAGATAAAATGAACGAAGTCTAGCAACTTGTTTCAAAGAGAGAGAAATTTCGGGGTCAACATTATTTGCTGGTTGTTCTTTTTCCTGTTTGGCTGCAACATATGGCTCGGCATCGCCAGGTAAATCTCCATCAGGGAGAAGACCCATATCCTCTGGACTGCGACGTAAAAATAGTGCCGAGGGGATCAACGAGGTAACCCACATAATTATACCTGCAGCTGCCGCGGCAATCCTCCAGTTCCCCATGGTAACCAGCCATTGGACATAAAGAGGAGTGACAGTATTGCCGAGCCGTAGACCCATCCCACTTAGTGCAACCGCCCGCCCTCTTTTTTTAACAAACCATTTAGGAATAATGACACTTACGGCGAGCCCAACAATCCCCATGGTAACCATCCGTCCCACAATTTCAAGGAAATAAAACTGCCAAAGAGAATCAATAACGGCAAGCAATATTAAAGTTCCCCCAATAACAAAGGTCCCAATGACAACCGTCCAGCGCGGCCCAAACCTATCGATTAGAGGCCCTGCTCCTACTGCAATAAATCCACCTAAAAGTGTGCCAATACTCATGGCTCCACTAAAAACACTTCGACTCCATCCAAATTCTTCTGTCATCGGTTTTAAGAAGACGCCTAAAACTGGAAATGTTTCAGCACTTCGGCTGAAATTTGCCAAGGCAACCACTGCTACGATTACCCATCCATAGTAAAGTTTTGAACTTGTCTTTTTTTCTGGAAAAGGTTTTCCTGTCACGTTACGCGATCTCCCGTCATAACTGAGAATCCAAACTACAAGCACGAATAGTAGACAGATGGGTTCAATGTGTCAAACGTTAAAAATGCTAGAAACATTCATTCAAAAATCAAACTTAAACGAAATCAAATCAATTAGACATCACGTAATGCTGTTGTTACAATACAGCCCATTGTGGTTACCATGATTCGTAACTAGTTATCTCCCAAATTTCGAAATCTCTATAACTTGGAAGGAATATGAGAGGCATACCAATTCCGAGACGTTTTCAAGATGTTTATCCAGGCTGGTGGGTGGCCCTAGGAGGTATGTTTAGCATACTCCTGCTAAACGGCGTCCAATCCGGTGGAAGCATGGGCCTGTTTTTTGTGAGCCTCCTCCGCCAATTTGGATGGAGCCGCACCCTAATTTCAGGAGCCTTCACACTTGTGCGATTGGAAAATAGCATATTAGGCCCTTTGGAAGGATACCTAACAGACAGATTTGGAGCCCACTGGATGGTTTTTTTCGGATTCCTTATCGCTGCTTCTGGCTTCATCGTCTTAGGACTTGTAAACCAACCAATGACCTTTTACATCAGTATGATATTAATCACGACTGGAACGGGAGTAGGTGGATTTGTTGCAGTAGCCGCTGCAGTAAATTGGTGGTTCAATCGAAGGCGAAACAGGGCTATGGGGGTAGCAACATCGGCTTTTGGGTTGGCAGCGGTACTCGGAATCCCTGTAGCCTGGGGGATTAACACCTTCGGCTGGAGATATACCGCTTTTGCTATAGGAGTGATTCTCATAGTATCTAGCTACCCGATGAGCCAAATTATGCGGCTGCGTCCATCCGACCCCAACCCCGACCCGCCTCACAAAACAAAATCCAATCAAGATGACCCGTCAACGATTCTCAACCAAGACTTTACGGTTCGACAAGCCATGAAAACCCGGGCTTTCTGGCTTATCCCAATTGTGCATTCCTTTACCGCCTTTACCAATACGGCTGTAAACGTACATGGTATCCCACACCTCGTGGATGTCGGACTCACTACCAGTATGGCAGCCGTAGCTTTAGCCACGTATGGAATCGTTGAATGGTTTTGGAGGATTGGAGCCAGTCCTATTGGAGATTGGGTAGACAAGCGTTACGTCATCAGTGTCCACTGCATATTACAAGCACTCGGAGCAACGATTCTTGGATTCACGAGATCTATCCACACAGCGATTATCTTCGCGGTCATTTTTGGAATCGGACATGGAGGGAGAGGCCCCCCTCTGCATGCTATCAGGGGTGAATATTTTGGACGAAAACATTTTGCTACCATTATGGGAATAGGAAGCCTTATAAGTAGTGTGTCAGGGTTTATTACCCCGTTACTTCTTGGGTATCTTTATGATGTACAGGGAACCTATCTCTGGGGATTCCTAGCAATGTCAGCAGTTACCCTTAGTGGAGCAGTGATTATTCTTTTTGCAACTAAGCCACGCCTTCCGATTCTACAAACGGATAGCGGAATCTAACTTCAAATCCAAAAACTTCGAGCGTTCATTAGTAACGTTTGGGATCTGAAAAGGACAGATCCTCCGTTATCAGGATTTTGGGGATGCGTAGATAACTCCCTCCCCTTCTAATCGTTTTACCTCTTCATCCCCATAGCCCAAATCAGACATGATTTCGTACGTATGTTGACCGAGCCGGGATGGTGGCCCAAATATTCTACCCGGCGTTTCGGAAAAGTTAATGACAGATCCTATTTCTCTCATTAATCCCCATAGGGGATGATGGTACTCAGCAACTAACCCAGCATCCACAAATGCCGGAGTATGCAGAAATCGCTCTTCTCCATCCATAACCGGAATCTCGCAGGGGACATGCCTCTCATCTAAGAGTCGGAACCAGTCACCAGAGGTTTTCAGTGGGAAAATTTTAGATAATATTTCCTCTAATTCGTTCCGGCGTGCATATCGTTCCCTCTCCGTTCGGAATCTCTCCTCATCCGCCAAAGATTCAAGTCCAAGAACTGTACATAAAGACTCCCATTCAAAATCTTTTTCGCATGCTATACAGAGCCAATCATCCTTGGTTTGATATAAACGGTTGAGTGCACTCATACCTGACTGATCTTTGTCTAAATTAGAAAGAGGTGCAATTACTCCTGCTGATGTTTTGTATGTATCGGAAGTATAGTACATTGCACTTGCCAACTGGGAAACATCCATATATTGCCCTTCTCCGGTTTTCTGGCGATGGAGAAGAGCCATCATAACTCCACATGCTGCTAGTAATCCGCAGAACCCATCCAAAGACATGCTTTGAATGGGGGAATTTCCCTCCCCTCCAGTTCGATAATGAATACCAACAAAGGCAGAGTTTAGTGGTTCAAAGCTGGGTAAATGAGAACGTGGACCAGTCGAACCGAATCCAGGTGAAAATAAATAAATTGCATTAGGATTTATTGTTTTTACGTCCTTGTATCCTATTCCCAATCGTTCTGCAACGCCTGGCCGCATATTCTGAGAAACAACATCCGCGTCAGCAATAAGTTTGTGCACTATTGAACGTCCTGCCTCAGTTTTCAGATCGACCACTATGTCTCGGGTTCCTCGGGTCACCACATTTTGTCCTTTATGAGAGGAAAAAATACGTTCATCCTTGGGACGCATCGTCTCCCCACCTGGTGGTTCAACTTTGATAACGGTGGCACCCAAATCACCAAGAATTCTGGCAGCGTAAGGACCAGCAATAAAAGCACCAAAATCCACTAGTTTAAGCCCCGATAAAGCAGTCATACAATTCACCTCAACCAGAAAAGCCCACTATAGAGTTTTGGTTTAATCTATCTATCTCAAGATTGTTCAATCCTATGGAATTCAAAATTTCCACAGTATTTTCCCCTGGTAAAGGGGAGGGACCCTGAACAGACCCCGGGCTTTTCTCAAATTTTATTGGAATGCCGACTTGTTGGACCAAGCCAAGTTCTTTATCATCAACTGAAATCACCATTTCAACGGTATGCACTTGGTCGTCTTCAAAAGATACCCCCGGATGAAGCGCTGCCTGGTTGGGACAATCAGCCTCGTTAAACAACGAAACCCAGTCACTACGGGATTTAGTGGAGATAATTTTCCTGACTTGCTCTCTCAGTTCTTCTGTCAGGGTTGAACTCCAATCTAATGGATTCTCGATGGTGCTTTTATACTGCCTCAGGCCAAAGACATCCATAAATCTATCAAAAGAACCTCGAGCCCCCGTATGCGTCCAAATCCACTCCTTATCTTCGCATTCCCAAATGCCGTAAAGTCCCCGTGCGGGACTCGGGGCAGGTCCCGGGTTGTCCGCCCAACCCCATCTGCTCATCGACATTACCCCGCCATAAAGAGAAGTCTGAACATGTTGACCGATACCGGAAGAATTCCTGACAAACAATGCTGTGAGAAGGCCTAAACAAGCGTTAAAACTAGTCGCATAGCTAGGTGCCGCAAATCCCATATATTTCGGGCCTGCGCGATGCCCTCCCTGGTTCTTTGCGTCCCAGTTACCTCCAACCATAACTCCCGATTTGGCCTGAATTAACCCGTCATATGCTGGTCGGCCCCAATGGGGAGTATTAGGGTCGTATCCAGTGATAGAACAATACACCAGCTTCGGGAATGTGTTACGGAGAGTTTCATAATCAATTCCCAATCGTTCTACTTCACCGAAAGGGAGGGCTTGTAAAAGAATATCCGCGTTCTTTAAAAGTCGGTAAAAAATCCCTTGGCCCTCACCAGATTCCAGTTCTAAAAGTAAACTTTTCTTGCCCCGATCCCAAACCCGAAATCCTGGCTTCCACCTGTTTAGATCGTTCCCGGGAGGATTGACTTTAATGACGGTCGCTCCATAGTCACTTAGTAGCATCCCAGCTATAGAACCGACCTGCTCATCACTGAGCTCTAGGACTAGAGTCCCTTCTAAAGGTCCCATACTTCCCTCGAATAGGTAGCTTTTCAGGGATTAAACGGAAACGTTTTCCTGAACACCCGTTTCGGATTCGGACCAAGTGACTATTCCATCTCCCTTAAGATTGTTGGCCTGTTCTGGGGTATATCCAAGTTCCAATAAAATTTCCTTAGTATGTTGCCCTAAAAGTGGAGGAGGTGACTGACTCACGCCTGGAGTCATGGATAATCCCACAGCGAATCCTGGAGCTCGCATCAGACCCCATACAGGATGAATATGTTCAGCCACTAAGCCTGATTCAATATGTTCGTCATTGACTAAAGCCTGATCCTCTCCATCCATAATAGGAACTTCAAACGGAACTCCCAATTCTTCGAATCGTCGAGTCCAATATAAAGTAGTTTCACTGATAAAGGATTCTTTGAGGGTGGGAATTAGATCAGCTCCATTCAAAAATCGGGATTCCGCGGTAGAAAACCTCGGGTCGGACAGTAAAGATTCCTGTCCGATAGCATTAGTTAAAGCTTCCCACTCTTTTTGGCTCCAACAACAGATACATATCCAATCATCACTGGTTTCATACAATCTACTTAGCGCATGATACCCCGATTGCTCTGGATCCAATGTAGGATCCCAAGGCATTTTTTCGTCCCCGGTAAAATACACTTCAGAAGTGTAATAAAGGACCTGTGCGAGCTGGGCCACCTCGATATGCTGACCAAGTCCGGTCATGTCACGATGGTATAAGGCCATCAGAATCGCATTGGCGCCCATTAACCCGCAGTATTGGTCAAATGAGGTTGCACGACTCGGGGGATTCCCATGCCCCCCACTATTTCGATGAACCCCACAGAATGCGGAATACAACGGCTCAAAGCCAGGTTTATCCCAGCGTGGCCCTATAGACCCGTATCCTGGAGCGGAACAATAAATGATTTTTGGGTTTAACCGTTTCGCATCTTCGTAACCGACGCCCAGCCTATCTGCAACTCCGGGACGAAAGTTATTCGAAACCACATCTGAAGTTGCGATCAGTTTTTGGATAATACTGACTCCTTCCTCAGTCCGAAGATCAATTGCAATTGCCCTTTTACCTGCATTTCCTTGTTGAAATGTTTTGGTAAAAGCATCCAAACTATTCCTTTGAGGCCTCAGGCTTTCCCCTTCCAGAGGTTCAACCTTTATAACTTTTGCACCAAGATCAGCCATAAGTCGCGCTGCCACTGGGCCAGCAACGAATTGACCAAAATCAACAACTTTTATGTCTTCTAAGGCAAACACCATAATATCTTCCTCCTATGCTGCCCCGGGAGAATTTAGAAAGTTAGTCAACATCATCGGGGATAATTGAATTACGTTTCAATTCTTTAATTTCCTCGGAAGAATATCCAAGTTCTTGTAAAATCTGAACGGTATGTTCCCCAGCTAAGGGTGCTGCACCTGGTGTTTGATGGGGAGTTAATTCAAACCGGTAGGGGGGAGCTACCTCCCGTAATGGGCCTAAAATAGGATCCTCTACTGTAGTGATGGCTTCAATAAAATTTACTTGGAGGTCAGTGAAAGCTTCTCCTGGGTACAATAACGGACGGTTTGGGACATCCGCAGCGTCAAGAAGGTCTTGCCATTCATTTCTCGTTTTCGAAGCGAAAATTCCCTCCGCTCTTTGATTCAACTCCACGACGACTTCCCGTGTGGTCACTGTATCCATCCGTGTTCGGCCGTCCCCACCGATAAATTCGGTTAAACCCAACACACCCATCAAGCGTTCAAAGGATCCCCTAGCCCCAGTATGGGTCCATAGATATTCCCCATCTCCACACTGAAAGACTCTGGTCATCCCTAACCTCGCTGGTTCAGATACTTCCGGAACAGGTTCACTCCAACCCCATCGTTGCATCATTATTGCACCCCTACGAAGAGAGGCGTCCACATGCTGTCCCAACCCAGTTTTTGCTCGAGCATGTAGGGCTGCTAAAATTCCATAAGAAGCGGTAAACCCTCCAGAATACGATGGAGCAGCAAATCCTAGATGGATGGGGCCGTCTCGATGACCCTCTTGGAGCCATTGTAATCCGACTTGCGCTTGAACCAGACTGTCATACCCAGGACGAGAGCTTTCTGATCCAGTTTGTCCATACCCAGTGAGAGAACAATAGACCAACTTAGGGAATTGTATTTTAAGAGTCGGGTAATCAATACCCAAACTTGAGGTTATCCCAGGACGGAAAGTTTCCAACAAAACATCCGCTTCCTCCAGCAATTTAAGGAGGATATTTTTCCCGCCAGATTCGCCTATCGCGAGACTAATACTTCTTTTACCGCGGTTCCAAACAACCAAGGGCGGGTAAAACCGAAAAGGGTCTCCCCCTAAGGGTTCTACCTTAATTACATTCGCTCCGTTATCAGCAAGAAGCATTGTGGCCAACGCTCCAGCCGCGCCTCGGGAAAGATCGACAATTTTTAACCCTTCAAGTGGACCACTCATACCACCATCCCTAAAAGATTTCCGTATAAAATGGGATTCGCGGCTAGAATAACATGAGGCTCTACTCCTAGCAATAATCTAGAAGTAGAGCCTCATTAATTCCGCACTGAGAAAAAGAGGTTACCTCTTCTTTTCCACCGGGTCTATCCAGGTAGTAGTGTAGTCGTTCAAGTTATGAGTGTTTACTCCAGGGATCCAAACACCTTTCACATGCGAACGATAGGCTACTACGGCTACTTCCCACCACCAAGCCGAGAAATAAATCTTCTCATCAATTACGTATTTCTCTATCTCTTGTGCTAGCTTGTACCGCTTCGCTTGATCAGCGGTCTGAGATATTTCAGAAAACACGTCATCGATATGAGTGTCTCCATGTTTATGGGCACTAAACGGATTGGTTGTCACATAGGATACTTCTACGTCCCCAGGGTTGGATCCCCCAGACGGTCGAGTATCGATTGTGAAATTACCTGAAGTAGTTGCCTCGGTGATACCATGGACATCCAGAACATTAAGGGATGGATTCAAACCTAAGGCCCTGAATTGAGCGTCCATAAATTCGCACTTCTCAAGGTAGACGTCCCTACACATCACTTCAATGTCGAGCCCTTCATACCCTGAATCCTTCAGCAACTTCTTGGCCGCAGCTTTGTCCTCTTCTTTTGTTGCAGGGTTCAAACCAGCCCAACTCTTGAGATCCGGGTGCTGAAAGTCTGAGCTAGGCGGCATGATTCCAGCTTCCACTGCAAACCCACCGTGAACCAACTCAATACCCTCCTGACGGTCTACATAGAGGTGAATCGCTTTCCGTAAGTTGAAATCATCAAGCGGTGGCTTCAACGTATTCATCGCCGGACCCCAACCAAGGTAGGCGTAACGAGCAAACCACGCCTTGTCCCCAAGGTCACCACGGATTGCATCAACGTCGATTGGGATAAGGTGGAAGCCTGTTCCTCTACTGGTGCCGTCCAAGCGGTTGGCTCGGAAGGCGCTCACCATAGCAGAGTGATCCCTCATTATGACGAAATCGATTCCGTCTAGATATGGGTAGGCATTCCCTTGATCGTCCTTTTCAAAATAGTCTTCATACCGTCGGACTTGAATCAAGCTGCCCTTGTCATATTTTTTGAATTTAAATGAGCCGAGAGCGACCATATCGTATTCAAGTGGTTGAACACGAGCATTACCAGCGTCTAAATGTGGCTGGACTAAATGCTTGGGATGGCTCACAACCAAGTTCATATTGAAAAACTTTTCAAGCCAGTTCGGCGCTGATTGACTTAGTGTGTACCGAACCGTCAAGTTATCAATCGCCTCTACAGATTCCACAGGCCCGAACTGAGAAGTTTGTCTGCTTGCTGCCCTTCCTACGGCACCAACAGATTCAGGGTCTAAACTCAGATTCGTCCAAAACACGACGTCATCCGCTGTGAATGGAGTCCCATCATGCCATGTAATTCCAGGTTTTATCTTAAAGGTGTAAACGGTGGAGTCGTCGGAAACTTCCCAGGATTCAGCTAGGAAGCCCTCCCACACAAATACATTCGCCCTAGATGGACGGACGAGGTTTCCTTTGCCGTACATTGACCCCGTTACATTGTTGACACTGATAGAAGTGGAAACCATATGGTCACTGGTTGGAAGATCTCTTCGATGTGAAAGCGTTAAGATTCCTCCATACACTGGGGTTTCCCCTGCACCAACTAATGTCCCGCCTTCTTGAAATTCGCCGGTAACCGAACCGGTCTCAGGGACAGCTTCTTCTGATCCTGACGTTTCACCAGATTCCGCGGTAGGCTCAGGAGCTGCTACTTCTGTAGCAACAGGAGCGGCTGCCGCAGGAGCTGATGAAGCGGCTGGCTCGTCTGAACCACCACATGCTACTGCTAGCAAAAGGAGCACCATGAAACTCGCTCCCCATAAAGAACGTGATTTTCTGAACATTTATTCCCCCTTTAACAAGGTTTATGACCTTCCAACATTAAAGAACGCCAAGATAGGCGTTTCACAGATAGCTGAGGCGGAAACTAACACATAGATACAGATTCGTCAAATCGTGTAAACGGACTAAATCGCAATAGTTAGCCCCAATTTTAAGTGATTTCCTTATCACATTCAACAAATATTATCTTGAATTCGCCTTACCAGAGAATTTCGGATTACGCTTTTCGACAAAAGATGCGGTTCCTTCATTATAATCAGGACTTTGCTGAAGATGCCCATAAAACATTCCCTCAAAAAATCTTGAGCTGGAAAGAGGCAAATCGAGTGAACGGTAGGTAAATTCCTTTGTGTGTTGTGCAACTAAAGGTCCATTGGCATTAATCGTATCAGCCAAACGAGTGGCCGCATCAAGTAATCCCTCAGGAGTTGTAACCTCTTGAACTAATCCAATATTGTAAGCAGTCTGAGCATCAATTGTCTGACCTGAAAAAAGAAGCCAGAATGCCCACCCTAGAGGAACAATACGTGGCAGAATATAGTTTTGACCTCCGGCCATATGCGACCATCGGATCTCGGAGGCCCCAAACCGGGCATTTTCCGATGCTATCCGGATATCACAGTTTAGGGCAAGTCCAAAGCCCCCTGCCATACAATGCCCATTGACCGCCGCAATAATGGGTTTCCACAATCCATTGGCAACTGTGAATTCACTGTAACTTGATCCAGGACGAACTCCAGGAACCTTCGGAGCCGCATTCAAATCTGGGTTTTTGGCATTTTCAAGGGCTTCTTTCAAATCCCCCCCAGCACAAAACGCCGGCCCATTCCCAGTCAGAACTGCGGTCCATGCGTCTGAATCCCCCCGAAACTCGAGCCACGCTTCTGCAAGCAAACGCGTAACCTCACGACTTAATGCATTCATTTTATCGGGACGATTAATGGTGATAAACGAAGTATGGTTCCTTTTCTCGTACAAAACCAACTCACTCATGGGCTCCTCCTATTCTCATTTTCCTAAAATAAGATTTGTTCTTTCTCTAATCGTTCGAATTCCTCGACTGACATTCCAAGTAAGTCATGGCAAATTTCCCAAGTATGTTGTCCTAAAAGTGGTGCAGGTCGGAAAATCGCACCTGGTGTTTCGGATAAGGTCGTAGCAAGTCCTTCGGTAACGACCATACCTGCTTCAGGCTCTTCAAATCCGACCAAGAATCCCGTTTCTTTAAATTGCAAATCACTCTCAAATATGTCTTGAACATTTTGAACAGGCCCGGAAATAACGCCATGGGATTGCATAATTTCCATCACTTCCTGTGAAGAATGGTTGATTGTCCATTCCGAAATTCGTTGATCAATTTCTTTTTTATGCGCCATGCGACCAAGAACAGTGGAAAATCTAGAATCAGTCACCCAATTAACATTAGAAAGAGCCTCACAAAACCTGGCCCAGTCTTGGTCATTCTCTACGACAATGACACACCAAGCATCCTCCCCCTTACACCGGTAAGCGTCATGAGGAGAAGCCCCAGCCCTTTGATTCCCTTGAGGGTTTTGGACTCGTCCATTTATCAAATAATCCAAATATACCGGACCCAACAAGGATGCACCGGCTTCAATCTGAGAACCGTCAATATGCTGCCCTTCCCCCGTCTTCTTTCGATGTAACAAGGCAGCCATAATTGCAAATGCGCCAGAGCATCCAGATAGGAAATCTGGATGCTGCGCTCTTGCCTCTGCTGTCGGATAAGGGGCATCAACATAATTCCATAGATGTGTCATGCCAAAAAGAGCAGTTAGGTTCGGTCCCCACGTCGTATCGGCTGCTCGAGGACCGGTTGATCCAAGTCCCCGAAGACTCAGCATTATAATTTCCTCGTTCACTTGCTTTACGTTTGGGTAATCTAGGCCCCATCGTTGAAGTACACCCAAGGTGAAATTTTCTACAATAACATCGCTTATGGCTGCTAATTCTTTGGCAATTTGACGGCCGGCCTCCGTCCCCATATTAATGGTCACACTTTTTTTGTTGCGATGCAGTTTCACGAAGGTAGGAGAAGTGTTCCAACGAGCTTGATTTTGTCCTCCCCTATGGGTGTCTGGATGAACCCGGGATTCTAAATCTATGACTTCGGCTCCGTACTGGCCTAAAAAGTTGGATACTGTCGGCCCCGCAGCAGCAGTAGTTAGAGATAAGACCCGAACACCTTGCAATGGTAAACTAGTCATTGTGACTCCTTAAATTACTCCGCTAGCTGCAAGGACTGAAAGTTGTCGGGGGGACAACCCGAGTTCTCCGCAAAAAATTTCCTGGTTATGTTCCCCAACCAAAGGAGCGGACCGATAGATAGACCCAGGGGTTCCGCTGAACTTATGAATCGGACCGTAGTGTTTATATTCCCCCATAACTGAGTGTGCCAATGAAGTAAATAATCCCCTAACCTCAGTCTGTTCGCTTTCAACAAAATCCTTCGGCGTGTTTACAGGAGTAACGGCAATGTGCCGTCCCTGTCCTTCTAAATAAATCTCATTCTTCGGTTGGGATTCAGTTAATTCAAGCACATAGGGGTCAATAATCTCACTGTTTTCCCTACGGAATTGCTGGTCGGCAAATACCGGAGAATTTAAGATTTCAGGGCTCCCCAGCCACTCAACCATTGAATCCCATTGGGCTTTGGGCAAGACGCAAAACCGAACAAATCCGTCAGTACATGGGTATAAATCATTTATGTCAAACGTTCGTTCCGACCATGTTTTTCGAAACCCCATGTGACCAGTGGCAGAAAAAACAGGAACAGCATATCCAGCGATATGGACAGAGCTAGCGTGGGCGGATGTATCCACCTGTTGTCCTTTTCCAGTTAGATTCGAATGGTAAATAGCGACTAGAGTCCCAAGAGCAGCAAAAGCCGATGCCATACCATAAGCAACTTCCCCTGGAGCGACACAAGGAGGACGATCAGGTTCACCGCTAAGGGCCATCAACCCCCCCATCGCGAAGGATACGATATCTGTAGCACGAAAGCTCTTATATGGGCCCCTATGACCAAATGGGGTAACTGACGTAACCACGATACGGGGATTAATTTCCTTCAATGAAGAATATCCGATTCCAAGAGATTCCATATACCCTGGGGGAGACGTTTCTAAAATCACATCTGCAGTTGAAACCAATTTTTGAAAAAGAGTAATACCATAGTTTTTAGAAAGATCTAGGGTTATTCCTCTTTTGTTAGCGTTAAAATGAAGGAAATATAGACTATTATTTATGCTTGGTTGATCGTCTTTAAACGGGGGAACATTCCTGGTTGAATCGCCACCTGGACGTTCGATTTTGATAACATCCGCCCCTAGGTCGGCAAAAAGCTTAGAGCAATGTAGTCCCGAAGAGCCGGATAAATCTAATACCCGAGTACCTAGAAGAGGACCGCTCGGCTTCATAAATCTGCCCCCACCTGCAAATAATGAATGAAATCCTTGCCAGCCTAACGGATTATATCACCGATCTCTGTCCATTCAAGGGAATATTTTTGAATAGGTCGTTCCTAGTAGGAATTAGGAGTTCCAGAAAAACAATCCTCGCCATTAAAATCCGCACCGAACCCGAACAGGAGACCAAGTGAAATAATTCCCAGTTCCATCTTTTCATCACTCATTGACAGAGTAATATTTGATGCTATCATAAACTCGCTATCGACCGCGAGGCGATAAGCACCTAATAGGAATAATCTTTGAAGGCCGCGTTGATCTCCTAGACTGCGACGGCGCAACTGAACCCGATTGGATAAAAGGCCTTCTTGGAAT
>CAZTCW010000026.1:0-1014 GCA_964612825.1 uncultured Dehalococcoidia bacterium | reverse complement strand
AATAATATTGTCACTTCCACCGGGCGATATTTTTAAGAATTTATCTCCGATTATTCCAGATGTTCTGATGGAAGCTATAGAATCATCAGGTACTTGAATGCTATCCTCAATAGCAATATGAACTTCTGCTAAGTAAGTCTCAGGATTAAAAATAATATTTGTTACTCTACCTACGCTAACACCAGCCATTTCAACATGAGCTCCTTTTTTTAGTCCAGATGCTGACGTAAATTCAGCTTTTATTACATACCGATGATTGTTCAGTAGTTGAAAATCTCCCATGCGTAGCGCTAGAAAGGTAATTGCAATGATGCCGATTAATAAAAAAATACCGACAAGCATTTCTGTATGTTGTTTTTCATTCATAGCCTTAGTTTACAGTATCAAGGCACTGAGTAAATAATCGCTGAAAAGTATAGCAATTGATGATAGTACCACGGCCTCAGTTGTTATGCGGCTTACTCCTTCAGAACCAAAAGCACCAGTTTTATCAAGATGGAGATTGAAGCCTTTTTCACAGGAAATCCATATTATTAGCAGACCAAATATAATTGATTTAGTTAACCCCATAATTAAATCACGATTTATTACTGTATCATTCATATTTTGAAAATATGACCCTGCACTTACATCAAATAAAATGACGCCTACAAAATAACCACCGAATATTCCTACAACAATAAATATTGCGGTCAGTATTGGCACACAAATAATACCAGCTAAAATTCTTGGTGAAATTAAATATCTTAAAGGATTAATTCCCATACATTCTAAGGCATCAATTTGATTATCAATACGCATGATAGCAATTTCTGCACACATTGCTGAACCAGTACGACCAATTACCATTAGTGCTGTTAGTACTGGACCTAGTTCTCTAATAAGACTTAATCCAACGGCTGACCCTAGTAAACTTACAGAGCCAAAACGAACAAGTGTGTCATAGAATTGGAGTGCTACTACCATGCCAACAAATAAGCCTGCAATTACAATAACTAAAATTGAACGTGCCCC
>CAZTCW010000025.1:0-8428 GCA_964612825.1 uncultured Dehalococcoidia bacterium | reverse complement strand
TTTTCAAAACGTCCTGAGTTCTAGCCGGAAGAAATTACCCTTTGGGATGGCTCAAATTGGCAAATCCTTCCGGAACGAAATCACCCGAGGGAATTTCATTTTCCGGACAAGGGAGTTCGAACAAATGGAGATAGAGTTCTTCGTTCGTCCCGGGACTGATGAAGAATGGCACAAGTGGTGGTCACAGAATCGATTCGATTGGTACACTCGGCTCGGAATTCGTGCGGAGAACCTTAGGATGAGAGAACATGAGAAAGATGAATTAGCCCACTACGCCAAAGCAACCACCGATATCGAATACCAATTCCCATGGGGATGGGGGGAATTAGAAGGTATTGCTAATAGAACTGACTTCGACCTCAGGCGCCATAGTACCTATAGCGGAGAGAATTTACACTATTTTGATGAAGAATCCGGAAGCCACTTAATTCCATTTATAATTGAACCATCCGGGGGTGTAGATCGGGCAGTTCTTACCTTTCTTATGGACAGCTATTTCGAAGAATCTGTACCGACAAATTCGGGGAAATTAGAAACTAGGGTTGTCCTGAAACTTCATCCTGCCTTAGCTCCGGTTAAAGCGACGGTTCTCCCACTAAGCAGGAACGAAAGTTTAGTCCCACTGTCAAGATCACTATAAGAATCTCTCAAATCAACTGGCAAAAGGAATATCGAATTCGATGACGCCCAGAGTATTGGTCGGCGTTATAGGCGCTGTGATGAAATCGGAGTCCCCTACTGTATTACTGTGGATTTCCAGTCGCTTGAAGATAATCAGGTTACTATTAGGGACAGAGACAGCATGTCACAGATTCGGGTTCCTATAGAGGGATTACCCAAACTACTCTCGGAGAAGTTAGATGGGTAAAACTCCTTCTCTTTAATTAGTAGAAAAGCCGCTAGATATTTTAGGTGGTGGTCGAGTCGCGAAGACCATCAACCCCGCTCCTAGGAAATTCATAGCTCCAAGACCTAGAAATGCAATAAAGTAACTTCCTAGGGTATCAAACAAAATACCGACCATTATGGGTGCTCCCATCATGACTACATTCATGGGCAATTGAGAAACTCCAAAAATAGTTGCGAAATGTTTACGGCCAAAATAATCTCCCCTAATTGTAACCAAGAGGGGGACACGGATCCCATGCCCAATTCCAAATAAAACTGCGAAGGCAACTGCTACAGGGAAATTATGGGCTACAGCCGCAACGAGCATGGCCAAACCCTGGATAACATTAAAGATTATGATTAAGGGTTGTTTATCGTATCGATCGCCTAAAACCCCTCCGACGAGACGAAAAAGAGCGGCGGTCGCAGTGAAAATGGTAACAACGCTACTCGCTTTCAAAAGAGAGAGGCCAGCATCAGTCATAGCTGGAACTACGTGAATCATAACTGTCGTCATAACAGCAGCTCCCAATCCATGGGTGATCGCTACTGCCCAAAATGCTCTCGTTCGAAGTGCTTCGGAAAGAGTAAAGCTGCCATCATCCGCCATCCCTTGATTCACCGTCCTTGGAAGAGAGTTTGTCTCAGATTCGGGCTCTACATCGGAAACGGGTTGGTCCCCATCAGGGAACAACCCGTAATCTTCAGGACGATTCCGAATCAGTCTCGTGAACGGGAATGCGAGAAGCAAAACAAATATCCCGAACCACAAAAAGGTAGCCCGCCACCCTAAAGTAGTCACGAGCCATGCAATCCCGGGAACCAGGATTCCTCCAAGAGCTCCACCTGTCATCCCCAAACCTGTAGCGGTGGCTCTACGCCGAGAAAACCAATTATTAATTAGGGCCATCATGGGAATAAATCCGGCGAGACCGGCACCAAGGAACACCAACATAATTGCTCCATAAAATTCCCAGAGTGTATGAATAAAACTAAGACATACCATACCAACTCCCAGAATGAACAATCCTGCCAAAACCATTCTCCGAACTCCAAATCGATCTGTTAGGAATCCTTCTATCGGTCCAAACAGAGCGCCCTCAATTCGGCCAAGGGAAAAAGCAAAGGATAGTGCTGTCCGACTCCATCCAAATTGTTTTTCCAAAACAACAAAAAAGATTCCCATTCCCTGCATAAAGGGACCTACGACTATCCCCATCTTGAAAACAACAATTCCAACCAGCCACCACCCGTAATAAATACTTCTTGGGTGTCGCACGGCCTTCACAATCCGCATGAATAATCAACTTCCTGCGTTTCAAATCACCGGGGAGAACTGGGAACCTGCCCGTGGAAAAGACGCTAGATGAATTTAAAATCGATCGTAGAATACACCTTCAATCGGATGAATAACAAATCAAAGACTCACTATTCTTTAATCATTGTTCGAATTCCAAATCCCATTATCGCCACCATTTACCGCGGGCTCTGTTACAATGGATTTTTCTTACCCATGGTCGAGGGGCTAAAGCTCATGAGGTCCGGAAATAAATCAACCACCAACGCTGAAGTGTTTCACCCAAATAAAGTTTTTTATGGGTGGTATATTGTTGCCGCAGGGACGATCAGTGGGTTTATCAACCTTGCGATCGTGCAAATTGGGATGGGTGCGTTCATTAAAGACGTACAGCAAGAATTTGGCTGGAGTTTAGCGGCCATTTCCTTGGGATTTTCAATCAAGCAATTTGAACAAGGCGCTTTAGGCCCGCTCTCGGGGTACCTAATCGACCGGTTGGGCCCTCGCATTATGGGTTCATTTGGGATAATCGTCATGTTCATTGGACTCTTGTTATTCTCCCGGATGGATTCACTCCGAGGCTTTTATATTGCATCAATGGTTATTGCTCTGGGACAAGGAATGGGCGCAATGAATGCTTTTATGACAGCCCTCGTTCACTGGTTTCAACGAAAACGAGGAACAGCTTCTGCGTTCTTGGGTATGGGTCAAGCGATGGGATATGTGGGGGTATATCCAGTAACTCTTCTGCTCGTAATATATGGGTGGCGTGACGCCATTTTCATAGCCGCGATTGGATTTTTGATAATTAGCCTCCCCTTAGCTCAGATAATTCGTCATCGACCAGAACCTTATGGTTACCTTCCCGATGGAAGGCAATCCACTCCTGAGGACATCAAAGCTCCGTTAACAAACGATAGGAAGGGACAAGAAGAGGAAAGTTTTACGGTTAAAGATGCCATGAAACACCCCTCCTTCTGGCTGCTCTTGATTGCTCGAGCATTGTACGGCCTTACTACCACAGTTCACCACGTGCACCAAATACCTCACATGATCAACCGAGGATTTACCACCCAGGGATCAGGATTATTAGTAGCTTATTATGGCCTAACACAGATGGTAGGGCGCCTATTATTCGGTCCGATTGCTGATCGTATCGGCCGTCATCGAATGTATATGCTTTGCTTCCTTATGCTTGGAGCAGGTTGGTTCGCATTTGCGTTTATTAGCCCACAATCGGTCTGGTCAGTCGTGGTTTTCTTCTTCTTTTATGGTACGGGACATGCTGCTCATACCGTAACAAGCCAAACAGTCGTCGCTGACTTTTTTGGAACCAAAAGGTACGCTACAATACGGGGAATCATGAGTACTCTCAGTCTGGCCATTAGTGTAATGGGACCAATCTATGCTGGGATCATGTTTGACATTTTTAACAACTACACCTTAGCATTTTTGATATTGGGGCCAATCATTACACTGGGAACTTTATCCGTTTACCTCGCAGGCACCCCTAAATTGTCGGGGTTAAACTAAGAGGAAATTTATGGACTAAAATCCATAAGAGGGGAAATGGAAGATTCGGTACAGGTAGAAACTTTGAACAAAATCACACGGTACCAACGGTTTGGATTGATCTCCGCTACCGTAGGAGGTCACGCATTTAAGCATCTCTTCAATGCCGCCTTCTTCGTGATCCTCCCGGAAATAAAATTTGGTTTGGGATTAACGAACATACAGATTGGTTCCTTATCAACAGTCAGGAATATGGCTGGAGGGATTTCCAACCTACCCGCGGGATTTGCCGCAGACCGTTTCAGTAAAAGACGTCCTGAAATCCTAGGAATCTCCATAATTTTACTTGGCATTTTTTCAGCTCTTTTAGGGACAAGCAATTCTTATCTTTGGGCAATTTTGGCTTCAGGCCTTGTTACCGCAACGATTAGCTTTTGGCATCCCGCTGCCATATCTACCTTATCTCAATATTTCCAAACCAGGAAAGGATTCGCAATCGCAATTCATGGGACAGGTGGTAGTGTCGGTGAATTTCTCGGGCCTATCGTTGCCGGAACATTGGTCGGTTTTTTTTCGTGGAGGACAGTGCTTCAGGGGAGCGTTATCCCCGCGGTTGGAGCAGGAATATTGATATGGATCAGCTTACGATTTTCCCTTAAGGATGGTTTATCTTCCTCAAATATAAACTCCTATTTGGGCTCATTCATTAATCTTATGAGGAACGGACGGCTACTGTTGCTCCTACTATTTGCCGGTGGATTCTCTGCAGGGCAGAGCGCTATGCTGACTTTCCTTCCCATCTATCTCCGGGAGGAATTAATGGTCTCTAGTTTCCAATTGGGGCTTTACCTTTCATTAGCTCAACTGGCGGGTATTGGTTCTCAGCCGTTACTCGGATTCCTCTCTGACAAATATGGACGGAAATCCGTTCTTGCACCAGGGCTCCTATGTTTAGGATTCTCATTCCTTGGATTGTATTTAGTCCCTTTTGGATGGCCATTTATTACTGTGATTCTCGTCATGGGAATCTTCCTGTTTCCAATGATGGCCATCCTTTTAGCTGGAGCAATGGATTTAGTTGAACCCCAAGTCCAAGCCACGACAGTCTCTTTAGTGTTTGGTTCGGCAGTCTTACTAGCGGGATTATCCCCCGGTATAGCCGGGATTTTTGCTGACGCGTTTGGGATAAAGAGCACGTTTTTATGGGCAGCAGGGATTACCTTGGTAACATCTCTAACAGCATTTATCACCCAATGGGAACGATACGAGTAGGAATCAGTTGACAAATCAACCAAAACTCAAACCTCACGAACATTAGTCGACTGATCAACCCATTGCATTAAATCCCGTGATCTCCCGTCCTACAATCAATGTGTGAATATCATAGGTGCCTTCATATGTATCAAGGGTTTCCAAATTCAACATATGGCGGATCGTTTCGAATTCGATTGTAATCCCGCTTGCTCCTAAGATTTCTCGAGCAATCCGAGCCCCTTCTAATGCACACCGAACGTTATCTCGTTTCGCTAGCGACACCTGTCCGAAATCTAATGTTCCTTTATCCTTTAATTGTGACAAACGCCAAGCCAGCAATAACCCTTTCGTATGGCCAGATAGTAGATGAACTAATTTAGCTTGAACTAATTGCCGAGATGCGATTGGTTGTCCAAAGGTTGTTCTATCCTGCACGAAAGAACAAACTTCCCTATATACCGCCTCCAAAGCTCCTAAGGCTCCCCAAATGATACTGTACCGTGCCTGAGTCAAGCAGGACAATGGAGCCCTTAAGCCCTTTGCTGAAGGAAGTAATTGAGCTGAAGAAACTCGAACGTCATCTAAGATAAGTTCACTCGTTACCGCCGCACGCATACTCATTTTCCCAGGAATCTTTTTTGAGGAGAACCCAGGGCTGGAGGTATCTACTAGAAACCCTCGGACCTCCCCTTCTTCATCTCTTGCCCAGATAACTGCTATGTCAGCGATGCCCCCATTCGTAATCCATATTTTTGAACCCGTCAGAACATAATCATGGCCATCCTTAACTGCCCGGGTTCCCATTGTAGAAGGATCGGAGCCACCAGACGATTCCGTTAACCCAAAGCAACCGATTAGTTCCCCGGAAGCCATTCTTGGAAGATAATAGGATCTCTGTTCGTCCGAACCGTAAGCAAAGATTGGATACATAACTAAGGAGGATTGAACACTCACAAAACTCCTGAGGGCGGAATCAATGCGTTCCAATTCATACATTGCCAATCCATAAGCCAGGGAGCTTAACCCCTGACCCCCAAATTCGACAGGAAGATTCAATCCTAATAAACCTCTTTTCCCAAACTCACTGACAAGATGGTTTGGGAAAACGCCGTCCTCCCACCAAGAGGCCACATAAGGTTTCGCTTCGTCTTCAAGGAATTCGCGCGTTGAAGACTGGAGGTTTTTCTCATCTTGTGGGAATAACTCTGACAAATTAAAATAATCAAGCATTTAGTCGCCTCAAGTCCACATCATCCTAATTCGGAAATGCTGCTGTTTATGTAAAGTCGATGAGAGCCCCCAGGGTACCATCCGCAATTAAATCATTCCAGATTAGAAGGGGTAAGGCATCATCCCAACTGGAACCTCAATAAGTGTTGGGTTATTTCTGGAAAGGGCTACGCTTAGAACTGTTTTCAATTCCTCTGCGTCTTTTGCCAGAAAGCCTTCAACTCCATAAGCTTCAGCTAATTTGACAAAGTCCGGATTCTTTAGCTGGGATCCTATTGCACGACCTTCGAATCGATTGATTTGATCTCTATAAACATTTCCAAAGGCGTTATCATTAAACACTATCACGACTGCGTTTATATTGTACATCGCCGCTGTCGCAAGTTCTTGCGAATTAAATAAAAACCCTCCATCACCTGATACTGCTACCACTGCCCGGTCTGGTTGGGCAATTTTAGCTCCCAGTGCTGTGGGGTACGCGTATCCTAGATTCCCATAATAAGAAGAGGTGAGGTACGTCCTTGGTTCAAAAACAGGATAGGCCCATCGGCTGTAATAACCTACCTGTGTCATCCCTGAAATTAAAATCCCGTCGTCAGGCATAACCTCTCTAATGACCCTTATAAATTCTCCTTGGGGTTGCGTAATTATTGCCTGTGCGCGTCTCTGTTCTCGAATGTTCTCGAAGAACTCTTGTTTCGATTTGGCCTGATAACCGTCATTAGACAAAGCTTGAATCATTTGTTGTAAAACGGATTGAGCGTCCCCGAGAACCCCCAGGGTATTGGGATGATTCCGCCCCAATTCTGAAGGATCGACGTCGATTTGGATGATGGTTTGTGATTCGATTATTGGTGCTTCGGCAAACCGAGTTCCCACAGCCAACACCACATCACACCCTTGAAAATACTCGCTCAAGGCATCCGGGGTTCTTCGAGGGGCCCCTAAAGACAAGGGATGGCGGTCAGAAATGCTCCCTTTCCCTTCCGGAGTTGTAATAACCCCTGCTTGTAAGAGTTCGGCCAAACCTCGGATTTCATCCGACGCCCCAGAGGAATTCACACCTCCCCCCGCCCAAATTACTGGATTCTTCGCCTTGGAGAGAAGGTTAAGAGCTTCCTTAATTTTGTTGTTGTCACCCAAAAGTCTAGGGTATTCCTCAGATTCATAAAGTTCGACTTCTGCTTCTTCAGCGAGTGTTTCAGGTGGTATCTCTATCTCCACTGGTCTTGGCCGACCCGTTTTTAGGTTGCGAAAACCTTCGTGAACCGCCGCAGGGATGTCAGCGGGGTTTAATATGCGCGCTTGCCATTTCGTTATGGGTTTTATGGTATCAAGTTGATCATTAACTTCATGAAGGACCCCTACATCCTTTCCAATTTTATCAATAGGAACCTGTCCTGAGATGAGAAATACGGGGGAAGAAGCCGAATAGGCTGTACCCAAGCCGGCCGAAGCATTTTGTAACCCTGGGCCAGGCACGACTAAAGCGATTCCGGGGTCACCCCCTGCACGAGCAAAACCATCTGCCATATAAGTTGCAGCCTGTTCATGCCTTGTAGTGATAAACTGGATCCCCGGTTCTTGGGCTAAAGCATCCATTGCATGATAAGTCTGGACTCCAGGCAATCCAAAAATTACACGGACCCCTTCGCGATATAGCGATTTAGCTAGCGCCTGTCCCCCAGTCATTTTTGCCATACGTCGATCCTCCCGATTCTCAAACTAGGTTAAAAGACCCTTACGGAGTGTTTACTCGAGCTATCCAAGATTTTCAATTTCTCGATAGACTTTATCCGGAGCCATTGGTAATCGAGTCATTCGGACGCCCACAGCTCGATAGATTGCATTTGCTATAGCCGCCGGAGGGGGAACGATAGGAACTTCCCCAACCCCCCGAACCCCATAGGGATGGCTCGGATTGGGAACTTCTACTATAACGGTATCGATCATTGGTAGATCCAAGGAAGTGGGCATACGGTAATCCAAGAAGGTCGGATTGGCCATTTGCCCCTGACTGTTATAAAAATACTCTTCATTTAACGCCCACCCAATTCCTTGGACAGCACCGCCTTGAATTTGGCCTTCGACGTAACTGGGATGAATCGCAGTCCCCACATCTTGAACAGCGGTATACCGAAGAATTTGGGTCTTGCCAGTCTCCGGATCCACCTCAACATCCACAATATGCGCAGCAAATGCCCCTCCAGGCCTAGTGGCGTTTACACTTGCGCTCCCAGTAATTGA
>CAZTCW010000024.1:0-1916 GCA_964612825.1 uncultured Dehalococcoidia bacterium | reverse complement strand
CGCATTTTTTTGTATTAAATACTCTTTTATTAACGCTCGGTTTTTTAAAAATTCTTGGTTTCCTTTATCAATAAAAGGATTATGTGTACCTGCCGCGTCTAAAGGTGTTCCACCAAAGTTATTTTTCGAGTTTATGTTTGCCCCTTTTTCAATAAGGAATTTAACCATTTCTTCAATACCCCAAAAAGATGCCCATTCTAAAGGTGAACCGCCATATTCATCTTTTGCTTTAATATCTATATTAGTCTCGTTTTCGATTAATATATTTATAATTTCTTGATTGCTTTTAAGGACAGCTATATGAAGGGCAGATGCACCCTCAAAAGGAATTCCAGCAGGTACAAATATATAGTTTGGATCTGTTCCAAAAATAATATGTTGATTTACTATTTTTACATTTCCTTGATCTACCGCAGCTAATAAATCTAAAACAGGTTTTTCGGTCGAGGTAGTTTCTAAATCATTTGTCGAAGTACAAGCAGATAAAAAAAATATTATTAATAATGTCCAGCGAATAGTGGTAATATTTTTCATTGCTTTATTAAAGATTTTAATAAACGAATTAATTATTATTGTAAAATTAAATCATGAAAATTACGAACGTTAGACTGAGTGTCTTGGAATCTGACCAGCCGGTGCGCGATTTTCAACTGATCAAACTTCCCGGACAAGAGCGAGAAAGATGGATACATTCTTCAGGTCTTAATGGTCAAAGTCGAAGAACTTCCAAACGCCAACACGAGTTTGTAATGCATGTCGATACCGATGATGGGGTTACTGGTCACTGTACGGCTATATCTGAAGGAGTTGCATCAATCACCAAACTGGATGTCGAGCAATTACGTGGGCTAGTTATCGGAGAAAATCCTTTACATCGAGAACATCTATACCAGAAACTCCATCAGGGAACCCGTTGGGTTTATCGTTCAGCTGGTTGGGCAGGAGCGTTTGATAACTGTCTTTGGGACATTGCAGGCAAAGTAGCAAATCTCCCTGTCTGGGCACTGATTGGTAAAGTAAGGGAGTCGATACCCGCTTACTTAAATATCCTCGGCACGACGATGGAAGAAGCTGTTGAGGATGCACAGGGCGCTGTGTCAGATGGTTTTATAGCGACAAAGGATCATTTTTACCATCCTTTCCGAGAAAACATCATATGGCTTACGGCTATTCGAGATGCTGTCGGATCATCAATAGAGCTAATGCATGATCCAGTTGGGATATATACCTATGATGAAGCTGTAATTGTTGGCAGATCTCTTGAACAGCTTGAGTATAGATGGTTTGAGGAACCAATACCGGAACGATCTCATAATCGCCTGAAGCAACTGGCGAATGAATTAACAATCCCTATAATGGCAAACGAAACATTAATGTTTGACGTTGATATTTCGGCACAATGGATGATTTCCGGTGCAACAGACCTGATCAGATATAACGCCAGAACCGGTACTACTGCCGGGCTGAAACTTGCTCATATGGCTGAGCTATATGGAACTAATGTTGAATTTAATGGTACTGGTGGACTTTGGGGTCTTGTTCACGCTCATTTGTTGTGTTCGATACAGAATACAAGTTACTATGAATATTTCAAAGGAGGTTGGCTTGATGAAACAGGGAAGTCTATGGGAATGACAAATCCTGTTATTCCCAATAAAGGGAGAATTTCACCTCCTGAAGGTCCTGGCTGGGGAGCTGAATGGGATTGGGAGCGGTTCAAAAAATCCACTGTTGATGTTTGGGAATAATCTACTATGAATTTTTTTTAAATTCGTTTATTTCTTGTTTTGTAGTTAATAAAAAGTTACCGATGTTTTTCCTAATTTTTCGATTTCAATTTCGACCTTATCTCCTTTTGAAATCCATTGAGTTTGAACTATTGACCCCAACATTATTATTTCTCCTTGTTTTAAATT
>CAZTCW010000023.1:0-18782 GCA_964612825.1 uncultured Dehalococcoidia bacterium | reverse complement strand
AATTTTATGTAAGGAGACCAATTGTGCCCGATTACAGAGAAGAGAGCTACACTAACCTGAAGCCAAGATTCCAAACCAGCTAAATCAGCCAATATCACAGGTAGGATTCCTTTAATAACACCATCGAAAACCCCGACTCCTAAGCCTATTTTCCAACCCAAATGAGCAACCACGTTCGCTGCGCCGACGTTCCCTGTTCCAACCTTCAGTATGTCAATTCCTCTGACGAGGCGCGCAACGATATAGGCAGTTGGAATTCCTCCCCAAAAATAGACGGCTATCAAAATCAGCCAGATATTCAATGCCTCACCACACTTAAAAGAACTAGAAATACTGAATAATACTCGTTAAGAAGTTTTTGAAAAACTGACCCTTTACTAATCGGGAATAACGTACACCCCTTCTTTCACCTTATGAACACCGCTGTTGGACATTTCTCTACATCGACCAATGTGGTCACAGCTATACACAATTGATATATCGTTGGATTTAATCCAAGGAACATCCAACCTAGCCTCTGCCATCATCAATCGTAAGGCCTGAGCTTTTGGGTCTGAAAATGGGAGTGCATCCGCCCCAATACTCTTGGTGCCCACACCCGCAAATAAAGGATAGGTCCATCCCATTACAGGCTCCGTGGAAGCAACCCGCAGATTTTCTGGAACGTGTTCTCCGATCCACTGGTAATGAGAATCAACAGGAGGATCAATAATGTGGTAGTAATTTGCGAAGACATCCCTTTCGTAATTGGCGAACAACCCTGTATATAGTAGAAACCCAATAAAAACCGCTCCGATTATTCTTGAAAGAGCGAATAGGCCCTGCGGAAATGGATTTTGAAATCTAGGCTGAAGGTTATCCGCAAATTCTTTAGAAAACTTAAAATAGCTGGAAATAGCGCATCCCACAAAAATTGCCAAAAGTACCCCTAACATAATCCAGGACCTGTTGTATAGCGGAGGAGGGCCAATAAAAAACTTAGGGTAAAATTCCACAAAAAATGCAAGAACAACCGCAACAGCTGGTAAAACTAATCCCCTAAGAAGAAAATCGCTCCGATAGATAAAAAATCCCATCCCAAGGACACCAACAAATGCTGCCTCCCAACCAAACGCATTCAAAAAATGAGGGAACAACCCATCCGGGGTATTTGGGAGTTGTATCCGAGAGGTCGAATAATAAAAAATTGATCGGGTCAAAGATGGCTGCCAAATGGCCAATACAATAAGCGGGATAAGCACCCTAATTCCCAACGCCCCAAATAACTTTAGAGCTTCGTAATAACGCCGGCGGCTTAACATTTCTATGAAAAAACTTCCAATGTATAAGGTAGCAATCAATGTCAAAAGGCTTTCCGTAGTTGGATGGATAAACAATGTACCACTTATCAAAAACAACATAGTCCATAGCCACGGCCCAGACCCTCTTACGAACCGTTCACCTGTGGGTATCACAATCAATGGTATGGAAAGAGTAGCCACGCTAACGGGCACTACAAAAGCTGGACCAAGAGTCCATAAGGAAGTTGGAATGAGAGGAATAAACAGTGCGGCTTCTAATCCGAAGCCACGTTTCCTTCCGAATACATAGGTAAAAAAGGAAAGCAACGCCAAAAGAATGCCGGGAGCAAGACGGAATAGGTCTATAAGTTGAACATCTGTAATGATCCCCAAAAAGGCCCAAATCATGTGGAAACCCATTTCAGGATGATAGGAAATAACCCTACGTTCATAGGGGCTTTCGAAAGTAAGTTGACCAGAAGCAATTATCTCCTGGCCATAACCCAGTCCAAACCATTCATCTACATGAAGGGGATAGGGATAATCCCAATGGGGCGACATCCCCATCGTGAACGCAAACAAAAGAACGGCAACCAACATAACGTTATGTAAGGCTGGCTCCCTGAACAAAAGCCGCAAGTTCAAAAGACTAAGACTCACTTTAAACGTGATTTTTGTATCGGAGAATTCCAGAGCCCTGTAACACCAATGTAATAAAAATTATGACATTGGTGTTACCTACCTTAGGTTTTATTTCATATAGACCTTTCTATTCAAAGGACTAGACCTTCCGATACTCGTTCCATATACTATCATGACTCTTGGGATTCGCAGGACAAGGGAATCTTGAATTACTTTTCATTTCCATTTCAAAACTTTAAGGAAACATTCTCAAGAATTTATCCTTCCTTAACAGAGTGCCCTCCTATAGAAGATTTAAATGAAAGAGGCATAGAGAGATATCGGATATAAAGCCGTATTGGGAACATATCTCCAAGATCCCCTGCACAGAAATGCCCTGTATTTAGTCGTCAACACTGGGTTAGCCGGGATTCTTGGACTCACGTTTTGGGTTTCTGCTGCTCGCCTCCAATCTCCAGAAGACCTTGGATTCGCCTCAGCTTTGGTATCCGCCTGCGCTCAACTGTCACTTTTAGCCAGCCTCGGTTTAGATTTAGGATTAGTTCGGTTTTTGCCCGAATATCCAACCCGGCAGGGAAACCTCATTAATTCTGTTTTAACACTAGTCGGTTTAACTTCTCTGGTTGTAGGGGTGATTTTCCTAATCGGCATCCCTCTATGGAGCCCTGCGCTAAAAATGGTACTTCAAAACCCCATCTATTTCGTCGGGTTTATTGGACTTACTTTTGGACTAGTTATATTCAGTATGACCAATTCATCCTTTGTGGGATTGCGTAAGGCTAGTAACGTTCTTATTTCCACTACAACAGCAGGAATTTGCCGCATTATCTTCTTGTTTCTACTTGGATTAATTTCCGGAGGCCTTAGTATTTTTTTCGCCTGGGGTATAAGCATTTGGGTAGCAATTACGTTATCAACCGGCTTCCTCCTTCCTCGAGAGATAAAGAATTACACCCCTACCCCAAAGTTCGACTGGTCCAACCTGAAGCCCCTCGCATCCCAATCAAGCATGAATTACATTGCACACCTTTTATTTAACACCCAACTCCACCTTGTTCCATTAATTCTACTCAGCTTAGTGGGACCTGAATCGAATGCTTTCTATTTCTCAGCGTTTGCACTCGCCTCTCCTACGTGGGTAATCCCACTAGCAGTTTCAATGGTCGTCGTGGTTGAAGGATCCCATAACACCGGTAATTTACGGCTTACAATCATGAAGGGGCTCAGGTTGGCCGCTCTTGTAGAGATCCCAATCCTGACTCTCCTTTGGTTTGGAGGGCCCTACCTACTTCTTGCATTTGGAGAAAGATATTCTGAAGAAAGCATCCAAACCCTACGAGTATTAGCGGTTTGTAGTATTCCAGTCGTTCTTATCGATTTTTATCTCGCGGTCGGCCGAGTGCAGAAAAGAATGGTAGGACCCGTCGGAGTACTAGCCTTAGTCGCAACTGGAACATTAATAGGCACCTACTTAATGGTTCCTCATTTGGGTATACTAGGTGCTGCCTTCGCGTTGCTAATATCCAATTCAATCGGAGGACTTATCTCCTTATGGAAAATGGCAAATTTGAAGAACGTAACAAATGATCCCAAATAAGATGCTCGCATATACTATTGGGCAAAACACTGTAAGAACATAGCAAATTTAGCCGAGGGATCACGAAAAAGGAGGACTCATCAAATTACTGAATAAAACGGCAATGGTAACGGGAGCTGGTAGAGGGATTGGAAGAGCAATATCGTTAGCTTTTGCATCAGAAGGAGCGAATTTAATCCTCACTGCCAGATCAGAAACGGAATTGCAATCAGTGGCATCGGAAATCAAAGAATCAGGGCTTACAGCTCTCGTGATACCGTGTGACGTTTCTCAACCTAGCCAAGTTGAATCCCTTTTCCAAAAAACCCAACAACATTACAGAAGTCTGGACATTTTAGTGAACAACGCAGGGATGATTAATCCCATTGGTCCAATTGAAAAAACTGACCCGATAGAATGGATGAACACCATAAGTGTAAACTTGTTTGGAACCTACAACTGCTCTCGTGCTGCTGTCCCAATCATGCAGGCACAAAGATACGGAAAAATCATTAATATGTCTGGAGGAGGAGCAACTTCGGCGAACCCATTTTTTAGTGCTTATTCAACTTCCAAGGCAGGAATTGTACGCCTTACCGATACTCTCGCAGCTGAGTTGGAAGCCTTCCATATTGACGTTAACGCTATCGCTCCTGGACCAGTGTATACCCAGATTATCAAAGACATAATCAATGCCGGAGACCATGCAGGAGAAAAATTAAAATCTCAAGCCTTAAATGTCCAAGAGTCTGAATCCGATCCCACACGTGTTACTCAATTAGCTACTTTCTTAGCATCAGAAGCCTCTGATGGTTTAACAGGACGACTGATTTCCGCAATTTGGGACGAATGGGACTCATTCACAGCAGAGAAGATTCATGAAATTGTAGAGAAAGATTGGTATCAACTACGTCGGACGGTACCTCCAAGTTAACCAAAGGAAGAGAAAATGGTTTATCAAATAGGGATCATTGGCGCTGGGCTACAAGGAAAAAGACGGGCAACAGCAATATCTACCATGCAAGATGCGAATGTTGCAGCGGTATCAGATATTAATGAAGAAACGGCCAAAACTTTCTCTGAACTCTTTCACTGCCGTCACACCACTGATTGGCTTTCAGTGGTTTCAGATCCCGAAATCGAAGTTATCCTCGTATGCACCCCTCCTCATCTCCATGAGGAGATTGCTATTTCAGCTATTCGACAAGGGAAACATGTTCTTTGCGAAAAGCCTCTCGCATCTTCTGCCGATCAAGCGAAAAGAATGATGGAAGAAGCCCAAAAACATCAGGTAAAACTAGGTTGCGGCTTCAATCTCCGCCACCATCCTGCTATTCGGCAAGTTCACGAATGGGTCACCGCTGGACAAATTGGAAACATCATTTCCTTGCGAAGCAGATACGGTATTGGCGGAAGAGAAGGATACGAGAATGATTGGAGAACCAACCCTGAAATAAGTGGCGGCGGGGAGTTAATGGATCAAGGACCACATCTCTTAGATTTAGCCCAATGGTTCCTTGGAAAAATTGACTCGGTCACTGGCTTTCTCCAAACTGCATACTGGCCGATCGCACCTGTGGAGGACAACGCTTTTATAATCCTCAAGAGCGAGCAGAATGCCGTTGCTTCTCTCCATGTAAGCTGGACTCAATGGAAGCCAATTTTCTCCCTTGAAATCCATGGCACCGATGGATACGCAATTGCGGAAGGGTTAGGAGGGGCTTACGGAACCGAGAAAGCAATACTTGGAAAACGTGATTTCAGTGCTCCGTTCCAAGAAAATGTCGTGGAATTCCGAGGTAACGACCAGTCATGGAAACTAGATCTCGATAATTTCTTTTCAGAATTCAAAGATCCATCCAAGGTACCGGAATCCGCTGATTCGGGCTTAAGTGTAATGGTCATAATAGAGGCTCTGTACAAGTCTCACCAAGAAAGAAAAACAGTAAAAATTAGCCATCAAGAATTCAGGATTTGATAGTTGCCCAAATCCGTAGGGCCTAGCTTGACGAACATCCCCTCTGTAAGTAGACTTTGAACAAAGTTAACAATATATTTTCCTCAGGTGCCCTTTATTGGGAGAATAGGGAAGGCGGTGAGAAGCCGCCGCGGTAGCGCCACTGTAAACAGGTAGTTAAATTATTGCCTCTCTGACCTACAAGGATGAGAAGGAAATAAGAAGACCAAAAACCTGTAAGCCAGGAGACCTGCCTGAGGAATGGGATAAACCCCTTCGACTAGAGGGACACCCATCAGGCAGCAAGGAAATTACCTGAAGAGGACCTCCAGAGAAGATGATTGGAGGTTATCTTGGGAAAATATTCACCCCCCCGAAAAGGTTTCTTTTTCGGATCTTTTTATTTAGTGCTGGCAGTCTCACTCTTTATCTGGGGCACAGGTTGTACGGGGACGGAAAAGAACTCTTCTGAAACCCATTCAGAAATCCCATTATCAGCCAACTCACCAGATCTTTTCCCCGTTACAATATTCGATAGCAATGGGTCCGAAATCGTCTTCGAGGAACCTCCTTCACGAATAATAGCGATGGACTCTTCCGTAGTCGAAATCCTCTATGCAATGGGAGAAGGACATCGATTAGCAGGAACCCACGATTTCGTAAGTTATCCTCCTGAATCCTTGGTAATTCCCCGAGTAGGAGACGCTTTCAATCTGAATCTGGAAGCATTGTTAGAACTGGACCCAGACCTTGTTTTCCTCTTCTCGCCAGGAGCTATTCCTGATCTTGAGCGGTTAGGTATAAAAACCTTGTACCTTAACGACCTTCAACAGGACCTTAAGGGAATTCCTAAATCCATCCGATTATGGGGCTCAATTGTCGGTAACCCTGAAGCTTCGTCTCGATTAGCCTTAGAATTCGAGGGGAAAATCGCTGAAATCGAATCTAAAATGGAAGGGGTTACTTCTAACCAATCAGTTTTCCAAGATGAAGGAGAGTTATGGACGCCAGGCCCAGGAACATTAATTGGAAGCGTTTTCTCACTTTTACGCCTAACCAATATTGCCTTCGATATTTCTGGTTACGCTCAACTTAGTCCCGAAATCATTGTCGAAAGAAATCCAGACATAATTATATCGTCTTACGGGGATCGGATTTCCACGAACCCTGCGTTCTCGGAAGTGAATGCCGTCAAATCCCACAGGGTTTTTGTTCCGCAAGGAGACATTCTTAGTGTTCCAGGGCCGAGATACGCTAGCGGAGTGGAAGAACTGGCTATTTGGATCTACCCGGAATTGTTTAAACCATCAGAAGAACCATGACATCATTAATGGATTAGCTTGTTGAATTCTCGATTTTATGTTCACGACCTTGGAGAAACTATCTATAAATTTGACAATGTTTGTAGGGATGAAACAGAAGATATCCCCAACCCAACCCGAAGTGAGGATAATGTACGTTTTCTACAATCTCATTTTGAAACCATTTAGATCTCCATTAAATATCTTCTCTTTTGGAGCAATTGTTGTAGTGGGTATCTGTTTTTTGGCAACAGTCATCGGAACAGTAACCTTACCTCTTTCGAAAGTCATTTGGATAATTTGCTCCAAATTTCCCTTTATAGAGATCTCTCAGACGTGGCCGCATTCCTGGGAAACAATCATATGGGAAATTAGAATCCCGAGAATTTTCTTGGCTGCTATTGTGGGAGCGAGTCTATCAATTTCCGGAGCAACGTATCAGGGTTTGTTTCGAAATCCCTTAGCCGACCCTTATCTAATTGGGGTTTCATCAGGGGCAGGTTTAGGGGCAACCTTGGTCCTTATCAGTGGCATATCAAGTCCAGCCACGTTGCCAATCGCTGCCTTCATCGGGGGTATGAGCGCAGTATCCGCTGCTTACCTTGTTTCAAAACGAGCCGGCGGCGTCCCCCTCATGACACTTATTTTGGCTGGGGTGGCGATCTCTTCACTTGCTGGAGCTTTAGGCGCCCTTTTAATGATCCGGAGCGACCCTGATTTAAGGCCTGTTCTTAGTTGGCTCTTAGGCGGGTTTTCCTCAGCTCAATGGATACACAGTATCTTCATGCTAGGGTACCTCATACCTAGTATTGGGGTGATATTCCTGTACTCTAGAATCCTAAACGTCTTTCAACTCCCTGATGAACACGTCAAACAAATAGGAGTTAATGTCGAGCGAGCAAAATTAGTCCTGATCGTAGCCTCATCGCTTTGTACTTCTGCAGCGGTGTCCTTTAGTGGGTTAATTGGATTTGTTGGACTTATTGCTCCACATTCTGCTCGGCTCATCCTAGGGGTTGATTATCGAAATATCATACCTTTTTCCATGTTGATTGGTTCAGGATTCTTAGTCATTTCCGATTTGGCTGCCAGAACCCTTGTTAGTCCAGGAGAATTACCAGTCGGAATCGTAACCGCATTTTGCGGAGCCCCGTTTTTCCTCTATCTTCTCCGAAAACGCGAAGTGAGCATGTAACCTATGCTATCAATTGAGAATCTTACATTTAGTTATCCCAGTCAACCCATTTTGCGGGGAATTGGACTTCGTGTTAACGGAGGGGAGATAGTGGGCTTAGTAGGACCAAATAGCTCTGGAAAAACAACGATATTGAAATTAATTACCAATGTTTTAGTCCCGTCCGAAGGGTCGATAAATATTCAGGGGGAAGAAACCCTTCCATTGAAAGCAAATAAAATTGCTAAATTGGTTTCGGTTGTGCCTCAAAACCCGGAGTCCCCCATTGGGATTACAACCAAGGAATTAGTATCTCTAGGAAGGACCCCGCATTTGTCACTGCTACAATTCCACGATTCAGACCCATTAGGGATAGTTAATAATGCAATGAAGTTGACTGAGGTCATTGAATTAGCTGACAGACCTGTAGCAGAGCTCTCTGGCGGACAAAAACAACGGGCTTTCGTAGCTATGGCTATTGCCCAGGATACCCCAATAATGCTATTTGATGAACCAACCTCTCATCTTGATTTATTTCATCAAATTAAGGTTATGGAACTAATCCGAAACGTAACGAGAACCCGTAATCATGCGTCTTTAGTAACAATGCATGATTTAAATCTCGCATCTCAATATTGCGACCGTTTGGTCTTGCTCCTGGACGGGTTAATATTAGCAGATGGCCCTCCAAAGGAGGTTTTAGTTCCCAAGAAAATCGAACTAGCGTATAAGACCAAAATTGTAATAACCTACCACCCGGAAACAGGGGCGCCAATAATCCTACCAACAAGTGCCACTATCACTTAACCGGTTAAAGCACGATTTACAACAACCTTTCAATTACTTGTTGGAAATTACTCAATTCGATCATATAATCACCTTATAGCGACGAAATTTACCCGTTTTCAAGTTAAAGGAGAGCCATGCCTAAGCCGAATCCAATACCAGATGAGCTTACCCAACCTTTTTGGGACGCATGTAATCAACGTCAACTTGTGTTGCAGAACTGTACGAAATGCGACAAGTTACAATACCCACCCAAACCAAGATGCACAACCTGCGGATCTGCTGACGACTTAGGATGGAAAGAGGTGGAAGGTAAAGGCCATATCATGGAGGCCGTTGTCATACATGACTCTCGAATCCGTTTGCTCCGTGAAGAACAGCCTCTAAATTTTGCGATTATCACACTAGACCAAGACCCGGGGATCAACTTTTTATCCAATCTACCAGGCACCACTGTGGGAGAGGCTCCTGTGGGTTCACCTGTAGAATTAATTTTTCAACAAACCCCCTCGGGTCAGTTGATCCACGAATGGCAAGTAATCAGTTGATACCCCACTACTAAAATTTGAATTTATAAATCCAATCGGGAAAGGGGAGAAATGTCTAGCCAAAATAACTGGATGCGAAACAAAGATGGGATGGGAATTTGGGAGCACAGAGGCAAAGTTGCCGTAGCCGGGTGGGGGCAATCATATATTGATCGTCGTTGGGACGGCGTAAGCATGGACAGAACGATGGGAGCGTGGTGTATCCAAGCGTGTCAGAACGCCCTGGATGACGCGGGCTTATCCGTAACAGACATTGACGGAATATTTACAAGTAAAGAAACAAGATTAGAGCAAACATGGGCCCCAAGACCTTATTTTGACCCACCCTATGACACCGAAGATGGTCTCAGCTACGTAACCGGAGAATGGATACAGAAACAAATGGGAATTACCAACGCACAATATTTCGAGAACAACGCCCCTCCACCCTGGGGACTATTGCCGTTGGCAGCCCAAGCGGTTGGAGACGGGCTTTGTAAAGTAGCCCTTGTTTACTATCCAATGGGAAATTATGAAGGCCGCTACGGGCATAACAACCCGAACAACTTCAGTGACGATGTCTCAGGCCCAAGCGCATTTTCCGTCCCTTGGGGATACCAGAGCGGGGCGATGATGAACAACCTAATTATTTACAAGCAGTATTGCCGCCGGTACAACAAAAGTCATGATGGATTAGCTCCCTTAGCGATAAATAACCGAAGGAACGGATTAAAAACGCCTTGGAGTTTTTATAGCCTTCACGAACAATATCAAATTACGATGGACGATTACCTGAGCGCTCGAGTTATTATGGCTCCCTTAAGAATCTTTGATTGTGACCGACCTGTTATGAATTGCGGGGCGTATATAATTACAACTGCCGAACGAGCGGAAGCAATGAAGCAACCCCCAGTATACATTTTGAACCATGCCACTGGCCCCACGATCCAACGGAGCACCTTCCAAAACCTCGATGAGCAACAAGAACAATGCGCTATTCTAGCCAAGCGAATGTGGGAAGGTTCGGGGCTTGGCCCGAAAGATGTGGATGTTTTTAACCCTTATGACGGATACCTAACCTTTGTTCAACAGTACCTCGAGGCATTTCAATGGCACGGAGTAGGGCTTGGTGAAGCTCACGACTTCTACGCAGACGACATCCGCGTAGAAGGCCCACATCCCTTCAACTCTAGTGGTGGAAATAACGGCACAGGACGGACCCGAAATGCCCTAATGTATGACTGCATTCAACAACTTCGAGGACAGGCGGGAGAGCGTCAGGTTACAGTCCCTTGTGATATCGCTGTTGGCGGATTCGGTGATATGACGATGTTCAGCAAGCACCCATCATAAGAATCCCAGCACGGTATAATTGTTTGGTTAGAGATATTTAGAAGGGATCTTCTCCAAGAGTTTTACACAGGCATAAATGCTTGTAAGGTAGGGCATATGGATCCCTTGAATTTTTCCAAGTTCAATGACCGATCCGAGCAATGATTCTATTTCTGTAGGTTTCCCTGCCTCAATATCTTGGAGCATAGATGTTTTATGAGTGCCGACCTTCTCGGCTCCCGCTAATCTCTGGTCAATACTTAAAGGGATTTTAATTCCAATTGAATCAGCAACCTTTACTGCTTCCTCCATCATCCCTCTGACAATTTCTAAAATGGTCTCATCACGAGAGATTGTTTCCATACTCACCTTCGTCAATGCGCTTATCGGGTTGAACGCTAAATTCCCTAAAAGTTTTACCCAAATATCCTGTCGTATATTTGAACGAACAGGCGCCCGCAAACCTGAGTTGGTAATGGTTCGGGATACTAAACGAAGTCGGCCTGAAATGGAACCGTCCAATTCTCCTACGGAGAAGCGATCCCCTTCGATATGTTGAATGATTCCTGGAGCTACCATTTCAACTGCTGGGAAAACCACACATCCAATAATTTGACTTGATGGGATAGCATTGGCTATGACCCCCTCAGGGTCGACGCTATTGAGCCGAGTCCCTTCCAATGCGCCCCCATGAGAATCAAAGTACCACCAAGGAATCCCATTTTGGGCTGGAATTACAACCGTCTCAGGGTCAAGTTTAGAGCCTAATAATGGAGCTATCCCAGTCAATGTATATGCTTTCACTCCAAGAATTAAACAACCTAAATTTCCAATCCCGTCAAGGGTTTCACAAAGCTTTGGTTGGGCTAATAATTCTGTGCCGTGTTCCTTGATGATAAGGCCATTTCGTTGCATTGCAGTAAGATGGGGTCCCCGCGCAATTAAAGTAACCTCATTCCCTGCCAAAGACAGCTTACCTCCAAGGTAGGCTCCGATGGCCCCAGCGCCAAAAACCGTAAATTTCATTTTCTTATCCGATATCCATTTTCAGGAGGGATTCTCCATTTGTAAGAAAGCCTCCGCAACGAATCTTCGTTGCAATTTTCCAGTTGCACCCTTGGGAATTTCATTAACAACCCTAATCGATTTAGGACATTTAAAATCTGCAAGACGGGTCCTGCAATAATCAACCAATTCAGAGGGAGGAATTGGGTTACTGAGGACCACGACAGCTGCTGGTTCTTCGCCATGAGTTGAATGAGGAATAGCGAAGGCCACCGCCTCAATAACTTCTGGATGATCTAACAAAACTTCATCAATTTCCCTAGGGGAAATCTTTTCTCCACTCCGGTTAATGAGTTCCTTAATCCTACCCGTTAGACTCAGGTAACCTTTTGAATCGATTATCCCTTCATCCCCTGTTCGAAACCAACCATTGGTAAATGATTCTTGATTTGCGGTTGGATTTTCTTCGTATCCGTGGGTAACATTTTTACCTCTAATTACTACTTCTCCCTTTTCACCAATTTGTAGTAGAGTTCCAGCCTCATCCATTATTGCAATTTCAACGCCAGTGCCAGGACCGACAGAACCGGGAACCCTGTCAGAAGGGGGTAATGGGTTTGATGACATCTGATGGGCGGCCTCCGTCATCCCATACGCTTCTAACACCGGAACACCAAATTGTTTTTCGAGATCTATCATCGTATTCGGAGGTAATGCTGCGCTACATGAACGTATAAATCGGAGCGAAGAAGATTTGTCGGGCGGATTGTTTTTCGACCGAGCCAAGAGAGCTTGGTGCATAGATGGAACAGCAGAGAACCAAGTAACATTAAATTTTTCCACCAATGGCCAAAACCCCAAGGGATTAAAACGAGGCGGAACAATAACAGTTCCCCCAGATTGAAGAGCAGCCAGAGTGGACGCTATCAATCCATGGACGTGGAATAACGGCATAACACATAACGAGACATCACCCTTAGACAAATTATAGGTCTCTACAATGTTTTCCATAGAAGTCAAAAGATTATGATGCGTAAGTGGAACGCGTTTTGGACGAGAAGTAGTCCCACTGGTATGAAGAACTAAAGCTACGTCAGGATCAGATGTCTGAGGAGAGCCATCAAGTTCGCTATCCCTTCGTAATTCGAGATCAAAGACGCCATTAATGGTTTCAAAGGTTAAATACATCATGCCATCCAACAACGCCTGGACCGCCGGGGAATCATCCATCAATGGCAAGGTGATTAAGGCTTTCGCTTTGGTGTCATCATAATAAAATTGGAACTCTTCTAATTTGTACGAAGGATTTAAGGGCGCAGCGGTGGCAATTTCAGAAACGGCTAAAAACGTCGCAACATTTTCAACGCCATTCGGCATGACGATTGCTATACGATCCCCTTTCCGAAATCCTAAATCTGCCAGTTTTTCACTTAGGCTAAACACCCCATTTCGAAGTTCTGCGTACGTGAAAGATTCACCTTCCGGCACAACAATTGCTGCCTGTAAATCGTCGCCGCTTTTTAACACACTAGAAATTGTTTGGTTATCTTGATTTTCACTCATACTCTCAGTTCCCTCTTTCACGTTCTTGAACACCCAATTTTTTCCTAACTCGTAATTCTTCGCTAAAATTTTACAACCTGAGATTCCGTAGACCCATCTAAAAAGTCGAAGAGGCTTTCAGCTCTTTCTAAGTCTTGAAGATTATCAATTTCGAACCAAGGTTGGTTCCCTACTTCGTGAGAACATAAAACCAACTTTTTACTAGTCACCAGATCGGCCAATACGCTTTCGTAAAATTCATTTACTCTCCCGAGTTGAACAAATTTGTCCAAATTCGGAATCAGCATATTAGATACCACATTGTGATCAAATCGGTAAATATTGACTGTCTTTCTGGCGTAAGAATAATCAAACTTCTTCGATTGATTCGCTTTGAGCACCATCGAATTTATGATTCCGTTATTCTCAAAGACAACCGTTCCATCCATCCCGTCGCTGAATGCATCTGTAACAGCGATATTCGGATGCCCAGTCTTTAGGACCCCTTCAATTAATTCATATCTGAAGATCAGATCACTTTCAATTAACAAAATTTCGTCATCAATTTCATCTCTGGCCATCCATAAGGAATAGAGGTTATTTGTTTCGTAGTAGCGCTTATTTTGAACGTAAGTAAGCATCATTGAACCAAATTGAGCCCCAAATCGTTTTACGACTAAATCCCCATAATATCCAAGAACTACGACACATTCTTTCAATCCGGCTTTTTCCAAAATTTCTAACTGGTTTTGAAGGAATGATTTCCCTCTGACTTCGACTAGACATTTTGGTAGTGAAAAGGTCAATGGACGAAGTCTCACGCCTTGCCCGGCTGCCAAAATTACAGCTTTCATTATTCCCCCCCCCCCAACTATCCTTCTAAATCGAATTTATTTGGAACTCTGCACTTATTCGTTCCATAGCCTCTATCAAAAGTTTATTTTCAACTGCAGTCCTAGAGGCTATTCGGACAAACCTATTATCTAAACCCCGTTTTTGCTTACAGTCATTTATCAAAATCCCCGAATCAGAATACAAAGCATCAACAAGATTCTCGGAGGTGTACCCATGAAGCATTTTACAGAAAACATAATTAGCTTGAGTTGGGTATGGATGAACATAAGAAATCCCGGATAGCCCATTATACAAAATCTCCGTTGCTACTCTGATTTGGACACAAGATTCGACAAATTCTTCTAAATAATCATCAATATGTTCAAGAAAATATTGGGCCAAAGAATTAATGCTCCAAATCGGAATCTCCCTTCGTAGTTTATAAATGATCTCTTTGTTGCAGGTGATGCCATATCCCAACCTTAATCCGGGTATGCCATAAGACTTAGACAAACTTTTAATAATTAGTAAATTTCTATAATTTTCCAAATCGGCCTGCAAAGAGATACCAACATCTGGAGAAGAGAAATCAATAAAGGACTCATCCAATATTACAAGATCCAGTTGACGGGTTTCCTCTAAGAATTCAATAATTGAATCTTTGGAAAGTAGCTCCCCCGTAGGATTGTTTGGATTGATAATTAATGCTGAATTCGATCCTGATTCGAAGATATGAGAGCGGAATTCCTTCAAATTAAGGGAATACCCGTCATCCATCTGGAACAAACTCACCTCTTTTCCTTGGATTCCTGCTCGATTAATATACTCGTCAAACGTGGGAATTGGGATGGAAAGTTTTTTCACAAATCTCTGGGTAGCAGCACTAATAAGTTCACTGGCCCCATTAGCTATTACCAGTTGGTCTTCACTTAACCCTATAAAATTCGCACACAGTTTTGAGATATACCAGTTAGTAGATGGGTAGGACCGTATTAAAATTTCCAAGTTCGATTTGATTGCCTCCATAAACCGATCCGGCGGAAAATATGGGTTCACCAAGTAATTAAAATCTTTAATATTAAAATTCCAGAACCCTCCATAAAGGGATTGAACAAAAGACAAATTGTTTTTCATCTGTTAACTCCAACCAACGCCAGATCAGCTAATCCCAAAAAACCAGTATACAAGAAACAGTAGTGGAACGTTGGAATAGGTAATATTCCGACCTAGCGAGCCCTAGGGAGATTTCTAAAATACTGTTGAAATAAGATTGCTTTCAAGTCTAAACCTTGACACTTTCCTCACTATATGATACCTCTTCTCATAACGATTGCCGTGAAGAATTCCCAAATTTATATTCTGAAATCGTCATAGGGAGGGAACATGCGAAAATATAACATAATTTCAGGAGACGGACACTTAGAAGTTCCACCAGAAACTTGGACTAAATATGCACCGGCAAAATACCAGGACATTGCACCCAAGACTGTCAAGCTGCCAGATGGAACCGAAGTAGGGAGAGTACTTGATAGCGAAATGTCTTGCGACGTAGTATTGGCCTGTGACCTCGATTACGACCAGTATGGACGAGGACGTTCTTCCAGTTGGCACTACCCAGATGGTTCACCTAGACCCGGAACTGGCGATGCAATCCAACGTTTACAAGAACAAGATCGTGACGGTATAGACGCAGAAATCCTGTACCCAGCCGTTGGAGCTTCTCGGTTTCTTCGGCCCCTACTAGCCAAAGACCCTGAAGCATACTTGGCCCTAGTAAAAGCTTATAACACCTGGTTGGGGGAGGAATATTGTCCAGTGGCTCCTGATCGCCTGCTTGGGAACGCTGTGGTCCCAGAAACAGGCTTAGAAGATGCAATTCTCGAGGCAGAACGCTGTCGCGACATGGGAATTCGAAGCATGTGCCTGACAAATTGGCCAAACGGGGGCGCTTGGTATGCCCCTGGGGACGAAAAGTTTTTCGAAGCAATGGTTGATTTGGAAATGGTAAATTCGCCTCACTCCAACTTCGGTGCGTCCGGACCCAAGCCGGGAACTGAGTCTGACAAGCAGACCATAGCAATTAGCAAATTACACAGTCGGACGGGTGGCTCTGCAGCATATGCTATCTCGCAACTGATCTACCATATTTTTGACAAAGTCCCTAAGAGCATGGTTTACATAGGAGAAAGTTTCTGTTCATGGATACCATTCAACATGAATCGTTCTAACGAATACTACGTCCGGTACCAAATGAGAGAAGATGACCTTCACCTTAAAAAGCTACCAAGTGAATATTACCGGGACAATATGAAATTTAGCTTTATACATGAGCGAAGTGCCATGGAGATGCGATACCTTATCGGGGTAGATCTTTTAATCTGGGGAAGCGACTTTCCTCACACCGCAAACACTTTCCCCCACTCGGTAGCATCTGTAGACGAAATGTTCAGGGATGTGCCAGAGGATGAGCGGCGTCAAGTACTGGTTCTAACCCCTTGTGAATTGTTCGGGTTGGATCCGGATAAAGAAATTACACCTACGCCTAGCAGGTAATTTCCACTTTAGGCATGATTCCTAAACCTTAGAATCATCCATTCCTTAGTGGTTCTGTTGGCTTCACAGAAAAGGAGAAAGTCAGTGCAAATTGAATTCGAATTTACAACAAGTAGAACATTAGATAGCACCCGGCTAATGAAGATTCCACCAGCTTTAGAACGCGCATATTATGCGCTACTACTAAGTATCTCAGCTACCTATAAAGAGAATGATGATATTTGGCTTTCTTGGATTCAGATGGGGTTTTCAACAGCGATTAGAGAAGCACCCCCGGGAACGGCTAGGGAGGACCGGATTCGTATCGACACAGAGCCTTGGGATAGATGGGTGAAAATAAGAGCCAATTCGGAAAAGCCACATTACCTTCGAAGCCTAGAATCATTTGTGATGAGATTAGACGCCCTAAGACCCTCATACGAGGGCAAGGATGAAGAAGCCCGCAAAAACCTACTCGCTGCTGACAGCGAAATAAACCAGATACTTTACCAGTCTATAAACTCTCGAATTCAGGAGCTTTCCCTTAGGCCCGCAGAAGTTAAATTGTTAACTACTGCCATCAATGACCCATTAATCTGGTTAACTGATGACGAGATTACCGGGATTTCATCGACGGTTTTAGGTTAATTGAAAACCGTTCGGGAATTATTTTCAAATTCTCTCGACCACAAAGTAATAAATCGGTCGAGATTTTTGGGTCCTTTTCGGCTAACTTGACTAACACCTTAGCCCAAGGATACTATCTTAAGAAGTACCCTTCCGCCCGTAGCTCAGCGGATAGAGCACTGGGCTTCGAACCCAGGTGTCGGGGGTTCGAGTCCCTCCGGGCGGGCCACACATCCCCAATGTGCTTAACTTCCAACCCTGCCCTCAAAGCCGTGTTAGGTTTACATTAAAGTGGGTTCAAGCCTCCACGCCATATCCCAAAAAGCATATTCGTATCCAACGCTCGTTCGATACGCTTCATACATTCGCTTTCTCAAGCCGGGACTAGAACTATTCCCTAGTTCATCAACCACGCTTCGCATCCAATCACTTAGTTCTCGAAATTCGTCACTGGAATACATATCTATCCATTCACAAAACAAAGGTTGTGCTTCTGGTTTCCCGTTACTTGATAAAACTAGACCGATTTCACAATATCCCCACATACACGGAAGAAGCGCACATGCCATTTCATCAAAACTCCCCTGGAATCCTATACGGAGAAGAAAGTCCGTGTAAGCCTGAGTAGTGAAAGTGGGTTTCGTCGCTTCTAATTCATTTTCTTGGATTCCTAATCTCGAACAAAATCCCCTATGTAAATCCATTTCAACATTGAGTGTTTCGTTAAGGAGAGAAGCAAACGGCCCCATGGTCTCAAGGGAGGGCGTTTTTACAACTGCAAGGGCTAAAACCCTGCTATATTCGATAAGATACAGGTAATCCTGACAGACGAAATGTTTAAATTTCTCCATGGATAAGGAACCATTGCCAATCCCTAAAACAAATGGATGAGAGAGAATTTCCTTTTGGATTGGGGCACTCCGTGAATACAGTTCTTCCGAAAATCTCATTAAAGGATTCACTCCTCTTTTTCAATTGAATTCCTAAGGGTACCAATCCCTGTAATTTCAATCTCCACCGTGTCGCCCGCCGTAACGTTTTCAGGAACACCATCTGTACCCATCCATATTACATCTCCCGGCTCCAATGCCATGTAATCACTCATCCTACTCATATACGTTGGGATATCAAAGATCATATTATTTGTTTTAAAATTATCCTGCTCATTCCCGTTAACCCTAATTATCGTCTGCATTTTCTCAAGGTCGGCGTCAGTTTCAATCCAAGGGCCCATCGGCTTGAAGGTGTCCGAATTCTTGGCACGCCAAAGACCTCGGTCTCCCGCCTGCCAAGTCCTTTCGCTAAAATCATTGCCGATGGTAAAACCAAATACGTAGTCCAATGCTTCTTCTTTTTTAATATGCTTAGCTCGTTTACCTATTACCACCACTAATTCGCCTTCGTACTGAGTTTTTTCAGTAGCATCCCTTGGAAGGATAATAGGCTGGCCATGAGCAATTAAGGCATTATGAGCTCGATATCCGATATCAGCAGATTGTGGTAGTTGCACTTCTCGCCCTGTGATTGCAGCCATTTTTATCACATGGTCACGGTAATTGATGCCAGCTGCGTAAAAAGTACGTGGGATCAATGGAACCAATAAATTAATGTCCGCTATCTTTAATCTCCGGTCGGTTATCGAATGTTCGTATAAGGGATCGCCATCA
>CAZTCW010000022.1:0-1553 GCA_964612825.1 uncultured Dehalococcoidia bacterium | reverse complement strand
CATGATTTTGTTTCTCCCTGATTAGAAGGTAAAAATTACTTCCAATCTATAGTTCCAGGTGCATCATTTGCGGCACTAGGATTACTACGATAATTCTCAGCGTTATCTGAAGGTTGGAAATTTAAATAATTGAATGCGTATGGTGTATCGTAAACTTTCCAATCGTTATTAGATGCTCCATATAGAATATCGTAGCTGACATTTTTCTTTTCTATACAAGCTCTAAAATATCCACCGATATCATTTTGACTAAAATAGCTAACCCAAGATCTAGTGTCAGCTCCTGGTTTATTATTTTCGTGAACGGTACCTACTCTGATAACTAAACCTTCAATATTTTCTAATTCAGCAAAATATCTTCCTAAAGATTCTCCAAAAACTTTACTGGCAGAATATTCGCTGTCAGGTCTTGCATCTTGTCCTAAACCTTTTACTAACTCGACTTTATTTTTATCTATTCCATCGTAGTTTGCATTAACTATAGATGAATAAGGTTCAGTCAATTCGTATCCTCCAACTGCATGCATAGAACTTGCGAATATAACCCTTCTTACACCTGATTTATGTGCTGCGGAATAAACATTAGCTGTAGCTATGATATTTGGGCGCATTAACTCATCCCAACCAATCCAAGGTTCATGTCTTCTGTCTGCAGCTAGATGTAAGACTACATCCATTCCTTCAAAAAGTTTTGCAAGTTCATCTGCCGAATCTGCTAGGTCAATTTGTGTTGTATTTGGGCGATCTGATTCTCTGAGATCTATTCCATGTACTTCGTGATCATCTTGGATATGATCTGCTACGATTGTACCTATTTTTCCTACTATACCGGTAATCATCACTTTCATATAAATACGCCTCTCTGTAATCTATAAATCTATCTAAGAATGAAATAATTTTATATTCATTTAATGATTTTGTATTGTATTTTTATATTGTTAATAATTTGTTTCAAATAAACTCTAACTAAACTATTCTAATTGGAGATTCACTTGTCTAAAAAAAATAATGTTTTGTTGATTTCGGTTGATCATTGGTTTGGTGAATTAGTAGGAGGATTAGGACATCCATCCATTCTAACTCCCACTCTAGATCAAATGATAGGTAATGGGATAGCATTTACTAATGCCTACACAACTACTCCAATATGTATTCCAGCAAGAAGAGAAATGATGACTGGGGTAAGTGCAAGAACACATGGTGATAGGAACTTTAATGAAACTTTACCTATGCCTGATTTACCAACGATTGCTCAAACATTTACTGAAAATGGATATCAATCTTATGGTGTAGGAAAGTTACATGTTTATCCTCAAAGAGACAGGATTGGATTTCAAGATGTGATGCTATTAGAAGAAGGACGTTATCAATTTGGACTCAACAAAGATGATTATGAACTCTATTTACAAGAAGAAGGTTATTCTGGTCAAGAATGGTCTCATGGAATGTCAAATAACGATTATCTAACTAGAACCTGGCATTTACCTGAACATTTACATCAAATTAATTGGACTGTCAAAGAAACATGTAAATATATTGCTAGAAGAGATCCA
>CAZTCW010000021.1:0-1508 GCA_964612825.1 uncultured Dehalococcoidia bacterium | reverse complement strand
AAGTCAAGGCACATACCTCTGCGATATGGGCAGTTGCCTTTTCGCCTGACTCACAAACCGCGTTTACCGCAGGAAGCGACCAAATTATTCGCGAATGGGATCTTTCAAACGGGGAATCGATCTCCCCATGAGGAAACTACTGTTTTTCCTCTTTATTTACGTACATTGCCCAAATGCCACAATAGCTTCTCACATGGACAAAGAACTATTTCTGGAGATCACAAAAGCGGGAGATTCAAGGGAACAGAAGTTCCTAGCAATTTACTTAAAAGGTCTTCTTCATGGGCTGGAGTCAGCAAACATTGCCTTACTAAAGCAAGAGGGAAGACAATTGTATTGTAACCCAAAAACTGTCGCCCTCAGCGCTGACTGGTTAAAGGAAAATTTGTTAGATTATATCGTAAAATTCCCGTCAATCCCCAATTCTATATCAATAGGGCTACTCTCCTATTACGTGCTAACCGAAACATTTCCATGCCCCAAAACAGCCGATTTTTGAGGAATTATATTCACTGTTCCAGCCGGCCCATTCGGGAACTAGCTTAAAAAACATCTACAGCTTCAACTTTCACCGCACAAAATTTCAGCTCTGGAATTTTTCCATATGGATCAAGTTTAGGATTAGTCAGTAAATTTACCGCTGCCTCCGCATAGCAAAAAGGGATGAAAACTAGCCCTGGAGGTGTAAGGGAGGAGGCCTTAACAGCCAACTCAATCGCCCCTCTCCTGCTAGTCACTCTAACCTTCTCATTTACTGTCAAACCAAGGCGTTCTATATCCAAAGGAGCTATTTCACACATTGCCTCAGGTTCCAGTTGGTTAAGAATTTCTGCCCTCCTGGTCATCACTCCGGTGTGCCAATGTTCTAATTTACGTCCAGTGGTGAGGATCATAGGGTATTCCTCATTGGGTTCCTCATCAGGCGCCACAATATCCGACGTTATAAATCTTCCTCGACCATCCGGGGTCGGAAAAGAGTTTGAAAAAATTAACTCCTCTCCTGGGTCACCTTCTTCAAGACAGGGATAGGTGACGGCGCTCTCCCGAGACAACCTCTCCCAACTAATGCCGGCAATGGACGGCATGCATTTGCGCATTTCTGAATACACAAAGCTAGGGCCATCATAGCTCCATGGGAGACCAATTCTCTTAGCCAATTCCTGAATAATCCACCAATCCTGCTGCGCCTCGCCTGGCGGATCGATAGCCTTCCGCCCCATCTGAACTCTACGATCCGTATTTGTGAAGGTGCCATCTTTTTCGGGGAACGCGCTTGCAGGAAGTATCACATCAGCAAAAGAAGATGTCTCGGTAAAGAAAATATCCTGCACGACCAAATGCTCTACCCTACTAAGGGCTTCACGGGCGTGATTTAGGTTAGGATCCGACATTGCAGGATTTTCTCCCATCACATACATCCCTTTTATGTTGCCATCGTGGGCTGCGTCAGCAATCTATACTACAGTCAAACCTGGCTCAGGATTTAGGTTACCGCGACAAAATTTATC
>CAZTCW010000020.1:0-2758 GCA_964612825.1 uncultured Dehalococcoidia bacterium | reverse complement strand
AAAAACCGCCCATGTGACCTCACCAACTACTTTGGTTGGCATATTTTCCCTCCGAAAAACAAGTTGTACCTTGCTTAATAGTAATCATCATTTCACTGAAAATCTAGAGCCGTTGTAATTGAATGTCGTGTTGCCCATAAGTTGGTATACAGAATTGACTTTATTGTACCATCAGATGGGTATGATGAAACTGTGCCCAATGCCGTTGTTGAAAGAGATGCACAACGAATTGCAGCTGATATAGATTGAATCAGCGTGAGTTTCTGCAATAATGCTCCAACTAGAACCCCGCAGAATACGTCTCCGGCACCAGATGTATCAACAACAGTAGTGGCAGGCACGTCAAATGTTTGCAAATTACTTTTCGCGTAAAGTAGGACATCAGCCCCAGAGCGTGTAACGATCGTATGTTTAACTCCAAGTTCAGATAATTTCTGTATTCCTAGAAGGGTATCGTCGTGGTTGCTGAGTTCGTGACATTCATATTCATTTAGCACGGCAAAATCAACAAACTCCCATAAGGCATCGTACTGAAATTGTATTGGGGAGGGATTGAGAATCGTTGTCATGTCGTTTTCCTTCGATTCAATTAAGATTTCATGAGTCAATGCATAACTCAAATTTCCTTGCAGCAAAACATGATCACCAGGATTACCGTGGTTAAATTGGTTCTTTATCCAATCAAATTCCAGTTTGGTTGCACAATCTGCCGACGTTACTATCGCATTGTCTCCACTATCGTTCAGGATGATGACCGATTGATCGGATGGAATGGAATACTTTGCCAAACGTGTTTTCAGGTTTTCTGCTTGCAGTGCACGCTCGATCACTTCGCCTGAATGATCGTCACCAATTGCAGAAATAAATTCAGTATTGACGCCACATCTCGCTAAAGCAATTGCTTGATTCAAACCTTTTCCGCCTACGCTTTCGTGGGTTGCTTGGGATAATATTGATGCTCCGAAAGTTAGAGGCCTGTTGATTACAAACGTTTTATCGATTGCAGAATTACCGATTACAAAACATGTTGCCATCTTTATGCTGCTTTTCCTTTAATAGTGATTAGATACTTGATCAACCAGATCCCCTTTGTCCCAGAAATCTTTGAAATCGTTCACGATAAAGACTCCTATCTAAATGGCGTAGCGAAATAGTAATATAGCAATCAAAGTGTAACCCAGTTTGTTTTGGGGAATGATTGAGCTGATTAATTTTCAATAATAAAGATGACGAAGATATGGTGAGACCAACAACGAAACAATATTATGAATTAACAGCAATAAGGACAGAATCGGAAAAACTATTCGATTTTGTATCTAATGGCCACTCTGACTACTTTCAAATAGATCAGTCAAAATTGTTTCATACTGCTTCTTTTGTGGCTGAGGTCATAAAAGAAAACTATCCAGATTTAAATATTCCTCTTCACTCAAGGATACGGCATTTTTCGTTGAGTAACACTGATTTGTATGAGGCGTATTTTGATGATGGGACCAAAGGAAATATTGAACAGCTAAGGGAACAAGTTGAGCTGATAATCACCTCAGTGTTTCTAGATGGTGGTGCCGGATCAGATTGGTCGTATTACGATGACAATACGAAAAGCCGCTATTCAAGATCAGAAGGACTTGCCGTCGCTTCTTTTAATTGTTATCTGGGGGGTCTTTATTCCCCTTTTCATGACAAACCCCGTTACGTAGATGGCCTCACTCTTCAGGCCTTATCGGAAAAGGCATTAGCAGATCAGTTTCAAAGCCGAGAGGATAATGAACTACTTGGCTTTGGGAATCGAGTCAAATTACTCCAAACATTAGGAACAATAATTGATAAAACCCCGCTGTTTCATCGAAATGGGATGAAACGATTAGGACACTTAGCAGATGAACTCGTTTCTCTGAGAACTAATAACATTGTCTCAACGGAAATCATTTTTGCAACGTTGGTTACTAGCTTTAGCGGTCTGTGGGTAAAAGAGGATTCTCCTGATAGCGCTCTTGTTGGAGATATTTGGAGGCATAAGGCTGTTGAATCTGAGACTAATCCACTCGGTTTAGTGCCCTTCCACAAGATTTTACAGTGGTTAACGTATTCTCTGTTGGAGCCTCTAGAGCACTTCGGCTTAAAAATAGTTGATGTAGAAAAACTTACGGGGTTACCTGAATATCGCAATGGAGGCTTGTTCATCGATCATGAAGTCTTAAAAGTAAAGTCAATGTCGTCAAACCAGGCAGGACTCGATATAGCGTCTGAATTTGTGATTGAGTGGCGCGCTTTAACAATTGGGCTTCTCGATAGGCTAAAACCACTAGTAGTGGAACTTTTAACGAGTAATCAGCAATTGGATCTCACAATGGGACAATTTCTTCAAGGTGGATCTTGGGCAGCAGGACGAAAAATCGCAGGCGATTTACGTCTTGGTGGCGAGCCGCCTTTCAAAATCAATCTAGATGGCACCTTGTTTTAGCTAGTGAGGTCTTAAACGGGTACGGGCGAGACTGCGATGGATAGTGCGGGAACTGACACCGAAGCGGAGAGATAAATCTTTGATGCCAAGTCCTTCTAGTTGTTGAACCATGCGTACTTCTCTATCTCGTTTGGTCTGTTTTATCGTGAGCGATAGCCGTGGCTCATCGTGGAGGCAACGTGGAAATGGACACTGGAGGGATTGGGTACATCCATTTCCACAACCTGTGTCGCGGTATGTAGCATCTTCAGGCAATGCATCTCGGCGTTTAACGGGACTGCCATTCATTGTAAG
>CAZTCW010000019.1:0-1092 GCA_964612825.1 uncultured Dehalococcoidia bacterium | reverse complement strand
GCCCTATTACTGGGCTACGAGCAAGCTTTGACCCGTCAGGACAGCATCACTGGCGCCTGGTATGACTGTTCTGCCCACATGCTGTGGATCGGCGAACGGACTCGGGAACTTGATGGAGCTCACGTCGAATTTCTTAGAGGTGTGCACAATCCGATCGGATGCAAAATCGGGCCAAGTACCTCACCTGACGACGTTCTCGCCTTATGTGAAGCTCTCAATCCCGAACAAATCTCGGGACGCTTAACTCTTATTAGTCGCATGGGTGCAGAAAAGGTTGGAGATGTCTTACCGGCAATCCTGCGCAAGGTGACAGACGCGGGTCACCCCATTGTTTGGGAATGTGACCCGATGCATGGAAATACTTACGAAACCGACAGTGGCGTGAAAACCAGAGATTTCGACGTAATCATGGACGAGGTCCGCCAATATTTCGACGTGCATAAGGCTGAAGGAACCTGGCCCGGTGGGGTTCACTGTGAACTAACCGGCGATGCTGTAACCGAATGTGTGGGTGGCGGCGATGCGTTGGCCGCGGAGCACTTAAGTGACCGTTACGAGACGATGTGTGATCCTCGACTCAACGGCCGACAGTCTCTAGATCTGGCCTTCCATGTAGCGGAACTTCTGTCCGAGTTTCGCTAAGGAGCGGCCTTCAGGGTCTCGCTAGGCGAGGTGATCGACGAAACCTTCGAGTTGTCGTAGGTTCCGACATTCAAAGACTCCGTCAGCATGTGTCGCATATTCGGTGATTACCGAATCACCTGTGTCCCAATATGACTTAGGTTCCGGGTTGAGCCAAAAGACAGATCTCGCCTTTTTCGCGGTTTCTTTGACCACCCATGCATTAGTCGCGTGATAGTTATTTCTGGCATCACCTAGGAACATCACGGTCGATTTCGAATTGATCTCCGAACCGTAGTTTTCCCAAAAGACCCCAAACGCATGCCCGTAGTCAGAGTGACCGTCAACCCACACAACATCTGCTTCGGTGTTGACCCTATGGACTGCGTTTGTAATGTCCTCTTCGTCTTGGAACATGTGCGTTACTTCGTCAAGCCCATCAATGAAAACGAATGAGCGGACTTTGCTGAA
>CAZTCW010000018.1:0-4903 GCA_964612825.1 uncultured Dehalococcoidia bacterium | reverse complement strand
ACCGCCTTATCAAAAAGATAATCTCAAAAACAAAATATAATAAAAAGAAAAAAATTATTTAATCATTCCAGATTTTATCAGAAGCCTATTTTTAATTATGAATGAAGTATTAATACTCTTTTTATCTTGTACCTTTGGTTAAATATTAGTATCATTTCCTACAGCTTATCTAGTCGCAAAATATAAAGGTATAGATGTGTTCAATGTAGGATCTCACCAAGCTGGTGCAACAAATGTTTGGAAGAAGGTATCAAAAATAGGAGGAATAAATGTTTTTATTATTGATGTCACCAAAGGTTCCACCACAATAATTATTGCAAAAATATTTGGTTTGGAAGGTGCACTATTATTAATACCTGGATCATTAGCGATAATGGGACATTGGAATTCACCTTTTACAAAATTTCGAGGTGGGGACGGAGTATCAACATTGGCAGGAGTATCAATAGCTTTAGCACCTCAAGCCATATTACCTCCATTTTTTTTGTCAGCCATAATAATTATTTTGATCTCGAGAATATCTTCACATCCCTCACTTTGGGCTGGTTTGATAGGTTATTCTATGTTTATCGCTCTTTCATTCTTTGATAAAACTCAAGTTAGTTTTCAATTGGTAATTGGGATCTCCATTTTGTTTCTGTGTGTGTTAATACACAGTGTTATTTTCCATAAACGACATAAAGACTATTTCGATCTAGATATAATTAAAGAGGAAAAAATATAAAATTTCCTAATTAATTTAAATTAGGTATTCTGATAAGGTCGACTCAACAGTTTTCTCACTAACCTTATTTCTAATTTCTTGCTGTCTATCTTCAAGAGTCTTCCCTTCCATTTTATAAATAAGCCCTAAAGGGATTCCTGGTTTTTGAATTAAATTTAATGCAGATGATAAGTCATTAGGATCATGATCATCAGGTATATCCCAAGCTAAACCAGGAATCCCTTCCTTTGGCTTACCTTTCAATAGATCATAGGTATCATTATATGTTGTACAAGGTGATTGCACATGAACTATACTAAATCCTCTGTGATCCATTGCTTCTTTGATAAATTTAGCAAGTATTTTTGGTTTACTTGAATAGTAAGATGCAATGTAAGAAACACCTACGGTCAAATAATGGTTAAGTGGGGAAACTGGCACTTCTATTTTTCCATGAGGAGTTGAAGTAGTTATCATCCCTATATCTGAAGTAGGTGAAGACTGTCCTTTTGTTAGACCATAAACACCATTATCCATTATTACACAAGTGACATCCAAATTTCTTTGAGCTGCAGGACCAATATGCTCTGCACCGATAGATAAAAAATCTCCATCACCAGCAACAATAACAGTATTAAGATCAGGCCTAGAAGATTTTATCCCAAGTGCAATCGGTAAAGTTCTCCCATGTATCCCATGGATACCAAATGGCTGGTCACCTTCTATTAAATGAACCATATTTCCGGAACAACCAATCCCCGCAACAATAACATTATGACTATGTGGTTTTTCATGTTCGGTAATATAATCTTTCAGAGCAAATTCTAAAGCCCTTCTAACACCAAAATCCCCACATCCTGGACACCAAACAAAATCATATTCAGGATTTCTTTTACTCATTTTTTCCTCTCTTTATCAAATATACGAGTTATTTCTTTTATCAATTCCCCTGGTCTAAATGGTGTACCATCATATTTAATTACAGATTGCGCTTTAATCCCGTCTTGACGTAATAATGAAGACCATTGCCCTTGATAGTTAAGCTCAGGAACTAAAACACACTTTGATTTTTTTAACGCCTCAAAAACCTCTTCAGGAATTGGATTTAAAGCTACCGAATATATCCAGCCAATATCATAATTATCATCTAAAAGTCTTTCATATGCTTCCCTTGACGGTCCTTTAGAAGAACCCCATGGGGAAATAATCAATTGAGAATTTTCATTCTCAATTTCATAATGAGCTCCATCAAGTAATTTCAGTTTATTGAAACGCCTCTCAGTCAATCTAATATGATGAATCGGTAAATGAGTGGTATCACCAATTTCATCATGTTCAGAACCATTTGCAACGTAAGCACCAGACCCACCAGGAATCGGCATAGGAGTCAATTCATTTGTACCATCCCAAGATTGATATCTCTTAAAACCGTTATCTCCACTGTAAACATTTCTTGACTCAACTTTGATTTTATCCAAATTCGGTTTAGGTATGTTTTCACCTCTATCAGCTTGAGCCATTTCACTCATCAAAATTACTGGGCCTTGATATCTTTCAGCCCAATTAACTGCAAGAGCCGCTGCATAAAAACACTCCTCTACACTCCCTGGAGCTAGAATTGGAATCTTAACATCTCCATGAGCAGGATGCATACAAGCAAATAAATCTGATTGCTCAGATTTAGTTGGTAACCCAGTAGCAGGACCTCCACGTTGAACATCTACAACAACCAGTGGAATTTCAGCCATCCATGCTAAACCCAAACCTTCACTCATTAAGGCTATGCCTGGACCTGCAGTGGCTGTCATAGCTTTTTTTCCAGCATAACCTGCACCAATTATTGCATTAATGGACTCTATTTCGGATGAAACCTGATAAGCAAATTTATTACTCCCTATCAAATTATTTTCCATCCAAACCAAAATAGTTGTTGCCGGAGATATTGGATACCCCACGTAATAATCTAATCCAGCAGAAAGTGCTCCCAAAGAAATAGCAGAATTTCCAGTAACCATAATTTGCTCATAATCGGGTTTTACAGGGTTATCCAATTTTCCAACAGAAAAACCACTCTGACTAGCCACTTCTGCTCCTAATCGCACAGACTCAATATTGGCTCGAATAATTTCTGAATCATTATCTCGACCCCTATTAAATCGTTTTTTTATGAAGTTATCTACTTCAGTTAAAGAAAAATCAATTAAATTGGCTACAGCTCCAATTGTAACCATATTAGCTGCTCGGGCATTACCGGTAGATTTTGCAATCTCATCTGCCTTAATACCAAAATAATTTCCCCCATCCGGAAGAGTGTATTCTTCGGCATTATATATAGTAACCCCATTTTCTACCAAATCTTGTTCATGATGATCATATGCATATTGATTAAGAGCAACTAAAACATCCACACCATCTCCTGATGATAAAACAGGAGAAGTAGAAATTCTTACTTGAGATGAAGCAGGGCCACCCATAATCTGTGAAGGAAAAGTAGAAAATGTCTGAGTAAAATATCCAGCAGATGTAGCAGCTCTAGCGAGAGCGTCAGCGGAGGTGACCAATCCTTGCCCACCTTCTCCAGCAAATCTAATTACAAAATCTTTTTTTTGCACAAGAATATCCAGTTATCACTATTGTCACTTAAGGTTAATATAATTTAAATAAACTTCAATAATTCTAAATTATAAATCAAAAAAATATTTTTCTTATATCAATAATACCCCAAGGTCTTATTAAAATATTAATAAATATTTTTAATGAATTTAAAGTACTGTTAGAATTTTACAAAAAAGTAAGACTTAAATTGAAAGAATTAAAACTTTGGGCTGCAGGAGGTGTAATAATTAATAAATTGGGTAATGAGGTGGTACTCTGTCACAGACAAAAAGAATCTTTATGGACATTACCAAAAGGGAAGCCAAAAAAAAATGAAACTATTGAACAAACCGCATTACGTGAAGTTAATGAAGAAACTGGTCTTAAAGTAGAAATAGTATCAAAAATAGGAAAAATCGAATACGCTTTTTCTAGAAAAACTAATCCAAATAAAACTAATTATAAAAAAACTGTTCATTGGTATTTGATGCATTTTACTGGAGGAAATTTTCAATCCCACGACAATGAATTTGATTTAGTTGAATGGATTTCATATAAAAAAGCCAAAATGATGTTAACATACAAAAATGAATCAAAAATCTTGGAAGAAGCTTTTTCCATTTTCAAAAATAGAATCATATAACATTACTCCATCAATTATTAATGGGGAAAATGTAAATATTAGGCCAAAAATTTTATCTGACGGAGAATCAGATTATTATTGGAGGTCGGACCCAGAACTTTCAAATTTGGATGCTACAACTCCAATAACATTAACATTGAAAGAATATTTAAAATATCATGAGTCAGAATTAAAATATCCTTCAAATTGGTCGGTAAGATTTGGTATAGAAACAAATGAAAAAATCCACATAGGGAACTGTATGTATTATGATATTGATTTCAAAAAAAAATCCGCCGAATTAGGGATCATGATAGGTAATAAAAAATATTGGAGTAAGGGATACGGTAGTGAAGCGGTAAAATTAACATTAATTCATATTTTTTCATCCACAGAAATTAATCTCGTTTACCTTCACACATTAAAAAGTAATTTCAGAGCTCAAAAATCATTCATTAAATCAGGATTTATCTTCAAAAATTTCATCAGAAAAAATGGATATGATTTTGTAAGAATGGAAATTACAAAAAGTTCATGGGAAAATGTCAAAAAACCACAAAATGAAACAAGCTCTAATTATAAAAAGTGAGTTAAAAAAAATGAATATTTTAATAATTACGGGTGGTGACCATCCATATAAAGAAACCACACCCATTTTAAATGAACTTATAATTTCTCAAGGACATAATACTTTGATTTCTGAAACAGTCGAAGAATTAACAAATAAAAATTTTGAATTTGATGTAATTGTTATGAATTCATTAAGACAAAAAAAGACTAATAATGACTTTACAAAAAAACTAACAGAATCATTGGAAAACCAAATTAAAAGTTGAATATGATTAGTTTCAATTCACATATCTTCAGCATCATGCCCAGATTGGAAAAACATCAAAGATATAACGGGTGGAGGCTGGGTTTTAGGTGAAAGTTGGCATCCACCATTTGGTTGGTTCAAAGTATTTATAGATCAAAAAAAACAT
>CAZTCW010000017.1:0-4101 GCA_964612825.1 uncultured Dehalococcoidia bacterium | reverse complement strand
GCTCCTACATCATGATTACCTGGAACCCAAAAAATTGGTATGTTCGTTTTCAATTGCTGGGATATAGTCTTCACCGCATTTATCTGTTCATGGTTCCCTGGAGTGTTTACCATGTCACCACAAATCACGACGAAAGACACTGACAGATCATTAGCGATCGATATCGCTTTGGAAAACAATCTAGTTTCATTCTCCAAGTGATAATACTTGGATTCCTTATTGACTTTCAGATTACTTCTTTTGTATGTCATTATTTGGTGGTCTGACATACCACTTAAATGGGCAAATTGCCCAAACTGAGGATCTGCTAACTGAATAAATTGAAAATTCGTTTCCATAAATAATTTACCTAATGAATCTTTGTTACCCGTATTCATATGCTAATTACTAATAATTGTTATCTATCAGAATACAAAATAACTAAATTACTTAATTAGTCTAATTAGCACATTTCTTTAATGTAAAAAAATATTAGCGCGTACGGAATAAATTAAGTCTTCATCTTATCAAACACTGGCATGAGTTCAGTCCGAACATTCGATCTTTCCTCATTGTCACTAGCTGATAGGAACGGGCTATCCTCATCTCTGTCTAACAACAAGTCATACAGTCTGCCGTCTTCGTACAACTTCCACCTACGACCTCGGACAAAACGAGACATTGAGGCATTGTTTCGAGCCATCGGTTCAAAATGGAAAAACACCCAGTCACGTGGGTTCCCTTGTTCTCCTTTCAGTTGAGGGTAGAAAGATTGTCCATCCATAAAATAATCCTCCGGAGGGCTAACACCTGCAACATCGAGCATTGTCGGTAGGAAATCAGACGAATCCACCAGATCATCAACCACATGTGCAGGTACAGTATTTGGCCAACTACAAATAAGCGGTACGTGCGTACCCGTATCTTTTGTTAATCCCTTTCCACCACAAATTTCGTCATGTTTATGCATTATAGAACATACTTCCTGAGGAGATCCATTGTCACCGACATATATCAGCAGGGTGTTATCCCGTATGCCAAGTTCGTCCAGTTTATTGACAATCCGGCCAATAACCTGATCATGATACTCAACCATATCTTTATAGTAACGTGGATCTTGCTCATCCTTTAAATCGGCAAATTCATCAATTGGGCTATTCTCCCCTGCCCATGTCCTGTAACCAATAGTTTTATTGTTAATAGGTTCAAAGTCCTCAAACTCCGGACTATCAGGAGTCGGTTCAAATGGCCCATGAGTCAAAGCCATGGGAAAATAAATGAAAAATTCATCATCTCTGTTTTTTCCCATGAAATCCATTATGTAATCGGCAAATATATCTTCACCATACTTACCTTTTGTATCCTCTAAGTATTTACCATTCTGATATATCACAGGATCCTTGTATCTTGAACCTTTTTCCTCGGTATGATGTGCATGCCAAACACAGTATTCGTCGAATCCGGCATCTTCTATCTTCTGACCCTTGTTTCTCAGTTCAGGCATTTCATCTGGAGGATTATATGAATATAATTGCCATTTACCAGAAATACACGTCTTGTAACCGGCCTCACTGAATATATGCCCGAATGTCACTTCGTCTGGTTTCATTAGACCAAACCCTATGTAGTTACGGAAATTATACTTACCCGTCATCAATTGTACCCTGGTGGGAGTACACAGAGGTTGAACATGAGCATTGTCAAAACGAGCACCCGATTCAGCCAACACGTCCAATACAGGTGTCGCATAAGAAGTTCCTCCATCACAGCCTATAGCCTCGTATCCAAGGTCGTCGGACATTATCAGTATTATATTTGGACGTCTATTCATAACAAATCTTCAAATATTTATTTTTTTTAAAATATTAAACCAGTCCAAATAGTCCAAACTAAAGTCGATATAATTCCAGGTATCCATATAATAGCTAGTATTCCCCTATCAAATGGAAAAATGTTTTTTTCTGCTTCAGAATTTTTTTCCAGATAGTCTATTTATTTTTAAAATATATTACTAATCAAACATAAAATAATCTTTGTTATTTATTTGTCACTGAATTAATTTATTCTTGATTTCTAAAATGATCTCCTCATATTAAGTAAGATCATATAGGTTATTTTCTTCATAAAGGACTTCATTTAGATCAAACAACTCTCCAGAATCGTTTAGAGCTAAATTCAATTTCATTCTGTTGATAATAATTGATCTTCAAAGTTATAATTTGTCCATAATCTAACATGGAGTGTTAAAAAAAAATGAAAATAACAAAAGTTACCCCTTGGTTGATTGAAGCCCCTGAACCATTTCTGGATACAGCAAATGATAATAAAAATCCTAAAAATCGCGAGTATGTTTTCGTGGAAGTGAACACTGACGAAGGAATTACAGGTTGGGGTGAAATTACCGGAACATCTAAAGTATCGAATAGGTCCGTATGCGCTTCACTGCGTCACGTAAGCGAACTCATTGAAGGTGACGATGCCAGATTGATAGAAATGATTTGGAACAAGATTTTTCGTTCATTTACCTACACTGGATCGCGCGGTGCTACAACAAATATTATCAGTGGCATTGATATCGCACTATGGGATATAAGAGGTAAAGTTTTAGGACTACCAGTTGCAGAATTGTTCGGTGGTCCTGTCCGCGAAGGTATTCCGATTTACTGTCATCCTAATTCTGGCCCAAATTCTGTTGACGATCTGGTCCAACATGTAAGAGCTATAGTAGAGACAGGACAAACAGCTTTAAAAACCGATCCTTGGTTTCCACATCATGAGGAAGAACAAGCAGGTTATCTAACAGGTAAACTGAGTGCTACAGCAGAAAATCTTGGTGCTGAGCGTATCGCGGCTGTGAGAGAGGCCGTTGGTCCTGATATAGAAATTCTAATCGATTGCCACGGTCGTTTCGATGCCCCTACGGCCATAAGACTTGCAAGGACACTTGAGCCATACAATATTTTTTGGTTTGAAGAACCAGTACCGGTTGAAAGTCATCATGCCCTGCAACAGGTTAGAGATCATGTTGGCGTACCAATCTGTGTAGGGGAAAGAATACATACCAGATGGGAATTCGTACCGATCCTAGAAAATGAATTAGCTGATTTCATAATGCCAGACGTAACTTGGACTGGTGGGATTTCAGAAATAAAGAAAATCGCAACCATGGCCGAAGCTTACTACATTCCTATTTCTCCCCATGATGCAAGCGGCCCAATCAATGTTCTAGCGGGGGCACATGCGATGGCTTCAGTTCCAAATCATTACCGTGTTGAAACTTCACGAGCGAAATTAAACGCCTACGACGAGTTCATTGATCATCCCCTGGATATCCGGGGAGATAAAATCTTTTTATCAGATAGGCCTGGATTGGGGGTAGAATTAGACCGAGATTATATGCGCTCACATTCACTTGAAGGTTATGAAGGATAGGTTCAAAGTTAAATTAAGTCAGATTTAGTTATAATTAAGAAAAAATTTACCTATTAGAAGTTTATTGTATGAATAATGACAGAATAATTGTAAATGCTCATACTAATATTGGACCGTGTAGAAAAATATGTCGGTAAAAAATAGTTTAAGGAAGCTCCTTCTTACAAATAGAATCAATGCTACAAGAATCGATAAAATTGATAAAGAATTTCGTCCAAAATCCTTAGATGACGCATATAAAGTACAATTTGAAATACATAAAGAACTAGAAAAAACTAAGATAGGACTTCGAACAGGTTGGAAAATAGGTTGTACTACAGATGTGATGCAAAATTATTTAGGTATCAATACTCCATGTGTAGGTGGAATTTTTGAGGGTACTGAGTATAACGGGAATGTGAAAATTCCATTTTCTGATTATGTTCGACCAGGTGTAGAATGCGAATTGGCAGTGAAAATATCTAAAGACACTAAAATTGGATTTTCTAGTTATACAGCGGATACCATTTCTAAACACGTCGATTCAATTGCTGCTGCCATAGAGATCGTTGATGATAGATGGGAAGATTATTCCTCTATAGACACACATTCCCTCATTGCCGACGATTTTTTTGCAGCAGGAATAGTATTGGGTAAATTTTTTAAAAATGATTTAGTAACCCCAAAAATATTGAACGGGAATATGGTTAT
>CAZTCW010000016.1:0-1610 GCA_964612825.1 uncultured Dehalococcoidia bacterium | reverse complement strand
CATTGGTTGCAGCAAGGGAGGGCGGATTAGTGTATTTCTGAATGAGCAAAATGGGGGGTTTAAACATTTACTGGTGCCTGAGGTGGCTCAAGATGATGTGGCTTCAATTTTTTCAATTGGATCGGGCAATAAAAATGAATTTGTAACCGTTAATTGTGGGTATGAAGGGGAAAGGGTAGCGTTGACACGTCATCGTTTGGTTAAGGATCAATTACTCAGCGATTCAGTTATTGATATTCCAATCAAGTCGGTTGGTGCCGTTGCTCAGGCGGATGTGGATGGTGACGGTGATCTTGATTTGTTTTTTGGGGCAGGCCCTTACCCCGGGAGATATCCAGAAGCGTCTAGGTCTGCTATTTATTTGTTTGATGGAGCCCAATACTTGCAGGACAACTCAAATGCCAAGATCTTGCTCGGCCTGGGGATTGTCCATGGGGCTGTTTGGTATGATTTCGATTCAGATGGGTATCCTGAATTAATTACAGCTGGTCACTGGCAGCCGGTTCGATTCTTTAAGAATGAAAAAGGTGTTCTTAGGGACGCAAGCAGGGAAATGGGTTTAATGGAGTCGACTGGCATTTGGAATTCCATCCAACTTGGAGATGTGAATGGAGATGGGAAAATGGACTTGATAGCTGGAAATTGGGGATTGAACAGTCCGTATAAGGCAAAAGCCAATAAGCCTCTAGCTCTTGTTTTTGGTGATCTTAATGAAGACGGCACAAATGAAATAATTGAAAGAGAGTATTATGAAGGAAATCTTGTTCCTGTTAGGCCGTTCAACGATTTTGCAGAAACGATGCCTTATCTGTATTCACGATTTAAAAGTTTTAGGCAATTCAGCAGGGCAACAGTGGCTCAAGTGATCGGAGACTCCCAGGCAAATGCCAGAATGTTGTCTGCTCGGATTCTTGATTCCTGCATTTTCATTAACCAAACGAATAAATTTAAGATTGTGAAATTACCTGATGCTGCACAGTGGGCGCCAACTCATGGCATTGTCGTAGGAGATTTTAATGGCGATAGTTTTGAGGATTTGTTTCTCGCGCAGAATTTCTACCCGGTACGTTCAGGGGTAGACAAATTAGATGCTTCTAGAGGAGTTTTTTGCCGTGGAAATGGAACGGAACAATTAGAGGCAATTGAATCCAAGGAAACGGGTTTAATTTTAGAAGGCGATCAGAGGGCTGTTGCAACAGGCGATTTCAATCGGGATGGGAGGAGTGATCTTGTCGTCACCCAGAATAATGGGCAGATCAAATTGTACCTTAATAACGCTGAAGATGCTGGCTTACGCGTCCTGGGTAAGGGGAAATTGAATAATCCGGATGGGTTCGGGTCCGTTTTAAGGATTAAATACAATGATGGAATGGGACCCGCTCGGCCTATTTCTGGCGCGAGTGGTTATCGTTCCCAGGGATCTCCAGTTCAATTATTTGGTTTAAAGCGAATAATCGAATCAGTTTTGGTGCAAAAGCCTGACAGTGGGATTCTAAAGCAGGAAGTTAAGAAAGGTACCAAAGAATTGGTCATTCACTTTTAATGTTGTGCGCCTTAAATGAGACTGAAAAAGATGTATAAGATTTGACATTGCGGCTTTTCTACTAAAA
>CAZTCW010000015.1:0-1041 GCA_964612825.1 uncultured Dehalococcoidia bacterium | reverse complement strand
TAAATTGGTTATTAATTTCTTGAGCGAGTTTTGTTTTGGTTCGCAATGCATTTACGTAATCTTCACCCTTGATAAAAAATCCAGGCATTAGCCTTGTGCGAGTTGCTTTACTGTAGTCATTGGGGCGTGTTCTAAACCACTTGTCATGAATTGATAATGCTTCACAGTACATTATTATTGAATTACAAGAGGAAAAATGGCTTAACGGCGAAACTTGAATTTCTTCTACTATAGCACCGAGTTTTGTAAATGTAGCAGCCGCATTGTCAACTGCTTTACACATCTCATCATCAGCTTTTAAGTCAGTTGTATAAAAATGTCGGATCAAGCCTATACGTAAACCTTTGACCCCTTTTTGCAGAAATTCTGTAAAGTCAGGGATCTTTTGGTTTTGTTCTGTACTGGGATCATTTTTATCATATCCAGCAATAGCATTTAGAAGAAGCGCATTATCTTCCACGTTTCTTGTAATTGGGCCAACGTGGTCAAGAGAGAAACTTAAAGGCACGACGCCAGCTTTACTTACTCTGCCATAAGTAGCTTTCATCCCTACTATCCCACAAGAAGAAGCCGGGTTTCTAACCGACCCCCCTGTATCTGTACCTAACGCAGCAGGCAACATTCCGCTTGCTACAGCTGCCCCAGAACCACTCGAAGAACCTCCTGGGTGATGATTTACATTCCAGGGGTTTCTAGCAGGTGGGAAAGGAAGGTCAAATGCCGGACCTCCTATAGCAAATTCATGTAAAGCTAACTTCCCCATTAAAATACCACCGGAAGAATCTAATTTATTAGTTACAAATGCGTTTGTTCTCGAGATATTATCGATCAATATTTTTGAATGTGCTGTAGTTTCAAATCCTTCTACGTCAATAATATCTTTTAGACCGTATGGAATTCCTGTCATAGGTGTAATAGATTTGTTTTTTGCAATCGCCTCTTCCGCCTTTTTTGCATCAGAGAGAGCTCGTTCAGGTGTAAATTTTATGTAAGCATTTAATTTAGGATCGAGTTGTTCGGTTCTCGATATTAGGGCCTGTG
>CAZTCW010000014.1:0-75703 GCA_964612825.1 uncultured Dehalococcoidia bacterium | reverse complement strand
AGGGAACTATTAATTGCTGGTCTGATTTTGAATCCTTGCCCATGAATCTCTCAAGGTCACGATCCGGTTAAAGATTAATGCATCCCGAGTGGAATCAACGGAATCCAAGCAAAAATACCCAACTCTTTCGAACTGAAATTGTTGTCCGGGCTGAGCTTCTTTCAAATTCGGTTCTACTCGGCAAGAATGGAGAACCTTAAGGGAATTTGGGTTAATAACGGTTCGGAAATCTTCAATTTCATCTGGTTTCTCGACAGAGAAAAGATGTTCATATTCTCGAACTTCTACTTCCAATGAATGGCCTGCAGATACCCAATGGATAGTCCCGCGAACTTTTCTTCCATCCGGGGATTCCCCACCCTTCGTCAAGGGATCATAGGTACAGCGTAAAGAAAGTAATTCACCTGTTTCCGGATCCTTATCCACCCCTACACAAGTAATATAGTAGCCGTTCCGCAATCGCACTTCTCTCCCGGGAGCTAATCGGAAAAACTTACTCGGTGGATCTTCCATAAAATCATCAGCTTCAATATAGATTTCACGACTAAAGGGAAGAAGCCGGGATCCCATACTTGGATCCCCTGGAGAATTCAAGGCTTCAAGATGTTCCACTTCCCCTTCGGGATAGTTTTCTATGACTACCTTGAGAGGGTGAAGAACTGCCAACACCCGAGGAGACCTTTCATTTAAATCTTCCCTGACGCAATGCTCTAATAACGCCATTTCCACCGTATTTTGCCTCTTGGCAACCCCTATTCGTTCGCAGAAGTTCTTAATCGACTGAGGAGTGTACCCTCTTCTTCGAAGACCAGAAAGGGTCGGCATCCTAGGATCATCCCAACCAGATACATATCCCTCGCTAACTAAATTAGCAAGTTTCCTTTTGCTTAGGACGGTATGGCTAAGATTTAGACGGGCAAATTCGATTTGCTGAGGATGGTGAATGCCAAGAACATCGATAAACCAGTCATACAATGGCCGATGGTCCTCGAATTCCATCGTGCAAATTGAATGGGTAACATTTTCTATTGAATCTGACTGCCCGTGAGCAAAGTCGTACATCGGGTAAATGCACCATTTTCCCCCAGTTCTGTGATGGGAAGCCTTTACAATCCTATAAAGTACCGGATCACGCAGGTTCAGATTGGGGGATGACATGTCAATTTTAGCCCTAAGGACATGAGCTCCTTCAGGAAAGTCTCCTGATTTCATCTTTTGGAATAGCTCCAAGTTTTCTACAAGGGATCGGTTTCTAAATGGGCTTTCTTTCCCGGCCTCCGTCAACGTCCCTCTATCTCGTCTGATTTCCTCCGCGCTTAAATCATCAACATAAGCTTTCCCAGCCTCTATCAGGCGGATAGCAAAGTCGAAAAGTGCGTCAAAATAATCTGAGGCAAAGTAAAGATGCTCCCCCCAATCCCATCCCAGCCAGCGAACATCTTCTTTTATCGATTCAACAAATTCCTCTTCTTCTCGTGCTGGGTTCGTATCATCAAATCTTAGATGACATCTCCCCCCAGTTTCCGCAGCTATTCCAAAGTTCAGACAAAGAGATTTAGCATGCCCAATATGTAAGTATCCATTGGGCTCGGGAGGAAATCTGGTGATTATTTCCCCGCTCCATTTATTCGATTCCTTATCACTCCAGACGATTTCTCGAATAAAATCAATAGAATGATTATTATGGGATTCAGGCATCGAAACTCCTAAACATTATGATAGTAGTCTAGCAAAAGAATAGTTTGATTCCTTAGGGTAAATCCTTCTAATAAACTAAGTTCTTCTCCGTTCAAAAAAATACAAACCCAAGATTAATGTGGGGACCAAAATAATCCCAGAACCCAAAAGAATCACCCAATGGATTGGTTCGACGTTAAACAGATAATCTATCTGGTTTTTAATCCATACAAACAACTCGGGATCCCCCGTAGCTTCATGGTGGTAGGGAACAGAGGCCGGCTGCATTTTCCTATCCTTTCAAGGCAGCGGGGTTAAGGTTTCCGGGTTGATATTTACTGGAAAATCGCTTTTCTTGAATAGAAAAACTCGTTACACTCGCTATAATTAGTAGCACTACGGCTATCGAGAACGGTGAAGTGTAGGAGCCAGTTATGTCGCGTGCTATTCCGCCAAATTGAATTCCTATGGATCCCCCAATTTGGTGAGCCATAAAAGCTATTCCGCTCAAAGTCCCCACTTTTTTTAATCCATATACATCGGCTGTAAGCGCCGTAGTTGGAGGAACTGTTGCCACCCATGAAGCACCAGTGATAACAGCGAAGGCCCAAAGCCCCCACTGCCCTGGGAGGAGTAACAGAAGGACGTACCCAATACCTCTGAAGCCGTACAAGAATCCAAGAAGGTTTTTGTTACCAAATTTATCACACAGAGGACCTACGATTAACACACCAATAGTGTTCATCATACTAAGGACGCCAAACGCGGTAGCCGCAGTTTGCGGGGAAAATCCTCTTTCCACAGCGTAGGGAACAAAATGTATGGACATAATTAACGTAGTAAACCCACATACAAAGTAGGAAACGCACAGTTGCCACATTGGGAAGGATCGGAATGCTTTCCGCCAATCATCATCTACAACTAGCGGCCCCTTTGAAACCCTAGGGTTTTCCCGGGAATCAGACCCTTCAGTTTTCTTTTCCCCGTCGGGGTAAAGACCCAAATCAGCCGGGTCATCCCGTAATAAAAAATAGGCCATGGGGAGTACCAGAAACACGATTAACGAACCTAAGGCGACCCAAGTGAACCTCCATCCAATCAGGAGAACCAAATAAGTAGCGAAAGGGACAAGGATCAATCCTCCAACCGATACTCCAGCGGAACTTATCGAAATGGCTGTAGCCCGTTTTTTTTCAAACCATTTAGACACAAGTACTGCTCCAGTAGTAATTGAGCCAGCGCTCATAGCGATGGCCATAATAATCCCTAAAATGAGAACAAAATACGCGAAATGGAAAGTAAGAGACAAAAGGGCCAAGGTAATTCCAATAATTAATACGCCCGTTAGAATAAGTTTCCGTCCTCCCAGGCGATCGTATGCATTTCCTAAAAAGGGTTGACTCAATCCATTTACTAAGACCCCAAGTGCACCAGCAAACGAGATAATGCTCCGATTCCATCCGAATTCATCGCTCATGGGTAGAACAAAAACACCGACGCTATTACGAGCGCCGACAGTTACCATGAGAACGGCGAATACCGCTGCTACGATAAACCAACCGTAATATGTTTTAGTGGGTTCAGTTCGACTGTTAATCATAATATCCTTGGAAGTTTATTCAGATTCAGACTACCATGGGATTCAAAGCTCGACAAGAACTCCTAAACGAAAATCCCTCTTAGATACATAACCCTCCAAGTTCTTGAAACCAATGATGCTAGTTAAAGTACCAAACGATGGATGATGGGAATATAATTTGAATGGTCGGGAACTGGGTTTTTAATTCTTGGGCCTTGCCAAAACACTTACCATGAACAATCTCTTGCAACCACAAAAACAAAACCTACGGCGAGAAGTATTGGGGGTAATTGCTTTTATCCTCCTCCTGTTGGTTGGATTTTTCGCAGTCACCAGATTGTATGCATCCCCTATAGGTTGGCTCCTGGCGTTCAAGCTCTTCCCTGTATTCCTTGTAGGAGTGTTTTTTGGGGTAAAAAATTTAGTCTCACTCATAAGGAAAATAATCCAAATTCTTTAAAGAGAGGCCCGAGGACACGGTGAGAGTTTCCCAGTAGGTAAACGATTTCCCTCGATTGAAAATGGAGCTACTAGATACCACAGGGTTCTTTTGAGGTCTCCAATAGGGAACTATCGGGATAGGGGTATCCTGCCAACTCGACAAACCCGTCTCCAGAATGAGTCCCTGAAATTTCAACAGCACCCTCCCAATAATGATTCCCGGTGGTGGCGATTGAATCGAATTCAGATTCCGGGATTCGACTCTCAAGAACTAAGTCGATTCCATAGCGAGGTACCTTAATTTTCCATTGGATAGGATAGGAAATTCCACTTGACGCACTCACCCAACAGTCCAACGGTTCTATTTCAATTTCATTTTCAGTCAGATCAAAAGAAATTCCGTTTGATTGAACGAATGTCCCGTATCGAGAGATACTTTCGTTTGCATCGTCACGTAACGCCGTTATCATAAGATCCGTCTCATCAGATAACTGAAGAGAAAACCAATCCCAACCAATTTGTACAGGGGTAAAATCTCCCCATTGATGGTCAAACCAACCAATTCCTGATACAGAATAATCAACATTACGAACCAGGATATTCCCTGAAATTTCCTGTCTTGTCCGCGAATAATAATAAGATGTACCGGCTCGTTCAAAATCCAAGACGCCATCTTTCGAATGCAAGATAGGTGGACGCAAGGGTTTGACGTTTAGGTCGAATTCATAATCTTCAACAGAGGCTTTCAATTTATCGTTCCCATCAAATCCAGACATAGTCCAATCTTGAAGATTGAATGCAAACCCTTTCCCTTCCCGTCTAGCAGCAGAAAGAAGATCGATCCGTTGGCCTTGAACGTATACCTCTTCCTGAACGTCTCCAATCCCCAAATGTGCGATAGCTACAGGAGATAAATCAGGTTGCACCAGGGCGAAAACCACATAATGGAAGTCAAAAGCTTTCCCATTTTCCGTAACTAAATGCCCGTTGTAATACCACCATTCAGTAGTAACTCCGACATGCTCAGAATCATCCTCTGGCAATCGAATAGGCTGACCAACAAAAGTTGGGACTTTTATAGTCTCCACTAGGTTTGGCTCCTCGACACGGTTTGAATCCAACAGAGAGATTTGAGGCTCAGGGGCAGACGCACTGCAATTCAAGATCCCCAAAAAAAGAGAACTGATCCCCATCAATAATAAATTCGTTTTTAATCTTCTCATAATTTTTTTGCACAGGAGCACTTATATTCGGAATATGAAAGAAATTTAGTAATCTCAGTTAGGCCCTAAGGAACCAGATGAGAGGAGCTATCGTTAGTAGGCTTCCAAAGGTGGTAATTACCACAGCATTGGTAACAAAAGTTGGACGGGAATCAAATTCTGAAGCAATGATTATTGTAAATACCGCTGTTGGCATAACCGAGAGAACGATGAGGACTTCTTGGGTTAGACCACTGATCCCTAACAGAGAAGTTAATAAGAATGCCAACCCCGCTGGAACCAACAATCGAAGTATTACCACGAGAAGAAGAGCCCTGGAATTATCGAGAGAGAATTTTGTTGAAAGTTGAATACCAAGAACCATTAGCATGGAAGGAACCGCAGCATTTCCAAGGATCTCCATCGGATTAGCAATGAGTCCCGGCATAGAAAAATCCGTTAAATTGAAGAACAACCCGATAAATGAAGCGTATACCATAGGCATCCGAACCACAGCCTTTAAAGCGCCCATGGGTCCGACTTTACTGCTTGAGGCTACGTAGATAGATAATGTCCCAGAAAGAATTGCTTGGCTCACCAAGAAAACAATAGCGCGGTCCAAGCCCTCCTGGCCAAAAGCAAATAACGCAAGTGGCAACCCATAATTACCGGAATTTCCGAATAATACGGCCAAAAGAAACGCGCCTTGTCCAGATGCTCCCATGCCAGAAAATTTGGAGCCGATAATTCCTAAAACATACAATACTCCCGCAAGGAGAAATCCGAACAAAGTTATAAGACCCAAATCTTGTTGAGGAAGGGTAGTGTGAGCAATGGAAAAACAGATTAGGCACGGGGAAAAAATGTAAAGGGTAATTTGACTGATGGGACCTGCGGGAAGTGCTTTAACCCGCCCAATCAGCGCTCCTAACCCTGCCATAAAAAAAATGGGAAGAACAACACTTAAAAAAACACCAAACATCTTTGCTAATCAACCCTCCGAAGTTGAAAAGGTCCGCTGAAGAATTAACTTGGGTTGCGGAACATCAGACTAGGAACAAATTTATCACGTCAATGGAATAACATTATTGGTCAATGGTAACAAAACTTGATAGATACTTCACAACTGCTAATTTATCTGCTTCATTCGAAATTTCGTTCTGGGCCTTCGCAGCATCAAGGGGGATCGAACCAAAATTGTCTTTAGAATTTAAATCAGCCCCCGAGGTAACTAAAAGTTCTGTCATATCTAACATCCCATAGAAAGCCACCCAATGTAGAGGGGTACCCCCTACAACATCTTTAGCCCTAATATCTATATAAGCGCCTCCTTCAATCAGTGCGCGAGCAATATCCTTTTGTTTCGTAACAACTGCAAGGTGAAGAGGTGAACCTCCGGCGCCTAGTTTCCCATCAGAAACGAATGGCTTATTCAAATTCGACCCAAATTCGATATGCTGAGTCACCAAAACTAAATCTCCATTACCTACAGCATCTAGCAAATTGATAGAAGGTTCAACTGGCTCAGGAGCTGCAATTTGAATCACTGGGGCTGGTTCAGATGAATTTAAATTGCACCCAACAATCAAAAAACTCCCCAAAACTAGAAGACAGCAGAATAGAATCTTTTTTGCCAGCATTCGACTCCTTCCATAAACATAAACTAGTTACATATTGTCTCTGATTTAACTAGGTTATTACAACCCTCTTCTAAACCAGCGTGCTATCATTCTCCCAAACATATTTCTTGGAGTTATCCATTTCTTATCAATCCCAACGTTTTAGTTCATTCCGATACCGTGATTACCGGTTGTTTTGGATTGGAGGAGCTACCTCAAATATCGGGATGTGGATATTGATAGCCGGCCGTCTTTGGCTAATGAAACAATTATCTGAGTCTCCTACAATGTTGGGATTCGTCACTGCATCAAGCCTTGGCCCAATGTTGCTTCTAACAATGTGGGGAGGCGTAATTGCTGACCGGGTAAATAGAGCAAAATTAATTATGGTGACTAGAGCTTTATTCGCAGCCATAGCTTTTGTCACAGGTGCTCTCATAGTGTTTGAGTTAATCGAACCATGGCACATCATAGCTACATCATTTTTTACAAGCATTCTCTTGGCGTTCGATATACCGTCGAGGCAAGCTATGGTTGCCAATTTAGTCCCAAAACATCTCCTGCCTAATGCAATCTCACTTTATGCTCTCCTACCTGGATCTGCTTCCGTTATAGGTCCTGCACTGTTATCACTAACAGTAAAAATTATAGGCCTCGGAGGATTGTTTTTTTCGGTCGGAGCTGCCTATTTACTCACTGTATTTTCAATCGCCCTCATTAAAACCAAAGCTATTGGCAGCCAAAAGAACAAAAATTCAAACTGGCAGAACCTAAAACAGGGAGTATTTTACATCCGAGACCAGCGACACATTCGCTCGCTAATTTTAATAGCCATTATTTTCGGTATATTGGGAATGTCGTTTACAACCTTACTTCCAATATTTGCTGATACAGTGTTTCTGGGAGGATTGAACAGTTACAGTCTTCTCTTATTGGGGGAAGGCGTTGGGGGACTTCTAGGAGCAATCGTCATAGCTCAGTCAGCTACTATGAACTCATCAATAAATTTATTCATTGTTGGAGCGGTTGGGTTTTCACTGAACCTTATGATATTTTCCCAATCCGATTCATTGACTATTGGGGTTGGGATAATAACCCTGGTCGGAATATCAAGTGTAATGTTCAACACTCTAAATAATGTTGTTATCCAAACCTTAGTTTCAGAAGAATATCGTGGAAGAGTGATGAGTATCCACCAGTTTACTTGGGGCTCCACCGCCATTGGAGGATTATTACTTGGATATTTGACAAGTATTTTATCCGCTCCGATTGTCCTATTTTGGTCTGGGCTCCTTCTTTCCATAGTCACCATCGTCTGGCTACTCAGGAACCCACGAAAACATTTCCTAAGGATGGAAACAGTTTAATAACAAGCTAAAATCGTTTACTATAACCATCTACATCTACCAGCTTTTTTAATTGAATTTGTTTTAACTGAAGGTAAGAGATGATAAGATAGATATATTAGTTTATATTCCTAAATTCTGATTATGTTTGGGTAACGAGAGGCGCTATGTTTGCAAAAGATCTCGAGGGAAAAAATGGACTGATTTTCGGAGTAGCAAATCACCGTAGTATAGCTTGGGCGATAACGAAAATCTTGGATCAAGCAGGGATGAAGTTAATTTTAGCCTATCAAAATTCCCGTCTGAGAGAACCAATCGAAAAACTAACTTCGACCCTCCAAAACGCTTCAATTGTCGAATGTGACGTAAGTGACGACCAGGGTATTTCAACCGCGTTTGAGCAAATAAGCAACCAAGTGAATCAATTGTCTGTAGTAGTTCATAGTATAGCCTTTGCTAATCGGGAAGATTTAGGGGGGCAGTTCTCTCACACCCCGCGAGAGGGATTTCAAACTGCTTTAGAAATTAGCGCCTATTCCTTATTACCCATTACGAAATTGTCTTCAACCTTAATGGGAAACGAAGGGGGAAGTATAATCACTCTGACCTTCCAAGCATCCGAAAGAGTTTTCCCTGGATATAATGTTATGGGAACAGCAAAGGCTGCTTTGGAGAATTCGGTTCGCCAGTTAGCGGCAGAATACGGCCCATCAAACATCCGGGTAAACGCTATCTCTGCAGGGCCAGTAGATACATTATCCTCACGGGTGATTTCAAATTACAGAGTTATGAAAACCGCTCATGCTGAACGATCTCCGATGGGACGAGGAATTACACAAGAAGAAATAGCCAACACCGCTTTATTCCTAAGCAGTGAACTCTCCAGTGGTATTACCGGGGCAATTATTCCGGTAGATTGTGGCTACAATATTATGGGGGTTTGAATAGGGACACTCAGATAGACGGGGAACTCCAAACCAATGTTTCAATTTTCCCCGTCCTAACCCGGATCAAAGAGGCTGTCTTCCTGCAACCCCCGTATTCCTCGGGTGCCAATACGCAAGATTTTCTTCCTCGAGCATCCAACAAAGATATATCTCTTCACCTTGTCGTACCGACGGAAAATCCACCAATCCTTGCCTCAAATCTCGAACGAGAATCCCATATCCAGTGATCAGCCGAACCGTTTCTTCAATTTGATTCACCAATTGCACTATGTCGATTTCAGTGCCTGCTTTATGAAAGCCATTCGATCCAAACCCATTTGTCCGAAGCTCCGGCGGCATTGCTTCAGGATCAACTTGCTGGTTCTGAATTGCATTAAAACACTCTAAGATGATCCCTAGTTGCTCCCGTAACCAAGGGATAAATAATACTGCTTCTTCCACAGAGAAAATTTTTTGTTCCATTGCAGTCTCTCTCTAACAAATTAAGTGATCCTCGATCCTCTACAATACTATAAGACACTGAGAGACCTTGGAACAATGCTTCTGGACATGAAGGCAAAGTTGCTCCCCTTAGCCAAGAGTAGTATGCTGAAATCAGGGAATACAAGGAGGCCCCATGGTATACGATTTCCACACCCATACTTTTTTGAGCGACGGCGTTCTCTCACCCGGCGAACTCATTCGAAGAGCTATCGTCAATGGATACAAAGCAATTGCAGTGACAGACCACGTTGGGTTAGGTGATCAAGAAAGAATTCTGGAAATTCTGGTTAAAGCCTGTGAAATAGCTTCCAAGGAACTCGACATAGTGGCGATCCCTGGAGTCGAATTAACTCATGTCCCCCAACACATGATTGGGGAAGCTGCCAAACAAGCCAAGAGCTTGGGAGCGCAAATCGTACTGGTGCACGGTGAAACAATCAAAGAACCGGTTGAAGAGGGAACTAACGAATCTGCTCTTAACTCTCCCGATGTAGACGTACTCGCTCATCCAGGATTTCTGACCACGGAACAAGCCAGGCTTGCTGCGGAGAAGGGAATTTATCTGGAAATTTCTGCCCGGAACGGCCATTCCCTTACCAATGGACACGTAGTGAGGGTTGCCAAACAAGCAGGATCCTTACTCGTTGTAAATTCCGATGCCCATGGCCCAGATGACCTGTTGACCGATTCCCTTGCAAGAGAAATCGCGCAAGGGGCAGGATTAATTAGGCAAGAAATCCCTGGGGTTTTAGATCACAATCCGCAGAAGCTTTTGGGTCGAATCGGACGGTAACACCCCCATTTTTTGAGGAAGAGTACTCATTATCCCACTGGTTAAAGTTTCCCGATTCGGAAAACTTTGGTTTTACACCCTGGACAGATTCCTCGAATCGCTGGTCGATTATTTTTAAGAATAATTTCAACGGGATTGGATACTTCCTGTTTTGAGCGACATTTGAAACAATAAGCTTGAGGCATTAAAAGTTAACCTCCCCTCAGTCAGGATAGACAGTAATTCTGCCTTTCGGATATGTCAAGCTCGGTAAAATACAACGAGAAAGGGCCCAATTTAGGGAACCTAGTTGGCTTTGGTTAAATTTTGACATGACCATTAGTTCGAGAACATCGATGTTTCTCAATCCCAATCGGTACTCCACAAAGAGGGCATAATGGACGACCCGCGGCACAAACTTCTAGGGCTTGATTGGATAAAAATTCTAATTGAACTCTGCTGAGCTCAATTTCAACAGTTGAATTCCCTCTAATTCTGTTAAATTCATCTTCATCTAGTTGTAATTCGGTCGCATTGAGAAAAAAAGAATTCCCAACGTCCTTCTTTCCGAGAACTAACTTTTCGATAACAAACTCTAAGTCTAATTTGTCCACATCCTGGATTTTTTCTGAAGTAGAACTTTCAGTCGGTTCATCACGGGACACTGAAGAGAGTAATCTCTGAACCGCTAGAGCCAGCTGAAACAACTGTTCTTTTTCAAGCCATAATCTTGCCCCTCCCCCTTCAGCTTCAAAAGACAAGTAAAAATAGCGGTTACCCGGTTCACCTTCCGAAGCGGCTGTCACCGAAGTAGCAGCACCTAATTGAAAATTTTGGTTTTGCAACAGACCTCCTGAGAATTGATTTGGGGCATAATACCACAGCAAAGAAAGGAATAATTTCTGAGTTTAAATGATTTCACCTTCGCCTAACTCATGGTATCTCTCAGGTGAAATCGACAAAAATTCAAACAAATTTCCCTGGGTATGCTCACCGAGCTCAGGTGGAGTTTCAGGTTTACGGATCACAGATCTGGAAAACCGCAAGGGACTGTTAATATAAGTCCACGAACCAAAACGCGAATGGGATTCTAAAGAAAGTGTTTCCCGGAATTTTATTTGAGGATGGTCCACAATTTCATCAATACGGTTTACTTTCCCGCAAGGGATCCCCAGTTCCAATAGGTCCTTTTCCCAGTCGGATGTCGTTCTTGTTTTCATCGCAGCGTTGATCCTTGGTTCCAAATATTCTATTTGGAGGGTCCTATCCCAAGAAGTTTGAAATCGAGGATCGTCAATCCATTCAGGGTATCCTATGAGTGAGCAGAATAATGGCCACTGAGTTATATTCCCCCCAAAGATTGCTACCACCAACCATCCATCACTGGTTTCAAATGCTTGAAAGGGAGTAGCTGCCGGGTGCCTAGTTCCTAATGGTTCAGGTACTTCATTCATAGCAAAATAACGTGTAAACGCATTTTCAAGCATGGCAATTTGGCAATCTAGCATACTAATGTCTAACATCTGCCCGACTCCGCTTTTTTCCCGTTCATATAGGGCGGAGGAAATCCCTGTAGCTGCAAATAGACCGGCTACGATATCACCGACAGAAGCTCCGACACGAACGGGCGGTCTCCCTGGTTCGCCAGTGATACTCATTACTCCTCCCATTGCTTGGACAATCACATCTAAAGCCGGACGATACGCCAAAGGACCTGTCTGTCCGAACCCAGAGATAGAGCAGTAAATGAGACGTGGGTTAATATTACGAAGAATAGGAAAATCTAATCCGAACTTCTCCATGGTCCCAGGGGTGAAATTCTCAACAACTACATCTGCATGTTTTACCAAATCGAGAAAAATTTTTCGGCCTTCAGGATGGACTAAATTTAAAGTAACGCTCTCTTTATTACGATTGAGACTAGTAAAATATGCACTCTCCTGTTTCGATTCTCCTTTGGCTTCATAGGAAATAAATGGGCCGGTCCCTCTCGCACCATCGCCAACTCCTGGTCTCTCGATTTTAATCACTCGAGCTCCCTGGTCTGCTAAAATCATGGTGCAAAACGGGCCAGACAATATCCAAGTCAAATCCAAAATCGTAATTCCATCTAAAGTTCCGCTCATACTTCCCCTTTCATACACTTCCGGACCATAAGATACCTTCCACTGATATTATAAAATAGAGACCTGCAAGGATTATCACCAAAAAAATCATAAAAGAGTTTTAGCAAAGCCCTAGAAAGTACTTTAAATGGAATTGGGGAGGCTGACTAAACGTAAATTTAAGAATATCAGGACATTTCGAAGTCTATTGGAGCGAGGAATTTGATTAATTTAGACGTCCGCGAATTCGATTTATTGCTTTCAAGGCAGGAACATAAGTTGGATTGCAGTGAATTGAAGACTTGAAACATTCCAGAGCTTCTACCCAATTACCTTTTCGTTCTTGAATCCTCCCGAGATTCAACCATGGAAACCAATAGGTGTCATAGCGCTTAGCATTGATGGCTTTGACCAGCCACGGAATGGCTGCATCCAATTCCCCTTTTTCAATCATGTAAGCACCGATGTCATTGTAGGGAGCTCCATTATCTGGATCCAATTGGATAGCTTGCTTACAATAACTTATCGACGCATCCAAATCCCCCCGGACACTTGCAGTCCAACCGAGAAGCGTAAATGTTTGACCAGTAGGAAAGAATTCTAAAGATTTTTCGTAGAGGATAAAGGCCTGTCTTTGGTTTCCCCGACGTTGAGCCGCATATCCGCCTCGGAAATATTTCCAAGCCATATATTTCCTGGCAAGAACTTGAATCGTTTCTCCCATAAAAATCCCCCTTAAAGAAATCGACTACAGCTACCAGTCCTATCCCCAAGCAGGAATCCGGGCGCCAGTGAATCTATTACTCAACTCTTCCATAGCGGTTAAATCAAGCACTAAAAGTGATGAACGGGTTATCGATTTAAATTATACAAAACCTAGAGAAAACAAACAACAAAGTTTGATGGAAATTAGGAGCATATTTTGGGCGCTTTATCCCGGAACCGTTCATTTAGGGTTTTATTAAGTCCAAATATTGCCAAAATTCTGACCCGTAAAAACATTTACCATTTCATGGATAATACTTATATCGTTATAAAATCCGGTATTTATTACGTTTTTATGTTTATTTTATGATGTATCGCAATGTAATAAATCATGAGTTTTATATTATTAACGGTTTACCTAAATCCTTTAGCGGGGTGAACTTCCTAAAAAAACTGTTGACACAGCGAGACACATGATGCTACGATTTTCGCTACCTAGCAAGATTGGAACTCGGCACGCTGTTAACTAATCAACCGGGGACAACTTCCAATTTAGGGAATCCCATCGTCCTCGCAGGAGGTTATTGTGGAAACCCACGATTTCGTAATCCGATTCGCCGGTGAAGGCGGACAGGGCATGGTCACATCCGCGGAGGCCCTCGCCCAAGGCGCGGCACAAGGCGGGTACCACGTACTCACCTATACGACCTTCCCATCTCAGATTATGGGAGGCCCCACATTTGCCCAAGTTCGAATATCCACAGAGCCCATCATGAGTAATGGCGACGCTCTGGACGTCCTCGTGTGCTTTAATAAGGAAGCCTACGAACTTCATAGTGATCAAGTGCGTGAAGACGGAGTAGTCATCTACAACTCGGAGGATTTCGAGCCAGAGGGCGGCGCCCGAAATATTGGGCTGGCATTCTCTGAACTGGCGAAATCCACGGGAAACGCCCGCGCTGAGAACATGATTGTGATAGGTGCCTTTGCCCACTTAGTTAAGATGCCAATGAGTTATCTCGAGGACTTCGTAACAAAACGATTCACGAGAGGACGACCAGGTGACGAGGAAATTATTCGCTCGAACATCGAAGCTTTAAACCTAGGGGCAGAAAAAATTGCCGAAAGTGGATTTGCCCTTGGAGAGTTGGCAAACCCTGTCAAACCTGAAGGAGAGCAAATATTGCTCAGCGGGAATGAAGCCATAGCCATAGGAGCAATTACGGCAGGACTTGACGTTTTCGTCGGATACCCAATATCTCCAGCAACTACCATCCTAGTCTACATGGAGCGGAACTTGGTGGGACCAGGAAAGTTCGCCTATCAAGCAAGCTCCGAAATTGAATCAATTACTTCACTCCTAGGTGCAGGATACGCCGGGAAAAAGGCGATGACTTCCACCGCCGGTCCGGGGATATGCCTTATGAGCGAAGGAATTGGCGCTGGATGGATGATGGAGATTCCAGCGGTTATCGTGGATGTCCAAAGAGGCGGGCCAGCAACTGGATTGCCTACCAAAACCGAACAATCAGACCTTCTAACCTGTCTCAACCCAGCTCATGGTGACTCGAGGATGCCGATTTTAGCACCGGGGACAGTGGAAGAGTGTTTCTATGCAGCAATAAATGCAATCAACTGGGCTGAGCGATACCAAGGCCCGGTTATTTTAATGTCGGAAATGATGTTGGCCGAGAGAAAACAAAATATTCCCAAGCCCGATGCAAGTAAACTAAAAGGGGAAACCCGGCTGGTATACCAAGGAACAAATGGATACCAACGTTACGAAGCGTCTGAGGTCTCTCCTATGCCTCTTCCCGGTGGGCCAGGCGCATATGTAGCTAACGCGAGCGAGCATGACCCAATGGGAGACACCACCCATCTCCCAAATCGGCATATCGAAATGACCGAACGACGATTCTCAAAGTTAAAATTACTTGAGGACGGGACTTTCGAATCAGATAATCCCGATGCCTCGATAGTAATTATGCCGTGGGGAGGTTCCAAAGGACCCGCTCAAGAAGCCTACAGGGAGCTTCGATCGTTAGGGCTCGATATTGGTTGGCGATACACGGTACAGTTACATCCATTGCCTCCAAAATTGTTGGAGGAATTACAGCAAAAATCCCTGGTGATCATCCCAGAGTTGAATTACCTAGGACAACTCTCTAGTGTCCTTCGCTCCCAATATGTACGAGCAGAGTCAATCACACAATACACTGGCCTTCCTTTCAAAGTGAAGGATTTAATTGAACGGATTACAAATCGGATCCAAGCGGAAAACCAATCTGGGTCCAAGCAAAAAGCTGCCGCTGATTAAAGGAGTGGAATAAGATGAGCAAAAAGAATCCAGAGTACGACTTTAAATGGTGCCCAGGCTGTGGTGACTTCGGTGTAAAAAGAGGTCTGGAGATGGCGATCCAACAGTGGGTAGTCCGAAACGAAGAGCCCATTGAGAAAAGTGTGATCGTAGCTGGAATTGGCTGCTCCGGAAATATGGTCCATCTCTATGACGGACCTCAACCATTTGGAATCCATGGAATTCACGGTAGAACCCTCCCAGTAGCAATGGGCATTAAAATGTCACGTCCAGAATTAAATGTAGTGGTAGTTGCAGGTGATGGGGATTTCCTCAGCATTGGAGGGGAACACATAGCCCCACAGGCCCAACGAAACCTGAACGTCTGTGTCGTTATCATGGATAACGGCGTTTATGGACTCACAAAAGGTCAAGCTTCACCCACAACCCTACCTGGCCAGGTCACTCCAACGACTCCCTTTGGCAAGGTGGAAACTGCATTAAATCCATTAGGACTATATTTAACCTTAGGGGCCACTTATGTGGCATCAGCTTATTCTTCCAAGGTAAGGGAATTGTCCCAAATGATTACTCAAGGAATGGAACATCCTGGTTTTGCCATCATTCAAGTCCAATCGCCTTGCACAACATATAACGACACTTATGATCAGCTCAAAGGAAATCCGAGTAAGGGCATCGCTCCAACCGCTTGGGATATCCCAGAAGAACATGATAGATCAAGCCGTGAATCGGCATTTAAACTTTTGGAATCAGGGGGAATCCCGTTGGGAGTTCTTTACCAAGACCAAAATTCGATAACGTTCGATCAGCGCGCAAGCAAAGCAGCAGAAAAGGCTCCAACCAAGACCGCTGGTGAACTTATCGAAACTTTCTCCCTATAATTCCTAGCTACTAAACAAGAGAACAAACCAAAAAAAGGAATGCCCTCTATTGAAAGTAGGGCATTCCTTTTTAAGCTAATCTGAACTTTTGCTAGGCGACTCGAAAATTAAATCGACCCGGAACAATTACGAAAACATTAAGTCGTAGGGAGTTCGCTTGCGTACTTTGACGGGCATTTCACAATAAGTAAATCAGCCTTAAACAATCCATCCTCGCCGTACTCCCCTTGAGCCACAATTTGAGAGTGTTCGTTGAAGAACAAATCCGGGACTACCCCATCATATTCCAAGTACAATTCCTCGTGGTAGGTCAAATCTGTCAATTTAAAATTTGCCAAAGTCTGTCCCGGTAATCTTTGAAAACTCCCCTGTACCAATTTCCCATTTACACGCACTGGACCCGGATGTTCGGACGCTCCCCCGTTTACCACTTCTTCAACCGTTAGATAGTACAATTGAGATCCTTGGAAGGCCGAGTAAGCAAAATAAGTCAGGGCACTTATCAGTAAGATAAATCCAATCACCAAACGTCCATGTCTTAACACCCATGGACGTTCATCGACCAAAACAGACGAGTCAACGAAAGAACTTTCACTCATTTCTGTATAACCTTCCAAAAATTAATTCCCAGTTTCACTTGGATTCCCACGAAATGCAGTCTTTCCCGCGGCTCGAACATATAAACCATTTTTGGCTCCGAATGTAGAAACCAAACGTTTAGACGCTTTCCCACAATCCTTGCAATCAGCCAATAAATCCAACTCCGCAATTGACCTGCGCAGTTGGAATTCTAATCCACATGAAAGGCATCGGTACTCATAAATAGGCACTCCAAACTCCTGTAAATTATTTTCTCTTCATAAATCGTTCGGAAAAATCACTTTACGCCATCAAAGGGCGCCCCCCAAATTCCGTACCATCTCTCTAGCTTGGATTCGATCGGTAATTCTTCTTTAATTTTAGACGATAAACTTAATTCCAAAGCATTATCCCGTTGTTGCTTTCCGGGGATTGGGACAAAAGGATAAAACGTACCTCTTTTGTAATTGAATATCCAATGAATTCGATCCTGTTCATACATAAATGGAAAATCAGCGGCCAGTAGACGCCCTGCAAATCCATGGTCACTAAAGCTTTGAGCTGTGAGGAAAGCAGCGGTTACAAGATCCTCAAATTCATCATCTTGAAGAATAATCCAACGAAAGCCATAATCGTCATCTAAAACTCGGTATTGGGTTCCAGCGGATTCCTTCCCTATTGACAACAACCCCTTAAGCTCTGATTCCAATTCCTTGAAATATGAGGAATCCATTGGATTGAAGCAAACACCTGCCTTCCCTAGAGGGTAAAGGTCATACTTGGCTGTAAGATTCAGGCTGGCTGTAGCCAATCGGAATATTGCATCATTTTTAGAAAGATTTGAATCATTTTTCCGTTTAAACAAGGAACCAAATATCCCCATCTATTAGTTCTCCATCTCCTGCTCCATTTGTTGTAAGCGTTCCACGCGTTTGCGCATTGGAGGGTGAGAGGCGAATAACCCTGCTAAAGATTCCCCTTTCAATGCAGAAACAATACATAGGGCATTAGCTGTTTCCATTTGCCGTAAATCCTTAGTAGGTATCTTGCTTATGGACCCAGTTATTTTCATAAGGGCTGAAGCAAGTTGGGAAGGACGGCCGGTAAGCATAGCTCCACCTCTATCGGCGGCATACTCTCGATACCTGGAAAGTGTAAGGATAAGAAGGGTGGCAATAAAATAAACTAAGACTGAAACCAAATAAGCAACCATGAAGGCAGCCATCGCACCACCACCGTTCCGGTTTCTGCCTCCCATACCTCCAAAGAGACTCATCCAAAACAACATCCGCATCAGTAATGCTGCCAATGTGGCGAAAAAACTTGCTAGAGTGATTACCATCACATCTCGATTTTTTACGTGAGCTAATTCATGTCCGAGTACTCCTTCTAATTCGCTGGTTTCTAGCCGGTTCATTATCCCTGTCGTAACACAAATAACAGAGTTCTTTGGATTACGACCAGTAGCGAAAGCGTTTGGGACGTCGGAATCAACTACTGCAATTTTCGGCTTGGGCATTTCTGCCTGAACAACCAAGCGATCAACGATGGAGTGAAGGTGAGGGTGTTCATCAGCAGTTACTATCTTTGCCCCCATCGACATCAGCACCAATTTATCCGAAGCAAAATACTGAACCCCCAGCATGGCGGCTGCAAGGATCCCGACCAAAATAATGTCAATCCCCATTGCCATCATGAATGAGACAAAGAATAGATAAACTCCGCCCAGCGCTAACATGACAAGGTACATCCGAAAACGTAATCCTTTATCCTTACCTATTTCTCGTCGCCTCATACTTCGCGTGTACTCCTATTACAAATCTTACATGGAACAATTATAACGTAAATTCAGCTTCTGATCCGCCTAACAAGTAATCGTTTGCCCTAATTCACACTAATTACAATAACACCAATAACTATTAACACTGCTCCGGCTGGAACACGCCAGGTGAAACGTTCAAGATTCCGAATAAACAGTTGGCTGAGCAAAATTGCCAATAGAGGATTTATACTAATTAATGGCGAAATGATTACCACTGGAGCTCTACTTAAGCCCAAAAACATGGCAGCGACCCCACTAGAAGCCACAATGCCCGCAGTGGCCATCCAGAGATACGAACTTAAAGGAGCATGTGTTGGACGAAGGACATCGCGACCTGTAAGAATTCCGAGAATGAGAGTCCCAAACAATAATGCAAATGCCGCCCCAACCAAAGGCGGGATATCACTGACAATCATTTTGGCGACTACCTGACTACCGCCGTAACTCATAGCGGCCCCAATTGCCAGAAAATACCCTTGAATTACCCAATTCGTCTTAAGAAAATTCATCGTTGACTCACAATCAGAGCAATCCCTGCCATAACGCAAAGAGTCCCTAAGAGAAGAGGAGCGGTCATCTCCTCACCCAGAATCAGGATGGCGAAAGCTGCGGCAAATAACGGGGCGGAATTCACAACTGGGGTTGCCCGGCTAACCCCGATGCGTTGGACACTAGAGAAATTCATAAATCGGCCCATCGGAAAATTTAACAGACCTGAAAGCATAAACCAAAGGTATGATTGCCCGGTTAGTTGGGTGACAGTATCCCAATGGAAGATCAACGCTAAAGTCATGATCAAACACAGCCCAGAGAATAAGGAAATCATCGTCCCAGTACTCGAGCGAAGTTCTTGCAACCCTATTCGGACGATTACTGAGGAAATCCCAAAAAGAAAAGCGGCCGTTAAACCAAGGAAAACACCCATCCCGAAACTCCTAGAAAAATACTTCTTTCTTATCTACCAGTTAATCAGCTGGTTTAAACAAAGACCGGAATATCGAGGCTCCATGATCTCCTCCAAGTAAAAGCTCGCAAGCACGTTCAGGGTGGGGCATCATCCCTAATACATTTCCCCGAGCATTGATGATTCCAGCGATATTGTTTAACGAACCATTAGGGTTTGAATCTGATGTTGGGATTCCCTCAAAATTGCTATAACGAAAAACCACTCGATTTTCCTTTTCGAGACCCGTAAGAATTTCCTTATCAGCGAAATACCGACCTTCTCCGTGAGAGATTGGAATCTTTATCACCTGTTGGGAAAAAAACTCTCTACTAAAGGATGTTTGGGCATTTTCCACACGTAAATGAGTCCACTCACAGCGAAATTCTAAAGATTCGTTCCTGACTAACGCTCCGGGTAAAAATCCTGCCTCACATAAGATTTGAAAACCATTGCAAATACCCAAAACCAAACCATTTCCCTCGATAAATTGTTTCAAGGAATTCATTACTGGAGAGAACCTAGCGATGGCTCCGGTTCGGAGGTAATCCCCATACGAAAACCCGCCTGGCAAGATAATGCAGTCGAATCTAGAAAGATCCGTCTCTTTATGCCAAACATAGTCAACCTCTTGACCTAAAACCCTACCTAGGGAATTGAAACAGTCTTGGTCGCTCCATGTTCCCGGAAAAACGACGATACCAAATCGCATCGGCCCCTCTAACTACGATAAGAATAAACAAAGGAAATCTACAACAATAAACAGAAAATGGCAAAAGAATTGTCATCAGGAAAACAATTTGGGATATGAAACGAAACGGAATGTTACCCTGTTATTTGCTGGAAAGGATTTCCGTAACGACAGAATTCACAAGTCCACCGTCAGCTGTCCCCAAAAGCCGAGGCATTAAAGCCCCCATCACCTTCCCTTTATCTCCTGAATTACTAGGGCCTAATTCCTCGATAACCTGAATGGCGATTTCTAGGATTTCTTCCCGAGATTTTTGGGGAGGTAAGTACTCTCCTACTATCTCCAACTCCGAAGCCTCACGATCAACCAGGTCTTGCCGACCACCTTTTTCGAACTCTTGAATACTATCCTTCCGCTGCCGAGTTTGCCTTTGCAAGAATTGCGCCGTTTCAGTGGCATTCAAGGGACGCCCTTTTTCAATCTCTTCATAATGAAGGGCGCTGACTAGTAGGCGAAGAACGTCCCGTCGAAGATTATCTCCGGAACGCATAGCGGATTTTATATCTTGATTTAACTGCTCAGAGAGATGCATATCAATTGGGGATTGTACCTGTATTTTTAGCGGATTTAAGATCGAGCTGAAGTTCTTCGGCTTTTCCGTCGTTTAGTAGCAAGTTTCTTCTTCTTTTGAATATAGGGAGGTTCAAAATGAGCCCTTCTTCGAGCTTCTGAAAGTATCCCATCCTGCTGCACTTTCTTGTTGAATCGGCGCAGCAAGCTATCAAAGCTCTCGCCGTCTGTCGCGTTAACGAAGGTCAAGAATTTCCCCCTATTCACTACCGAGCTGACTGGATTTCCGAAACTTGATTATATTTAACTTCCAATCTACTGTCAATCTCCGCCTTGTTTGCTACAACTCTAAAGGTTATAGTGTTGCATGAGAAGATACCATGACCACAGAACCAATTAACACTATTAATGTTGGAGACGAATTACAACTAACTCTTGAATCAAACGGAGATAACGAAGAAGTCTCAGGTAAATTTCAGGATCAGAACATTGTAACCTTTGGTGGAATAGCCGGTGAACGTGTAACAGCAAAAATAGCGAGAATACACAGATCACGGATAGAAGCACATGTTATCGAAGTACTTAAAGGATCTGAGCACCGGGTAAAAGCTCCTTGTCCAATCTTCTGGCCTTGTACCGGGTGCGAATGGCAACACATTAAATATTCCCACCAATTGGCCCTTAAACACTCCATCGTAAGAAAAAACCTGAATAAATTTCCAAGCCTATCCGGTGTATTAGTCGCAGAAACCTTACCGAGCCCTAACGTTTTTGGATATCGTAATCATGCAAGATTTACAGTAGGACGGAACGGAAACCTAGGGTTCGTAAATAAAGCTACCAAAGCATTTGTCCCGGTAAGTAAATGCCTTCTAATGCATGATTCGATTAACGAAACCCTCGAATCCCTACAAGGATACTGTAGTGAAACAAGCCAGTTGTCGATTCGATATGGGGTCAATTCTGGAAGCCTCCTAATCCAACCAAAACTTTCCAACTTTGAAATAAACGTTATCACTGGACAAAAATATTATTATGAAACCTTGCATGGGCAACAATTCCGAGTAGGGTCCCCATCCTTTTTCCAGGTAAATACTCCTCAGGCTGAGGCCATGATAGATATCGCAAAAACCATGCTCAAAACGACTGGGGAGGAAATTCTGGTTGATGCCTATGCAGGTGTTGGGGTATTCGCTGCGTTATTAGCCCCTTTTGTCCAAAAAGTATTTGCTTTAGAGGAATCTGGAGCCGCTATCAAGGATTCTCGTGAAAACCTAGGCCATTTCGCAAATGTCGAATCTCTTCAGGGTAGAGTAGAAGATCTTTTACCTAATTTGGCTCCATCTCCCGATCTTGTTCTCCTTGACCCTCCAAGGGCTGGCTGTCACCCTAGGACCCTACAAGCCCTATCCAATTCTCCCCCACGGCGTATTTTATATGTATCTTGCGACCCGGAAACCCTCTCTAGGGATTTGGCGATCCTGGCCGCCGGTCCTTTCAAAATTGAAAAAGTTCAACCAATTGATCTCTTCCCTCAGACTCACCATGTCGAATGTATGGTCTCGATGTTTAACTATGAACTGGAGGCGCCAGTTTGACCCACTTGATTTTAGCCTCGAGTTCACCAAGGAGAAAAGAACTGCTCTCAAATTTCGGTGTCCCGTTTCAAGTAATTGAACCAAATACTAGGGAGATTTTTGGCGGAGAAGAGACAGCTGAGTCCATTACTCGAAGGCTTGCTCTTCAAAAAGGATTAAATGTAAGCCAAGCTTTTCACCATGGGATGGTACTTGCAGCTGATACGTTAGTAGATATAGATGATTCGGTGATTGGGAAGCCCAAAACTAAAACTGAAGCTAAAAACATGCTCCTAAAATTAAGGGGGAATTTTCACAATGTAGTCACCGGGATTGCATGGATTGATATTGAGTCAGGGGTCTCCAAAACCGAGTGTCATAAGACTTTAGTCCAAATGAGAAACTACACAGACAAAGAAATTTCAACGTTTATCAAAACTGGAAGCCCATTCGATAAGGCTGGAGGATATGCGATCCAGGATACAAGTTTCAATCCGGCAAGAAAGATTATGGGGTGTTATACCAACGTCGTGGGGTTGCCTCTCTGCATTATATTGAAAACCCTATCGAAATCTACTCTGCTAACAATACCACCTCAATTAATCGAATTATGGACCTCGACCATGGATCTTAGCAGGGGAAGCGTAGCGTCAACTTGCAAAGGATGTAAAACCTTAATAAAAAGGGATACCATTCAATTATGAATTTTATGGGTGTTGGAAACCTCGAGTTACTCGTTATCCTCGTTCTTGCTCTATTGATCCTTGGACCCCGACGATTAATCCTTTTAGCTCGAGCATTCGGAAATCTCATGGGGAATATTAGAGAGATTACAGGAAATCTCCCCCGGTATGCAGAGGAGTTGCTAGAAGGAGATGAAGAGTCTAACAAACGATCCACAGCCATTCCCTCCCCCCCAGAAGCTCGAGCAAGGAAAAATGACGTCGAGAATCCCGACAATACCTAATTGTATTTTGGGAGACGAAAAGGAGATAAAAAAATAAAAGACCGTGCACGGCCGTTACGTGAACATCTCAATGAACTAAGATGGCGCTTATTAGTTTCAAGTTTAGCTCTGATAACCGGGGCCGGGATCAGCCTTATTTTTTTTCGGAAGATGATAGGCGTACTCCTAGTTCCTGGCCAAAAACATCTCTCGGGAACTGGGGAACCGATCTTCACGGAGGTAGCGGAACTCCTAGGCGTCACCGTTAAAGTTTCATTACTAGGGGGGTTGATCCTTGCACTACCCATAATTGTATTTCAAGTAATTCGTTTTGCGGCACCTGGGTTAACCTCCACAGAAAAGCGTTGGATTTATGCCATGTTGCCTGGGGCATTCTTTTGCTTTTTAGGGGGCGTTGCATTCGCTTATTTCATCCTGATACCACCTGTCCTGCGATTTTTATTGACGTTTGGAGGTGATATAGCCACCCCAATGATAAGAATCGGCAATTACCTCAACGTCGTTATTACCCTTCTTTTCTGGATGGGGTTGGCTTTTGAAACTCCTCTTATAATGTTCACCCTAACAAAAATCGGAATCGTCAAAAGCTCCTTGTTTAGTGCGGGGAGAAGGTATGCAGTAGTGCTAGCATTCGTATTAGGAGCCCTAATTACTCCAACATTTGACCCTATAAACCAAACCTTGGTAGCATTACCGTTAATTTTCCTTTATGAAATCGGCATCTGGTTATCAAAATTAGCTGGAAGAGGAAAACAATAATCCGGACACCTCACCAATTAACAACTCAATCCACAGCCAATCTATAACCCCACAGTTTTTTCCACTAGCGTTTCAAGTTATTTCAGGGTAGAATATTATGAATTATGAATAAATATGATGTGTTGGTAATCGGGTCTGGCCCGGGAGGCTATGTCGCTGCCATCAGATGCTCCCAATTGGGCTTACGTACTGGAATAGTAGAACGGGCCGAAATCGGAGGGGTCTGTTTAAACTGGGGCTGTATACCCAGTAAATCTCTCCTTAGGAATGCCGAAGTTCTCTCCTTATTTCATCGAGCACATGAATTTGGTATCAGCTATAACAACCTAGAAGTTGATTTCGGTGTAGCAATCGACCGGAGCAGGAAGGTTGTTGGCCAGCTAACGAGAGGCGTAGGGTCACTACTCCAAAAAAATAAAATTGACCACCTCCAGGGAAATGCATCGCTAACCGGACCAAACACCATACAAATCGAAGAGTCCGGGGAAAGTTATGAAGCGGATCACTTTATCCTCGCGACCGGAGCATCCCCTAAAACTCTTCCTTCCCTTCCAATAGACGGAGATTTGGTAATCACAAGCAGGGAAGCCCTTGAGACAACAGAACTTCCTGAATCCATATTGATTGTTGGTGGTGGAGCCACCGGATGTGAATTCGCCTACATTTACAATTCATACGGGGTAAAAGTTACCATGGTTGAACTGCTTCCCAAGATATTACCAAATGAAGATCCGGATATCAGCCAGTATTTAGAACGGGTTTTCACAAAGCAGGGAATCGAGGTTCGAACAAACTCTAAGGTCCTAAATTTCTCCACTGAAAAAGGGAAAGCCAAAGTTGAATTAGAGGGCCCAAACGGAAAGGAAACCGTCTTCTTTAACAAAGTCCTAGTAGCAACAGGAGTGGAAGGAAACATACAGGGTTTAGGGCTGGAACCACTTGGGATAAAAACCGAAAGAGGTTTCATTCAAATCGATGACGAAATGAAGACAACCGCACCTTCCATATATGCGATCGGAGATGTAACTGGAAAAATGCTCTTAGCCCATGTAGCGTCAGCACAAGGAGTTTTCGTTGCTGAACATATCGCTGGGAAGAATCCTTCTCCATTAAACTACACCGTTATTCCCAGAGCGGTTTACTGCCAACCCCAAGTCGCAAGTTGGGGGATTAGCGAACCACAAGCGAAGGAATTAAACTTAAAATTTAAAGTTGGACGTTTTCCTTTTAGTGCGAACGGTAAAGCACTAGGACTAGGAGAAGGAGACGGATTCGTTAAGGTCATTGTGGGAGAAGAATACGGTGAACTCCTTGGAGCGCACTTGATTGGGCCTGAAGTTACCGAGATCTTAGCAGAATTATCAATAGCTAATTTACTCGAGGGAACGGTCAAAGAAGTCGGATTACAAATCCACGCTCACCCTACCCTTTCCGAAGCCGTAAAAGAAGCGGCATTAGCTGCCGAAGGCGAGGCGATCCATATTTGATAAACATTCAGATAAATCGTTACACAACCTTCATGCTTACACTGAAATACATGAAGTTACGGGTAAACACCCGATAGTTTTACTTGATAGGATAAATTAATGAAAATTGAAGAACAATTAACAAAAAAATCAATGCTCTCGCTCTTCCGGGAAATGCAGTTAATTAGGGCTTTCGAAGAACGTTGCGGCGAGTTATACATGCAGGGGAAAATTAGAGGGTTTCTTCATCTGTATATAGGAGAGGACGCTATCGCGGTTGGGCCCGCTGCTGCACTTGAGCCCCAAGATTATATAGTGACGCATTATCGGGACCATGGGCATGCACTAGCAAGAGGAATGAACCCCGACGCGGTAATGGCAGAATTATACGGAAAATCCACCGGTACCACTGGAGGAAAAGGTGGGTCGATGCACCTTGTAGACTCCTCCTTGAACTTTACTGGCGGGTACGCAATTGTTGGGGGGCAATTACCAATCGCCACAGGGTTAGCCCTAGCCGCCCAAGAATTGGGAGAAGATCGGATAGTAGTCTGTTATTTTGGGGATGGAGCCTTGAATCAAGGTGAATTCCATGAGGCTTTTAATTTAGCCTCTATTTGGAAACTGCCAGTTCTCTTTTTCCTCGAAAATAACCTGTACGGGATGGGAAGCGGGATAGAGAGGACATTCGCGGGAGGAAAAGACCCCTACACGGTATCCGACCATTACAAAATTCCCTCCCAGCAGATTGACGGGATGAACTTGTTGGAAGTTAAAACAGCGACTGAGGAAGCTCGGAAAAAAATCTTATCGGGTGATGGCCCCTATTTTATCGAAGCCATCTGCTACAGATTTCGAGGGCATTCGATGGCGGATCCCATGAACTATCGAGATCAGGCAGAAGATATTGCTTGGAAACCCCGGGATCCCCTTGTCACGTTCCCCGCTGATATAGTGAACTCAGGCAAAGTTTCACAGGCGGAAATTGAGAAGATCTACCAAGAGGTCGAAAAACAAGTTGAGGCAGCAGTAGAATTTGCTGAATCAAGCCCGTTCCCCTCTCCAGAGGCTCTATACCACAATATTTATTCCTAAACTATTGGAGCAATAACCATGGCTGAACTTACAATACGCGAAGCTATAACAAAAGGATTACGGGAAGCCTTAGACAATGATCCTAAAGTTTTCATGATGGGTGAAGATATCGGTGCATATGGAGGCCCGTACGCAGTAACCAGAGGCTTTTTTGATCAGTACGGGGCAAAAAGAATCAAAGACACTCCTATATCTGAGTCAGTGATTGTTGGAGCTGGAGTCGGAGCAGCCATGGGGGGAGTTCGCCCGATTGTAGAAATAATGACCATCAACTTTAGTCTATTGGCCTCTGACCAAATCGTAAACCATGCCGCTAAAATTCATTATATGACTAATGGACAATATTCAGTACCGCTATTAATACGAACCGTGACTGGAGGCGGAGCTGGATTAGGTTCCACTCATTCCCAAAGTTTTGAGGGATGGTACTCATCCATCCCAGGACTTAAAGTAGTCGTCCCTTCTACCCCAATTGATGCTCTCGGATTACTACGAAGTTCCATAAAGGAGAATAACCCTGTTCTGTATTGTGAACACGCATTGTTATATGGTGTAAGAGGGGAAGTCCCCGATGATTACTATGAAACACCTCTGGGCTCTTCTCGGGTTGAAAGAGAAGGAACCGACTTGACAATAATTGGTTACGGGAAAATGGTTGGGCTTGCCGCAGAAGCAGCCCGAACCTTATCAGAGAGAGGAATAGAAGCCGAAATTATTGATTTAAGAAGCCTTCGGCCTTTGGACACGGACTCTCTTATTTCTTCAGTGAAAAAAACCCACAGATGCCTGGTGCTTGACGAGATGTGGAAAACTGGATCTCTCGGAACTTCTATCGCTTACACGATCCAAAAAGAAGCTTTCGACAGCTTAGACGCTCCCGTTGCCCATCTAGGGGGGGAAGATGTACCTAGCCCTTTCTCAAAACCATTAGAGGACTTGGCTTTCCCAACTACGCAATCAATTCTTCAATCAATCGAGGACAATTTTGAATTATAGCCCTCGAACATTTATCCAAGCTTTCGCACCAAATATTGTTGCGGGAAATTACCAGTTCATGGATTGTACGGCGACAATAAATATACCTTTCGAACATTGGGAGATTTAATAATGGCTGATTTGATTCTTATGCCCCAAATGGGTTACGACATGAAAGAGGGGCGCTTAGTCCGATGGCTCAAAGTAGAAGGAGATTCTATCTCCCGAGGGGAAGAAATAGCAGAAATAGAAACAGATAAAGCCGTTATTCCGATGCCCAGTACCGCCTCTGGCGTGCTAAAAAAAATAGTCGCCGAAGAAGGTTCAACAATCCCTGTCGGAGAAACCATGGGAATAATTGGGGGGAAGGACGAAGAAATTTCGCTGGAATCCACCCCTCAAGAAACCTCCGGAAATAAAAAAGAAACTGTTACCGCAAATACACCTAATGAATCCACCCCCAAAAAACACGAAGCTGCGAAAGGGGAATTTCGAGCTTCTCCAATAGCGAAAAGAATAGCCACAGAAAAAGGGATTGATTTAAGTACAATAAAAGGAAGCGGGCCCGGAGGACGCATTACTGAACAGGATGTTCTGGCTGCGGGGGATTCACCTACGGATAATAAGGTGTCTGTTACAGCAGATTCCCCAGAAGATTCAATATCCTCTCCAAATTCCGGCGCAGAGCGGATTCCGCTTTCACGTATGCGTCAGGCTATTGCAAGATTAACTTCAAGAAGCAAGCAAGAGATTCCTCATTTCTATGTAACCGCAGAGATAAACATGGAGGCTACCCTATCTGTGCGCCAACAATTGAATGCTAAATTAGGAGAATCTGGTGGCAGGGTAAGCATTAACGACTTTATAGTTAAAGCCTGTGCTATCGCACTTGGACAGCCTCAATTCGTAGGTTTCAATTCTTCTTTTATTGATAACAGCCTGGATCTTCATCCCAACATCAATATCGGGGTAGCCATCGACCTTGAAGAAAAGGGGCTAATGGTCCCAGCCATAATGCGTTGCCAAAACTTATCACTTACTCAACTAGCAACAGCGAGCAAAGACCTGGTGGAACGGGCAAAAAATGACAAGCTTCAAGTAGAAGAATACTCCGAATCAACCTTTACCGTTAGTAATCTAGGGATGTTTGACGTTGAAAGTTTTACAGCGATTATTCATCCACCCAATAGTGCCGTATTGGCGGTGGGAACCGTAAAAGAGCGTCCAGTAGTCGTAGAAAAATCTCTTACCATTGCTAGGACAATGTTTGCTACCTTGGCAGTAGACCACCGTGTTTCTGATGGAGCAAGTGGAGCAAGGTTTTTGGTCGAAGTAAAACGACTTCTAGAATCACCAGTCAGTCTCTTATAACGATTGGCATGGGAACCATCTTCCAATTCATTCTCCGGTCAAGAAATCCGTAGCTTTGTCCCTTTAAGCTTTTTTAACCCGCCAATATTCCCAGTTTCGCAGATGGACAATAACGGACAAAAATTACAATTAGGATTTTGCTTAAAACAATAATCTTTAGCCAATCTTACGAACAACGCATGAAATTCGTTAAAAATTTTTATGTTATTCGGTAGATTCTCAAGGAAATAATGACGATACGTACTGTAACTCTTATAGGCCGTAGGTAATTTGAGTCGTGCTCCTATTCGTCGGGTATATGAATCAATTACGAAAGTTGGCTTCTGGGCGGCGTAAAGAATAATATCATCCGCTGTTTCCTCTCCAATTCCTTTAATATCAAGAAGTTGCGCTCGTAATTGTTGTCCCGGCAGATTTAAGAATTTCGCTAATCCACCTCCATATTGGCTACAAATTACGCTAACGAATGCTTTAATTGTTTTAGTTTTAGAATTAAAATAACCAGAAGAATAGATTAATTTTGCGAGTGTGGAATCCGGGATAGTACTAAGATCCTCTATAGAACAGATCCCATATGACTTAAGGTTTTGCAGGGCTTTTTCTACATTATTCCATGAAGTATTTTGAGTTAAAATTGCCCCTAAACAAATTTCCAACTGGCTGTCTCCGGGCCACCATCCCTGAGGCCCGTAATAACTAAAGAGTTTCTCAAACACTCCCATAACATTCGTTGGATTATTCATAAACATTTTTACCCAGAAGAAATATTATTGACATTAGTTGGTTAAACCAGACCCCTCAGAAAATCTAAGTCCACTCCACTGGTATCCTCCCCATGATTCTGATGTCCGTTAACGTCACCGCACACTTGTATGCGTAAACCTCAACCCCCTGAGTAATCGCCCATTGAAGAGTAAAAGCAAATTCTGGGTCCTGTAATCGGTTTACTGAGAAAGCGTCTGTGTCAGAACGTTGTACAACAAATACGATTGCCGCACGATTTCCCTCTTCGATTGCTTTTACTAACGTCAACACATGCCGACGCCCTCGAAGAGTAGGAGCATCAGGAAATAATGCCCTCCTGTTTCTTACCAAATTCACGGATTTAACTTCTATCAATATTCTCCCGTCAGCCCTATCGAAGGCTAGATCAAGCCTACTATCCCCAAAGGTGAGTTCCCTGGAACCAGATTCATATCCCTTAAATTCAGAGAGTAAACCTTTCCACTGGGATTCCCATACAAGAAGTGGAGAAATTCTTGAATCAATACAGACAAGTTCAGTGTCAGATGATGGCTCACCTAAATCCATCAAGCTTGGAGATACAAGCAGTAGGTCATGTTCAGTTTTACGGGAAAGACTTGGTTGATAAGAAAGAAAACACCGGGTACCTGGCTGGAGAAGTTCTTTCAATCGACCAGTATTGGGAACGTAGACAAGTTTATCCCCGTCATTCATCCTGACAATCGCGGAAAATCGATTTGGTCGGGTTCGAAAACTTCCTTCTTGAAGGGGAGCAAATTTCACTAAGTTCTAACCTGAACATATCTGAGTAACAGCGGATGAACATTTTCTACCAATTGCATTGCCTTGGTGGCCGCTTCCTGGATAGTAAAATGGGCCTGAGGCTGAGTTCGCATCTTAAAAAAGTGATAGCACTCACGAAGGTTCATTTTACTCAAAACACGTCTCCGATGAGCGTGAGTAACAACGTATTCAGCCAATCTAGCATTCATATTTGATTGCCGGATAGAGTCAAATACAGATGCTGACACATCCATTGCATCCTGAAACAAGCACTCGATTCCTGATTCCTGAATAAGCGGAGGGCAGATATATCCCAAATCCACGGTAAGCGGTTGCGCTACATATGATTGCATCCGATGCCGTTTAAATTCTCTGTAAGCCCCATAATCCATAAGGAATTCGAAAGAATAATCGGTCATCTCTAATTCGCGGATGGGTGCATCGTGAGGCCCTAAGTTCTCTAGCGCCGCTTCGACAATCGATCGCTGGCCTTCTGAGGACATTTCGGTCACCGTCTCCCAAATCTCAGAATAAGACAGAAGCGAATGAGGAAACAACAACGAGCAAATCAAGCGAATTTGAGCGTCGGTATCGTACCAGAGCAGGTCAGTTTGAATCTCAGAAAGACCCCTTCGGGAAGCCAATTGAGGAAGCTGGGCGGAAGTTAATGTGCTGATTCCCTCCCGTGTTCTCTCGAGATAGTGGCTCGGTTCAGCATATCTAATTAACGTAGGAGTGATGGTCCGGCCCTGCTCTTTAATAATTTGTCCGATATCATTTTCTTCTTCCAAATTTGCGGACAATAATTTTCGTATTGCGTGTTCCATGCTACGAGCATTCATTGAAACGCCAACGTTCGTAAGGGTTGATGCAGGAAGAACGAACCTACAACTATCTATCGCCTGTCTCCTGAGCCGCAGATTATAGGCCCCGTCTCGTTCTTCATCACGCTGGGGAACATTAATCCTTAGATATTCCGTTACGCCCCCTAGAAGGCGTTCGTACAATTCAAACAACCGCTTGCAACCCTCGACATAAACTTGCTCAAGTTTTGGGGAAGATTTTAATTCTCTAGGAACATAAAAAGAATCTTTATCCAATATTTGGAATCTGGAGGATTTTTCGGTGTAGGAAGCTAAACGATTATCTTCAAGCGTATCACAAGCAAGTCTAGAAATATTCTCTACTGCCATATGGATCACGGCGTGTTCTGCTACCGAAGCATGCCCGTATCCTAAAACCCAACGTTCATGAAAATCTGCAGCCTTTTCTGCGGTAACCAAATCTCGAATTTCCGAGAAAGCTTCTGGCCTGCGAGAGGTCATAGCAAAGATTACGGCCAACTCCTCTTCAGTCATTTCTTGTGGTGCAAGCGGGTAAATCCTTCGGGTAAATTTAGAGGTCTCGTGAGAACCCATAATCCTCCTATTAACGGTGCGATTGCTCCAATAATATCCCACTCGGGGCAGGAACGCATCAGGTTTGGAAATGTTTTTTACTAGATTTTGCAGAAACTTCTTAATGCATTACTTAAGCAATAACCAAAGTGTATAAGAAGGTGCGAGAGACTCCGTGAAACCCCATAATAAAACCTTGTCTCCAGAATTCCCAATTTCTTGTCCAAAGAATACTTTCCTACTTGATTAGCGAAATGTTTTGACCCTCCACCTTTTGGCGTGTAAAATTGCGTACAGATAGACTATAGCGAGGTGCAATGTGTCAGGCCATTCAAAGTGGTCCACAATCAAACATCAAAAAGGTCAAGCCGATGCTCGACGAGGGAAGGTCTTTACCAAACTAGCCCGTGAAGTTACCGTAGCCGCCCGAAGTGGGGGGCCTGACCCAACTATGAATGCTTCCTTACGCCTGGCTGTAGAAAGAGCGCGGCAAAGTAATATGCCGATGGATAATATCGACCGGGCAATAAAGAGAGCTTCCGGTCAGGGTAGTGACAACGGGGCCTCCTTAGAAGAGGTCATTTATGAAGGGTACAGCCCTGGTGGAGCAGCTATCATGGTTATGGCACTAACAGATAACCGAAATCGGGCCGCTTCAGAAATACGGAAAACATTCGATAGGCAAAACGGTAAATTAGGAGAAAGTGGGTCAGTGGCCTGGACCTTCGAACATAAAGGCGTCATCACAATTGAAGAATCCTTAGAAAGATCTGAAGAAATTGCTTTACTTGCTATCGATATGGGGGCAGATGATTTTATGCAAGATGATTCCTCATTAGAAATCTATACCACCCCAGAAACATTCGAACCGTTAAAAGAGGCCCTCAACGCCCAGAATATTCCTACTACAAGGGCAGAAATTACCATGATGCCAAAAAACCTTTGTTCTCTCGCACCTCGCGAAGCAGAAAAAACCATCAAGCTCTTAGATACTTTGGAAGAATTAGACGACGTGCAGAGGGTCCACACAAATGGAGATTTCCCAACAGAAATCTTAGAACGCTATAACGCCAACTCCTGAGGCAACAATGACACTACGTATCCTTGGAATCGACCCTGGAACGGTTCGAATGGGATTTGGATTGCTTGATACGGATGGAATGGACGCAATCTACGTTTCCTCCGGAGTCATTAGTTGTAGGAAAACACTGAACCTAAACCAACGCCTCTGGAAAATTTATCGAGAATTAGTTGAAAACCTTGAATCCTGGCATCCACAAGTTGTAGCAATCGAAGAACCATTCATTCCCCTAGCTTCTACCTATAACCAGGAATTTAAAACCAGTGTAAAGTCAGTAATGGCCATTGGCCAATCTGTCGCAGTAGCGCTATTAGCTGCAACATCCCTAGATATCCCGACGTCTTTGTACACGCCAACACAAGTAAAACGTTCCGTATCAAACTATGGCCGAGGAAGTAAAGAACAGATCCAAGAAGCAGTTAGATTGACACTAGGACTTTCCAATCCCCCCGAACCGTTAGACGCCTCAGATGCCTTGGCTGTAGCGTTATGTCATTTACAGAACCACCATGTATCTAAAATCATGGCACCTGGAACTTCCGAAGCCCGCCCCACTTTATAACGAAAGGTATTCTCATGATAAGAGCTATTAATGGAAAAATCGAAGGGATTGGCCCAGATTGGGTTCTCGTAGAAATAGCCCAGGTTACTCTTCAAATTTCTGTCCCCTCCTCTGCCATTCAATCATTTGGTCCAATAGGGAATGCAATCAAACTCCATACCCATTTAACAGTTCGAGAAGACGGTATGAGTTTATATGGATTCAAAAGCCCTGAAGAACTCCGGATTTTCGAATTACTGATAGGAGTAACGGGTATTGGACCAAAATTAGCTCTCACAATTCTTTCAAACGTAGAGGTTGACCACTTGGTAACAAGTATACTTACTCAAGATCAGGAAAATTTGAACTCAATTCCTGGGGTTGGAAAGAAAACTGCGGGTCGATTATTACTAGAACTAAAAGGGAAACTAGATGGAGACTGGATAGAGACCATTTCAAGTGTCCAGGAATCGGGGAATTCAGAAGTTATTTCTGCGTTGATAGCCTTAGGTTATTCCCCCTCTGAAGCTCGGATTGCGGTATCTAAATTACCCTCACCACAATCAAAATCAGTCGAGGAACTCGTTTTATTAGCTTTACAGGGGCTCGTGTAAAAAAACCCAGTGGTTGACCCGAACCTATAACCCTGCACTACAGTACCCTCGTTATATCCAAATGATTGCCCTAACGTTCACCCTTCACATTAAAACGGCCCATAGCTTTATTCAACCCATTTTCCACGATTTCTGGAATAGCTTCCCCAACAGTAAAACGAACGGCTTCCAAATCTTTTTTTTCTTTGCCGGTAAACTTCCCTAATACGTGCCGAATTTCTTCACCTTCAATTCTTGGTTTTCCTATTCCAATTCGCAATCGAGGGAATTGTTCGGTACCTAATAAAGCAATGATTGATTCCATCCCTTTGTGTCCTCCCGCTCCGCCACCAGGCCTAATTCTGATGGTTCCCAACGGGAGATCCATATCATCATAGAGAATTAGAATCTCATTGGCATCCAATTTGAATTTACGACACAATTTAGATACAGGATCACCGCTCAGGTTCATATAGGAATTCAGCTTAATTAGCATCACCGATTTCAATGAAATTTGCACTTCTAGCACAGCAATCCCGGCCCTATCCATGTGCCAGGACAAGGGATACGTAGAAGCAAAATTAGAAAGGAGATCTAAGCCCACATTATGACGGGTGTTTTCGTACCGAGGGCCGGGATTTCCTAACCCTATTATCGCCTTGATAGAATCCATAAATGCTCCAAGTAAGATTATCAAACTCGTCAGAATTTGAGGGTAATATCCCCATCCGGTTGTTGGAAGAGCTCCAATAACTTTTCTTCTCCTATGACCGTTGTGTTACTCCGTTCGGCCTGAGAAACTTTCTGTGCTCCTGCTTCACGTCCAATAACAAGGTGGGTAGTCTTTTTGGTAACCTGACTCGTTATACCACCTCCGAGCGATTTAATTCTTGATTCAGCTGCGGATCTAGGCATTGTCTCCAATGTTCCCGTAAGGCAAAACACCAATCCTTCAAGGATCAACCCTTTAGTAATTGTTTGAGGATCCGCAATTCCAACCCCCAAAGATGTCAGTCGCTTAACCAAAGCCCGATTCTGTGAGGTTTGAAAAAATGAAATTACACTCGACGCAATTTTCGGTCCAATTCCGGGAATTCCCGTAAGATCCTCTTCTTTTAATTCCAGAAACTTATCCATACTGGGGAATGAGGATGTCAATACCTCAGCAATTTCTGACCCAACATGCGAAATTCCCAGTCCATATAAGACACGCGAAAAAGGGACCTGCTTACTACTTTGAATATTCTGAAGAATTTTTTCCGCAAGAACTTCTCCCATCCTGTCGATCTCAATTAACTCATCCGGGCCAATTTCATAAAGGTCGGCAACATCAGCAATGACATTTCGTTCTATTAGCGTACGAACCCATTGAAGTCCCAACCCTTCAATATCCATGGCTCCTTTTGAAACAAAGTGTTGGACGCGTTCAACTAATTGAGAGGAGCATAAGGGATTGGCACAGAAATATGCAGATTGCGCGGGATCCCGAATGACCGATTGTCCACAGGCAGGACAAGTTTCCGGCATTTTAAATTGCTGCGAATCGTTGGCTCGGTATTCGAGAAGGACTCGAACCACTTGAGGGATAACCTCTCCTGCTCTTTCAACCACAACCCAATCATCAATCCTGATATCTTTGGAAAGGATATAATCCTCGTTATGAAGTGTAGCATGCTGGATGGTTACTCCCCCAACGTGGATGGGTTCCATCACGGCGTATGGATTCAATTTTCCTGTACGCCCTACATTAATCCCTATATTTGTTATCTTGGTAACAGCTTGTTCAGCTGGCCATTTGAAAGCTATCGCCCAGCGCGGTTCCCGCCCAACAGAACCCAGTTCCTGCCACATAGTTCGATCATTTACTTTAATCACTAAACCGTCGGTACCATAATCCAACTCATCATATTTCCCTCCCCAGTCGTTGCAAATTTCAACTAAGGATTCAAAAGTTGGGCAAAATTTGTTGTAGGGATTAACCGGGAATCCTAAAGAACGAAGCCAGTCTAATGTTTCGATTTGAGTGGGAGGAGCCAATCCAGAATCGTCACTCCCGATTCCGTAAACCCAAATGCTTAGTGGACGCTGGGAGGTAATTAACGAATCCAATTGCCGTACTGCTCCTGCCGCGGTATTCCGAGGATTTGCGTAGAGAGGAAGAGCGTCAGCCATGCGCTTGGCATTTAATTGCAGAAAGTCACTCTTTGCTATATAAACCTCCCCTCTCACCTCCAAAACGGATGGGATTGGTTTTAATAAACGTAAGGGGATACTTTTTACTGTCCGCAGGTTCGAGGTTACCTCTTCTCCGGTAACCCCGTCACCCCTCGTTGATCCTTTGATCAGCACTCCATCCTGATACGTCAAAGAGACCGCTAATCCATCAAATTTGAGTTCACACGTTGACTCAAATGAAGAAACCCCCAATAACCGACAAGTCCGTTCATACCAAGTCTGGAGTTGTGATTCGTCGAATACGTTGCCCAAACTAAACATTGGTTCTCTATGGACTACAGGAGGGAAGCCTTTCACTGGAGATGCTCCGACTCTTTGGGTAGGAGAATCTTGGGTAATAAATTCCGGATTTTGATATTCAATGCGTTGGAGCTCTAACATTAAACGATCATATTCTTGATCAGAGATATTTGGCGTATCTAGCGCGTGATACAAATAATTATGCCAGTTTACGAGTTCACGTAGTTCGTTAATTTTCTTAGGAATATCTTGTTTCATCAATCTCTGTTCACAAAAAATTTACAGAAGTATACTGTCTGAATTATAGCACCATACTCCTAATTATCTTGCTTTATATTCTCTTGGTAATACCACTTAATATAAGTATACTGTGAGGAAGAAAACCCTAACTGGAGGCTCATCAATGGCCAAGGTTCGTCCGTTTCGAGCGATAAGATTCAATCCCGGCGTAATCCCCGAAATTGGAGATGTGCTTGCACCTCCATTTGACGTAATAACAACCGCTGATAATCAAGTGCTCCAGGAAAAAAATCCACACAATATTGTCCGCCTAGAATTAGGCGAAAGAGAAAACGTTGAGACAAACGAATCAAACGTTTATATTCGCTCCGCAAACCAGTTTGTTGAATGGCAAGGCGACGGAATATTAATTCGGGAAGAAACGCCAGCCTTCTATCTCGTTAAAGAGAAATATGGAGGAACTAAAAATCCAAAAGAAAGGATTGGACTATTCGCAGCAGTTCAATTGGAAGAATTCGAAAACAAAGTTATTCTCCCTCATGAGCAAACAGCCGAAGGCCCAAAAAAGGACCGGTTCCAATTGATGACAGCATGCGAAGCCAGTTTTAGTCCTGTTTTTGGTCTGTATCGAGACGAAAAAGGATTAACCAAAGATTTACGTGAATACACAAACTCCAATCTACCAACATTTACCGCCAAGACTGGAACCACAAATTACGAGGCGTGGGCTATCGGGGACCGAATAACCTGTAAACAAATAGAGGAAAGCTTCAAAGATGCGCAAGTTTTCATAGCGGATGGTCATCACAGATATGAAACGGCGTTAGCATACAGGAATTCAGTTCACACTACTACCGGAGTATCCACTCCTGAACCGGCATCGGATTTTGTATTGATGTGCTTAGTTGAACTTTCGGACCCAGGGATGCAATTATTATCACTGCATAGGACAATCCCTAAGCTACCACTGAAGATCCGAACACAACTCTGGAATAGAATCGAGACGATATTTATCGTTGGAACCACGTCGTTTAGTCCTTCACCCGATGGAATCGACCAATGGGTCGACAGCCTTAATAAGGAACAAAGCCCTCAGATGGTTATTGGAGTCCTAGACAACCAAACTAAAAAGATTTACAACCTTTATTTACGGCCCGATCTGCCAGGGGATTTGTTCCCCACTCCAAAAATCCCTGAAATCAGCCAATGTAACACATGGGTTCTTCAAAACGGTATTTTAGACCCTGTGCTCGGCGACGAAATATCAAAAGTCGGATTCGTTCATGAGGTTAAAGACGTTGAGGAAGCAGTAGAAGACAAGGAAGTAGAAATGATCTTTTTGGTCTCTCCAATCACCATGGATTTATTTGAAACAATAGTTTCAAATGGGGAAAGACTACCTAGGAAGTCAACGTACTTTCTTCCTAAATTGGCTACTGGCCTTTTCATGTTTAGCCTGAAGGAAGACCTCTAAGGATTCTGGTTAAGAGAGCGACGGCTAATGATGGCCTCCGTGACCTCCATGGCCTCCGTGACCTCCATGGCCTTCGTGACCTCCCGCTGAAACGGATGAACGAGTTGGAAGCGGAAGGACTAACAAAATCAATGAAGCGGCAGCAAAAAGTCCAGCAGCATAATAGAATGCTGCGTCTATCCCTTGTGTCTCATACAAAAATCCTGCAATTAAGGGGGAGGCAGCTCCCAACATCATTCGTGAAAAGGATAAAACCCCTAAAGTAGTGGTAGCTACTCCATGTCCGACAATATCTAACGCGGTTGCAGTCAAAATAGGTTGATCGCTATAGAGGAACAATCCAATGAGTGTGATAATGATTGTCAGCATAATCCCTTCCCCAAATGCGACTAGTAACAGTGAAAACCCACAGAGAAGAAGCATTGATGGAACCAGAATCTTTTTCCGGCCAAATTTATCTGACAAATAACCTAGAGTTGGCGCCGCCACTATACCAATGAACACTAATAAACCAATATGAATTCCAATTGATTCTGAGCTAAATCCAAGTTCATCGCTCATATAGAGCGGTAGAAAAGTAATAAAAGCCACAAAAGCCATTCCCCGAAGTCCCATGGTAAGATTGATCGCCCATAACACCGGATTTTTCAGAATTCCTTTTGTCATTTCAATTTGGTGACGAATATTTCTAGTTGGGACAGTATCTCCGGTCTTCCCAATATCCTTAAACGCCCAGAATACTACGAAGGCCAAAAGGAAGGGACCTACTGCGTAAATGGTTAGAATTCCCTTCCATGCAAGTGCCGTCAAGAGAAATCCCGTTAGAACTGGGCCCAAAACATCCCCGATGCTACCGCCTACTCCGTGTAAAGATAAAGCCACTCCTCGTCGGTGAGAAAAATGATGAGAAAGCGAGGCCATTGAGGGAAGGTGCCATAGGGAACTAGCCGTAGATACGATAGCCATCCCTAGAAGTAATAGGGGATAAACTGGGGATAATCCCATGACTAACCACCCTAACCCAAATCCTCCCATACACAAGGCGAGAACCAATCCCCAATGATTACGGAGCAAATCGGCTATGACCCCTCCCGGGAGGGTAATCATAGCGGCCGTAATTTCCCTAGTAGACATGATGGCCCCTACCTGGATTGGGGTTAGCCCAAATCCTAATTTAATCTGGGGGAGCATCACAAGAAAGCTTTGTGTAAACCAATGAAATACCGCGTGCCCACCACTAAGTCCTGCGAGGATAAATGAGGCTGTATTCCGGACGTTCTTTTTCCCATTATCGGCTGAATTAGCTACCATCATCCCTCCTTCAGAGAAATTCCCTGATTATACTACCCTTGGCTGACGGTTTTCGGCATTATCTCCAGTTTTGCAGACGGTAAAACACTATACCATCTGCAATTCTTTGTCATCTAATAATTCAAACGAACAAGCCTAGCATCATCAAGATTCGGGATGGAGCGAACCTGTTTTAGAACCCTGTCCGGCATAGGATCATCTAGGCCGACCACCATGGTAGCCCGCCCCCGGACTGATTTTCTACCAACTGCCATGAACGCAATATTGATATCATTCTCCCCAGTAATACTACCAACCGCTCCAATTAGCCCAGGTTGATCTCGATGATCTATAAACAGAAGGTAGGGGGCTTCAACAGTTGCGTCAACCCAATCCTCATGGATCCTTACGAGATGTGTTTGGCCTCTCAAATTAGTCCCTGAGACGACAGTAATCCCCTCCGAAGTCGAAATCTCAAGAGTAATTAGGCTGGCGTACTCTTCTAATGGGGATGAATCATTTTCCTCGACGATTCTAAGGTCTCTTTGTTCAGCTAGCAAATTAGAATTAACCAGATTAACTCGTTCATTGCTGGATGGCTGAAGGAGCCCCATCAAAATGGCCCCTCTAAGCCCTTTGATATCGCCAACAGAAATTTCCCCTTGATACCTCACAACAATTGAAGAGATTTGACCTTTTGCCAACTGAATAGCGATTTTTCCCATATCTACGGCAACTTGAACATACGGAATAATCAATTCTTGTGTCGCTTGGGGAACGAAAGGCATGTTAACGGTATACTGAGCTGGTTTACCTTGTAGCACAGTAACCACCTGCTCAGCCACCTCTAGAGCTACCTCAGCCTGAGCCTCGACAGTAGAAGCCCCCAAATGAGGAGTAGAAATAACTTTCGGGCTCTTAACTAATGGAATCTGGTCAGCTGGTTCTTGGGTAAAAACATCGATGCCCGCCCCAGAAATTTGCCCAGATTCTATAGCTTGTAGTAGGGCGGTTTCATCAATTAAACCTCCCCGAGCAACGTTTAGTAATCGAGCCCCCTGTTTCATTCGAGAGAGTTCCTGTTCTCCGATCAACTGATTCGTAGAAGCTGTGAGAGGAGTATGAAGTGTAATGAAATCACTGACCTCAAGAACCTCTTCGAAAGATGCTAATTCGATCCCGAGGCGGGCCGCCCTATCAGCCGTCACATATGGGTCAAACGCGAGGACTCTCATGTCTAAACCCAAAGCCCTTCTGGCCACTTCGGAGCCGACCCGACCTAATCCGATTATTCCAAGGATTTTCCCTCTGACCTCAATCCCCATGAATTGACTTCTCCGCCACTCTCCTTGTTTAAGTGAGGCATCGGCTTGAGGAACGTTCCGAGATAATGCCATAAGGAGGGCTATGGTATGTTCAGCTGCAGCAAATGTATTACCTGTGGGAGCATTCACCACAGCAATCCCCTGCCGCGTAGCCGCCTCCAAATCGATATTGTCTACCCCTACTCCGGCACGACCGACTACCTGCAATAATTCACCGGCTTCCAACACATCAGCAGAAACCTGCGTTTCACTTCGCACCACAATTCCATGATAGGCCGGTATGACATTTAACAGTTGTTCAGGGGTTAGACCAACCTGGACATCCGCCTGAAAATCACTCAACCCATTGAGATAATCCAATCCTGCTTGATGTAATGGGTCGGAAATAAGAATCTTGAGCATACTAATGACCATCCTCTCCATTAGGGGTCGTTCAAATTTTCCTAACTTACACAGTAGATAAGAATAGGCTACGCTTTAGCAAGAGCAAATCCGACTTGAGGTAATACTGTTTCCAAGGCGTTTAAAACTCCACGAATATCTTCCTCAGAAACAAATCCTAGATGTCCAATTCGAAAAACTTTCCCCTCCATCGCTGGCCCCTGCCCCCCTGCTAAAACCACATTGTGTTCCGTCCTAAGAATGCTCAGTAATGAGCGGGCATCAACTCCTTCTGGAATTTTAACTGCAGTAACGGTGTTTGAAGCGTAGTTTTCGTCTTCCGCAAATAACTCCAACCCAAGTGCCTTTACTCCCAAACGGCATTGATTGGCAATCGAAACGTGTCTTTGGTAAATCGCATCCATCCCCTCATCAAGCATTTTTTCAAGAGCTTTATCCAACCCGAGAAGGATGGAGACTGCGGGGGTCCATGGTGTCTGACCTCTTTGAAAATAACTAAGATGTCGTTCAAAATCTAGATAAAATCTGGGAGTTTTACTTGATTTACTTGCCTCTATGGCTTTTGGACTCACACTGACAAAAGCTAATCCGGGGGGAACCATGAACCCTTTCTGAGAAGCAGTCATCACTACATCGCAACCCCAAGTATCAGTTTTCAAAGGAAGGCATCCCAAACTGCTTATCGCATCTACCAACAGTAACTTATCAAACCGTCTCACAACCGAACCCAAAGCTTCTAAATCATTGGTAACCCCTGTTGATGTTTCATTATGAGTTGCCGCGACAGCCTTAATAGATGGGTCTTTACTCAAAATTTCCTCAACGACTTCAGGTTTGGCAAACGTCCCGTATGGGAAGTCCGGTTTTATTATTTCCAAACCATAGGTTTCGGCAATTTGACAAAATCTATCACCGAAAACTCCGACAGTTACCATTAGTATACGGTCACCCGGAGAAAGGGTGTTTACGATAGCTGCTTCCATAGCTCCTGTGCCAGATGATGTCAGGAGAGCAATCTGGTTTTCCGTTTGAAACACCTTTTGTAATCCCGAATGGACCCGTTGAATAAGATCTGAAAATTCCGGCCCCCTGTGATTTATCATTTGTTGGGCCCCTGCGAGAAGGATATCTTCCGGGCAAGGGGTTGGCCCTGGGACTCTTAAGTTGACCACTATGTCCTCCATTTATCCAAATATTAAGGCATCTCTCAGTTTACCTGAGAATCACGTCCATATAAACCATCTATTCTTTCTTTTCAAGGCGAAGAAATCGACGTTTTCCTATTTTAATGGTTATCCCGGAGGGAAGTTGTTCTACTGAAACGTCTGTTTCCACCTGTTGGTCATTAATTCGAACAGCCCCCTGGCGCACCAATCGTTTGGCTTCACTCAAACTCGCAGTTATCCCTGAATTTACCAGCATATTGCTTATTCGGAAATCAGAAGGATTTTCCCCTGTTTGATTTAACTCCTCCGGGAAGGAAAATATCTGAATGTCTTGAGGAATTTCCCGCTGCTGGAAGATCCTCTCGAATTCATTCTCAGCGTTGTTCCCTTCGGATTCACCCCAGAATTGAATCACGATCTCCTTGGCTAATCGCTTCTTTAAAATCATTGGATTGATAGAATTTGAGATCAACAGACCCTTCATTTCATTAATTTCGTTTGTTGGCAAATCAGTTAATAACTCGAAATACGTTGCGATAAGGTCATCGCTTAAGGACATAATTTTCCCATACTGATCCGCCGGTTTTTCATCTACGCCTATATAATTCCCCAAACTCTTGCTCATTTTCAAAACACCGTCTGTCCCGACTAGCATAGGAACAAGAAAACATTGTTGGGGCCGTTGTCCCATCATCTCCTGTAATTGTCTTCCCACCAGAAGGTTAAATTTTTGGTCAGTCCCACCAAATTCAACATCCGACCGTATCATAACCGAATCATAGGCTTGTAGGAGAGGGTACAGTAATTCAGTAATGGCGATAGGGCGTTTAGCATCCCACCGCCTTCTAAAGTCTTCTCGCTGGAGAAATTGTGCGACAGTAAACCGTGCAGACAGACGAATGACATCAGCTAGATCGAATTTTCCAAACCACTCGCTTTGCCAAACCACTTGTGTACGGCTTTTATCTACTATACGGAAGAATTGCCTGAGATAGGTCTCCGCATTAGCTTCCACCTCTTTATGATCCAGCATTTTCCTTGTTGCCGACTGTCCGCTTGGATCGCCTATTTGTGCCGTCCAATCCCCCACAATGAGGACTACCTGATGTCCCAAATCTTGAAGTTGCCGAAGTTTCCGTAACCCTACGACATGGCCCAAATGAATATCTGGAGCGGACGGATCGAAGCCCATCTTTAAATTCAATGGAGTACTGGAATCTAGAAGTTCAATGAATTCACTAGAATCAATGATTTCAACTACCCCACGATTCAGAATGGTGTCCCTGTCGAAATTTTTACTGGGCATCAACCGCACTTCCTACTAAAATCAGGGTCAGTAAACTTAGATCTTACAATTTCCACGTCTGTTCCAATTTGATCGGAAAGGTCACCAAGGGATTCAAATTTAATTTGATCCCGGATACGTTCTAAGAATTTTACCTCAATGATCTGCCCATATAAATCCCCATCAAAACCAATAATATGAACTTCCATCACTTTCCCTTTGCCCCCAAAAGTGGGTCGAGAACCTATACTGGTAGCCGAAGGAAGCCAGTCGCCGTTAATTCGAGCAAGCGTAATATATACCCCATCTTTTGGAATAATAAGTTGGGAATTAATTGATAAATTCGCGGTAGGATAGCCTAAATCTCTGCCCCATTGTTCTCCATAAACCACGGGACCAGAGATTTTGTAAGCCCTTCCAAGCATTGTACTGACTAAACCGATTTCACCCGCTAATAACGCGTCCCGGACTGACGTACTACTTATGGTAAAGCCATCGATTTCAAGTGGTTCAATCACACTAAGTTCAAAATTTAGGTCGTGTGCTAATGTTTTTAGAACCGTTACAGTTCCTTCTCTTTTATGGCCTAAAGCAAAGTTAGGGCCTACCACCATCCCTTTAAGATTTAAGTTCTTTTGAAGAAGCTTTAGGAACTCTAACGGACTCATTAAGGAAAGTTGATAATCAAAGTCTACTGGGAAAACGTAGTCAGCCCCAGCATCTTTAATATAGTTTAGTCGATCATCCAAGTTGCTAAGGTATAAAATTTGACGATCTGGGTTAACCACGGTCATAGGGTTATTCCGGAATGTTAACACCCCACTGACACAAGATGCTGAAGAACTTATTTCAACCAGTTTTTTTATCAAGTGACTGTGGCCCTTATGGACGCCATCAAATACTCCTACTGTGATAAAAATAGGTTCTGGTACTCGGAATTTAGTAAATTCGTCTAGTGCGTTCATTTTGGGCCTGTAAGGCGGTATTTGAGGAAACCTGAGGCTCGCCGAATCCTATCATGGCAAAAATTCTTGGTCAATAGAATCTAAGCCAAATACCCCAGAAAGTATGGGAACGGATAGGAGGGATTTTTTACTGAGTTACCCTTGGCCCGGAGCGACCGTCCTACCAACAGCTCCAGCAATTCCCCTAACTCCCTCCATCAACCGTTGAAAATTATCGAAGTTTAATGATTGTGGACCATCAGATAAAGCCTTGTCAGGGTTAGGATGAACTTCAATCAATAAACCATGAGCTCCGGCAGCAACCGCGGCAAAGGCCATAGGAGTTACCAAATCCCATCTCCCGGTTGCATGGCTCGGATCAGCAACAATTGGTAAATGGCTAAGTTTTTTTATCACCGGGATCGCTTCAAGATCCAAGGTATTTCTAGTATACGTCTCAAAAGTTCTAATCCCTCGTTCGCATAGAATAACCTGATTGTTTCCTCCAGCGATTATATATTCGGCTGATAAAAGCCACTCTTCGTAGCTTGTAGAAAAACCTCTCTTCAGTAAGACGGGTTTTCTAATTTGCCCCACGGCATCAAGAAGATTGAAATTTTGAACATTCCGAGCTCCAACTTGGAGTATGTCAGCATGACGTTCCACTAGCTCTACATCATTTGAATTCATTACCTCTGTAATAATTGGCAAACCCGTTTCATCTCTAGCATCGCCAAGAAGACGAAGTCCTTCTTCCCCCAATCCTCGGAAACTGTACGGTGAACTCCTCGGCTTAAAGGCTCCACCGCGAAGGATCCTAGCCCCAGCTGCCTTAGCGGTTCTAGCGGTATCAAGAATTTGTTGTCGATCTTCAACAGCACAAGGCCCTGCCATGACCACCATTTCGTTTCCACCTATGGAAACATCACCTACCTTGATTATTGAATCATCGGGATGAAAATCGCGCCCTGCTAGCTTATAGGGTTTAGAGACACGGATAACTTCTCCAACCCCTGACATTAGCTCCAATTCATTTTGGAGTTCAGGATATATCTGTCCTATAACCCCGATAACATTCTGCGCCTCTCCTGCAATCATATGAGCTTTTAGGCCATCTTTGGTTTCGATATGGCCCAAAACCATTTTCGCGTCATTTTCCGTACTATTAGGTCCCATTACTACTATCATAGTTATCCCCCAATAAACTCAAATCAATCAAACAAATTGATTTTAGTTAGATTCGTTAATCCCTATATCCATTTGAAAATGATATACCATCAAATCAAGTCCTCATCAACTAGGTGGCTGGAGAGGAGCCTCTGCTACGCAGATTCACTGCTCCCCTCAGATAAATATGATTCAAATCTTCCTGTTTTTTTTCTGTATTCACAAGGATTAAAACCCTGATACAACTTTCTAATCCACCAGGAACATCCATTTCATGTCCGCATAAAAGAGCGACCTCAGTGAGCCCCAACGCTCGTGCAGCCACGGCTGGAAAATCCGCATTCAAATTAGGACTTGTTGTAAAAAATATTGATGCCATATCTTCGGATTCAATGCCATTAGAATTAATTACCTTTGTAAGTAATTCCTGAGTAGCTTCGAAAATTGCTGCTTTCGTGTTCTCAGCAGAGGTTGTTGCACCTCTAATTCCGCGACATGCTAGTACCATAATCCCCCTCACTTATGCTTTCAGCACTGCCCCTAAGCCCCAACAAAAAATCTTGAATTCGGGTTACCCTCTCGGCGTCTTCAGATTTGATCACTGTATCCAATAATGCGCTCCCGACGACAGCGGCATCAGCAAATCTGCTAACGTCAGCGACTTGATCTCGATGAGATATTCCAAAACCAACCGCCAAAGGAAGGTCAGTGTAATTTCTTACTCTGGAGACAAAACCCTCCACATCTCCTGATATTGCGGAACGTGCCCCAGTTACGCCTGTTAGGCTAACACAATAGACAAACCCGCGAGCATTCGAACAAGCGAGCTTTATCCTCGCATCCGTGCTGGTTGGAGCCAAAAGCGGTATCCACGCCATGGAATATTCTTGGCAAAGTTCCTGTATTGGCCCTGCCTCTTCAGCAGGAAGATCCGCCACGATAAACCCATCAACTCCTGAAGAAGCCGCGTCCTTAACAGCCTGACCAATGCCATAAGAAATTAGGGGGTTATAATATCCCATGAGGACTATAGGGATTTTAAGACCTCGATTGCGCAGTTCCGCACAAATTCGCAGACAACCTGAAAATGTCATTCCTGATTTTAAGGCATGAAAACTGGCATACTGAATGGTAGCTCCATCAGCTAACGGATCACTAAAGGGAATGCCCAACTCGACTACATCAGCTCCCGCTATTTCCATCCCCAGAACCATCTCTATCGTGGCTTGAGGATCAGGGTAACCTGCAGTTAAAAAAGGTATAAGAGCTACCCGGTTTTTCCCGGCTACATTCGACAGAGAAACCTCAATGTTTTGCCACCCCATGATTAATAGCCTTATTGAAATAGGTTAAAGGACGATAATATCATGATGTTCCCTAAGCGACAATCAGCAAGATAATGAAGACCACGGCACTATATACATTAACCTATGGGAGAATAACACTTGAAGGGAAATTTCAGGCGACTAGGTTAGTCTTGAATACCACGCCCCTTTATGTAGTCTACAGCCTGTTGGACTGTAAGGATCTTTTCAGCGTCCTCGTCCGAAATCTCTATGGCGTTTCCATCCTCAGAAAATTCCTCTTCTATTGCCATAATCAATTCAACAAGATCCAGTGAATCCGCATTAAGATCTTCAGAAAAGGAAGCACTGGGGACGACTTTATCCTCTTCAACCTGAAGCCGGTCCACTACAATTGTTTTAACCCTATCTAAAACACTGGCCATTTCTATTGACTCCTTTCTTCATTTGATCACTAATCAGGCCATGTCCATGATTGACCCCAAGACTCCGTTAACGAACCTTGGAGAGCTGTCCGAACCTAGCAGTTTGGCCGATTCCACTGCCTCATTGACCACTGCTCGAGGGGGAGTCGTTGTATCAATTGTTAATTCAAAAATAGCCACTCGAAGAATATTCCGATCCATTATTGATAATTGATCAACTGGCCAGGCTGGAGCATATATACGGATTTGCTCGTCCAAAAATTCAAGGTTTCGAAGCACCCCTGAAACGAGACACCATGCGAATTCGAAAACCTCTATATTAGTTGGGAAAACACCAAGGGACCACGCTAACGCTTCCTCAGCTGCATGTTCCATTAAATCCACTTCATATAACACCTGTAGGGAGACAAGCCGGGAACAGTGACGAGGTGGGATTTGAATCCAAGATTCTGGATTTTCTTCCTCTTCTGGATCTTCCTCAAACTCGAGCAGATCATCTTGAGATACGGTAGGAAGCAACGTCAAAGCTTTTCTCCTAGCTGGAAAGAGCGTAGATCGATTCAGGGCTATTGAGGTTAACTACTGGCATATCAGGGTAGGCTCGTTTAATAAGGCTACTTAACACCTTGCCTGGCCCAATTTCATAAAACATACCCACCCCCGCCTCTATCATGTAAGACACCGAACGTTTCCACTGGACACAACTACATAATTGCCGGATTAGTTCGGCTTTCACCGATTTGGCAGAAACTAAAGGACGACCAGAAACGTTTCCAACAATGGGTATGATTGGGTCATTAAATTGGTATTCTTGCAATACTTCTCTCATCCCTTGCTCAGCAGGAAGCATCAGACGGGAATGGAAGGCACCTCCAACTTGAAGACGTATAAGCCGCTTCGCTCCTCTGACGGTTGCCAGATCCATTGCTCGCGCCAATGCAACTAGATCACCAGCAATCACCATTTGGTCATCTGCATTGACATTGGATATTTGCGCTCCTGTTTCACGGCAGATCTCATCCACGGTTTGCTCATCTAAACCCAGGACTGCAGCCATCGAACCTTGGATTTCTTCAGCCGCTTTCTGCATAAAATTACCTCTAGCCCTAACAAGCTTGGCAGCATCAGAAACGTTTAATACCCCCGAGATAACCATAGAGGTATATTCGCCCAAGCTATGACCTGCGACCAATGAAGGCTTGGGCATGGCTTCGGGTCCAAGAGCCTCTTGGATGGCCACCCACGATGCTAGACTAGCTGCCAAGATTGCCGGTTGTGCGTTCATGGTTTTTGTTAGTTCATCTTCTGGACCTTCAAACATCAACCGACTCAGTGGAAAATCCAAAGCGTCGTCAATTTCGGTGAAGAGTTCCCTTACGGATTTAAAATCATCCAAGAGCTCTTTACCCATTCCCACCTGTTGAGATCCTTGCCCCGGGAATACGTAGGCAACGTTTGACTCGGCGGAACTAATGCCACCAGAGATATTCATTATTTTAGATTCTCCTTAGAAAGTTAATTCAATCACAAAGTTATCGTGGAATGTGGGGTCACCGCATTATGAATTATTAGGATTCCTTCTCTTGATTGTCCGGCGAAATCACTTGCCGTCCTCTATAAAATCCGCATGAAGGGCATACCCTATGAGGAAGCTTAGCATTATGACACTGTGGGCAAAAAGACAACCCTTTGGGACCGGTTTTGTAATGAGAGGCTCTAGACCTTTGTTTTGATTTGGACAGTTGTTTCTTAGGAAGAGGCGGCATACTAACGATTCTCCAGAGTAGAATTAAAAAGTTTCATGCTTGCCAGAAGGGTCAAGGGACTAGAATACATTGCAAGAACCTCTGAGGTACATTCGCAAAGCGTCGCGTTAAGGTTTATTCCACAATTACAACATAATCCAGCACAGTCGGGATCACAAAGCGGTTTTAATGGGCTATTACCTATAGCGCTTTGCCTGACAATATCAACAATATTCAGAGTGTTGTCTCTTGAAAGAAACACTTCCCCTAACGGAGATTCCGTTTCTACCGCCAAGAGTGCAACGGGTTGAACCGCATCTCGGGAAAAGTCCTGTTCAATAGGTAAGTTTACGGCTTCGTAAAACTCTTCCAAACATCGGCTGCACACCTGGGAAAGTAAACCGCGAAGAGTCCCGGAGGCCCAGATACCAGAGTCAGTTCGAGTTAGATGAACAGTTCCATTAACTCTTTGCAACTGAATCTCATCATCCCCAAACATCTCATCTTCGACTTTAAGGTCCAGTTTGGCGCCGATAGTTTCTGTTAACAATTGACCAACATCTATTTGCATGTTTTTGTTCTGCGCTCCCTTGCGCCTCAACCTAAAGTGTACCCTCCCCTAGGATGCATGTCAACGGGAACAGGTTAGAATTCGAGGGAAAAATGAATATATCTTTATTGATTTTCGCAATTCTAAGGCATTATTTTTTGGAAGCATCCAAATCATGGCCTCACTGGAAATGAAGGATTTTGCCAGAGTTCCCCCACCGAGCTTCAAAGGTTTTTACCAAAATTTCAAACTTTTCCCGATATTCCAAAGAATTTATAGAAGGGGTGCTCATTATTATTGCGTCTTCATGATTGTCTAAATAATATCGCTTCCTGATACCTTGTTCAGCAAACCCATACTTTTTATACAAAGACTGAGCTACGTGGTTACTCACCCGAACTTCCAAGGTTACTGTCTGAATTTTTTCTAACCAGCTTAGTTCGATGACCCCAATTAGAAGAAGTTCGCCAACCCCTTTTCCTCTTTGGCTTAAATCAGACGCGATTGCAGTTATATGGGATTCATCCCCACTCAGAAGGATCCCCACGAACCCTAGGATTTTATCCGAAGTATAGCCTACAAATCTCTGAGGCTTTTTTAATTGGTTTATTACTCCAGTAATCCATGATTTCAGTCCAGAAGGACGATCTATGGGATCAGAATTCAACTCCTTCCGGGCAGAGATTTGTGGAGGTTTCCCACTACTTACGACGAGATATCTCGCGTTTTTAGACATTATTTCCCTCTTGAATCGAGGACGTGGCCATGTCGTGGGAAAAGCTTCATGATCAATCTGCTGAACCATTTCCACATCTTGAAGCAACATATATCTGAGATGATAATCCATTACCAATATCGCCCCACGCCAAATTTTCGTTCAGATTAGCCCTGATAAACAACATCTTACCAAATTGACTCGTTGAATGTGTATTTTAAGCGTGTTATTAATACTCAATACATTAGGAACAAAAATAGAAGATGGAAAATACCAATCCCTAAATACTGCAGTTCTGCCAAGAAATCATGAAGATGTACAGTTCTATAAAACATTTTGCATGAACCTAGAGGCAGTACAGAGGAGAATCCAGCAGATGACAGGCGGGGCTTTAGACCGAGCAAGCATTCTAAGACGAATCAAAACAAACCCTCCTCTTATAGAGGGCTTCATTGATTTGCCATCTCAACTCCAAATAAACGGGGTTGACCTTACCTTACATTCAATTCTCGGATTTTCCAGCCTTGCTTCTAAACCTTCATTTTTGGGGAAGGATGATGGCCAAAGGAAGATTGCTGAAACGTTTACAGTCCCCGAATCCGGAGACGGATTTTGGCTATTAGAATCTGGTTCGTACTTAGTGAATTTTAATGAAATGGTAAACATCCCTTTGGATTTAATGGCCCTCGGCAGAGCAAGATCCAGCCTCCTACGCTCAGGTGTCGCACTTCATACCGCGGTATGGGATTCCGGTTACTCAGGGAGATCGCAAGCTTTGCTCGTGGTTTATCATCCCAACAAAATTATATTGGAACGAGCCACACGAATAATGCAACTTGTTTTCTTCACCCTTGAGAACCCAGTTGAAAAAGGTTACGAAGGAATTTATCAAAATGAAGGTAAAGTCGAATCACCCTAAACCTCTGGAATTCTCACATCATGATTAAAGTGAAACATTTTCGCTACACTCATCTGTAATATCTAGCGAAAATGTTGGTAGATGATAATTAACTTCAAATCGTTACTGCCAGAATGTTTTGCCTAATCAATCAAGAGATTCTCAACTGGTCCGCAAGAAATTCTATTAGGTGTCTTGGCATCACCTCTGTCCCGTGCTGAATTTGTTGACGGCAGGAAACTCCAGTAACCACTATTGAGGACTCGACTTTTTCCCGGACAGCGGGAAATAAAACTCGGTTTCCTATATCCATAGAAATAGCGTAATGCTCTTTTTCAAACCCAAAGGCTCCAGCCATACCACAACATCCTGCATCTAAAATCTCTATCTCCGCTTCGGGGACGAGGTTCATTAACTTTGCCGAGACATCTGTGCCAGTTAGAGCTTTTTGATGACAATGTCCATGAAACAGTACTTTCCCGTACAGTGGCTTAAAGGACAAATCTAAATTTCCATTATCATTCAGGCCGCAAAGGAATTCGTCTATCAGGTAAGAATTATTTGCCACTACTTTAGCTTCATCGGATTCTGGAAGCAGATCGATATACTCTTCCCTAAGAGTAAGTAGACAGGATGGCTCCGTCCCTACAATCGGAATTCCTGTCTGCACAAATGGAAACAATATCTCGACGTTCCTACTGGCGAGACGAGCAGCCTCGCCCAGCATCCCTTTAGAAATCAATGGCCTCCCACAGCATTCCTTCTCAACAATTAATACTTCAAATCCTGCCTGTTCCAAAATTTTAGTCGCCGCAATCCCAACTGATGGATAATTACCTTCCATAAAGGTGTCATGAAACAAAATAACCTTCCCTTTACTGGTCTTTTGAGGCGAAAGGGTCCTGGTTCGGAACCATTTCGAGAAGGTAGTGGATGCAAATAGAGGGAGAGTCCTCTCAGGGTGAATACCAATAAAACTTTGTAGAGCCCTAAAAATGGAACTAGAAATAACCCAGTTCGATAAATTAGGCAGGTTTGTTCCGATTCGGTTAATTTTGGAAATATTTGCAAAGAGCCGTGTCCTCAAGGAAATTCCGTTGGCCCGATTATAGTGGCTCAAGAACTCATACTTGAGCTTCGCCATATCTACGCTGGAAGGACATTCCACCTTACAGCCCTTACATTCAAGACACAAATCGAGCACATCAAAAAGTCGTTTGCTCGTAAACTCAGTAGGAGGTAAATTGCCCGATAGAACTCCTCGAAGGGCGTTCGCTCGGCCCCTTGTCGAATGCTCTTCTTCTCGAGTGACCATAAAGGAAGGACACATAGTTCCGCCCTCGGTTTTCCTACAAGCCCCTTGGCCATTACACATATCTACCATACCGGAAAACCCACCATCCCTGGAAAAATCCAACGTAGTTTTCAGTTCAAATGCCCCAGGACTAGCGTTCTTCCTCAAATTTGAAGTTATCTTAGGAGTCTGAATTATCTTTCCAGGATTCATAATCCCCAGAGGATCAAAGGCAGATTTAAGATCCCTGAAAGCCTCGTATAACTCGGAACCAAACATTTTCTCTGTGAAATACCCACGAATAATCCCATCCCCATGCTCCCCACTTAACGCCCCACCAAATTCCAGAACTAAATCTGATACTTGTTCAATAATATGAATCATCTGACTTTGTCCATGAAGGGATTTTATGTCTACGATTGGACGGATGTGGACACATCCAACACTGGCATGGCCGTAATAGGCTGCAGTAGTTCCATGTTCTTTAAGTAACGCTTCAAAACGCGAAATATATTCAGGCAGTTTTTCTGGGGCCACTGCGGTATCTTCAACAAACGAAATAGGTTTCCCTTCCCCGCGAAGGCTGGATATCAGTCCAAGTCCATTCTCTCTAACTGCCCAAACATTTGCCTGTTCGACAGGATCAGTAAAAGTGACGGTATGATATCCGAGCCTTGAAGATTCAGCCCGACTGCAAACTCCACGCAATTTTTCCGCCACTTCTTTTTCCGTTTGTCCCGCAACCTCAACAACAAGCAATGCAGCTGGGCTGCCATTAACAAAGTAGAGCCTTCTCGAAAACCCAGGATGTCCCCTCCCTTGCTCTACTATAGTGCTGTCCATTAACTCAATAGCCGTTACGGGCTCTTTAAGTAGATCGACAGTAGCGGACATCGCTTGAATAAGATCGGCGAAATGAAGAACCACTAGCCCGGTAAATTTTGGGCGAGTAACAAGATTAACCTTTGCCCGCGTAACCGTAAGCAAAGTTCCTTCCGATCCAACTGCAAGCCGCGATAGGTTAGGGGGGGTTTTTAATACTTCATCTAGATTGTAGCCAGAAACTCTTCTTGAAATTTTTGGGAATCGCCGATCAATCTCATCTTTATTCCGTTGAGCTATCTGGAAGGCTTTTCTATAAATCTCTCCTTCCAAACTAGGAATAGCGAATTTCGCTTCAAGCTCCTGAGGAGATAAGGGTTTCAAGGTGGTAAAAGAACCATCGGCCAAAACCACCTCAAGTTCCATAACGTGATCTAATGTCTTCCCATAAACCACCGAATGAGCCCCGCAAGAGTTGTTCCCAATCGCTCCACCGATAGTTCCTCGATTACTGGTCGCCGGGTCTGGGCCAAAATTGAGCCCATAAGGCGCAACTTGGCGTCGTAAGTTATTTTGGACAATCCCAGGTTGGACCCAAGCCCAATGTTCTTCAGGATTGAGTTCCGTCATTTCAGCCATGTATTTAGAAAAATCCATAACAAGGCCATGATTCACAGTCTGCCCTGCCAATGAAGTTCCGCCCCCTCTAGGTAAGAGAGGGACACCAGCCTCCCTGGAAGAATTAACTGCGGTAATCACATCCTGCTCATCTTTTGGGACTACAACCCCAACGGGTTCCATCTCATACATGGAGGCGTCGGTCCCATACATATGCCGCGAGTAAGGGTCAAAAAGGATTTCGCCCTTTATCGTCTCTCCTAGTTGATTGGTAAGGTCTTTTCGGTTTTGAATCTTCATTAGTAGCCTCAGAACAATCAAATTTCTCAACTTATGTTGCACAGGATATAACCAACGACGGGTGCATGGAAGAGCATAAGAGAGCTTTGACCCACTTTTTCACCGTTGTTATACTCACATGACCAGGGCTAATGGATAATCATCTCTAAAAAAGGACAAGCCAATAAAGATTTACAGGAATGTACTTGCCTTACTCCATCACAGTTATGTCGGCCCAGCCCGCGAAAATCCTCAGATTCTTCTATTAGGGTTGTCTACGATGTTCATTACCATGGGGCAAGGTATTGCAGGCCCCATCCTCCCTTTACTTGTGGAAAGCAAAGGGTTGCCTGCACTGATGGTCGGATTTGCAGTCAGTGCTTTCGCCCTCGCTCGGGTCTTCGCCAATATACCAGCGGGAATCCTTACCAGAAAAAGAGGAGCTCGATTCGTATTAGCTCTTGGCGCATTGCTATCGGCGATTGGCAATTTTTGCATTGCCGTAATCCCCGGGTACATTCCTTTAGTACTTTTTCGGTTTGTTGCGGGATTAGGTTCTGCTTTTTTTATTACAGCCGCGATAATATTTGTAGCAGGAATAAGTTCCCACGGAAATAGAGGCCGACTGATGACCATCTATCAGGGAGCCTTCATTTTAGGATTTGTCCTCGGGCCTTCTATAGGCGGTATTTCGGCTTCCATGTTTGGGCTGACTTCACCATTTTTAATTATTTCACTATTTTCTTCCGTCGCCTTGGCTTGGACTTTATACAAAATTCCACCAGAAATCGCACGGGTAACCGGGGGTGTCGAACCGAAGAATCCCGCGACTCAACCACAACTCATCAGCACTCCCAGTTCTCAACCCAAAGGAGATTCCCTCTTTCGAAGCATTAGCTATTTGTCTGTCAATCTGATTGTATTCGGAGTTTTTTTTACTCGAGGTGGTACCCTTTTCAATCTTTGGCCATTGTTAGCAAAACGGAAATTCGAACTAACCCCTGGGAAAATAGGCCTATTATTAACAGTCCCATCTGCCACCAACCTCGCCTTTCAACCGTTTGTAGGGGCAATGACTGATCATTTCGGCCGAAAAGCGATTTTGGTTCCAACTGCTTTTTTGTTCACCCTAGCCCTGCTTTTGTCCGCTGCCAGCCCTTCCATTCATATTCTTGCCATGGCCATGGTCATTTATGGCATCGCCCAGTCAATGGCAGGCCCGTCCGCAAATTCCTATGTTGCCGACATTGCACCTACCCATCAACAAGCCATAGCTTTAGCAACAAATAGGACTTTCGGTGATGTCGGGCTAGTTTTAGGCTCCCCACTATTGGGAATCATTGCCGATTTTTCAGGGATCCCTTGGGGATTAGTCGTAAATTCAGGAATTATTCTTATCCCTGGGTTAATTTTCGCCATGTTCGCAAAAAGCACAAAAATCCGATTGGAAAATCGACAATAAAAGATGGCAAGTAATCCGAGCCCCTATTAATTTCAAGTTAAACCCCCAAACGGGACGGAAATGCTGGCTTTCTTGCCCCAAAAAAGAAGGCAGAACCCAAACCCGTTATCACCCCTAAAATCCCGAAGGCCCGAGTGTATTCACCAAGAAAGTCATACATGCCTCCAGCAAACGCTGGACCAATTAATGGCCCAATCATTACGATAACTGTAGAAAATCCAGTAATTGTTGCAAAATATTTCCTGCCATAATAGTCCGCCCTTATGGCCATCATTAAGGGCCCTCGCATTCCCCAGGACATTCCTTGTAACACTGCCGCCATAACTATCAGAATTCCGGTTTGAGCAAAGGCAAAAAGCGTCATCGCTCCAAAGTGTCCAAGCATGCAGAAACCAGCAATTTTGGATTTGCTGTATCGGTCGCCAAGAACTCCACCGATAATTTGACCAATTACGCTAGTTGCTGTTATCAGAGTAAACACACTTTGAGCGGAGGTTTCACTCCAATTTAAATCCTTCACAAGGTGAGGAACTAAATGAACCAAAAGCGTCACTACCACTAAAAGCGCCATGCAATGGCCAATGGAAATGAACCAAAAACTTCGATCCCGTAAAGCTTCAGAAACGGTAAAGTACTCAGACGAATTTTCATTATTTATGTTTTCGACGGAAGTAGGCCCATTTAAAGGAATTGTAGAACCATCAGGTTGGAACCCAAAGTCTTCAGGGCGATGACGGAATAGCTGAGCGATCGGTAAGCCAATCACCAATAATGCCACGCCACTCCAAAACGAAGTTTCACGCCACCCGAAAGTTACCACCGCCCACGCCACAGCTGGAGCAATGGCTCCTCCGACTCCCATCCCTGAAGATGCAAGACCCATAGCAAAAGCTCGTTTCCGCAAAAACCAATTAGCCAGAACGGCATTTGTAGTAAGAAACCCAGCTATGTTTGCACCGATACTTATTAGGATGACAAAGAAAAACAGGGACTGGAGGTTTTGAATAGTACTTAAACCCATCAAGGAAAATCCGAATAATAACGTCCCAAAATTCATAAGAAGCCGGGCCCCAAACCGATCGATGAGCCAACCTTGAATTGGACTTAACCCCATATTAACCAGTTGTGAAAGTGAAAAAGAACCAGAAATTGCAAATTTGCTCCACCCAAAATTCTGTTGCCATTGCAGAAGATAAACACCGAATATAAAAAAGAATGCAGATTCACGTATCGCGTGGGAAAGAAGTGATGCAAAGACGATCCACCAACCAAAAAATAGCCCTCTTGGTTTTTGGGGTCGTGATAATTTAGCAGGCACCTCGGGATCAGTCATGAAAGTTTTCCTAAAATAAAAGAGAAGAACATTTGAACGGCCTAGTAATTGATCCCATTAGTTCAGTAAGGAAACAAACCTAAAGATTAATCCAATCCTTAATAGTCCAACTTCTTTCATTATGTCAATTCTTTGGGGAGAGCAAATTTAACATCCTCTTCCACCACTGTCAGGTTAAAAATGTTTCCCGGTTTCAATTTTTCGATCACCCTTTGAACCAAAATTTCAGGGGTTGAAGCTCCAGATACGATTCCAATTTTATTTGTTGCATGGAGCATCCTTGAAGGAATCTCCTCTGGACCATTGATAAGAAACGAGGGAATTCCGAGATCTTGGACCACCTCTCTCAATCTGTTAGAGTTGGAGCTATTCTTAGCGCCTATAACCAGAACAACCTCGGCATCTTCAGCCACCAATTTAGCAGCCATCTGTCTATTAGAAGTTGCGTAACAAATATCATTACGAACTACGATTTTTGGAAATCGACGGGTTAGAGAATCTACAATCTCTCTAGTGTCATCCACGCTTAGGGTTGTTTGAGTAAGGACAACCACTCTTTCAGGATCGGGAATTTCCACTGTTTCCGTATCAGCAACTGTTTCTACGACAATCGTCCTGGAAGGAGCTTCCCCAGACGTTCCAATGGTTTCGGGGTGTCCTTTATGACCGACCAAAATTATCGTGAACCCATCTCCTGCGTATTTCTTGGCCTCAAGGTGAACTTTTGTAACCAAAGGACATGTTGCATCGAGGATTTTTAACCCTCGTAATTCAGCTTCAGAACGAACGGCCGGGGAAACTCCGTGAGCGCTAAAAATAACCACATTACCATCCGGAACTTCAGATAATTCATCAACGAATATTGCCCCTTTTTCCGCCAAATCATCGACAATAAATTGATTATGAATTATCTCGTGCCGAATATAGATTGGTTTTCCTATGCGTTTTAAAGCCAACTCAACGATGTCAATTGCCCGAACGACCCCTGCACAGAAACCTCTAGGAGAACCCAGAATGATATCCATTAATCCTCCATCGGTATACTACACCCAGAATTCTTCCCTCTCAACTGAGGATCCAATTTTACTGGTAAAGCTAAATACGAGTATACTGAGGCATATCTCATTTGTTTTACTAGAACATTCCTCAAACCTAAACTAAGATTTTATCGTGTGATAAAGTTCCAAAACAATTCGAATTTCTCATATTAGGCACACCAATGCCAATAAAATCGAGAGGTTTTCAAGAATTTCATGCGCCCTGAATCCCAGATAAGAAAAATGTTATCCCCTTACACCCTGATTTCCTTTGGAGTCGCAGCCGGAATATTGTATTTCCTTCTGTCCTATTTCAAGATAGATCTTCCTGAAATACTGAATACTATTAAAAATACCCACATTGGCTTATTTACCCTAGCCCTTACAATTCACTACACTAGTTTCCCAATTAGAGGAGCGCGATGGCATTATCTGGCCGCAAACGGAGAACTCCACGGAGAATCATCAGAACGCCTTCCATCTATCCGAGAATGCTCTCTACTCGTATATCTAGGATGGTTCGCTAACTCATTTGGTTGGTTACGGATTGGAGACGCTTACAGGGCTTACGCTTTTTCCGCCTCTTCAAAACTCGGCTTTTTTAATTCTCTCGGCATAATAATTGCTGAGAAAATTTTGGACATAACCGTAATACTACTTTTACTCTCGATTTCATTTTTAGGCATAATTGTTTTACGAGATCTTGTTCCGTCTACTACTATCCTGTTGTTGGCTATTGGCTTAACAGCTGTCGCCCTCACACTGCTTGGGATAATGGCTAAATTTGGCTCAAAAATTTCTAGTAGGCTCCCCGGAAGAGCCTACCTTGTATTCAGCAGTTTCCAGCAGGGGACCCTTAACAGTTTCCAAGGTTTACGACTCGCAATAGTCCTGAGTATTGCAGGTTGGGTGGTAGAAACAATCCGGCTTTATCTTGTCGTAAAGTCTCTAGGGTATTCCTTGAGTTTAGCCTCCAGTCTTTTTGTTGCTTTAGTTAGCGCTTTAATAACCATCTTCCCGCTGACCCCTGGAGGTCTTGGATTTGTTGAAACCGGAGTTGTGGCGGTCCTGAGCCCTTGGATTGGACGAAGTGGAGCCTTGGCAATTACGATTGCTGACCGTTCTATCACATACGTAAGCGTTCTAGCATTAGGAAGCCCCGTCTTTACCCTTAGATACCTTTGGGGACAACGAAACAAAACGGTATAATTACAGAATTTACAAGATAACGACAAACATAAAATGAAAAGAGGTTACGGAATGATTCTACCTCAAACAATTGTTGATGATTTGATTGCTCACGCCAAGGATGAAAACCCGAACGAATGTTGTGGAATTGTAGCAGGCAAAAACGAAAAAGCGGTACGAATCTATCGCATGACAAATACGGAGAAGAGTCCATACCGGTATCGAATGGACGGTAAAGAACAATTCCAAGTACAAAGAGAAATTGACCAACAAGACCTGGAAATTCTATCTTACTACCATTCTCATACCCATACCGAAGCCCGCCCTTCAGCAACAGACATAAGGATGGCCCTTTGGACTGATACAAATGAAGCTATCTGGCCTGAAGTTTCATATATTCTTATTTCCCTCCAATTCCCTGACCATCCAGAAATTAGAAACTTCCGGATTCTAGATGGAGGGACGGTTGTCGAGGAAAACTTCCAAACCGATACCCCCATTTCCTAAGGCAAAAAAGTCTCGAAAGGTCGAAAAGAAAAGCTAATCCTGATATGGATAAGGAGGTTTTATGGCAGATTTATTGAGTGAGGTGCTTGGAACTTCGGACCCGAACTATATATACCAATGTTTTGTAACAAGGGATATTAATGATGATTCCTTTGACATCAACATTTCCATGGGGTTTGATTGCCTTGTCCCGTACAGAAGGGTGCGACTAATGGGAATTGATAATTCAGAGCCGAGGACTCGGAACAAGAAGTGGGAAACACTTGGGCTTAAATCTAAGGCGAGACTAAAGAAGTTGCTCAAGGTAGCGGACGATATCCTTGGTAAGCGAGGAAAACTCCCAATCCCCACCATTTCTTAAGGCAAGAAAGGTACGTTCCCCAAACAAATTTAAGCTTTATCCGTCCGAATTCTTGGATTTTCTTGGTTGCCGAGCCAAAAAAATAAACCCTGCCGCCAACAATTCTGCGACTACATAAAATGAATATAACCCTCGATACGTTCCCGTCCAATCATAGAAGAAAGCAGCTAAAGTGGGACCTGAACCTAACGCTATCATCGGAAATGGAGCTATAGCTCCAGAAATAGCTCCAAAGGAATCCCTTCCATAATATTTAGCGATAATCATTTGGGACAAGGCCTGCTGCCCCCGGGTGCCAATACCCCAAAACAGAGCAAAAATATATGCACTTAGTGAACCACTGACGTTCAAAAGATAGAACACCATCACCGCACTAAAGGCGAAAGCTAAAACGGCGCAGCCACGGGGGCCAAACCTATCCGCCAAGGCTCCCCAACCCACATTCCCCAACCCTCCTAATAAGGAACTGAGACTCAATGCCGCAACAGCATCGGTTTGACTCACCCCCGCTAATGAAAGGTAAGGAACTAAGTGGAAATTTATTGAACCCAATGTAAGGGTCCCAATAGATAAAGCTGCAGCCACAAGCCAGAGAGAAGGTGTACGGACGGCTTGTCGGAATTCCCAATCGTTCGGATTCTTGACTTCCACCAATTCTGTTTCTTCTCGGGTTGACTCGCTGAGAATTTGAGTTTTCTTCGATCGTGAAGCTAATTTCCCATCTGGCAACAGACCAATATGTTCAGGGCGACGCCGAATAATCGTAAAGAAAACTGGGGAGGAAATTATGGTAATTATCCCGAAAATCTGATATGCCGTCCTCCAGCCAAACCTAAGGGAGAGAAATTGTAGAAGGACTATATTCAGTGCACCCCCAACTGGATGGGCCATAGAAAAAATACCGAGCGCAGTATTCCTTCGAAGATGAAACCAATTTACTACGGTTGTTGTCCCAATAACTCCCGTTAACGAACCCATAGCTACCAAGCGAGCAAGGAAATAGGCAATGTAAAAATGCCATACTCCTTGGATCCCTGAAATGGCGAAAAACGAACCGCCTACAACCACAGCCCCAATAGGCATGAGCCAACGCGCTCCGTATTTATCAGCCAGCCGACCTACAATCGGGGCACAAAACCCTGAAATCCACGTGGCAAGGGTAATTGCGCCAGATAAAACCGAACGATCCCATCCCATTTCGTCCAAAATGAAAATCTGCATTGCGCCGAAAACAAGCTGGGATGATCCAGTGGCAAGAAATCCTGCCAACAATGTCATCCCTACAATGAGCCACCCATAGAAGAATGGAGGCTTGGGATGCCAATGAACTAGCGAACGAAATTTGTGAGCAGGAGTTGCCATCACTTAATTCCCTATTTCAAGGGACTGAAACCTCCGGAAAATGAAATCATGCTAATTGTAGTCTATAGTGTTATAAAATACGAAAAACAATGGGAATAAGAATACTATTCATCTGAATCCGATTTGGAGGCAACGCCATGGCTAAAGGGTCAATAGGAGTAGCAATTTCTGGGAGAAATGCAACAAACGTTGTAGAACTTATCCAGCATGCGGAAGATCTAAAAATTCCCGCTGCTTGGCTGACAACTGGAGGGGCAGGTATGGATTCTCTCACTTTATTCGCCGCAGCTGCAGTCCGCACTAATTCCATCTTACTAGGCACGTCCATTGTCCCCACATGGCCCCGGCACCCATTGGTAGTCGTTCAACAAGCCCAAGTTGTAGCCCAATTGGCTCCGGGAAGGTTCAGATTAGGGCTAGGACCGAGTCACAAACCGTCAACGGAAAGAACTTATGGATTCGAATTTGTGGCCCCTTTACAACACTTAAGGGAATACTTACAAATCGTCAAACAACTCCTAACCGAAGGTGAAGTGGATTTTGATGGGGAGTATTACCATGCCCACGCTCGAGTAGCTGCCCCAACTCCATTACCAGTCATGGCCTCGGCCCTCAGAGCCACATCCTTCACCGTTTGCGGTGAAGAGGCAGATGGGGCCATCAGTTGGGTTTGCCCAGGAACTTACCTAAAAGACGTGGCACTCCCAGCATTGGAAAAAGGTGCTGAGAGCCGTTCAAGGGTCGTCCCGCCATTGATTGCCCACGCCCCCGTTTGCGTACATGATAATCCAGAAGAAGTAATGGCCGCCGCCCGGGAACAAATTGCAAACTATCCACGACTCCCGTTTTATGCACAAATGCTTGAAGATGCAGGGTTCCCAGAGGCAAAAAACGGAGAATGGAGCGAACCGATGTTGGATGCTGTCGTTTTATCAGGGGATGAAAATCGGGTTGCTTCCCGGCTTCAAGAGATATTGGATTGGGGGGCCGAGGAGATCATTGTTTCCCCAATTGGAGCCGGAAACAATCCTACAAAATCAAGAGAACGAACCCTTCAACTACTTGGTGAGTTAAGCGGGAAATAGGCTTCTCTACTGAAGCGTTTCTACCCCTAAAAGGCAAAATTCTAAAACTTGCTAAAAAACCGTAATGATCTTAAAGCATACAAAGTGATCACCCCCCCTCCAACTGCAACTGCAAAAGGAGCCCCAAACATAGTGGCCAACACTCCTCCTAAGAATCCTCCTAGCGGGGTAAATCCGAAAGTGAACGCGTAAATGCCCATAATCCTCCCGCGCATGTCTTCTGGTGACAGTAACTGGAGTAGGGTCGCCATATTCGCATCATAAGCCATCAGGGTCGCTCCGATACTGCCAGCTAAAAGAAGTGAAACGACCATCCACGGTGATAATGCAAAGCAGATTAGGAAAACCCCTGCAAACGTAGCAGTGGAAACTAAAATAAACCCTTTAGATTTCACATCGCCTAAGCTTGCCACAGCGATTGTTCCAATCATCGCGCCTGCGCCCCCCGCAGCCGCCAAGAACCCAAGGCCGGAGGCACCTACGTTTAGGACATCTCTAGCAATTACCGGCAACATGATATGGTAGGAAAACCCAAACATTTCCATCAAAATGCTCATGAGCAACAAGGAACGAAGCCGGGGACTTCTAATAGAGAACATAACCCCTTCCCGCGCATTTTGCAGAAGAGGTTGTGTTCCGCTAGAAATCCGGTTGAATTTTCCAACGCGAATTAGAAGAAGAGTCCCAAACAAAGAAATGAAACCAAGGACGATATAGCACCCTGCTATTCCGACATTGGCTATGATAGCTCCAGCTAGAACCGACCCAATAAGACGAGCGATATTGAAAGCAGTCAACCGTGCAGACATTGCATTAAGGAGTCGCCCCATCCCAACAACATCTCCAATAAGAGAATTATTCAGAGGCATATTGAAAGCCATAAATAGGCCCTGCAAAAACGAAAGAAAAAGGATGACCCATAAGTTTATTAATCCGGCAAGGATACTCCCCCCTAGCACCAAGGCAATCACTGCAATCACTCCTTGGGTAAGGATCAATCCAGACCTCCGATCAATTCTATCAGCTATCACTCCACCAAAAATGCCAAAACTCACTTGACCCAATCCTCTTAACCCGGCGACCATGCCTACCCAAAAAGGAGAGTCAGTTTCAATTAGGACAAGCCAGCCTAGAGCTAACATTTCCATACTTCTGCCGATAGAAAAAAAGAGGTTGTTAAACCAAAGCCAACGGAATTGAGGAATAGCTAAAGCGGACCCAATACGGGATACGATTCCAGAAAAGTTATTGAAAATATTTGATCCTGATCCTGAACTTTCCAAACATGGAAGTTCCAAAGATAAAATTACCCTCGTATTTTGTTGTACCAATCCATATTAGCCAAAGGACAAACATTGAGCCGTTATGGTTTTCGAAATACCGCAAAAGAGCTGGTATATCCGTGGAGGTACGTAGTTTTACCAACTGGACCTATTTCTCCGTTACAGAAAAACCCACCAAGAGCGATTGGCCCGACTAATTCGCGAAAAATATTTGAGTCATGGTTAGGTTGCCCATAGAGGTAACGACCTCTTCCGTTACACTGAAACATTAATGCCCCCAGCAAGGATTCTTTTTCCAAATTTCTCAAATATTGGGAAAGTTGGATTTCAAGGTCTTCTTGAGATGTCAAACTATCTCTGACGTGGAATTGAACCCGTTGTCCTTCTCGTAAATACTCACCTATAGCCAAAAATCCGTTTTCATGATCAATCCCAATGAGATTTCTAATCAAATACTGACTTTCAACCGTGTCACCAAATCTCTCTAGAGGATCCACCTCAATCCCCAGAAACAGGTTTCCTTGCATAAGTATTTGATCTCGTTCATTTAACTGATGAAACAGTTGTTGTAAGTACGTGATAGGGGTTTCATTTTCAAGTTGCAGCAGCAAATTATTGTGGCATTTGGTAATGAGACTAGGTTGCCCGATTGGGCGGCATCCCTGGGCGACCACCGGATCTAAGATAATTTCCCCAAACAATGCCACACCTACCGCCCCATCGAAAAATATTTCGTTATTTAAATGCAGCACCTGAGTTCCAGGACCGGAGCCCCCACTGGCAAGTCCTCCAATTTTTACACTTAAGGGAAACGCAAAATCCATTCCTTCCAACAATGCCGCTCCTGGCTTCGAAAAATTATCCATAAACACCAAAAATTGAGGATTATCATCCGCAGAAACTCCAAGAACCTTGTTCCAATCTTCAGGGGAGGCATCAGGGCTAGGAGTGTTATGATTGTCAGCCCGAAATGGAATAATTTGGACGTTCGGTAAATCAGCTACAAATAAAGATACAGCTTTTGCATCCTCAATCTCAATTCCCCCTCCCAAAACACCAGCGGCTGAACACCCGACAAACACTGCTTGAGGAAATTTTGTTTTAATAATCTGAGAAGCCTGTGATAGCGATTCACCATAAGAGGTAGAAGCGAACATTAGAACGAGACTAGGATTTATGCCAGATTCAATATCATTAAAAACAGAGTCTATACATTGACCTAATGCCTCTACGAAATTAGGTCCGTCACTAATGACAGATGCCCACTTCATACATCTCCTCTCGAAATCCACAGACAGGATTGATAACACTGTACCACCTATATATCAAGTAGAATAGGATGAAGGGAAAGTTCTACAACTCTTCCAACGAAGACAATGTGGCGGATTGGATGAAGCTTCTCAATGCGTACGAAATTCAAGAATAAGTTCCTGTTGTTGGATTGGGTTCCTCGGGACGCATGGCTCATCATGATGGCCCGAAGTTCGAGGGTTTTAGGCCAAGCTTCTATAGCAGTTTTGTTGGGCATCTACCTCAACTCTTTGGGGTTTAATCTAATGCAAATCGGGTCATTCATCAGCTTTGGACTTGCCGGAGGTGCAGTTTTCTCTCTTGTAGTCGCTTTATTCAGTAATATGATAGGGAGACGAAAACTGCTGACGATTTTTTCCGTTGTCACCGGAATTTCTGCTTTAGCCTTAACCACTACTGACAATTACCTCATCCTCATCACAATAGCTTTCCTTGGCAGTTTCTCTATGGCCGGGCCTGCCGGAGGTCCAATACAACCCTTAGAACAAGCAAGTATTTCACAGACTATTGACCCTAACCGAAGAACCGACCTTTTTGCTCTTTACGGAATTCTAACCTCTGGAGCAACCGCTATTGGAACTCTAGCGTCAGGATTGCCTGTAATACTCCAAACTTCTCTAGGAATACATGAGGCAACTTCCTTTAGGCTTATGTTCTTTGGGTTCGCCATCTGCTCAATTTTCGCTGGCCTACTGTACGCTCTATTATCTTCAGATGTTGAAATTTCAAGCGGGAGTAAGCGATGGAGCAATCCATTAACTCTCCCCTCAAAAAAAATGATCTTCACGCTGGCAGGGTTGTTCTCTCTTGATAGCGCGGCCACTCGATTAATGGTTCAAAGTTTAGTAGCTCTCTGGTTCTATACAAAATTTGACATTGAACTATCTTCTGTAGCTGTAATTTTTTTCGGCTCTCACATTGCCTCGGCTACATCCCTGTGGGTTGCAGCAAAACTCGCAAATAGAATCGGACTGCTAAACACGATGGTCTTCACCCATATCCCAGCGGTAGCGATTTTGTTTATAGTTCCGATGCTCTCATCTGCGAGTTTAGCGGCGATATTATGGCTTATCCGAGGATTTTTTTCTCTTATGGATGTCCCAACAAAACAATCCTATACCATGGCCATCGTATCACCTGAAGAACGCAGTGCCATGGCAGGGTTACAAGGAGTTGGACAGAACTTAGCTGGAACTATTAGTCCGTTTTTAGCAACATTTTTATGGAGCACATTTGCAGCATGGGTTCCATTTTTCTTTTCTGGAGCTCTAAAGGCTATATACTTATCTAGCTTATATTTCCAGTTCCGAAAAGTCCCCACACCTGAAGAAGCAAATCGCTCTAGATCGAATTAAGCATTCTTTTTAAATTGAACCAGTTTCCATGATAATTGACAGATTAGATACATCGCAATTACCATCAGCGTAATCAGGAACCCGCCTGTATCGCCCAGGCGGTTTTTTTTGGAAATATCAACTCGGAGCACCTATCGAATGAATCCGCCACTTCCCCAAAGCCGGAAGCCCCGCTTTTTCTATGGATGGGTAATTGTCCTTGTCATAGCCCTAGCACAGTTCACCCAGAGTGCTGAAATCTTTCCGGTTCTCAGTGTTTTCCTTAAGCCAATGACGGAAGAATTTGGCTGGAGTCGTAGCGTATTTACTGGGGCAACGACAGTAGGAACCCTAATCGGTGGAGTTATCGCGCTATTTGTCGGTCCACTCGTGGACCGATTCGGAGCACGATGGACAATCGTCATTGGGCTTGGAATTATGGGGGGTTGCCTGATTTTAATGGGATATATCAACACGCTTTGGCATTTTTACGCGCTTCAGATCTTGGGAAGATCCATTGTAATGGGTGCAACAGGCCTTGCCGCCAGCATTGTTATTCCAAAATGGTTCGTTATCAAAAGAGGAAGAGCAGTTGCAATAGGTGGGTTGGGAGGACGGCTTGGGAACAGTATCACCCCGCTTTATGTCCAATATTTGGTCTCCACCTCCGGGTGGCGTATTGCCACCATGGTTACTGGTGCTGTCATTTGGATAGTTTCCCTCCTTCCAACGGCCCTTTTTCTCCGTAGGGTGCCCGAAGATATGGGGCTCTTGCCAGATGGCGTAAATAAGGAAGAATTGGAAATCCATAACAAACAAAGCAACTTAGAACAAAGTCAACCATCAGAGGTTTCTTTCACGTTGAAAGAAGTGTCGAAATTACCATCATTCTATTTGTTAATCGCTGCATTCTGCTTGTTATTCTACGCAGGCGCTGGTCAGAACTTACACATGATCCCGTTTTTCACCGATAGAGGGCTTGACGCAGGAACCTCCGTCTCTATCGTAGCTATTTGGTCAGCAAGCGGAGCAATTGGCTCATTGATTTCAGGGTTTCTGGCCGAAAAATTTGGGATCCGGATCGTGACGGCAATAATTTTTCTACTCGTAGCAGTAGGCTATATATTCATGTTATTTATCGAAACTCCTGCGATGGGGTTCCTCTGGGGGTTCACGATGGGAATTATTCAAGGCGGAATGTTTATACTCTACCAAATCATCTTCGCTGATTACTATGGCAGAGATTCGTTAGGAGCAATCCGGGGGGTAGTTTGGCCCATTCAGATGATAACAAATTCGGTAGGTCCATTAAGCGCGGCCGCAGTTTATGACATCACGGGGAGCTATTTCTTGATTTTTGCGGTATTTTCGGCCCTATCAGTGGTATCCGGCATCCTTATCTTCTTCGCCTATCCCCCAATTACTAAATCCCAGTAACTAACCCGCACTACCAAACCGAAAGTAATCGGGAACCCCACTAGCTAGGGTGTAAGACGTAACAATAATTAATTCTCAAATTTGCCCAAAATAAAATCATGCCCCATTCTAGAGACTTTAGTTTGAAGGTATGAAATATTTTCCCGCGTCACTTGCGGGTTTAGAGAATACTTCCCAACAACAGGAATTCCAAGATTTTCCAAAGATGCTATTTTTGATGGATTATTTGTCAGCAATCGAACACTATTCACTTTTAGGTCTTCCAATATCAGGGCCGCTGATGTGTATTCCCTTTCATCAGGTTCATGGCCAAGAGCAATATTCGCGTCAACCGTGTCGTACCCTTCATCTTGTAATTTATAAGCCTTCAACTTATCCAGGAGCCCAATACCCCGTCCTTCTTGTCGTAGATATATCAAAACTCCTGCCTTAGCCTCAGAGATAAGCCGTAAAGATTCAAGAAGTTGATCCCCGCAGTCACACCTTAAAGACCCGAGAACCTCGCCGGTAAAACATTCGGAATGAATCCGCGTAAGCACCTCGTGCTTCCCAGAAACTTGCCCAAAGACCAAGGCTAATGGGGATTCCATCCCTTCAACATCTTTATAATAAATTAGTTCAAATTCCCCGAAAGAATTCGGGATCCGGGTCTCAATCACCCGTTCTAATTTTTTGCTCGACATCGCACCATCCAAAGTCTGCTTCCCAAAACCTAATTGACAACGAGCTGTCAGAATCTGTTTCTACATTATCAAGGGAAGAAAAATGACAGTCAAATAACACCAAGGACCGAAAACCGTTTCTATCTAATTCACATCCACGTTAAACTAGACAATTTCTCTATTCAAATCAGTACGGATATAGGCCATAATATGCTGAGATCAGACTTATTGATCAACCGCTAAATGTTCGAAAAGGAACAGATGAAGTACACATACGATGGAACCAACCCAAATTACAGGTGGATATCGGTTGGTTTGTGGCTGATTTGCACCATCTTTACGTTTATGATGGTAACCACGATCGGTATTTTATTACCCTCAATTTCCTTAGATCTCAATCTTTCTCCTAGCCAGCAAGGTATCCTAGTCGCATCCGCCTTTTGGTGTACCCCTTTTTTGGCGATCCCGATGAGTTCATGGACTTCAAAATTCCACCCAAAACCTCTGACCATCTGGACATTAATAGCTGGGAGCATCTGTCTAATCATCCAAGGCTCGTCCCGTTCATTTTTTGCACTCCTTTCCTCAAGATTAGTTTTCGGGGTCACGTTAATAGCCAGAGAACCGGCACGCCCATTGTTAATAAGGCAATGGTTTCCACAAAAAGAGATTGTCTTAGCCAACAGTATGGGAAGCCTTCTATTTGGAGGGATAGTCGGCGGGGGGCTAGCATTGGTTCCCGTCATTTTACAGGCTACTGGGAACGAATGGAGGCCTGTTTACTTCATATTCTTTTTCGCTACATTAGTATTGACAATATCGTGGGTAATTTTTGGGAAAGAGAAGGGTTCAATCGACCCTGAACCTGAGCATTCCACCTCAATACCAGGAATAATATCCGGTGCTTTATCCTACCGTGACTTATGGATTGGCGGTTTAGGTTTTACCGGAAGCACAATAACAAGGTCGGCATTCGGGAGTTTCCTCCCAACATTAATGCTTAACACGAAAATGATTTCACTACAGTGGACAGGAACTGCTCTCGGCCTGAGTACTGTACTTGGAGGACTAGCGGGACTCATGGCTGGATACGTAGTGATGAAAACTGGGGGAGCCAAAAAGTTTTTCCTAAGTTTCGGGATTCTACTCTCAGTTACTTATTTCGGAATGGCAAATACTGAATCGGAATTGGTCCTATTATCTTTAGCCACAATAAATGGGATTGCATGGGGCTTCTGGCCTCTACTTCAAACCGTTCCCTTCCAATTACCGAATATTTCCCCTCGAGAATTGGCAGTAGCTTCAGCCTTTAATCAAATGGCCATAGCAATCGGCATTGCCATCGGCCCTTTGGCTGTAGGCTTTTTACACCAGGCAACGGGAGATCTTCAACTCTCATTATCAATCCTAAGTTTTTCCCCCTCGGCCCTGATACTGGTAGGTATTTTTCTCAAGGCAGGAAGGGATAACCGCAAATAGGAGACAAATTGGTGGCACAACTCAAATATAGCTCTTCCAAATCAATAAATGAGAAAGTCGTTATCATAACCGGGGCTAACCGGGGAATTGGATTCGAATTAGCGAGAACCCTTTCACAAAAGGGGGCGATTGTAATCATCGGTTGCCGTAATGAAATTCTCGGACAAGAAGCTCAACATAAGATTGGCGGACTCTGTAAATACCTTCACCTAGACCTTAGCGAGTTCGAGAGCATACGCAAATTTTCTGAAATTGTGGGAGCAAATTACCCAAGGGTAGATGTTCTCGTCAACAATGCCGGTGTCATGTGTCCTCCATTTACCCTCACTTCCGAGGGGATTGAGTTAACTTTTGCCGTCAATGTCATAGGTTATTTTCTGCTGGCTAATAACCTAATTCCCCTCATGAGGAGCGTAAAATCCTCCAGAGTGGTAAACGTTTCTAGCATAGCAAACTATCGAGTAAGAACAATCGATTGGGAAAATATCAATTCCGAGAGCACCTATAAGGGGATAAATTCGTATAGTCTAAGCAACCTATTCCGGATTATGCTGACTATCGAATTAGAGCAACGGCTTCGGAGAAATAAATATGAAACCACTGCTGTGTGCTGCCATCCTGGAGTTATCCTCACTGATCTGTTCAGATTCCTTCCTTGGGTTACGAAAAATCCATTATTTCCTAAACTGATCAACAAGCTTTTTCTCCACGAAGCATCTCAGGGAATTCTGCCAATAATGGAGGCAATTACAGGTTCAAATCTCCTGGGAGGAAAATTTATTGGATTTAACAGTAAACGCCAATACAAAGGGGTACCAAAAGTAGTCGATCCGAACCCATTAGCTTATGACCCGCTACTAAGGAATAGACTTTGGAGCCTATGCGCTAACCTTTCGAAGTCTGATTCCTCCAAAATCTAGAGCGTCTGTAGCACTTAGGTCCCGCTCAGACCCTGTTTGAAGAAAGAGGCGATCCCAACCTTGGTTCCCGTAGACTTTAGGGGTATAACTAAATCAGTTCAGTTGGGGTTGCTATTCCCTCTAAATCTTCTTCAGTCATTTTATCAGTAACGGTAATACCCAGAGTTTCTTCCATAAACCAATAGGATTGGTTCAGGTGGTGGGTACTATGCCGCAATATGATATTCATCAATTCTAATACCGTGACCTCACCACCGTAATGCGCAGGAACAACTAGGTCCAAAGCAGCGGAATCCGCCGTACTAAAGAAATCGGCTATGTCTTTCCGAACTTTTTCACCGTATTCCATAATCTCAGCGATCGTTGAAATCCCTTTAATCCGTTCACCGTTAGCCCGCATATCGTCTGTAGTCATACTCCCCGTTTTGTGACTCAGGTAAGCAAGTTCGGGAAAAGACAGAACATGGAGCATGTGCTGACGCATGGTCTGAGGACGCCATGAAACAGGAACCTCTAGGTTTTCCTCCGATAATTGCGCTACAGTTCTTACAGCCGCAGCCATAACCCTTTCATATTTATCAGCGACCCATTCCACACTACTCCCTAATTCAATCGTAATGTCTAAGTTGAGAGCCGGGATAAGTTTTTTGGGATAGTATCCGATAATCGCTTCCCCATCGATAATCGTGACCGGTGCGCTGGAAATTCCTCTTGATTTGAGTTCTTCTCGGGCCGCTTCATCCACGGCTATATTATGATTTTGGAAATCAACACCATTAGAGCTTAAAAACGCTTCCAGCGTTCGACAACTGAATCAGCCTGGAGCGGTATAAACATGAACTTCCATCAGACCCACCTCAAAACATTAATTTCAGCTATTTAAACCGACGATAGCCTGAAGGCTATGCTGGTTTCTTATCCATGTCAACCCCTAGGGAAATTGCTATCTATATCTCCTTAAACTTGGGACTAGCCAAAAAAATGCAAGCGTTGCAACTCCGTATAGAATTGCTCCTATTAGAACGGTATCCGCCGCCCCATTCGAAATATTTCCTCCTAATCTCACAGGTCCGAAAGAGAGGCCCATCTGACTAGACAGAATTTCAGCGAGACTGCCCATAAACAAAACCCCAATCCAACTCATTCCCTGAATGGCAGTCTGGAAGCTAATCACTCTTCCTTTCAGGTGATTAGGAGTAAGGATTTGCATCAAAGTGACTCGAAAGGCCCTAAACATCACATTTGCCATGCCCATGCCAACAATGATACAGATTGACAAAGAAAAGGTGTCTGATCTCGAAAACAATATTAGAAAGACAACGTTAATACATGCCACCGCAAACAATAAGTATCCCCGACGAGGGAAATTAACTAAAACGACCACTACCAATGACCCCAAAGACGCACCAATTGTCGAAGAAGTCATAAGAAAACCTAACCCCGTCGCACCTACTTTTAAGATCGCATCTGCAAACACCGGCATCAGAAAGTGGACAGAACTCCCAACCATGGCATAGCAAACCCCCAATCCAATCAACCCAAAAAGGACCCGCTCATTCCAGACATAACGAAAACCTCCGAAGAAAGAGCCGACAGAACCGGCTTCAGTCTGCTTCAGGCGTTCCTCAGATGGATTCCAGCGTAAAAGAAATATCGTAATAGCGGTAAAGATTTGTCCAAAGACATGTAAAAGAAAGGTTAATCGAACACCAATAATCCCCATAAGAATGCCCCCAATAGCGGGGCCGGCAGCACGAGGCCAAGTATCAGCCGCGGTGTCCAAGGCGACAGCACTTGGCATATGTGTTTCCTCAACGATATTCCCTAAGATCGCTTGATGGCCGGGCCTTCCAATCGATTGAATTATCCCACTTACTAAACCTGAAACGATAAAATGCCACCACTGAATTTGTTGAAAGTAAACTAACGCAGCGACGATCCCCCATAGGAAAACCAAAGCTGTTTCAGTAAATTTTAATACCAGTCTTCTATCCAGCCTATCCGCCAAAAATCCTCCAACGAAAGGCATAAACAACATCGGCCATGCAAGAGAAGCAGAAACAATGCCTAGACGTAAAGGGGATCTCGTACTTTCCCAGACAATCCATGCCCGTAAAAATTCCCTCATCTGCCTAGACATATTGGAGGTGACCCGCCCAATCCAGAGAATTCTAAAATTTCTAACTGAGAAAGCGGCAAAGACGTTAGGTTTCCTAGGCTCAGGAGTATTATGAGTCCCTAATTGAGTTCCGGTAAGACCAATTCCTGGACACACATTCCTCATCCTTAAAGTTTTTACAACGAGCACATTATCGCACTAAGAAAGAAACCTAGCAGGGGTAAATTCATCCATAGGGTAATCAGGGATACTACCAAGAACCTGTTGAGCCAAGTATTTCCCCGTGGCAATTCCCAAAAGGATACCTTTCCTCCCATGTCCCGTCCCGAGAAAAAGAGAGTCCCATCCAGGGATTGGCCCAATAATCGGCAATTCATCAACACACAAAGGCCGCAAACAAGCTGTTACATTTGCAACCTTGGCTGATTGAAGCCCCGGAGCCAGCCCCATAGCAACCTCTTTAATATATTGAATCCCTTCCTCTGTGGGGTTGGAATCAAATCCAGCTTGTTCCTCAGTTGTCCCGGCGAAAACTAAGCCGTTAGATTTAGGCAAAACGTATCCCGAATGGTGGAATATTGCGTGATCTGGAAGAGTATCTGGAAGATCAAAATGGACAATTTGCCCTTTCAGGGGAATTACAGGGATATCAAGTCCTATCCAAGATTTCATACTGGAACACCAAGGACCCATGGTTATTACTGTGGTCCCTCCAAAGGCCTCTCCATCAGATGTTTGAACCCCAGTCACTGCACTCCCATTGGTGGTTATCCCTAACACTTCGGAGGTTACAATTCTAGCTCCATTCATTTGAGCTCCTTTGGCAAGGGCCATGGTAAGTAGTTTGGGGTCTAATTGAGCTTCAGATTCCGTATAAACGGACCCAAGAGCATTTTGTGAAACCCAGGAGTGTTTTTGGGTCAATTCGGTCGCTGAAAACCATTCCGATTTGATTCCCAAGTTCTTGTAAAAATCTAATTGGGATTGAGCGTCAAGGAACTCTCCTTCGGTAAAAGCAGGACGGTAGACGGGAATAGATTCCAGATGGTAGTCAATTTTGGTCTCCTCAACCAACCTGGGATAGTATTCCCAATGAAGACGTAGACCTTCCAGGCAAAATTTGGTGAAAGATTCGGGGACTAAGACTCTGCTCAAAGGACTTAGTTCTCCTGCAGCCCATCCTGAAGCGTGACTCGCAACACCATCCCGGTCGAATAATACACATTGGACATTTTGCTGTTGTAAAAAATAGGCAAGCGAACTCCCAACAATTCCAGCCCCGACTATAATAACTTCCGGAAATTTTGAACTACCCGTAACTTGAAAGTTAGCCATGTCTTATCCTATGATCGCCAACAATACGTGTGTATATTCTAACATGGGTTTTGCAAGCAGGGGGTCAGAGGGTGAGTCAAATTACCCCGACTATTAATCTAGGCATAAAGTAAGCCCTCTCTTTAAGTTGAAAGGGCCTCTCTTATGTTGGTTACGGCAAGAGATACATACCTGTAGCGTGCCGCAATACTGAATACAATGAACGCATCTAAACGATCAGAGTTTTACCTTGGAGTAAGAGCGGTAACTCCCATACTCATAGGAGTTATACCGTTTGGTCTTACATTTGGTGTCCTTGGGCCAGAATATGGATTCACCCCTATCCAGACATTCCTAATGTCCTCAATTATCTTTGCTGGTGCCAGCCAAATTGCATTTGTTCAATTGGCCTCAACCGGTACAGTTCCACTTGTAACCATACTCTCAGTTGGTGTAATAAACCTTAGGCATGTTCTCTATAGTGCTGCTATGTCAAAGTACCTCGCACATCTACCCGTAAAATGGAAGATCCCTCTGGGGTATCTACTAACAGACCAGGCCTTTGCAGTGACAATAAAGCACATGGAAAAAGAAGGGGAGTCAGAATTCGTACACTATCATCTTCTGGGGAGTGGAATAGCTCTTTGGTTGTCATGGCAGACATCTACATTCATTGGGATACTATTGGGTAAAACGATACCTGAAGAACTTAATCTGGGATTTGCGATACCACTTGTTTTCCTTTCACTAATCGCCCCAGAAATAGCGAAACACAAGAGTCATGCATTGTCTGCTTTATCTGCCGGAGCAGCTGCCGTTATATTCTATGATCTACCTTCAAATTTATGGGTAATATTTTCCTCATGTATTGGCTTAGCAGTAGGAATGTTGGTTAACCGAATTAGTAGTGGTCCAGGAGATGGAAAGAGATGATTTGGGCTACTATGGCAGTATCCGGACTGGTAACCTTTCTTCTAAGATTTAGTGTGATATATCAGGTCAAGAATTCTAACTTACCAGGTTGGTTAGAAAATATCCTTAAATATGTTCCCACCTCGGTTTT
>CAZTCW010000013.1:0-49226 GCA_964612825.1 uncultured Dehalococcoidia bacterium | reverse complement strand
AAGCTTTGGATTAAGCTCTATAAGATTTGCTATTGAAGGAGAGTTTAATTTGGCAGTAATTTGTATTCTATTTGCTGCAGTATGTGATTTTGTTGATGGAATGCTTGCTAGACATCTTGATAGTGAATCAGATCTTGGTTCCCAATTAGACTCTCTTGCAGATTTTTTAAGCTTCGGAGTAGCTCCTGGGATTTTAATGTATATGGCTATTTTTTATGAAAATAGCAGCATTGGCGTTTTTGCTACTTTAATTTTTATTATTTTTTCTTGCCTAAGTCTAGCTCTTTTTAATGTCTTGCATGAAAAATCAAAGGACAATGAAATTCAAAGAATTGGTTTTTTTACAGGCATACCAACTCCAGCAGGCGCCATTTTAATATTGCTCCCTCTTACTCACGTTTTTATGGGATACGGATGGGTTTATGAAAATATAAATTTTGTTGCTGGTTATATTATTTTAATAAGTGGTTTATTGGTAAGCAAGATTCCAACCTTCTCTTTGAAGGGTAGAGGGTTTCCTGTAAGATCAAAAATTACATTTCTAATTCTATTTTCAATGTTAGTTCTAAGTATGATTAATCTGCCATGGCATACTCTTAATGTACTGGCATTAATTTACCTATTAACAATTCCTTTTTCAGTTTTCTCTTGGCAAAAAGAAAGAAATAAAATTTAAATTATAAATACTCAGATATCATAGTATCCGTCATTTCCCACTATCTTAATATTCTTGTGGTATCAGTAGTTTAGCCCTTCTGCTGTTGTAAACTTTACAACAGCTAATGCCCTACTCCAAACAACAATTAGTAACGCCAAAAGGGGTTATTGCCTATATCTAATCTCCTATGGGACTCCTAGAATAACTCTGATCAGTCTGTCATCAACGGTTCTTGCGCTAAACTCGACCATACCGATCTTCAAGACGAGTTATATCATCTTCGCCAAGATAATCTCCCCATCCCAACTCAACAAGTTCCAACGCTTCATCGGAATCATTCTGTAAACGATGTATCGATCCCTTTGGTATCTCAATTGCACTATGTATCCCTAAGATTCGTGTTTCGCCAGCAACGATGACCGTCGCTTGGCCTTTAGTAATTACCCAAAACTCTGATCTGTATTTATGGGATTGTAATGACAAAGCAGATTTGGGATTGACTGATATCGTTTTGAACTGGATCCCTTTCCCGGATATTAACGTTTGAAAGGAACCCCATGGCTTTTCTACCAGAGGTTCTATCATGTCGAATTGTTCGGACTGGTCCTTCATTTTCCGCCTCTCACCTAAATCAAGTGCTTCTCAAAAATATATCCAATTCTTAAAGCTTTTGGAATCCGGACTCTCGACCGGTAAACTGGGATTTTGAACCGTGAAGAATTTTGAATAATATTTCGATCCCATCGATTATCCTCGGCCCCGGACGATTGAAGTAGCTTGACCCATCAACTGCGAACACAGCCCCGACTTTTACGGCTGGAATGTCGGACCATTCGTGTGGAAGTGACGTGCGTTGGAATTCGTTTACGGTCTCTTCGAGATGGAACCCGCATGGCATTACAATAATTACTTCTGGTGCTGCTTGGTTGATTTCAGGCCAGCTGACGTTGTAGGAAAGGTCTCCGGGTCGGCCTAAGATATCTTCAGCTCCTGCTAATCGTATCATGTCTGGAACCCAATGTCCTCCTACCATAGGAGGGTCAAGCCATTCAAGACACAAGACACGAGGCCGATTCGGTCGGTTTCCAACTTCCGTTTCGACCTGTTCGATTCGCTGGTTAAGCGACTTCAGTAGTTTCTTTGCCTGAGCTTCCGTTCCAGTAAGTTTCCCGAGATCCTCTATCGAATTGAGAATTTCCTGGAGCGTTCTGGGTTCCAGAGAAACCGTTTTACTTTTTGCCCCAATTAACCGAACGGTTTCGGTAACTTGATCATAAGAAACAGCACAAACCTTACAGAGTTCTTGTGTGAGAATTAGGTCGGGTTCGAGCAAAGTTAATTGTTCCTGGTCGAGGCCATAAAGGCTGCTTCCTTCATGCACATGAGCACGAATGTGACGGTCGATTTCGGCACTGGATTTTCCAGTGTGGTCGATCGTATTCCAAGTGACTTTTGGTATTGATTCTACGCTTGGAGGGTAATCACATTCGTGAGTGATTGCGACCAATTCCTTTTCTAATCCCAATGCACAGATTATTTCCGTTGTACTTGGCAATAACGAGGCTATTTTCATATCAGCACCATTTAATATCTGGATTGAGAGCCTATTCGGACAAGGTTATCTTAATTCGACGTTCATGCCATCCTAGTACCACCGGAGCGATTTAACGTTCCTTCAGGAGTGGCACCTAAAGTGCTTTCGTAGTCTCTCTGTAACTCTTTGGGAAGAAAACTTTCCTCCAGGTCCCGGACTTTCTGGTATGAAGTCAGGTTCGGCATTAACCTTTCAGCTGATTTTTCTTTTTGACTTACTCGGAATTCATGGAGTGCCTCCATGCCTTTTTCTTTGAAGTCCAATATAGCTTCCCATGCAGCCTGTTGTGCTGCTCCCAAGGCGAGTGGAAGAAGAGCGATGGCTTGGCCGGCCTCTTCTTGTTCCTTTAAGGATGGTCCAGGCCTAGGATTACCCTCCTCATCGCTAAAAATGACTTGGTGAAGGAGGCAAAATGATGGAATGTTGACTGATTTCATTGCTGTTTTACATTCCTCCCAAGATTGTAAGGATTCAAAGAAGATCACATCTACTCCCACTTCTTCGTAAGCCTTTGCTCTCTTCAGTACCTCGTCAAATCCTCCCCCTTCAGCCCCTCTCGCATCACTTCTGGCACAAATAACAAAATTTGGGTCCAGTTCATTCCGTGCAGCAATAGCTGACCTATATTTACCGATTGCTTCATCGATGCTGATGAGTCGTCTTCCTGCTTGGCTTCCGGACTTTTTTGGAAATTCCTGATCCTCTAGATGGCATCCTGCGACTCCTGCCCAAATGTATTCCTGAATTGACCGGAATACATTCACGGCTGTGCCGTATCCCGTATCAATGTCTGCAAAGATGGGTATATTGATAGTTTTAGCAATTCGATTTGCGTTGTCTGCCATTTCTCTCATCGTAGTAGCTCCAACATCTGGCCACCCCAAGAGCCATCCTGCGGTCATCGCTCCAGACATATAAAAGGCCTCAAATCCTGCTTTCTCGAACATCATGGCGTGATGAGGGGTAGTGCCGAAGGGTAATACCGCCATTTCAGGTCGATAGAAAATTTCCCTGAGCTTTTTTGTCATCTCAAAACTTTTTCCCGGCATAACTCCACCTCTTTCATATTTGAACAATTTCGCATACGGTTCGAACCAGTCAGAGTTGAGGTATTGCTGATTCTGGGCAGCTTCCCGGATTATATGCTGGGAAAAATGGTTCAGCAATTGTTAAGATCAAATACTATCGTCTTTTAGAGACAAGCAGTTCCATAAAATATTTAATTTGGTTTTCCATTTGTGGCCTTTTAGATTTTCTCAGGATTATTGTTAAGGAGAGAATTGAATTTATATTTTTCGACGTTGGTGCCAGTCACGGAGTCCATCGTGACCAAAAGTATTCCGGGTTCTGGAACTCCTGAGGGGGCCCCACTGTAATAGGCCGGACAGCCACTTCCGCTCTCTTTTCGAGTGAAATGGACATGTCCGAGGGCGACGTAATCACAATCCGCTTCATCTAATTCCATCTGACTAATGGGTGACGAGCGGCCATAAGCATGATGTGTAGCAGATCCACTTGTTGGGCCTGTACATATCCCATGGGCCATAACCACATACCACCCTTTATCGGGCCGGGATTCCAGGCCCTCCAAGGGCCGGAAAGTGGGGTCATGGTCGTACACTGGGCGACCCCAGATGGATAAACCAATCTCTGGTATTTGTATTAATTCACCAACTGGGTCCTGGATAAAGTGAAGGTTAGGTCCGAAGTGGTTCACATTCAAGTTGGAGTTCAAAAGTTTTATATCATGATTTCCAGGAAGAAATATCACAGGTAAGGAGAGATCTCCCAAGGCCTTAAAGACAGATGCTACTTCATCGTCTGAAACGGTATAAGAATCGAACAAATCCCCTGATATTAGAAGTGCGTGTACTGGCTTGGTTCTAGCGACGAGGATTACCTGTTCAAACCCCTGTAATTTATCCTCTGGGAATACATCGCTTCCGAGGTGTAAATCGGAGGTATGGAGCAGGGTTAAGGATTTTGTATCAGTCATTTATTCTGGCCTGCTAGCTTAATCTGGTAATGCAAAAATTTCACAAAACCCCTGTATAGTTGTATATAAGGAACTTAGTCCTGATAAATCCTTGTTAATGGAAACTGAATCTACTTCACTCCTATGGAATCGGCATATGCTGTAAAGATCCCTTTAGCCATGCAGTTCAGCGGTTTTTCCTTGCCACAAGATCCTTTGAAACTTAATTCGGAATTGGCCAGTATAGAAATTGAGAGATCCAGTTCAGGAGAATAGCGCATCAGTGAAGAATATCCACCGCCCCCTCCTGGATGTCCATAGGCCGTGATGATTCCTGAACTCCCAAGGTCGAATGTCCGCTTTGAGGCAAAATATCCGTAGGACTCATTCCCTGCTCCCCAGGGAGGGGTCCGATTTTCGGAAAATGAATTTAATAACTGGGTTCGGTTCCTCTCGGAAATAGCTGAACCATTTGGTCTATAAAGTTCGTAACTCCAGAGGGCAATGTGTTCGGGAATGGAGATAACTCCACAGCAAGCGTAACGGAGTCGCCCTACTGCTCCTATGTAATAGCCGAGGCCGAATGGAGCGGTATGGATCATGTTTCCGAACTCTGGTCCCCCCCACTTCGAAACGTCGGTATAGGGCATTGCAATTGTTGGGACTGATAGATTGCTTGCTGGGTCAGTGAAGAGGTCTTTGTGCCAGGGAATCCCTTCCTCGGGCAAAATAATCGCCGTAATATTCAATGGATCGAAAAATGTTTCCCTATACAGAGTTGCAAGTGGTTTATCTGTGTGGAATTCTGCAACGATCCCTAAGAGAACAACATTAGTATCGTTATATTTAAAGGTCCCAGGGTTTTCGGGTGGAGATTGGATTAGATTGACCGTATCGGAGGGTTTCCAAACGGCTTCCTTGTAGGATTCGCTCTTTCCTTGGAAATTCTTGCTGAAATCTGCCATTCCAGAGGACATGGTCAACAGTTCTTCAACGGTTACCTTTCCATTTACTTTTTGGGTTGGAAAAGACTCGTAATCCGGATGTCCAGCTAAAACCTTCTCAAGTGAATCAGATAATTGGTATAGTCCATTTTCTATCTGGGTAAGGATCAATGCCGATAGGAATGTTTTTGAGGTGCTGCTGACCATTAGGGGAGTTTCAACGGTCATGTTTCTGGAAAAGTCGGCTTCTCCCGCGGCATAAGTCCAGAGTGTTCCATCGGTGTAGACAGCAACTGATAATCCTGCTTTTTCAGGAAGGGTAGAGAATTCGTCGTCGATTGCGGCTTGGAAAGCTAAACCTACTGCGCTTGGAAAGGAATCAAATTCTTCCGTGGATGAAAAAACAACTGACTGGGAAGGCACTTCTTTTTTTGGGGACACTGAATCATCATTATTCTGGCTTTCTTCGCTGGGTTTAGAAACTTCCCCGACCTTCATGGAATTCGAGTCATCCATTGCTGGGTTCCCACATCCGAAGCCGGCGATGGATGATGCTATTAACAAAAAGAGGAAAGCTTTGTGAAACATAAAGAGATTATATGGGAAGAAATTACAGAATCCTAGGGTGGTTACTTCTCTGTATCAAGGGGATTCACCTCGTAAAAAGTCCCATGCCGTCAATTACAATTAGTTTGAATGCCAGACTTATAAGCACGAGGCGGAACGCAAAAAGGAAATATTTTTCGTTGAGGTTGGAGAGAAGGCTTCTTCCTATCCGCGTTCCGATTACGGTCGCCATTCCCATGAGAAGAATTTCCGGCCAATATGCAACAAAGTTGAACCCGATTATGGTGAACCCTACAATTTTAAGAAAATGACCAATAAATCCAAAAAAGGCTAAAGTTCCTACGATAGATTCTCTGGTTAGGGATTTCCGTATGATAAGGACCCCAAGAACTGGAGCGATTACCCCTACCACCATATTTAATGCTCCAGCGAGAAAGCCAATAGGGAAAAAAGCAGGAAGGGGCAAGTCTTTCTCCCTGAACCGTCCAATCTGTCTGGCCAAAAGAGAAACTAATACAAAACAGCCTATTAAGATTTGGATAGCTTGAGTGGGCAGGCCTTGAAGAAGTTCGAGTCCCAACCAAACCCCAAAGGGCATTAATGATACAAATCGGAAAATAATTGGCCAAGCGAGATGGTTTCGAAGTAACCAGACGCGGGTCGAGTTTGACGCAACTTGTACCGCCCCATGAACCGGTATGGCATTCGCTGGGGACATAAATTGTAGCATTATGGCGATTAGAGCAGTTCCACCACCTGCCCCGACCACGGCTGTTAATGCTGACGTTCCGAATGCGGAAATGGTGAGTATAATTAATTCCGAGTTTCCCATAAGCCCCTAAGTGCAGATGATAGAATTTAGATCCCCTTAAATTTCTGAGGAAATCTCAGGTAGGGTTATTCGTATAGTTCAAACTCAGGTTCCAGTCCTAACATTTACGTTCGGTTTCAGTTTAAAAAATCATTCAATTGATGGTTGCCCTGGATCCTCCCCGTATCTATTAGGCTCTTGATTCCCTAGTTGAATAGCCCAGATAAACAATGGAATTATCCCGATGATGGTAAATCCGATAAGGAGCCACCAACCAGTCCTGTTTACATCATGGAGTCTTCTCACAGCAATTGCTATGGAAGGGATCAAGGTAATCAAGGAAAATACCCCTTCGATCAAACCACCTTCAGGCCCTCCTGTGCCCATTATGAGATCTAGGGTCGAGGTAACTATGGATCCGATGAAAAGGAATAAAGTGAACCACCAGTACTCAGCCCGGGTTGATCTTCCCCTAAAATCAAAATAGCGCATGAACCCGAGTCTTACGGCAGTCTGAAAGCCAACTCGAGGCAGCTTTTCCAATTCGACAGGAGGTATGACGTCGGTTTCCACAACTATTGGTTCACCACAACCTCCGCAAAATACTGCCCCTTCTGGGTTCTCCTGTCCACATTGGTCGCAAATCATTCCCGTCTCCTTATTCCTCATCTCCAGCTACGTTTGAAATGGGAGGGATTTTGATTGGGTAATCTTGTTTTTAACGATGTATTTACTGTGCGGGCAGGGAATGAACTGCTCGATCCTCTCGAAAAAGTAGAAAAAATTAGTCTCCCTCCCGGATGAGTACATTTCCAAGTGTTCCTACATTTTCGGGTGTTTCGTTCCCTTTGGGAGAAAAGGATATTGGTCGATATGTATAGGTAATCCCCGGATCAAGTTCTTCCATGTAAAGAACGTTTTCCTTTCCATTCTCCCGGAAAATGAGAGCATACCAGTTGGAGCCAGGAATAATGACGGTAGCAGATCCCTGTTCATCCGTAGTTGAGACTCCTCCACCGACCAGTACTACCTCAACGTTTGGTTGGGGTTGGTCATGAGCATCTAAAACTCGGATATAACACGGTTGTCCAGTTATAGTCGTAGGAGCTATTTTCCTAACTACGTCAATTTCATAGGACCCTGGTTTTTTCGGTTTCCTCCACTCGTCACCGTATTTTAGTCGAAGGTATTCCTCTGGCGGATTAGGTACAGGGAATTTTGCGCCAAGAAATTCTACTTCTTTCGGGTGCTCGAATAAGGTGATAGGAAGGTAGATCCCTGGGTAGGAGAAGACCGTATTGTTCACTGGGTACACACATGTCCAATCTATCCGAACCCAATTTTTTAAGAAAGAGTGATTAAAGCAATTAGGAACGTGATTTCGACGAGCGAAAAAGCCGTTTTTCTGGAAGACCTCCACCGTGGCTAAGATCGATTCTTCTGACAGGGCATTCCTTCCAATAATTGAGAGGAGGTCTACATCGTCGTCCCAGGGGATAAACCCTCCGTCCCGCACTGCTCCGAGGCAAGAGCCGGATTGTAGGAAGAAGATAATTCCTAATCCATCGAAGATATTTTTTACTTCTTTTAACACACGTTCGGCGGAACCAATATCCAGAGTTGGATTATAGCTCATCGTGTATTCCATAGAGGCTTCATCCGCCCCATTCCTAATCCACATTAGGCTCCTTTCCATTATGTAGGGAGATCGAAATCTCTTTTACGAACAATGGCCCGTCTAGGAATAAAGTCCGACCCCATTTTCTCGTAAAATCATACGGGTAATCTTAGGATCGATGCCCTTGAAATTCAGGTCAACTGTGGGGTGGGACTCAGGCCAAAGACTATCGGGATGCGGGTAATCTGAAGCCCACATGACATTCTGAGGGCCGAGAAGGTCGAGCAGTCTCATCCCCACTGGGTCTTCTTGAAAGGTTGCGTACATCTGCCGGTACCAATATCCACTGGGCATCATTTCAAGGTCAGGGGCATCATCTCTCTGGGTATCGATATGCATTTCTTGGTATTTTCTGTCGAGTTTTTCGAGCATATAGGGGATCCAACCAATCGAGGATTCGGCTAGCACTACTTTTAGGTTCGGATTTCGGTCCATAGCCCCGCAAAGAATGAGACTGCAGAGAACCTCATCCAGTTGACTAGGGACCGTTGCCCGATTCATGGCTGCTGCTCCTCTGTTGCCTGCCCCAGCCTGGCTACCCCCTGTTGGAGTGGGTAAAGAAGGATCGACTCCTGGCAAATCCTTTCCCGGCATCCATCTGCCGGCGCTCCATTGTCCGCCCCCAAGATGGAAGTTTATGGGAAGACCTGTCTCATTCGCTGCAGACCAGAGTGGGTCCCAAGTTTCATGCCATATTGGTCTTGCCGCCTGGAAGGGATTGAACTGAATACCCTTTAATCCAAGTTCGACGCAATGGTACAATTCTCTTACCGCGGATTCTCCGTCATGACCCGGGACACATCCGAGTCCAATGAGCCTATTGGGGTTGTCCGAAGAAAATTCGGCAATCCAAGAGTTATAGGCATTAATGCAAATAGAGTTCAGTTCTGGGTCAAGATCTGGAAGGTTCGGGATAAACCCCCCGAAAAGAACCTGAGATTCAATCCCGTCTCGGTCCATATCAGCTAGCCGGAGTGAGGGAGTTGTCGGACGCCATTGGCCAGAAGGGTGTTCTACCTGAAGTCCTCGTTTCCCAAATGGCCTTGGCCCTGTACGATCAATAATGTCTTTCCCATTAACGACCCATCGTTCTCCCTCTTGGGTATCCATTCGTCTAGGAACTCTTTCTCTTAAATTGGATGGAACACGCTTGGTCCATAAATCTGATGGAAGATATGCCATGTCTACATGGTCGTCTGCAGAAAAAAGCTTAAAATCCATTGTGACCTCCGTTTATATTGGCGAATGGGATTTGTCTGGGTGGAGTTAGAAACTTATTAAGAAGGATATCCCATCGCGTTTTCACTAGATAACGGTATTATAGCCCATCAAGGAATTTCTGCATTAGAACATTTATTACCGGGGATGTTTGCATTGGAAATCTGAGTCAAGTGTTCAGAAAAAGGTGATTGGGGTGAGCTCAGCTGATGGGAAGTAGTTCAGCTTGGTTGAAGGGGAAAGGTGGTTCGCCAATCATTCCGGCAGCTACGGTAGCGTTTGTTGCCTGGTTAATTAATACGAAACTCCCGGTTGTGCGGTTAGTAGTGTAGTCATCAAATACTAAAGGGGAACTTAGTTGAAGATTAATTCTGCCAATTTCATTCAATCGTAAGGATTCTGGATTTGGTTCACCGGTAAGAGTAGTGACATTGAATCGCTCCTCGATATCTTTTACCACAGCCTTCGCAGAGCGTGTTGTTTGCTTGATGCGGTATACTTCCCCTTCGTTCATCGCCCTCTGATCATCCATCCAGCATATTGTTGCACTTAGAGTTGTTTCCGTTTTTGGAGAATCTTGGGAGGAGCAAATCATTTCTCCTCGTGTTACATCCAAATCATCGTTTAACAATATAGTGACAGCATCAGGAGCGCTTGCTTTTTCTACGGGTCCCCAAGGAGTTTCGATAGAAGTAACCACAGTTTCATATCCGGATGGCAAGATTCGAACCGTATCCCCTCGGTGCAGGGTTCCGGAGGCTATGCTTCCCGCATATCCCCTGTAATCGTGGTACTCGGTTCTGAGTGGCCGGATGATGTGTTGGACAGGAAGTCTCAAGGGCAGTAAATCGAGTCCCATTCCTACAGGCAAGTGTTCCAGATGGCTGAGTAAGGGCAATCCGGTAAACCAGGGCATACTGTTGGATGATTGGACTACGTTATCTCCGTTGAGGGCTGAAGTTGGGATATAAATAACGTCGTCGATCCCTATTTTTGTCATTAGTTCCATAAAATCCTTTTTGATGTCCTCATAAACTAGTTGGTCATGGTCTACCAAATCCATTTTGTTTACACAAACGACGATTTGCCTGATGCCGAGGAGGGAGGCAATTATCGCGTGGCGACGAGATTGTTCTACTATTCCGTTTCGTGCGTCGACCATGATAAGCGCTACTTCTGCGTTTGAAGCTCCGGTTACCATGTTTCGAGTGTACTGTACGTGACCTGGCGTATCTGCCAGGATAAATTTTCTGAGGGGAGTCGAGAAATACCGGTAAGCAACGTCGATGGTGATACCTTGTTCTCGTTCCGCTCGGAGTCCATCTGTAAGGAGGGCGAGATTAACGTAATCGCTCCGATGTCTCCTGCTGGCATCCTCTACTGCAGACAGGACGTCGTCATCAATGGCTTTAGAATCAAAAAGTAGACGGCCGATAAGGGTGCTCTTACCATCGTCGACTGAGCCGGCTGTTACGATTCGGAGTAGATCCATACTAAAAATATCCTTCTCGTTTTCGATCTTCCATTGCGGCCTCTGCAAAGCGATCGTCGGCTCGGGTCGCTCCTCGTTCAGAAATACGGGTATTGAGGGTTTCGGCCCAAACTTCTTCAGGCGTTTCGGCATTTGACAGGACAGCCGCCGTTGAGGTCATATCCCCTACCGTTCGGAATCGTACCGTTTGAGTTATTACTTCTTCAGAACTATTTGGCTGCATAACATCCGAAAGGGCCATCAACATTCCATCCCGTTCAAAAACTTGCCGTTGATGTGCGTAGTAAATTTCTGGTAATTCAATATTTTCGGCGGCGATATATCTCCAAATATCTAATTCTGTCCAGTTTGAAATTGGAAAAACACGCATATGCTGACCAGGGTTCATAAACCCGTTGTAAAGGCTCCACACTTCTGGTCGTTGGTTGCTTGGGTCCCATTGTCCAAACTCGTTTCGAAGCGAATAAACCCGTTCTTTCGCACGGGATCGTTCTTCATCTCTTCGAGCACCCCCAAATACTGCAGTAAATTTTCCTTGGTTGATCGTTTGGAGGAGGACGGGGGTTTGGAGTCGATTTCGGGACGCATCTGGGCCTGTTGGGGCATCGATGTGACGCGCTGAAATGGCTTCCTCCACGGACCCGACTACCAACTCCGCGTTTAGTTTCTGTACCATCTTATCTCGGAAGGCCAATACTTCCGGGAAATTATGACCTGTATCAATGTGGACGACTGGAAAGGGAAGATAAGCTGGCTGTACCGCCTTCACCGCTAAATGCAATAGAACCGCGGAATCTTTCCCTCCCGAAAATAATAACGCTGGCCGATCGAATTCTGCCACGACTTCCCTAATAATATGGATTGATTCCGATTCGATGTCGCGTAGGTGTTTATATTCGGCGGGTGTATTTGATTCTAATGTAGAACTGATCATGTATCCTCCTGGAAATCTAGGCAAGCCTTTCTCTCTCTATCGTCTCGCGGGAGCCACGATATGGAGCCCGCACTCTTTCGCATCTGGGTCGGATTCCCACCACCAACGGCCCGCCCGTGGGTCTTCATCAGGGCTCACCGAGCGGGTACACGGATCGCACCCGATTGAAGGGTATCCTTGGTCATGGAGCTCGTTATAGGGAACGGAATTTTGGGTTACATAATCTCGAACCTGATCAAAGGTCCAATTGGCTAAGGGATTTATTTTGTAGCATGAGTGGGGTTCGTCCCACTCAATAATGTTCGTGGTCCCACGATCCATCCCTTGATCCCGCCGGAGCCCTGTAATCCAAGCCTTGGCTTCGGACAGTGCTCTCTCTAATGGCTCCACTTTTCGGACATGACAACAAAGAATTCTATTTGGTTTTCCACGGTAGAAGAGATTGAACCCATGTTCCTTGACCATTTGGGCCACATCGTCTTGGTTGGGTTGGTAAACTTCGATTGTAGTTTTGTACCGAAGGCGAATCTGATCCATTACGGTATAGGTTTCTGTGGGCAAACGCCACGTATCTAGCGTAACGAGACGTGCCTGGGAATTGACTCGCCAAAACATATCAAATAACGCTACGTCCTCCATACCAAAACTTGACATCTGTAATGCTCCAGCCTCAAACCGGCTGTTTACCCAAATCAGGATATCTTGGGGAGTACTCGTTTCAAATCGTTGGTTAAGTTCCTCAAGTTCCGGTAGGGAAATTCGCTCTGAATCCGAAATTGCCATCCCGTGATCCTTTCATCGGTTTGGGTGCAATAAAAAAACCCCTGCACTTTTTGCAGGGGTCCTAGGCCGCTACCGTCGTTTCGTAACGAGTTACACGCCTACCCCCGTAGGACAGCAACAACAGCAACAGGTTCCCTTCATAATATTCATACTATCTAAATGGTAGCTGAATAATAAGTTCGAGTCAACTGAGGAGCCTTTTTAGTGGAGAACCCCGTCCTTCCTAATCCTTATTTATTCAGCATTGGCCATATCTGGGCTGCCGTTTTACCCATGATCCACTCAATGTCATTTCCATCAAGCCATGATAGCGCAGATTTCCCTAGTTCAACTTGTCCGATATATCCTCCATCTCTGGAAGAGGGAAAATTAGATCCCCACATAACTCTCTGGGGAGTAAACGTTCGGATGACTCTTTGGAACAGTTCTTGCTCACTGCTCGAGAGATCGCCGTACGGGCCAAGGCTCGTACTTGATATGCGTAAGTAGGCGTTCGGGAGTGAGGCCAGATTTTCCAGAGCCGTTGTCATATCTCCCTTATTTTCGGAACCACTCCAGCCAGCAAAATGGTCTGGGGCAACGATTACATTTGGGTGACGTGCGGTCATAATTCGAATCCTATCAACCTTTTCTGGGGTTCCTCCTCCTCCAATTGAAATGGGGATTTGTAACGCTTCTGCCCGAGCCCACAGAGGGTCACAGGCCGGGTCATCGGGTTCAGCTTCAGTGAGAAGTCGAACTCCGCGCATTTCTCTCTCCTTTACCCAGTATGAGAGTTTATCGGCTGCTTCAGGAGCCGCCGGGTCAAGGATTCCTACAGCGATGGTTCTCGGGCTGAATCGGATAGCGCTGTCACATTGATAGGAATTATCTAGTCCATAAGTTGAAGCTGGCTGCACCAGGGTGGCACATGAGACTCCTGCGTTGTCCATTTCGGTTATCAAGTCTTCGACATTGTTGCTGACTTCTAGGGACCATCCCCGAGCATCTGGGTGCAGAGGGTGGTTGATTCGGTCGCTGTTGACCACGTGGGTATGGGTATCAATAATCACAGTCGTCTCCTCAATATATAGGGGTTGGTTCTTTTGTAGGCTATCATGGCGGATTTCCGCTGTAAATTGATAGTTCTTCTAAGGAGGCTATTATCCAATTAATTTTTGCTCTCATCCTGTTGTGTTGAGATAGCGACAGATGTAGAGTTGCCATGAGAAAACCATTCGACCCATCAATTTAATCTGAACCATTTCCCTTCTATGAATTGAGGTGAAGATCCTATGAATATGACCCTTCATGGTCGGAAGGTATATGCATCTACCGGGATCATTGACGATGGGACCATTCGGGTTGAAGGTTCTCACATCGTTTCTATTACTCATAGGGACTTCTCGAGCGAATTCCTTTCCATTGATGAAGAGGGCGATATCACGCTGAGCGGAGATGTTCTTATCCCAGGCTTGATAGATTTGCAGATGAATGGTTCGGGAGGCCGGTCTCTTAATCAGCAACCACAGTTAGATACGTTAGAGATAATGGCAAGGATCGCGATTCGATCGGGATGCACCGCTTTCCTTCCTACCCTGGTATCCGAGACCCCGGAGCAAACGGTTAAGTGCCTTGAGGTTTTGGGGGGTAGTTATGGGAATCGGTTTTATGGAGCCCAAATTCTTGGTGTCCATCTCGAGGGCCCTTTTCTGAATCCTGAGAAAGCTGGGGTTCATAATCCTAGGTTCCTTAGCTTGCCGTCAGTAGAATCCTTAAAAAGGTTTTGGGAAGCGAGTCAAGGGAGTATAAAACTTCTGACCTTGGCTCCAGAACTTTCTGGATCGCTGGATGTGATTCGGGAAGCAACTCGCCTGGGAATCCGGGTGTCCTTGGGGCATACGATGGCGAGCCAATTAGACTGCGAGAGAGCTGTAGACGCAGGGGCTGTTCTGGTTACCCACCTGTTTAATGCGATGGATGGACCCTCAGCAAGAGATCCAGCGAGTGTCCATAGGGTCTGGGGGGTCCCTCAGTTCGTATTCAATCGGTCTGAATTAAGTGTAAGCGTCATTTCGGATGGGATCCATGTGCACCCCGATGTCCTCCGGGAAACAGTGAAAGCTAAAGGAATAAATGGGACGGTCTTGGTATCTGATTCGATGCCTCCTACCGGAACGAATGTTGGCCAGTTCGAATTTCAAGGTGAACAGTGGGTGGTACGAGATGGAGCTTGTTATTCTCCTAAAGGAATTCTGGGCGGGAGTATCTTAACCATGGACCAGGCGGTTAGAAATATGTCTAACTGGGTTGGTATTTCATTGATGGATGCAGTTGGCATGGCATCGCATAATCCTGCCACCATTATCGGTTGCCAGAATGAGATAGGTGGGTTAGAGGTTGGGAAAAAAGCAGATGTCGTAGTATGTGATACAAATTTGAAACCACTTATCACGATTGTTTCCGGAGAAGTTCTCTATGAGGCAGTGAGCCGGCGTTAGTAGTGCAGGCGAAAATGGATAGGGAATTGACGAATTAGAACTTTTGTTCTACATTCATTCCATTCTCGGATATGGGTCTAACCCAACGGAAGGATCAACAATGATTGCAAGAGGCGTCAGTTATTTTGGGAACCGAATCCTCAGGCATTACATTGAACGGGATTTACCTGATATTTTGGATCATCAATGTACTTATGTCCTCCATACCTTCAGTGAAAACGATCTCAAGTATTATAGGGATTCTATGAAAAAATTCACGAGAATTACCCATGATCAAGGGCTGGAGGTCTATCTTGACCCATGGGGAGTCGGGGGGGTTTTTGGAGGGGAAGCGTTTAGCACGTTTCTCCTCGAAAACCGGTTAACCTGGCAGGTTACAGATAAAGGAACTCCTGTGCCTGCAGCCTGTTTAAATTCACCTAAATTTCGGAGTTTGATGCGAACTTGGATTGATGCAGCTATTGAATTAGAGGCAGATGTGGTGTTTTGGGATGAGCCACATCTCTATCCAAGCGTTGGGATTGCTCCGGAGGAGGGTGAATGGACTTGTGCCTGTTTTACATGCCGGGATTTGTTTGAAAAACGCTACCATAAACCCATGCCACAAGGAGTTAATGACGAGGTTTCGGAGTTTCAAGATGATACGATCGTAGGCTTTTTACAGGACATTTGCGATTATTCTAAGAGTAAAGGGATTCGGAACGCAGTATGCCTTTCTCCTTTGGCGGAACAAACACCCAGAGATGCTCGATGGGAAAAAGTAGCTGGAATCGAATCGTTAGATATTTTAGGAGTAACCCCGTTTTGGGTTTTATCTCGTGAAAACCCTGAGGAATTTGTGGGATTATATTCGAGGAAAATCGTCAATCTTACTGACCGTTATGGTTTGCAGCCTCAGGTTTGGCTTCAGGCCTTTCAAATTCCCTTCGGAAGAGAAAAGGAATTTGTAGACGCAGCTGAGGTTGCGGTTCGGTCCGGGATTCAGAACGTCGGCGTTTGGGGATTCCAGGGCTGTGCCCATATGTCGGCTCTTAGTTCTGAACGTCCTGAATTAGTTTGGGAGTTGGTAGGGGATACCTTTCGCGATTTACGATTCTCAATTTAGTTTTACCGAATAATGCCTGTAAATTAGATAGGGATGTTTGATGCAAGAATTTAGATTTATTCATGCGGCCGATCTTCACATTGATAGTCCATTTAAAGGGCTCAAGAGTGTTAATCCTACCGTTTCGAAGGCCCTTCAAGAGGCCACTTTCCAGGCTTTCGAAAATTTAGTCAATGTATGTTTGGAACGACGCGTGGATTTTTTACTTATTGCTGGCGATGTTTACGATGGGGCAGATAGAGCTCCCCGATCGCAACTTCGCTTCTTAAACGGGTTAAAAAAATTGTCAGATGCTGGTGTTGATGCTTTCGTGGTTCACGGAAACCATGACCCACTAAACGGTCAGTATTCCAGGATGTCCTGGCCGGAAAGAGTCCATACGTTTAAGGAAGTTCCATCTTGGGTGACTGCCTCTAGAGGAAATATCCCAATTGCGAATATACAAGGAGTTAGTTATCCTCGTTCATCAGTAGTAGAAAATCTTCTTCCTGGATTCGTTTCTCCTCCTTTGGATAACCTGTTCAAAATCGGGTTGCTTCACTGCAACGTTGGTGGAAATTCAAATCACGATAATTACGCCCCATGCACTGTAGATGATCTCTGTCAGATGAATATGGATTATTGGGCATTGGGTCATATCCATACTCGCCAAACGTTGAAACAGGCAAATCCTACAATAGTTTATCCTGGCAATATTCAGGGTAGGCATCCCGGAGAAACCGGTCCCCACGGCTGCGTCTTGGTTGAGGTGGACCAAAATGGAAGTGTAGGTACTGAATTTATTGAATTGGATGTGGTTCGCTGGGAATCCATCGAAGTTTCTATTGAAAATATTCAGGGAATTGATGATTTGGTGAATCGGATCACTGATAGATTGGTACGTCTACAGTCCGGGGCAGATGGTCGGGATGTAGTGTGCCGCGTAACCCTTTCTGGTCGTGGGCCATTGCACGGACAGTTAGTCGGAGGGAATACCATCTCGGTTGTAGAAGAAGAAATCCGTTTGAACCAATCTCAAGAAAGCCCATGGATTTGGCTTGAACGATTGAGTGATAAAACGTTTCCTGAAATCGATTTGGAACATCGAGCTAATCAAGACGACTTTCTAGGTTCTATCCTTCGAGAAGTTGACGGGAGTGAGCCTGATGATTTTAGGGAATTGTTAGCTGAGGTTTTTTCGGGTAGACGGCATCAATTGAAACTTCCTGAGGATGACGCTCAGCGTAAGTTACTTATCAAGGAATGGATGGAAAGAGCTCGATGGATCTTGGCAGAAAAATTTTCCGTTCAGGAATGACATGTTTATAACCCGACTAGATTTAGATAATTATGGTCCATTTATCGACAAAAAACTGGAGATTCCTTCTGGGAATCTCACCATCATCATTGGTCCAAACGAAGCCGGGAAATCCGCCCTACGTGCGTTTATACGTATGGTCCTTTTTGGGTTTTTAAATCGGCGAGACCGCCAGTTCGATTTTTATGACTATCCTCCAGTAAGGGGAGGATCTTCAAGCGGAGCGCTTTCAGTGACCTCTGCCAATGGGAAATTTTACACCATTCGTCGTACCGAAGGTACCCGTGGCGGTCAGGTAATCGTAAGTGGTGATGATTCAGGAGGACAGGAATTGGTCGATTCCCTAATTAGTGGTCTCGACCAAGATGTGTATCAAAATGTCTTTAGCATAAGTATCGGAGAACTCCAAGAATTCAACACGTTGAATAGTGGGGAAGTTAAAGAACGGATATATTCTGCAGGGCTTGGGGTCGGGAGTCTTAACCTTCCTAGTATCTTGAATGAGCTAAAGAGGGAATCTGATAATCTTTGGTCTCCCCGTTCTGGTCAAATTCGCCATTGGTTCACAGATTTAACAAAATTGCGTGAGGAACTTTCGTCGACACAATTAGGGTTGGCTCAGTATGAAGATTTGGGTGGCCGGGAACATGAAATTAACGAGCAACTTTCAGAATCCAGAGTTGTACTCTTGAAGCTTCATTCCATGGAGAGTCGTAAAAAAAAGATGATAGAGCTACGGGGTTCCTGGGATAAACTTCTAGAACTTGAGCGTCAAATATCGCTTCTTCCCGATGGTGAAGGATTTCCTTACCAAGGAGTCTCGATCTTCGAACAATCAAAATTGAAACGAAATGAATTACAAGAAATGCTATCCCGAGGTGATGAAATCAAGGATGAGGGTATCCGGAAAATTTCGTATCTCGGGGTGATTGAAGCATTCCTATTATACGAACACGATATCGAGCGGCTAAGAAATGAAATTAGTCATTATGAAAGCGCCGCGAAGGATTTACCTAATTTGAAAAATTCCCTTTTGAATGAAGAAGAAAGAATTTCTGAAGGAGGGAAGGCATTTCGGACTAATCGGAATGACCCGGGTTTATTTGAGGGGATGGATATTGAGGCTATCCAAGATGAGTTGACCGTACAAGGAGAAAAACTGACTGAATCAAACATTCAATTAAAAAGGGTGAGTGATAAATTAGAGGGGATGGACAAGGCAGAATCTCTTGCTAAAGAGGAATTGAAGGAAGCGATTCGTGACCGTGAGCGATTACAGGGAGTCCCAAATCAATCCTTAGAAGAATTGGAATTGGAATCGGAAAGCCTCGTTAATCTCCACGCTGCGGTAGTTGATCAGACGGCTATCGAACAAGAATTGCGGAATTTGAATTTTCAACTCTCTACCCTTTCTCGTTCTGTTCATCCTTGGAACACTAAATGGATACCCCTAACCATTTTATTGTTAGGGGCCATTATCTTAACCGGATCGATTGTTTTCGGGGAATTTTCTGGAGTGATTTCAGGATTTGTGATGGCTGGATTGGCATCTGGACTTTATTTTTGGACACGTGGGGAGGATTTAGGAACAGAACCTACAAGTTTCAATCGTACGCTCAAACTTGATCAAGGGAAATTAGCCCATCGTTCTGAAGGCGTAAGAGTGGAGATTGAAAGTTTGCTGTCACGGCTGCAACTAAAGGAATTACCTAGTGAACGGGAAATTATCGAACATAACAATGCGCGTCAAAGACAAATTAGGATACGCACACGGTTCGATGAAATCTCTGAAAAAGTTAAAAATTTGACCCATCAACACGAACAAGCACATGAAATATTGATGGAAACAGAGTCATTAGTGGAATTAAAAAATCTCGAAGCTCAGCAATCTAACGACCAATGGGTACTATCCCTGGAAAAGTTGTCGTTAGACCCTGGCTTGACCCCTCTGTCGGCGATTTCGGTACTGGGTGGGATCAGAAGCCTCAGAGAACAAGAAAGAAATGCCAGAGAAATCCGGCAACGAATTTCTACCATCGAAAATTATTTAAAAGAAATAGAAGGGCGTCTTTCCCCGATTCTTATTGCCTCAGGCTTACCTCTTTTTGAAACAACTCAGGCCCTTGGGGCGTTAGATGATCTTCAAAATCGTTATGCGCAGCACAAGAAAGCTGAAATCGACAAACGTTTACTTGAGGACCAGATAGAGAAGTGGGAATCCGAAAGAAATTTGCGAATAACCGAGTTGGAGGGTATAGAAAAGAAAATTTTAGGGTTGCTACAATCTGCCGGCTGTTCTGATGAGCACAGTTTTCTTGAGCTAGGGAGCAGAATATCCGACCGTGAAAATCTCCAACTCCAAATGGAAGAACTTCTTCGAAACCAGCCTTTGCTGATTAACGAAGAAGGAACTTCTTTTCGTGAAGAATTGAAGAAGGAATCTTCAGAAGAAACGGAAGCATATCTACAGGAAATCAACTCGGATATTAAACGAATTCAACAGGAAACAGACCAGTTGCTTGGGGACCAACGGAGCGTACAGGATGATCGAGATCGAATGGAACGATCCAATCCTTCGGAAGAGATTCAATCCCACATTTCACAGTTGACCGAAGAAATAGAAGAGGCAGCGGACCGTTGGGCTGTTAGTGTTATTGCCCAGAAAATGCTGACCGATGCCCGGGAAAAATATCAACGCGAAAAACAGGGTCCGCTTCTTGAATCGGCCTCTCGGTATTTCAAACAGTTTACTAAGGGTCGGTATTCCCGGGTGGAATCCGTTATTGGGGAAGAGAGGCTGCAGATCGTTGATTCATTTGATAAATTTAAAGATGCCCCAAGTATGTTGAGTAGGGGGACGGCCGAACAGCTATTTTTAGCTATGCGATTTGCCCTAATCGATGAGTACTCCCGGAATTCTGAGCCTATGCCCGTTGTTTTGGATGATGTTATGGTAAACTTCGACCCCGAACGAGCTCAGGCGACTTGCGAAGGGATAGTAGAACTTTCAAGTAGACATCAGGTTATTCTTCTTACCTGTAATCCTGAAACTGTGAGGCGGATCCAGATAGCTTCGGAGCCATTGGATAAACGACCTACTGTTATTGAAATATAAAAGAATCTGGGACCAAAGATTAGGAGCTAGAAATGATTGATAAACCAGGGAATGGATCGGACTCAGAATCACTTGAGTTTACCTTTAAGTACAATCCCCCGATGGATCTCGTTGTTGCAGAGCGGATCTTAAAAGAGGCAAAACATATCTTTGATGATGAAGGGATTGTCTTTCTTTTGTGGTCAGGAGCTTGCCTTGGAGCGGTCCGAGACGGGGCAATGATTCCATGGGATGATGATGTCGACATTCTTTCCGTTATGGGTGTTAATGGATTAACGGAAGATCGACGTACGTCTGTTCTTAATTCCCTGCGTAACAATGGATTTTTTATCAAGGAAATAAAGGGGAGATATTCAACAACGTATTCCATGATTAAGGACTATATCCGCATTGGATGGGATACTGATTATATCGAGAACAACACTGTAACCGCCTTCCCAGGAGTCCAAATTCCAGCTGAATATGTTCTTAATCCAAAGGAGATACTGTATTTGGGTGAAAAATTCCTTGTACCCAATCCTCCTGAGGAGTATTTAAGGTTAAAGTATGGAGCAGAATGGAAAATTCCGAAAAGAGCTGGCCAATATGAAATCGATGTAGTAAAGAAGATTCCAGACCAGAGCCTAACAGGGGATCCCGCTTGGATTCGCGTTTTGGACGTTGATGGCCAACCGGTCTATGGGGCAGAAGTATCTCTGGCTGGAGGGAGTCGGGCTACAACGGATGAGTCTGGGACTGCCGAAATAATTCTGCCGTGCCCCGACTTTTACGCCCTCACCATTACGTATCCGGGCCACCAGCAAGTCCTCTACATGGAGGATTTGCTGCCACATAAAAAGTACATTTACCGAGAGATAACTGAAAGTAATTCTTCCGATGTTGGGACACTAGGAAATGTGCTTTCAATGGAACAGTAAATTCTGTAAAACACGATAATGGAGACAGAGATGAGTATACAGGTAATTATTTCCTTCGAAGTCGAAAATTTCGATAAATGGAAACTAGGGTTTGAGAGTCGACAAGGGAGAAGAGATGAAGCTGGGATTGTTGCTCATCCTTACCAGGAGCTGGATAAACCGAATTACGTGTTTATTCTCGCAACTGCTCCATCTCGAGAGGTATTCCATTCATTTTTCACGAATCCTTTACAGCAGGCTGCGCGGACAGATTCTGGGGTATTGAGCACCCCTAGCGTTACTTTCTTAGAACCCAGTTGATGTAAGCATGAATAATGGGATCTGATCCCAAGGCACCTCCGGTAATACCGCATCTTTGTTGCTGAATTTTAAGAAGACCTTTCCTTTTCGGGTTCCGGAAGCTTGATTCCGGCAATTAGCAGGCTCCAACTTCCGATTGCAAAGATAGTAAGACCGGGGATAAAACTCCCGGTGATATCCGCGAGGACACCGACAATCAGTGGCGAAGCAAACCCGATAAATCCCCCAATCGCCATGAGGTTTGCGAGGATAACCGCGACACGGTTCGGGTCGTCACTATACAATTCCATCGGGTAACTCACTAAGACGGGTAAATAACTCCAACAGCAGAACCCTAAAGCTATGATAAATCCATAGATGATGATCGATTCAGGGAAAAAAACTGTCCCTAAACCTGCGAATCCTACGATGATCCCAGGGAGAATCAGAAAGGGCCGTTTTTTGGGGGAGCGTAAAGAGATTATGCTGACTATCACGACACAGATTAATCCGGTCAGCGCTATAAGTCCTAAGCTGGATCCACCTGTAGATAGAGGTATCTCATGTGCAGTGTAGTAATAGGTAGGAAGCCATGCCATTATTGCTGCAATTAACGCAGCAGGACCCGCGTCACAACTAGCGATAAGTAAGGTGGTTCGCGATCGCAAAATACTCCAAATGTTTTTTAGGTTGTTAGGGGTTGAGGCTTCTGTTGATGAAGGGTTTTCTTTCCCATATATGAGCCAGATGATTGATGCAACTAATGATGATGCTCCAAAAAAGCTTAAGGTGATTCTCCATCCAATTTCTTCGGAAAGTGGAACAGAAATAAACCCTGCAGTGGCTATCCCGATACTTGCAGAGAGGATGCAGATCCCATTCGCCAGTGTCAGTTCACGAGGATTGCACCATTGGATAAAAAGAGGTCCCATCGTAGAAAACAGGATAGCAAAACCGAGGCCGTAAGAAATCCGAAGAAGAATAAGGAAAGTGAAATGATCGGTGAAAAGGATTGAAAGAACTGGAGCTGACCCCAGGAGTCCGGCAATTGATATCAGAATTTTTAGGCTTACCCGGCCCATAAGGAAACTGGCGGGCACAGTTAAGATACCTTGCGCAAGGAACACAACACTTGTTAGGAGGCTAGCTTGTCCATTCCCAATGCCAAAACTTTCCATCACGAAGGGGGTTACAGGGCCTACAGCAAAAAGATTTAAACCCCCTGGAAAAAGTAGCAGGGCCATTAAACCAATAATCACGAATCTATACGGCGAAAAAGAATTTTCAGAAGAAGCTTGCTCTTTAGAAAACCCTTGGTTGGCGTTCTGGGAACCTGGTGTTGTTTGGCTCATGTGGTAGGTCGCTATCTATGTGTCATCTCTATGTTAATGGTATCACAAATAGTGTGGTTCCAAATTTGAGGCCAATGATTTGACGCAACGGGCTATTAAGTAGTTCAACAAGGAAAATAATTGATTGAGCTTTGAAAGTATAATAAGCTCAGACATTAAGACGGCGTCACTAAGCAAAGGCTTACGAAAGAGGTGTGTATGGCCAACACGGAAGAAGAAATAAAATCTCAGGTTCGAGAACGGTACGGTGAAAGAGCCCGCCAGGCCTCGAATCTAACCCTTCAGGGTGTTGAACAGGCCTCCTGTTGCGCAGATGGGACGACCCCTTCCGGTATGGATGCCTCACTGGGCGCCTATTCGAATATCTACTTCCAGAAAGACCTTACGGGACTTCCCCTCGAGGCAGTTGCAGCCTCCGCTGGTTGTGGAAACCCGACGGCCTTAGCAGGTCTTAAACCTGGTGAAAAGGTATTGGATTTAGGCTCTGGAGGGGGGATTGATTGTTTTCTCGCCGCGAAACAAGTTGGCCCATCAGGGAGCGTTGTTGGACTGGACATGACTCCGGATATGTTAGCTCTTGCTCGGAAAAATTCCCAGAATTTAGGCCTTTCAAATGTTGAATTCGTCGAGGGATATATTGAAGACATTCCACTCCCTGATTCCAATGTAAATGTCGTAATATCTAACTGCGTTGTCTGTCTTTCTCCCGATAAGGGGCAGGTGGTTCGTGAAGCCTTTCGGGTATTAACCCCAGGGGGCAGACTGCATATCTCCGATATCATGGCCCTTGGCCCAATGCCACAATCCTTCCAGCAAGATCCCGAACAATGGGCAAGTTGTGTTTCGGGAGCGGAAGAAGAGCCTACGTATTTGAACCGACTGAAAGATGCTGGGTTTGTAAACATTCAAATCACCCAAGACGAAGACCCAAGACCTCAAGAAGATGGACGGCCCGATATCGTGAGCGTAAAAGTTGTTGCCTATAAACCATGAAACCATATCCGGTTCTTTGGGATGCCTCCTATGAAACTCACCTTTAAGAAATTAATTTCTCTTTTCGGGGTCTTGATGATCCTCGCCTGTAGTAACAGTACTTCTACTGAGCAGGGCATGGGTTTGTTAAGGGCCGTTGACATTGGGGATTCTTCCAAGGTTGAACAATTGCTAAAAGATGGTATCAATCCAAATACCCATGCCCTTCCCCCAGGTCAACTTCTCAGTGGCGCATTCCCTCTCCATTTGGCGATTGCGAAAGAAGAGACGGAAATCGTGAAAATCCTCTTAGACCACGGGGCAACAATTGATCTTAGGGCTGGAAATCAAGACGAAGCGACGCCCTTACACTGGGCGGTGTTTTTCTTACAAAAAGAGATAGTTTCCATCTTGTTGGAGAAAAGTGCACCGGTAAATATCCTCGATGCTCATGGGGGTACACCTCTCGATACGGCGTACTATATTCAGGAGATCCATAAAGAGGACACGATAAAGTCCATTATCATTCAGGACATCATATTCTTATTACTCTTTAATGAGGGTCTGCCGGCGAAGGATTTATGAGGAGGATCAGCCTACGTGCTTTTTTGAGCGAGAAGCAGTGCTCCCAAAACCCCTGTGATAGGCCCTAAGGCCGATCCGACGATATAGGAATCTATACTTTTCAGGATTTTGTCACTACGCAGATACTGATTCAGGGTGTTCTGGGTTTTTGTTTGGACTAATTGGAGCAGAGATGGTGCCTGCATTACCCCTCCCCCAAGGATGACCCGTTCTGGCGAAAGGGTGTAAATAATGTTCGTCACCCCAAGGGCTAAATATTCGGATTCTAACTCCCAGGCCGGATGGTCTTCTTCTAAATCATGACAAGGAATCCCCCATCGTTTCAGGATGGCAGTACCTGAAGCGAGTCCTTCGAAGCAATCTCCATGGTAAGGGCACACTCCTGGAAAATTATCCCGGCCCCAGTCGTGAGGGATTCGGAGGTGTCCAACCTCAGGGTGGATAAGGCCATGAAGGGGTTGCCCATTGGCGATAACACCAGCCCCGATACCGGTCCCTATCGTTAAATAGACGCTATTCGAGATCCCCTTGGAATTCCCCCAGGCAGATTCAGCGAGGGCTGCAGCGTTCACATCGGTATCAAGCACGATTGGAACCTCCAAGCCTTTCTTGAGAGTTTGAACGATGTTGAAATCGCTCCATCCTTCTTTTGGCGTCGAAGTGATCGTCCCGTATTGGGGAGAGGTTAAATCGAGGTTTAGAGGGCCAAAGGAGGCAACTCCAATAGCAGATGGGCGTTCGTGTGATTTGAAAAATCCAATGATCTGCCCAATGGTCTCTGATGGAGTGCCGGTTGGAAAGGTCGTCAGCGCCTTCAAGTGGTTGGGTTCAGACCCGATTGCGCAGACGAAATGGGTTCCACCAGCTTCGATTGCCCCCCAAACTCTTTCCATAAGCTCTTCCATTAATTATTTTGTGCTTTTGTAGGCAGGAATCCACCCTATGATATCATGATAAATAGGGTCATAAATCCCCAACGAGAAGAATTAAGGAGCGGAATGCTTTCTCTTCGATCCTTGCTATGTTTCATGATCCTGATACTCGGTCTTATGGCCTGTTCAGGATCAGAGGCGTCCGAAAACTCCGGGTCGGAAAACGCTGTGTCTGAATCAGATAAATCTTCAACATCCGACGCCCCGATCATGCCGAAAACCAGCCTCTTTGATGCGATTGGGAAGGGAGATGTAGTTACCGTTAAGCGTTATATGGATGCTGGTGCCAATCCGAATGATTGGTTTATTGGCCCTGAATACCCTTGGGCCGGGGCTTCAGCGTTACACCTCGCAGTCGTGGTTGGGAATGAAGAAATTGTGCAGATTCTTCTGGATAATGGGTCTGATATTGATACCAAGGCCTTGGATCAACCGGGTGGTACTCCCCTCCAATGGGCTGCCTTCTTTGGGATACGGGAGATGGCGGATTTGTTAATTGCCAAGGGAGCAGATGTGAATATCAAGGATAATAACGGGTGTAGTATCTTGTGTGCGGCAACGATCCCGAATGCGTTAGTGGCCCCTTCTGAAGAGTTCACGAAAAACCGGGAATATGTTATCGAGCTTCTCATAGCGAACGGGGCAAGATAGGAACATCGCTTTTGACGTCAGTTCAGGTCAGACGTTACTTGACATAAATAATAACTTAGCTAAACCCCTGCTTCAAGTTGCTCTTTCTGCCACGCAGTATCTATATCTGCTGAGTCATAGAACTTTTCAGGGTGTTCTACGGCCCAGATCTGTTTTCTCACAACCATGTTGTCCGGCTCGAGCGTCCGGGCTTCTTTCCACTTTGCCAGCGCTTTTTCCACTTCATTATTTCGGTAGTGTGTGTTGCCTTCCTGGAAAAGTTTTATTGCGTTGGTGTGGTCTTGGACTAGCTGATTATCTCCGGTTTCAGTCGATTCACCCGGGAGCACTCCTTTTTCCGTCCAGTCTGAAAGGAGTTGCCGAATTTCAGGGTGTCGGATGTCGAAACCCCCAAATTTCATGTAGCGGATGATCCCCTCCTCATCAACGAAAATCCCATTTGGTACCACCTTGAATCCGTAGGATTGGCTGAGAATGTTGTCTTCATCTACTGTGTTTGAGAAGGTGGCGCCTGCGCCCTGGATGTAGGGGATTGCCTTTTCTGACCCCTGCGCATCAACCGCAATTGCGAGTAGTTCCGTTCTTTTGTCTGAAAGAGAACCGTACCATTCCTGCCATACAGGCAGTTGGGCTCGGCAGGCTCACCAGGAGGCCCACATAAAGATGACGAGTTTTTTCCCCCGGTATGAGTCAACTCTAATTTCATCACCCTGGATGGAAGGAAGACTAAAGTCTGGGATTGGTTGACCCACTTGGGGTGATTGGAATGTCGCCATTGTTAATGCCCCCTCCTGTGTAGCCACGAGTTCTCTATGATTAAAGTCCTGTTGATGTGCCTATGACAACATAAACGATAGGATTTGTCTAACCACCTTAATTAAGATGGCCCGTGATTGATGAAACCCTTTCTTTTGTATAAGCCCCTGAAACTCCACCCGAATTTCTCTTACTCCACTCTCCCCTTATTGATCGGTATTTTGGTTGCGACTCCTGGTCTTGTAAGACGGAAAAGGATACTTTATTTCGCTATTACCCCTTTAGGGATTCTTATCGGTCAATCCTTTGGATTAGTTGGGTTTTCCTTTTTGGATACTTCGACACCGGCCCTTTATGCGGCTTCTAAATATACCTATACCGCCTTTTGGGGTATGGGGCCTCTCGTTTTTGCGGGGGGGGGTGGTTTTGGACCAATTGGTTGCCCTCCATGATTGGCATTCGAAATAACCGTTAGCATTTACCGTTTCGGCTTGGGTTTCAAAATTGGAATTTCGTACCCTTGGAATGCTATCCGGTTAACTCTGTTTTGGAGGCTCGTTTGTAGCGTCAGAACCCTTGTAGAGCTTTAGCGGGATTAGCACGATTGCTGCGAGGATGAGAAAAGCTCCGGCCAGCAAGAAGGACGATCCATACCCGTAAATGTCACTTAGTCTTCCCGCAATGATAGGGGCGGGGAGAACGAAAACCTGCGTGATGATACCGGTTAGCCCCATTGATGATGCCTGCACCTGTTTGTCAGCGATATCCATGATGGTAGCCGTCGTAATGTTAGTTAAGGTATAAAAGAAAAGGCCAATGCCAGTGACCACCGCTGCAAGAAGGTACCCGGGTGGAGCTATATTCAACAAGATGTAAAGGATGCCAAGGGCAATGAATGAGGGTACTAAAACGGCCTTCCTCCCAATCTTATCTGAGAGAGGCCCCAAAATGGGCTGGGACAAGATCCCCATACCGTGTAAAAGGGTGATGTACACTCCAAGGACGAATGGGGAATACTCAAGTTCCAGTTGGAGATAAAGAGGCAAAAAGGCAAGGACGATTAATCTTCCCATACTCATGAGCCCGTTGCTGAGGGTCATTCCAATAAACGATGGATGTTTGATGAGTGTGCCTAACGCCTTAAGATAGCCTTTGTCTCCAGCCTTTTGGGCTTCAGCAGTGAAGGAGTTGCGGAGTAGTCTCCAGAGTAGGAGTCCGGCCAAGAGGCCAACAACAATTTGAACTTCTAAAAGCCCGCGCCAATGAAATGCAGCTAAGAGTCCCCCGAAAGCCAAGGGGGTTACCGTATCAAGGACGGTTGCACCCATCCCGTGAAGAGATAAAGCGGTAGCGCGGCGTTCTGGGAACGTATTGGAAAGGGTACCGATAGCGGTAGGATGCCAGAGGGCTGAAGCAAGTCCTATCAGCAAAGAGGAAATAATCGCAACAATATAGAATTCTGCAGTGCCAAGTGCGAGGTATGCGACTCCCATCGTCACTAGTGAAATTCCCATGATGTGTGATCTCCACTGGGGAAACTTATCAGCGGCAGCACCTACGGGAAGGTTTAAAGTGCTGTGGGACATTTGACGGGCCGAAGTTAAGACTCCTACTTGTACATTACTTAGGCCGAGTGCTTGGGTAACCGTCGGTAATATAACCGGGAATAATTGTTGGTAAAAGTGAATAACAGAATGCCCGGCAGTAATGACTCCAAGTAACTTTAACCGATCAGCGCCAACACGTTGAATTGAGGAAAAGGATTCTTTTATTTTTATCATGAGTGAGTTTGGAACGCTCTCATTTAATTTATGTTTCCCTTCAGTTCATAGGGACTGTATCGTTCTTTCATAAATTGGACAAACTACAGCCATGACACCACAGAGCAAAGCATTTGTCTAATCCTTTTAGAAGGGAGGGTCGAATCAATTAGTCAAACTTCTTTTCTATCTTGGATACAAGAAGTGTCGGGTGCTTCGAGCCGATGAGGATGGTTCTCCCGTCTGTGAGTGATAACAGAGCTCCCTGATTTCCTGAGACGCTGTAGGCCTTTCCTTTCCGTCCATATCGAATCCCCCAACCCCCATAATCTCGGATGGGTTTGTAAGTAATTGCTACAGCTTCTTCGATTTCATCAAAGGGGAAGGTAACCCAATGGCGGTGGAAGGGGCGGAATCGGATGAGTATTCCCTGTTTGTTTACTATGGTGTCTAAGCCGGTAATGTATATAAAAATAGCAGGCCCGCATCCAAAAATGAGGCCGAGTGGGATAATCAGAAAGTTTGGGGCAGGGTTCGAGCCAAAGGGAATTCCAAGAACTACCTGCTGAAAAAATATCCAAAGGAAGAATCCCGGGCCGAGGGAGAGGAGCACCCAAAGCCACCATTGCCGAAATCGTTGTTTCTCCGTAAAGGTAGGTCCTTCCGTGGCCATTCTTCACCTATTCATGCTAAAAGGAACAACTTTAAAAGGTTTTGGAGACTGAAACATCGTCGATTAGGAGCCTTGTCCTTCCCGTTAATCCTACCTAGTGGACTTGATTAAACGCCGGTTTTTAAACAGGGCAGGTTCGACGTAACCACTTGGAGACGAGGAGGAATCCTCTATGACTTCCAGTACGGAGGCGACGGTCGGATGTTTCAGGATTTCGTCACGTTGGACGTTATCACCTCCAATGGGTTCTATTCCTTCGACGCCAGCATTTTGTTTATCGAGCACGGCGACCACTTCTTGAACAGCCTCCTCGATATCGGATTGGCTGATGATTCCATGGAGTTTCCAGTTTGCAAGGATCGCTCCGTCAATACGCTCTGTTGCCCGGTCTTTCATCTCTTCTATTCCATCAAAATTGTTTACCCCACTGCACCCAATCCCTCGGTTAACCCATGGCTCTGCATAGGCAAACATACTATGGACGTACCGGAGAATCAGGTTATCCCGGAACGTCTTGTCTCCGATTGATTCTTTATTGAGAAGAGGAAAGGTAAGGAGTGATTTCCTTGGAATATTCAACGCGGGTGAATCCTCCATAATTCGTTGAACCAACTCCACGTCAATCATGTGGTAATGCATGGAATGGAGGGCACTCGGGTTGGGGGCCGGGACCCAGGCTGTATTCCCTCCGGTTCGAGGATGATTGATTTTGGTCTGCAGCATTTCGGCCATTGCCCGGTTTCGGACTTGCATCCCTTTTCCTATTTTCCCATGTTTGTGGATTCCTGTTTGGATACCAATGTCAACGTTGTGGGATTCGTAGCTCGTGTTGTAGGTTTCGCGGGTTAGGTCGTCCCGAAGGTTCACAGGCCCTGCATGCATCTGGGCTCGTATCTGGGAGCCTGTCCGGTCCAGAAACCCCGTGTTGATAAAAAACGCCCGGCCTTGTGCGGCTTTCAGCGCTTCTCCTAATTGAAGTGTCATGCCAAATTCTTCATTCATAATTCCTATCAGGAGTTTTCCAGCGGTGATCCCAAGCTGCTTCTCTACTTCCTCAAAAAACCGCATCTGTTCGGCTACTTCTTCTGCGCTTTGTAACTTGGGGGTTACTTGGTAAATATATCCTTTACCACTATTAGGCCCTCGTTCTTTTGAGCCTTTATCATGGAGATTGGCTATCAATGTGGTGAGGAGCACCCCAAGGAATCTCTCAGGGATCTCCTGGCCATTCACAGTAACCATATCGGTGTACATGTGGAGCGACACATTCCTTACCGACATGAGGCTGCTACCTTTGAAGGATATTTTATTTCCTTGAGGATCTAATGCAGTTTTGTCGGGGCTGATGGTCTTCAGGTTACCCCTGGAGCCGTACCCTTTTAAATCCCCCTTAATAAGCCCAAGGAAGTTTCGGATTCCAAGAACATAGTCTTCTACATCGATTACGCTCACTGAATCTTCAAAATCGATAATGTTGGTAATTGCTGATTCAGCAATGAGGTCTCTAAACTGTCCATTCTGGTGATCAACAGATCCTTCAGGATACAGTTGAAACTGAAGGTGGAGACCATTATTCACGAGGAAAAATTCTGAAAGCTCGTTTCGATCGTCTTGGTTAAATCCTGCAAATTTGGAAGGTTCTTGCAGGGAGACGGTTTGTCCCGCAGCAGTATGCCCCTGGAGTTGGTAGGTTCCTTGAGCATCTTTCGAAACGGAATAACGAGGAATATCTGCAAAGGTCAGCCCCTCTGTCCATTGGATGACGTGTTCATCGAGAAATGCATTGGTTTCCGTGACTACCATCTTTAATCGCTCGGGACGCTGTCCTTCACGGTCTATTTCTGGATGAATGTCACTCAAAAAGTAGGCGTCGTACAGACTAACCCACCTGGCGTTCGCTCCACCAACGGCCATACTAGCATTGGTTACTGGTGTAACCAGTTCAGGTCCATTTTGTTCCATTTCAGGATCCAGAGCCGGTGTGTCTACCTGGAAATTTATGGGGGTTTCCGGCTTTAAATAGTTTATATCCAGTAGAAATGTTTCCAGATCCTGTGCGTCTTGTTCGAGGGTTTCGGGGGACGGGGACCATCCTGAAAATCGTTTTTCCTGATAGTAGGTATCGATTTGGGTTTGGAAGACAAGGCGTTTTTGCAGAAGCTCCTGGTTTTTCGGACCAAATTCCTCGGAAAGGTCTGCGAGTAATGTAAAGATATCATCTGCTGACCAGCTACTTCCCTTTACTACTTCTTCTTTTACAAATTTATAGAGTAAATCCTGAACTGAAACCAAAGCGCCGGAATTTGATTGGAATTCTGTCATAGTTCTCCTGTGTATGCTTAAGGACCTTTGTTTTTTACCGGTTAAGTACAAAGTATCGAATATAATTTTCTCCTGTAGGTGCACCGAAGTATAACAATAGTGGAAAATTATTCCAACCGTTTTTCCGTAGTCCGTACTGGTGATATTTGGAGCTATAAAGCTCAGAATCCGAGTTTGATTAGTTGTTGAAGGATTTCTTGATACCCTGCTTGGACGCCGGAACTTAACCCCAGGTTCTTTTGTCTGGTCCCAACCCATCCGATTTGGGCGGCGTGGTCACAATCCCAAATGGTTTCTCGTTCGCCCCATCGGGCAGAGTAGGACGATACAAGGCCATCATTTGATCCTTCATCCTTTGCAAGGATGTCTGAAGTAAACCGTAAAGCAAGGAGCATGTCCTTTCTTTGTTTTATTCCAATAACGGAAAAATATCTGACATTCGGGGAATTGGGAGTTTGAATGTTAAAATCCTCGCAAACGCTTGAACGTAAATCGTAGAAAGCCTCGACTGGGATTTGAAGGTATTTTAGGAGATTCGCAAGGCCTACTCGTTCTCCTCTGTCGACTAAACGGTCCGCGATCACCGTTCCTCTATGTGGCGTTCCGATGGTGGTCAGGGTGATCGCTTGTTTGTCCATTCCTAGATGGGTGATCATGTAGCGGGCGTCTAATCCTCCCATGCTGTGTGCGATTAGGTGAAACCGTTCATCTCCAAGATTTTTGTGTATGGATTCTTTGAGTGCATGCCCACGCGAACCTACTGACTGGGTTGGAGGAACGTCTGTTCGAATCACCCGGTTTCCTTTGCTTTCGAGGAATTCAGGGATCTGCCGAAAATAGGAGACGGACTTTGTTTTAAAGACCCTGATTTGTGAAAACCCGAGTAGTCCATGAGCAAGTACGATGGGCGAGTTAAGTTTCAGCACTCTCGTATTCACTTTATTTTCCGTTATTCCTTATATGGAATTGACCAATGTGTATTCTTAAGGCAGGTCATTGATAGTGACGTTTATTCCCTTTTCCGTCGTCTAAACCAACGGATTCCGAGCCAGAAAATTCCTAAGAATGGAAGCCAGACCGGGCTAAAAACTGCGATACCGATAACGGTATCGGCTAAAGCCTGTCCAAAGCCAGTCAGTCCTCGTAGTGCCGATTTAATGGTTTCTATAGGGCTCCATCCAGGTTTTACCAAGGGATCCTGATTTGTAGATGGTTGTAAATTTACGTTGAGGAGTGAAGTGGCAGAGGTTCGTTCTAGATAGTTAATTCGGCCTTTTAGCTGTTCAATTTCTGATTGAACCTTGGTAGCTTCTTTCTGAACTCGTAGGATGTCCTCCACGGTCTTTGCTCGTTCAAGTAGGCGGAGATATTGGTCCAGTGTTTCTTCTAAGACTTGTAATCTTGATTTCAAATCGATGTGTTCTTCGGTGACGTCCCGTGTGGAGGTGGTTTCTCCAGTGACCCTAACTCCCAAGGATCGGATTTCGGACATGATGGGCCCCAATTGTTCCGCTGGTATTCTGAGTGATATCCATGCGAATTGGTGAATCCCCTCCCCTCCAACCTGTGAGGTCACGACGAAACCTCCATAAGATTGGGCAAAGACAGAAATAGCAGCCAGTGTTTCTGGCACATTATCAACAACGAGATCGAGACTGGCATTTTTTACTGTAAGTCGGTCCGCCGTTTCCACCCCGGAGCTTGGACGACTTGCGTATTCCATATCCTCCATAACCATCGGCGCGGTGCTGGCCATACCGGATTTGTTTGAAATCGCCATTGCCATTTCTCCGAATTCTCCCTGAACGTTTCCGAATTCTGGAGAGGTGCCATCGTTATTTCCACAACTTACAAAAGTGAGGATGATTATGGTGAGGCAAACTAGGAGGGAGGATCTCCAACGGTTCATAGCACTCCTCGCTTCGCCGATCTTCGACGATGCTCATCCCAAGAAATTGTCTTGCAAAGCGTTATAAGTTCAAACATCTGACGCTTACTCCGTTATTGTACTAGAATTAATTAGCTTTATCTTGTTTCGGGTTTAATCGCTAGATCCTTATTCGAGGAGGGATATCCTTGGACCCTGTCACGAGTCTCCTGCGTTCCGATTTGAAGTTGGCTCAGGTCATCCGATTTTGCGGGTCAAATAGTCAGAGGATCCTGAGTAAAGGATATGATTCAGATTACGAAGCCCTTGTCCGGGCAATCATTTCTCAACAAATAAGCACCTCCGCAGCCCGCGCAATTACCAACCGTCTTTTGGAGAAGGTCGGAGAATCAGGGATCACTCCAGACTCTGTGTCCGTTTTAACGGAAATTGATTTTAGATCGGTTGGGGTGTCAGGGCCCAAGGCCCGATATATCCTTGATCTGGCATATTCAGTTATCAAAGGGGATCTTAATCTCTCTCTCGTTCATGTCTTGGAAGATGAAGAGGTTGTTTTAACCCTCCAGAAAATCAAGGGAATTGGCCGTTGGACCGCCCAGATGTTTGCTATTGTTCAAATGGGACGGCAGGATATATTCCCTATTGGGGACGGTGGTATCAAATCAGCGATGATAAAACTCTATGGGTTAGATTCCAACACCCCCGAGTCAGAATTTTTTGCTATTGCCGAGAATTGGAAACCATATCGTACCACTGCCTGTCGATTTCTGTGGATGGGGCTAGATAAAGGCTATTTCCGATAAATGGGTTCGGGCTAATGAGTCGGATGGGTAGTTCAAGTTGGTTGAATATTTGGAAAGAGGTTTGAGTGATAATAGGAGTTGATGGCTGTAAGGCCGGATGGATCGCGATTTGGATTCGACCAGATAGGGAAGTTCAGCATCAAGTTTTTCCATGTATTCAATCCCTTTGGGAAAAATGTAAAACTGGAGATTTAATCTTTATCGATATTCCGATTGGCCTCTTAGCGTCGGGGGAGAAAGAGCGTGCTTGTGATCGGGAGGCCCGAAAAATCCTGGGGAAGAGAAGGGGGTCCAGCGTTTTCCGCGTCCCTTGTAGGCTAGCAGTGTATGCCAACTCATATCTGTTAGCGTCCGAGGTGAATAAACATCTTACCGGGAAAAGCCTTTCAAAACAGTCTTGGAATATAACCCCTAAAATTCGAGAGGTTGACGAACTTCTTATCTCTGACCCCATCGCGAGAAAAGCTTTCCGTGAAGTTCACCCGGAGTTGTCTTTGTGGGGGTTGAACAATAGGATTCCCATGTCTTTTAACAAAAAATCTGAGCGAGGATTTGAGGAACGGGTGGCAATCCTTGATCGGTATTGGGCAAATGTATCTGGTATTGTGGGGCAAATCAAAGCATTGTATTCAACTGCAGTCATTGGAAGAGACGATATTGTGGATGCGTTCGCCATCCTCTTAATGGGGCGATTGTCCAATAAGGATGCCTCTTTCCTTCCAGAGGTCGATGTGGCTGATGAAGAAGGAATACCAATGAAAATTCAAGTGGGCGTCTCAAGGCTATGAAAAATTTAGTTCCGTAATCAGTAAATACGACTTAGTTCATAGTTTAAATGAGCAAAAAAGTTTCACAAATGTGTTATCCTTGCGCTCTCTAGAGGGTGGGCCCTGAGGGCTCTTGGGATTTTTGTTTGTTAATAGTAGAATCTGGGGGATTAATCTCCCATTTTATTGGTGTCTCAGGCTCATAAAATTTTTTACCCAAAAAGGATTTGAAGGAGGGGCAATGAAACTACTGTTTTATGATGACTATAAGCTCGGTGCAGTTTCCGGGGATACGGTAATCGATCTATCCAGTGCGGTCGCAGATATTAATTACAGCCACCCCCAAGATTTACTTAGACAGGTTATTGAGGGATTTTCCCAATACCAGGGTAAGTTTGAGGACCTGATTAAGAAGGGTTCGGGTGTTCCAGTTAGTGGTGTGCGAATTAGGCCGCCAGTTCCCCGACCGAACAACATCGTTGCAATGGCCGTAAATTATATGGAAGACGGGACGCGAGAGGAACCAGCTCCTATTAATGCATTCCATAAATCATCGAACGCCATCATAGGATCTGGGGATAGTATGGTCCTCCCGGATGTGAAAGCTTCAATTTTTGAAGGGGAAGCTGAACTGGCAATGGTAATTGGGAAACGGGCTACCAATGTCCGTCCCGAGGATGCGTATGACCATATTTTTGGTTACCTCAATTTCATCGATGGCTCTGCCCGCGGATTACCTCCAGAAGCCAATTCCTTTTATCAGATGAAATCTCGTGACACCTTTGCCCCTATGGGGCCGTACCTTGTCACTGCCGATGAGATTTCAGACCCTTTGAATCTTCCTGTAAAACTCTGGATAAATGGAGAGCTTAAGCAAGATTTCAATACCAATGACATGGCCCATCAAATCCCAAGAATTATTGAATGGGTGTCCTCTATTCATACTCTTGAAGTTGGGGACGTTGTTTCCACCGGAACAAATCATAGGGGGTTACATCCCTTTCAGGATGGCGATGAGGTTCAACTTGAAGTCCAATCCCTAGGAAAGTTAACAGTGTTTGTTCAGGATCATTTGCAACGCCAGTGGCTCCGTCAAACCCGATTGGAACGGACCGAAAAGGGATTATCAGGTACAGCTCCTCAGACCGCTGGGAAATACACAGTGGGTTCTGCATGGAAATCGAGGATCATGACAGGTCCTAAAATTTCCGACTGGCTGTCCAAAGATTATGCTCCACCCTCAGTTTAAAAAGGGCCAAAGAGCGATTTCCCCAAAAAGAACTTTCTAGATTTGAGAAGAGTTCGTGAATATTGTTGTTTGTGTTAAGCAGACGCCTATCCCGGCGGAAGCTCATTTAGATGCGGTCACCAGGGCTATGGTTCGGGAAGGCGTTGCTCTTACGATAAGCAGCATTGATCGTCGAGCATTACTAGAAGGACTTCGAGTCCGAGGGGTTATGGGTGGCTCTGTTACCGTACTCACGATGGGTCCTCCGGATGCCCGGGTTACCATCGAAGAGTGTCTCGCCCTAGGTGCAGATGAAGGAATCCATATATCGGACCCCCTGCTGGCTGGCTCAGACACGCTTGTCACAGCATTAGTGCTCTCGCGGGCCTTGGAACGAATTCATCCAGATCTTATCCTCTGTGGGAAATTTTCTATTGATTCTGAAACGAGCCAAGTGCCATCCCAAATCGCAGAATTTCTCGATCTGCCGCAGGTTACGTCAGTCCGGAAAATTGATCCTGGTCCATCGGTGCATTCCCTAATACTTGAAAGGGAAACGGATGAAGGGTTCCAGCGATACCGGTTAAATGTCCCAGGATTAGTTTCTGTGACCGAATTGATCATTGGCTCTCGCCGTCCAAATGACGAGGAAATAGAGATTGGGAAGGCTAAGCCCATTGAAACCATTAATGTAGATTCTCTTGGCCTGGATCCGGCCCTAGTAGGAAGGCTTGGGTCCCCGACTTGGGTGGGTGAATTCCGGCCTGCAGGACTTCATCGAAACGGAGAGGTCATTAATACGGGGGATCCAGAAGAAGGAGCGAGGAAGATTGCTTCCTTCCTTGCGGGCAAAGGCCTGTTTTCATCTGTTGTTAAGGAGGATACGGCTCGCTTGAGGCCTCCTGTCCCACCGAATTCAGATCCCGCGAAAGAAATTTTCGTTGTCATTGAGTTGTCTCAAGGCATCATTCGCAGGGTCTCTTTCGAATTACTGGGCGAGGCAAAAAGGTTGGCAGAAAGCCTTCATTCCAAGGTTGCGGCTATACTTATCGGTGATGTTGAGTGTGAGAGATTTGTTGAGGAGGTCGGGGCTTATGGGGCGGATATTGCGTATGTTGCTTCCTCTCAGCAGCTAAAACAATACCGGACTGATATATACACATCCACCATAGTGTCAGCAATTACTAAGTTCAAGCCATTTGCCGTTTTCTTTCCGGCTACCACAAACGGTCGGGATTTAGCTCCAAGAGTGGCTGCACGTCTTCGTCTAGGACTGACGGGGGATTGTGTGGGGTTTGAATTCCAAGATGATGGGGCGCTTGCCCAGTTAAAACCCGCGTTCGGAGGAGATATCGTCTCTCCAATCTTTTCAAGGACGACTCCTATCATGGCAAGTGTCCGTCCAGGCATTTTGGACCGATTGAAACCAAATTGGGATATAACCCCAAGAATGATTCCATTAGAGGTGTCCGGTTCAATGGATGATAACCTCCGGTTAGTCACGGACGAGGTAGAACCCAATTTGGAATCCATTGCTTTAGATTCAGCTGAAACCATTATCGGGGTGGGTCTTGGAATAGGCGGACCCGAAAACCTCCCTCTTATCCGGGAATTGAGTGATGTATTTGGAGGAGCGGTCGGGGCGACCCTTCAGGTTACTGCTGCCCGTTGGTTACCTGGGCAACTCCAAATCGGATTGACGGGAAGATCCGTTGCCCCGACATTTCATATTGCAATTGGGATTTCAGGACAACCTAATTATCTGGTCGGAGTGAAAAAGTCCCAAAATATTATCGCTATAAATAACGACCCTGAAGCTCCAATCTTTAATGCTTCTGATTTTGGAGTTGTTGGTGATTGGAAAGAAATCGTTCCGTGCCTTATCCGTGTCATTCAGGAGACCCGAAACCTGTAATAGGAACATTACTTCGACCTAATATTCAAGTTTAAATTGGTTGACAAAATAGAACAAATGTTCTACATTGGAATTAATCTACATAAGGAGATTCCAATGTTTGAAATTAACTCCGAGGATAGGTACCTATTAAGGAAAGCTCAAATGGACGCCGAGAAAAAGGATTTGGAAGCCCAGAAAGCCCATCAAGATCTCCAACGATTAGTTTTGGAAATTGAATATCGTAGTGGACTTATAGCTGATGGTCGAACGCTCGATGCTCGTACAGGCCTGGTAACAGGAATAGGCTCGACTCGAAAGACTAATGGGAAAGAAAGTCAAGATGCTTTAATGGCAACGGTGCCGGATGAAGTTTCGCCTTAAGGAACCGATTTCACCATAAAGGTTGACTCAACTCGAACGACTTTACATAAATGTCTTGGCCTTTTTATTGGTAAACGGATTTTCCTCTAAGAATGTGCCCGGTAAAGGATTTGTCTTTGCCGAGGAGGGAAAGCACTGCTTCTGCAGAAGATCTTGGGTTCCCGGGTGCGTTTGGTGCCATATTTGTTTTGACCCACCCAGGGCAAAGAAGGTTGATGGCCACTTTGCCCCGGAGTTCATTTGCGAAAGCGATAGTTAGGGCATGAAGGGCCGCCTTGGAAACGCTGTAAATCCCGGATAAATTTGGGGATATTATTCCCATACTTGATCCGATATTTATTATCCTTGGGTCTTTCGATTGGAGTAGATAAGGTAATAACCGTTTTGTTGCTAGATACGGAGCTGTAAGATTGGTCTCAATAGTTCGTAGAAATACCTCATCAGGTTGGATACTGAGTTCATTTCCTTGTTTGGGAGAGATCCCGGCGTTATTGATGAGGGTATCTAGAAATCCCCATTTGTTTGATACGTACTCAGAGATATCTTCGAATTGAGACGGGTCTTCGAGGTCTGCCTGAAAAATTATCAAATCTGGGAGTAGTAATTTGGCTTTGGTCAGATTCTCGAGGTTTTTCGACAAAGCAATAACTTCACATCCGTTCTCCAACAGGATTTTACAGATTTCAAATCCAATGCCACGGCTTCCCCCTGTTACTAAAGCCTTTTGACCATTTACTGACATCGTAACCCTCCGGTACAAAATTCGGAATTGCTTGGAATGTGGTGAGACTGGAACCCTTCTGTTTTTTCGGATCCATTTTGACTCAATTGTACAATGTTGCAGATGTTTGGATTCGATCCGTTGATAAATTTTGTTAACCTGTTAACGGTAAATCCTAGAGGTATTTGGTCAGGCTGAGGCGAAAGTGTTGAGAATTCGTTGACACCATAGTGTTCTCTTTTACAATGAAAGAATGAAGACGCTCCTCCCGGGCTCTGGATGGAGGAAGCTTAATTTGGAAGTACCACATAATGGAAATTAAGGATGTTACACTAATGGTGGGCAGCTCAACCCCTACTTATCTCGGGGATCCCAGCTACAAACGTCGTCTCGTTCAATCAATTTCTTCTAATGACCCGACCAACGTCTCTCTTTTGACTATGAGCGCTCATATCGGCACTCATGTCGATGCGCCTTCTCATCTGTTTAATGGAGCTGATTCCATAGACCAAATACCCTTAGATATTTTAGTGGGCCGAGTTCTCGTAGTTGAATATAATGGTTTAGGGCCGATAACGGCTAATGATATGGAGGGCTTCGGGATTACTGATGATAACACCCGTGTCTTATTCAAGACTCGTAATTCTCAGTTGTTGGACCAAAGGGAATTCGTATATGATTATGTTGGGTTTACCGAGGAAGCGGGCAAATGGGTAGTTAATCACGGGATAAAATTGATTGGGATTGATTACCTTTCTGTTGATGCTCACTTGAATATAAACTTCCCGGTCCATCGGCTAATGTTGGCTGCGGGGGTGGTGGTTGTTGAGGGCCTTTCTCTGGGTAAAATTTCTGCAGGTGAGTACACGCTAGTTTGTCTCCCGATGAAACTTGAGGAGGCTGAAGGGGCTCCTGCGCGAGTGATCCTCTTACCAAAGCATTTTGAAACAAAAACGCCTCCTACTAATTATAAATAAAGAGTTGAACGAAATGAATGTGGAATCGGAGATCGAAACATCGGTTCTTGAAAGCTTAAGGGGCAAAAATATCCAATATGAAGTTATCCCATGCCTTCCCGAGTTAGCGGATACAGCAGAGTTTTGTTCATATTATGGTTACCCATTGGAGAATTCTGGGAATACCATCATTGTGGTCGGCAAAGCAGACCCTAAACGATTCGCAGCTTGTATAATCAGAGCATCGGTCAGACTAGACGTGAATCACACAGTCCGATCCCTTTTGAATGTCAGAAGGGCCTCATTTGCATCTAAAGAAGAGACTCTGGAAATAACAAATATGCAAATCGGTGGAGTGACTATCTTTGGGTTACCGGAAAACTTGCCGATTTATATGGATTCGGGTCTAAAGAATTTGGAATTTTTACTTGTGGGGTCCGGGACTAGACGTTCCAAATTGAAATTTCATCCATCCGAGTTAGCGAAAATCCCTGGTGCCTCCTTCATTGATCATCTTGTAGTTTAATACGCGAGCCATAGGGCCCAATGACTCTTTCCCTCTAAAGGAGCCCCATGACAGGAAAGAACTCTTCAACTTCAGGGCTCAAAAATCTTGGGGCAATGCGTTACTCCGAGTTTCGGAAATATTGGTTCGCGACCTTAGCCTCCGTCATTGGGTTCCAAATGTTCATGTTCAGCCAACTTTGGTTGGTCAGGCAACTTGAAGAAAACCCGATTTGGCTGGGTGCCTTAGGACTAGCAACTGGGATCCCTGCAATAGTTTTGAATCTTTTTGGGGGAGTAGTTGCAGACCGATTTGACCGAAAACGGGTTATAATGAGCACCCAAATTCTCTCCGGATTGCTAATTTTCACACTTGCCATACTTACATTCTTGGAAATGGTTTTAGTGTGGCATGTGCTTTTGATAGCCTTTTTGAACGGCGCTGTTCGAGCATTTAATCAACCGGCTCATCAGGCATTGTTTCCCCATCTGATTGAACGGTCTGCTTTGATGAATGCTGTCGCTTTAACCTCTTCTATCTGGCAATCTACGAGGGTTATGGCTCCTGCATTTGCGGGGGTAATCATATCTATTTTTGATACAGAGGTTTCTTTGTTTGTATCCAGTTTAGCCTTTCTTGTTGGATTTACTATTATGGCTTTAGTTAATGCTCCCAGCCTTCCAAAGGCAGAACGGAAAGGGGCTATCCACGATCTTTTACTCGGGGCTCGATTTGTCCTTCATGATGCCCTGTTTTCGACCCTGATAGCCATGACATTTTTCAATAGTTTCTTCGGGATGATCTATTTACAGCTAATGCCTGTTTTTGTAGTGGATATATTGAATATGGGGGCTAAAGCTCAAGGATTTCTGGTAAGTGTCGGAGGCATTGGGGCTCTATTAGGAACCTTAGTTACTACAGTTCTCGGACGATTCCCTCATCGAGGATGGCTGATTCTCTCAGGTTCTACTCTTTTTGGGGGGTTTATTTTCAGTTTTGGGTTGTCTGGAATCTTTGTTCTGTCCTTAGTGTTAATATTTTTGGCGGGATTTTTTCAGTCCATTTATATGATTTCGATTATGACTTCTCTTCAGATGAGAGTCCCAGATGAACTGCGGGGTAGGGTTATGGGAATTTATGGGATGACCTATAATCTGATGCCAATGGGAGGGATGCTTGGCGGTGTGATTGCAAGCGTAGTAGGCGCTCCTTTCGCCGTCGCATTTGGTGGCTCAGCTGTTTCTGGGTTTTCGGTTTTGATGGCTATTAAGAATCGCAATATTCGTCAACTTGGAAACGATTTATTGCCACCCTTAGAGAGAAATGATTGAACCAAATAGTTTGAACTAAATTGTTGAGGATTGGAGAACAAACATGGATGCAACACGATTGGTAGAGCAATCGCTCGCTAGGATCCAAGCAGGTTTCAATAGAATTTTGGAGGGGTTGACGGAAGAACAGCTGGTTTATCGGCCTTCCCCAACTTCAAATTCTATTGCGTGGCTCCTGTGGCACTTGACTCGTGTCCAGGATCACCATATCTCGGATTTATTGGGGGAAGACCAGGTTTGGGTTTCCCAAAACTGGTGCGAAAAATTCAACCTCCCCCCTGATTCAACTAACACCGGATACGGACACGGCCCTGACGAAGTAGCGGGGATTAAAGGAGATGCTCAGGCATTCCTTGGTTATTACGGCGCAGTATTTGAATCCTCCCAAAGACTTCTTAATAATTTAAGTCCTGAAGATTTGGATATTGAGCTAGACGAGCCACGATATAATCCCCTGCCAACAATTGGTGTTAGGTTGGTCAGCATTATAAGTGACAATACTCAACACGTAGGTCAGGCGGCGTACTTACGGGGGCTTATACTGTCTCAGGACGAAAATTAACCGGGATTAATTGGCAAATAGAAATTAATTTGTAGGTGAAATCAAATGGCTCGAGGGATATTTCGAGTGGTCTGGCTGGTAGGATTGTTGTGGGCGTTTGGGATGTTTGTGTCCTGTGGATCCTATCTTATTTATGATATCCAGACTGCCCGCTCTAGTGGTGATTTTATTATTCTGGAATTTATCAAAACACTGGTTGCCTATGCGGCATTTGGGATAGCCCCGGGTCTCCTTGTAGCGAAAGGGGCTACCTGGGCGATTCGTAGATTAGCGTATTAGTTTATGGCTGAACGTAGTATTTAAGAAGTTAAATCCTTTCGGCTGAATAGAACCAATGAACTGCCAATTGAACCGGCTAATATACTGGAGTATAGCAGGATTCCGGCGCCATCTATGGTTCCTTTTCCGATGATTTCCAATGAATCATAGTAATAGAATATGGAGAAGAATTTTAACGCACTAACTTCTTGAATCGACCCTCCGAGAATGTTTAAAAAGTAACCGAATGCTGTGATGAAACCAGCTAATGCTAGGGAGCGACCCGAATCAAGGAAGATGCACGAAGCTAATGTGGAATAACCAGCGATGGATAGGGTGGCGAAAAGGGCTACGACGTGGACTAGGAGAAGATTGCTATTATCAACAGCCTCCCCCGTAAGGTATGTGGCTCCGCCAATGGTTAGAAGACTGGCGATTAGAATGATGGACATTTGAGTCGCAAAAACTAGGAATTTGGTTAATAAAAATGTATTCCTGCTCAAGGGTTGAGATAACAGAGTGTCGAGGGTTCCACGTTCATATTCTTTGCTAATTAATCCTCCGCAGTAAACGACACTGTAAATCCCCAAAACCAGAGGTAACCACGCAAGGTATTCAACGTTTAAATAACCGGGTAATGTGAAGCTCCCGCCGTCAAAGATCAGGTGGAGGTCTTCAGGGCCTCCTAACCCAAAAGCGGCTTTCATTCCTTGGGGCATGGCTTCGATATACCCCTCCATCCCATCTCCCATTCCATGTGAAATTGAGGGGTAGATACTTACAACAAGCAATCCCCAAAGACCCAAAATCACTCCCCAAGCCATGACGCTAATCCGTGACATTCTTAATAGGCGGAGGTATAGGGTAAGACTCATACTTCGACATCCGAGGGCTGATAAAATTTGTTAAAGGTATCTTCTAGGCTTGCCTCAGGAAAGATAATGTTTTCGATGGGTAAAGTGTTCAAGTGATTGATAAGGGATTTGATTTCTCCAGAAACCAATAGTTCTGCACTCCTACCTGAGAGGTTAAGTATCTCTAGCCCTTCAGTTTGAAAATCGTTGGTATTCGCCTCGCGGTCGAGGACGACCTGTATCCTTCGGATTTGCTGACGCCTTAAATCCGCAATATCTTTCAATTCTATGAGAGACCCTTCCTTTATTATTCCTACTCGGTCACATAACCGGTCGACTTCAGAAAGAATATGGGAGGATAGAAAAATGGATGTTCCAGCATCCCGTAGTTCCGATAATATCTTATAAAATTCTTGTTGGATAAGTGGGTCTAATCCGCTTGTTGGCTCGTCAAGAATTAAGACTTTGGGGTCATGTGATAAGGCTTGTACAATTGCTAATTTTTGCCGAGTTCCTCGGGAATAAGAATGCACGGGCCTGTCCAAATCGATGGCTAATCTGTCAGCTAGGGATTGGGAATATTTATTTCCTTGAGCGTGATAACTTTGTAGTAAATTGAGGTTTGCCCGTCCTGTAAGTTTGCCATAGAAAGCGGGCTCACTGAAGACCGCTCCGCAGAACTGTTTTGATTGAAAGGAATCAGAATTCGCGTCTAGTCCCATTATTGATACTTGCCCGGAAGTTGGCTTGAGCAGGTTCAAAAGTAGGCGAATTGTGGTAGTCTTTCCTGCTCCGTTTGGCCCTAAGAATCCGAAAACTTCTCCGACTTGAACTTGAAATGTTACATCGATAATCCCCCGAGCCTTCCCATAAAATTTTGTTAGGTTGGTCGTCTCTATCGCGTAATGCATTGGAACTGGCCTTTTCTCAAAGTACTTCAGATAAAAAAACAGGGGGCCAATTGGCCCCCTGTTTTTTTTATGGTTCCAAATTTACCATCGGCCTCTTCCCGGACTAGATTGTCTGGGTTGCCGACTGAAGCAATCACTGCAGTAAACTGGGCGATCGCCTCTTGGCTGGAAAGGGACAGTTGTATCTTTTCCACATTCTGCGCAGACGACCGGATGCATTTCACGCCGCCCTTGTCCGAATCCGCCGCCTCTTTCGTTGCGACGTGATTCCCTACAAGACTGGCACCGCTTGGGTTCATTTGTGAACCCTTTTGAAGCATGATAAGCCTGGTCATCAGCGGTAAAAGTGAATGGGTTTCCACAATCTTGACACTCTAATGTTCTATCCTCGTAGCTAATCATCGATGACCTCCTTCCTTCAGGTAGTTGGCAAAATTACGGTCACCGATACCGAGGATGCTTTTGGGCAAGCCGTCACAAAAGTACGTTAACCTTCGACAGGCTGATTGGATCCGAAAGGATACCACCAATTTTACCTCCGATTTGGGACTTTACTTACTGCCACCAAGATAATTATAACATAATTGAGGTCATTAGGAACAAAGAAGTGGTCGTTTTGGCGCTTTAAGGACCCAGAAGATTCCTGCCGCTGCGAGGTACATTACCCCAATCGCGGCGAGCGAAGTGTTATAACTGCTGGTTTGATCGTAGGACCATCCTGCTAAAACTGGCCCTACAGCGGTGGTGATGCTTGGGACCAGTGAAATGACTCCGCGTATGGTCCCGAAGTTGTTTCTACCAAAAAACTGGCCAATTAGTGCCCAAGTGATTGCGTTGGATGCATGCGCAGCTCCAAATAACACGGCGAAAATTATACCCGTCCCAAGACCGGAAGGATTTATTAGAAGGAAAAAACATCCAAAGGCACCAAATAGGTTTGCGATTCCGCAAATCTTTTGTCGTGACCATCGGTCAGCTATAAACCCGGCTGTCAACGAAGTCGGTAATCGGGAAAGTGCTACAAGAGCCACCAGAGAGGCCGCCATTGCTTCAGAGAGTTTTATCCCTACAAGTATCGGCACGATGTGAACCATCAGGGTATGCTGGGCTAGAAGCCTTAATCCCAATGCAAGTCCTAGTAGCCAGAAGGTCCAGGTGTGAAAGGATTCTCGTAAGGAGAAATCCTGATTTTGTCGTTCTTCGCGAAAACTTTGAAGGTCGTTTTTATCTTCTGCATAATCTTCAGAATTGGTCTCTCCCGGATTTGGATTTCGGAAGATGAAGGAAATGGGAATTCCGATGGCTAAAATAATTATTCCAGAAGTGATTGCTCCTAATCGCCAACTATATTGTAGAACCAGCCATGCGATGATAGGTGTAAGTAGGAATCCTCCAATCCCAAAACCTGAAGAGGCAAGGGAGATCGCAAATCCCAGACGTCTTCGGAACCACGTGTTTATCCCTGCAGTTACCCCGTGATCTGGCATTGAGAACCCGAGAGAAACAAATCCCATAAGGACTAAAATCAACTGGAGGTAAGATCGGGTTCCGGCCATGAGAATAAATCCAATCCCACCAATTAACATTCCGACCATTACCATAAACTTGGGGCCTAATTTGTCCACTAGGATTCCCCCTACGGGCCCGGTGAAAACATCCAAAAGTGATCTTAGGGAAAAGATAATTGAAACCTTAGTCCGGGAAATGGAAAACTCGCGGGCTAGGGGAAGAAAATAAACCGAAAACGCGCTGTAATTAAGACCCCCCATGAACCCATAGACGATTGCGGTCGAAAGAACGACCCACCATCCGTAGTAAAAGTGACGGGATCCATTCCGGGAAGGTTTATCCACAATTTTCCTCTTAAAAACATAAAATGTTATAGGTAGACCCTATTCAGTTATTTCTACGGGTTGCCAATTTAGAGAACTGAACTTTACTATTAAATTTGTATTGTAATCTTATTGGGGATATTTGTCGGGCTTGCGACAGTATGTCCCTATTTACAAATTTTGATTATAATCCGTCGCTGGAGAATTTAGTGTGAATTTAAGATGTATTTAAAATCCGTAGAAACTCTTCAAAGAAATATGTTGAGAGCGGGTTAGCATGATTAGTATCTCTAACATCAGTAAAACGTATGGATCTCGTAGTCTATTTAAAGATGTCGGCTTTAATCTCACTGCTGGGGAACGTGTAGCGTTAATTGGCCCCAATGGTTCTGGGAAATCTACTTTATTAGAAATTCTGGCTGGGGAACTTTCTTCCGATTCGGGTAAAATTACCGTTCATAAAGGTGTTTCTGTAGGGTATTTGAAACAAGAGCCACAATTCTCTGGAGGCACAACTCTCTTGGCTGCGATGTTTAGCCGGATAGAAGCTAAATATCCTGTGGATGAGTTGTTTTCTGATAACAGTTCATTTAATCGCCCTCCCCACGAGGCGGAGGTAATTTTGTCCCAATTAGGGTTTTCCGAAGCTGATTTCCATCGGAAAATTTCGGAATTCAGTGGCGGGTGGGTAATGCGTGCAGAACTCGGGAGGTTACTGTTTGAGAATCCAGATATTCTTTTATTGGACGAGCCTACCAATCATTTAGACCTTCAATCGAATCTATGGTTTGAAAAGTACCTCTCTTCATTTCATGGGGTAGCTGTAGTGACATCCCATGATCGGACATTTATGAATGCGGTAGCAACAATGACAGTTGCGATTGAACCTTATGGCGTCGTCGTTATGAAAGGAACTTACGACGATTATATGTCTGCCAGAGATCGGTCACTTGAAACTAGGCAAGCAGCGGCTGCCAGGCAGCAGAGAGAAATAAAAAAACAGATGCAATTTATTGATCGGTTTCGTTCCAAGGCTCGGAAAGCCAGCCAGGTCCAAAGTCGATTGAAGCAACTTGGGAAAATAGAAATAATTGATGTCCCAAGGACTACAAAAAAAATTCACTATAAATTCCCGGAACCGTCTCGTGGAGGAAATATCTCCATAACTTTGAAAAACGTTGATAAAGCCTATAACTCTCAGGTTATCTATCAAGGGTTAAGCCTGGAATTAATGCGAGGAGACCGAGTTGCATTGATTGGGCCAAATGGGTCTGGCAAATCTACACTTTTAAAGATTCTTTCTGGTGTTCTCCCGTTTGAAAAAGGAGAACGAATCCTTGGCCATAATGTCACCACGGCGTATTATGCTCAACACGTTTTGGACCTTCTCAATCCAAATCAATCAATAATCGAGGAGCTCCAACAATCCGCTCCTGAAATGGGGAACCAATCGGTGAGAACCATTTTGGGTGGATTCATGTTTTCCGGTGACGATGTGCGAAAACCAGTATCGGTCTTATCAGGTGGAGAAAAAGCGAGGGTGGCCTTGGCAAAATTGCTTGTTCAGGGGAGCAATTTGTTGCTGATGGATGAGCCTACCAACCACTTAGATATTCCGTCAAGAGAGGTATTATCAGATGCCCTTTCAGATTATCAAGGTACGATTTGTTTCATCACCCACGATCGGACTCTTATCAGTGAGATTGCAAATAAGATTATCGAGGTGAACGACGGAAAAATTTCCATCTTCCCCGGCAGTTACGAACAATATCTTTATCAGAAAAAACAAAATGGTAGGAATAAAGGACTTCCAGTGATTGGGCTCAAATCCGAATCTTTTAAAGGAAAGAGTCAAGATGAGGAAAACCAAACATTTTCCAAGTCAACCTCTGGTTCGGATAGGGCCTTATACCGGTCGTTAAACAACGAATTACGGAAACTAGATACTCACCTTCAAAAATTGGATGTGTCAATTCTCGAGAAGGAGTCCGAGATAGCCGAATTGGAAGAATGGTTTGCTAACCCGACTGAATTCCGAGATGTTACTTTGATTAGTTCGAAATCTGGGAATTATGCGGAGTTGAAAAAAGAGGAAGGGGATCTTTGGGAATCCTGGGAAAACCTGTCAAGAGAAATCGATCTCGTGAAGCAAAAACTTGGGGAATTCTCAGTGTAGGTTTTGAGGATTTCTCAGAGACAACCATACTTCGAGAAGTGGAAAAAGGATGAAGGTGTGATGAAATCCGGTGTTACTACTTGCCCCGCGGGGCGGGTAGGGCATATAATCCCGCCGAACCACCGGACACAAGAGCGTTAGCTCTGTGCATGATTCAAGACAGAAGAGGGGGAAAAACAGATGCCCAAAGTAATTCCAGTAGCGAATGAACTAAGTAAACCTTTTTGGGATGCAGTCAATGAAAAACGACTGGTACTCCAAAAGTGTGGATCCTGCAATATACTGCAGTACCCACCGCGTCCGGCC
>CAZTCW010000012.1:0-81400 GCA_964612825.1 uncultured Dehalococcoidia bacterium | reverse complement strand
GACCTGGATCGATAGTAGGAGCCTCATCTGGATATCCGGCTGCTGAAAGAAGTTCCTCTCCATTTTCAATCACGTGATCCAGGGCCCAGGAAAGTTGTGAATCTGTATCTAATAGCTCTTCAGGGAAATGCTGTTGGGATCCCCCGATACCTTGCTTATCGTACCCTTTGTGCCAATGTCCTCGCGAACCATGTACATCGAACCGAAGAGCTTCTTCGCCATTTACGTCAATGCCGAAGGTAGGTCCTCCAGTTTTGTTATTAAGGCATCGTAATGGCCAGAGGAAAAGAGTAATTTCCCCAGATTTGGAAAGAGGTCGTATCATAACTCTACCTAAATATGACTCGCCGTCGCCCATTGTAGACATCAAAACCTCCTTGGTTGCATTCTGGATTTACCTGTCACCTGCCAATAGTATCATATACGTCTAAGATTGGGCGATGAAATTAAATGGAAGTTGGGGTATCCGATTCTTGAAATTACCACCTTCCCTTGCTTATTCGTTATCCGTGCTATCTTAATGAGGGCAATTTCATACAAACTTATCTCTTATAACGATTAATAAAGGAGAAATTTCCATGCCATTCTATTCCAGAGGAGAAGTTCGAATTCATTATGAAGATGTGGGTTCGGGGTTCCCTCTTCTGATTGCTCCCGGAGGCGGGTTAAATTCTTTAGCCAAAAACTGTGGGACCGGGGTATTTAATCCTATTTCTGCCTTTAGTAGTGACTTCCGCTGTATCACGATGGATTTACGGAATGCAAATGGGGGAGAGTCCCATGGCCCAGTCCAAGTGGAAGATCCATGGAGGGCATTTGCTGAAGATCAACTGGGATTAATGGATTTTCTCGGAATTAACGAGTTCTTTTTTATTGGGTTCTGTATCGGAGGGCCCTTTACTTTTAAAATTATTGAACAGGCCCCTTCTCGGGTTCTGGCAGGGGTCTTTTGCCAGCCGGTGGGACATCGTCCGGAGAATCCTGATTATATGTATAATTCCGGCCACGATATTTGGGCGCCAGAATTCCTTAAACGGAGACCAGACGTTGACATGGAGACCATAGAGGCCTTTTTACATAACCTGTATAGAATCCAGCCTGATTTTGTTTATAGTGTCCCTAGGGAGTTTGCTCGTTCTTGTCAAACTCCGATCCTTGTTCTTCCGGACGATACCCAGGCACATCCCTATCAGGTGTCAATGGATATTGTGGATCTATCTCCGAGGGCCAAGGCAACCAAATATCCTTGGAGCGAATCGGACGAATCCTTGGCGGCCACAATTAACCAAGTTCGTGAATTTCTTATCTCTCATACACCATCGGAATGAAAATTTGGGACCCGTGTATGTAGGAAAGATTTCCCCCAGTGAATTACGAGTCCGAATTACGAAAAAGGAGTTGAATGGGTTTCTCTATCGACCTAGTTGAAACACAGCACGATCGTGACGCTATTCATCTGGTTCGGAACTCGGTGTTTGTTCAAGAGCAACATGTGCCGCTGGAAATAGAGGTCGATGATATTGATAGTAGTGCGTATCACGCAGTTGCCCGATGGCAAGGAACGGTTGTCGGAACTGGACGATTGGTATTAGAACCCCCATATTCAGGAAAAATCGGTAGAATGGCAGTCTTAGCAGCTTACCGGAAACTCGGTGTTGGCGGACAAATACTCAGCTTTTTGGAAATTTATGCTGAGAAGATGGGCATCCATGAGATCATCCTGCATGCCCAGACTTACGTGAAAGATTTTTATGGGAAAAGAGGATATCAGGAAGAAGGTTCAGTTTTCTTGGAGGCCGGAATTGAGCATATCCTAATGCGCAAAACTATCACGTAAATCCAAAAATAAACCTTTTGAGGCTAATGAAGTAACGAAGTTGTCAATCTCATTAAAGGAAAAGGGCCCGCTAATCGGGCCCTTTTTCGGATTATCTTCTCCTAAATTTGGATATATGGTGAATCCTCTTTATGGGAGTTTGGACGGCCAAGGGAAGTCCTGTGAAACTGGTATTTCCACCACGCTTGGGACATCCAACTTCAAGGCTTCTTCTACCGCGTTGGCTATTTCATTTGGATTCTCCACGTGAAATCCTCGAGCTCCGTGGACTTCCGCTAACTTGTCGAATCGTGGATTGAACAAGTCCACTCCAATGTATTTCCCGTCATAACTTCGTTGTTGGATAGATTTTTCAGCCCCTTGGCAACTGTTGTTTAATACGATGTTTACGACTGGAATGTTATGCCGGACAGCAGTATTCAACTCTTGACTTGAATAGAGAAAACCTCCATCTCCCGAGAGGGTGATAGCGGGTCGGTCGGGACGTCCGAGCTTGGTTCCTAAACCTACGCAAAGTCCCATCCCTAATCCCCCTTGCTGTGAATAATTGAACATGGTTCGGGGTTCCTCAAAAAACACACGGTCATACGCAAGGCCCGCGGTAACTCCCGCATCGATAGAGACCATGCAATTCTTGGGTAATACTTTCCGAAGTTCCGGATAAACTCGTTCGGGTTTCATCGGATTACTTGCAGGAATGTTGGCTTCGTTTTCAAGGCGAGCGATTCTTGTAGCGGCTAATTCCTCTACTTTGTTACGCCAATCGGGGTTGGGTTTTCCTTCGGGGAATTTGTCCTTGAGTACTTCCAGGAGTTGTTGGCCGACGGCTTTCGCATCCCCGACAATTCCAACGCTAACCGGGTAATTCCTTCCAATTTCCAGTGGGTCAATATCCACTTGAATAATCTTCGTGTTCGGGTTTATTACGTCAAAATTCCATCCAGTAGTTGCCTGGTTAAGCCTGGAACCGAAAGCGAAGATGACGTCAGCGTTATTTAGCGCTTGAAGTCCTTCAACAGAACCTCTCCCCGCTGGTGGTCCAACGTATAAACGGTGGCTATTGGGTACTACGTCGTGGTGGCCATATGTTGGAACCAATGCCATATCAAGAAGCTCTGCAATTTGAAGTGCTTCATCCGTGGCTTCTGAGTCGATAATGCCGCCGCCTGCTAGGAGTAACGGCCGTTGGGCACTGGCGAGAATCTGAGCCGCCTCGGAAATTGTCGTTGGGTCTCCTCCGACTCTCGTATTGATAGCTCGATAGCTTGAAGGAGGGGCAATCTCTCCAACGTAGGTCTGTCTGTCTAACAGATCTTGGGGAATATCAACAAATACTGGACCCCGTTTTCCGGATAAGGCATGTCGGAATGCATATCGGAATAGATCTGGGATATTCTGAGTCTTATTCACTTGCAATGCTAATTTTGTTACTGGTTTGAAAATGTTCACTAAATCGAAGGATTGGGTGCCGTCCTTGTAGATCGTATCAACCGGAGTATTCCCAGTGATAACGATCACGGGCGCATGCCCTTTCCACGCCAATGCGACCCCGGTTAATGTGTTGGTGGCCGCCGGACCAGAAGTCGTGACACAGGCAATGGGCTTCCCTGATGCGCGGGCATACCCGTAGGCCATGAAGGCTGCCCCTTCTTCATGTCTTGTATCAATAAATTTAATATCACTACGATCATATACCGCAGTCATAATGCTGTTGATGGTATGTCCTACCAATCCGACGATGTGTTCGACCCCTTCAGCCCGTAAGGATTCGATTACTGCTTGTCCTGCCGGCATTTCAGCCATAAATCCCCCTTTTTCCAATTTAAAAGATTTCATCAAGTTTCCAAGAAGACGCGTTCGGATTGTATTGATCCTTGTGGCCTTCGTCAACAGGTTTCTTGCGAGCCCTTGGTATTCAGGAACTTAAAGCTGCGGACCTGTAGTTATCTGTTCCATTCCAGCGAATTCGATTGGTTGATGGGACGGTTAAATCTTGAGTTTCTAACATGAATTCAATATGCGCTACCACTTCCCTGTATGCGAAAAATAGGATGCCTCCGCTTAAATTCCGGTAAGCAAAAAGTTTCTGGGTAATCTCGTCAATGGATCGCGTGTTTACCCCAAGAATTTCAACAATTTCGTCCATTCGTTGTACGTGATGATTGGAGATTTCAATTGCCCGTGATGCATTGATGAGATTGAGATTTCCTTTATGGAGAAGCCGATGAGCGGGCATGACACTTACTTCGTTTCCATATCGAGCGATAGTTTGAAGTGATTGAAGATAGGTGGAGAGTCCATAAAAGTGTTGTTCGTTTTGGTATTGGATTGGTAACGCCTCTTTCACATGGGGGGGATATTTTGCCCTCATTGTTGGATGTGGGGTGATTTGGGGAAGGATATGGGCTCCTGTAAAAATGGTATCGCCGATATGGATGCTCAACTCGTCTGGAGAATGTCCTGGTGTGTGTAAAAAGGTAAAGCCATCAATAACGTCTCCATCTTTGACGGGATTGGAAACTTGGGTTTCTTTCCGGATTTGAGTGTATTTCATTCGGGCACTATTAAAATTCGTATCAGTCGTTCTATTGGATTGGATTCCTCCCTCCTCGAGGGCGTCTTGCAGGAGTTTATTCGCATGATTTTGGAATTCCCAAGCATCATGCATTCCAAGGAGTCCGTAAAGGTCGTGAGCCCATAGTTCTGAGCCAGTAGCCTCTACCAGCTGTTTTGCGCCTCCTGCATGATCGATATGGCCGTGGGTTAAAATGACACGGTCGATCCCTTTAACATTTAACCCAAGAAGAGAGAAGGCGTTTTTCAATGCATCAAGCGAGAGATTGCTGCCTGCATCAATCACTGTGAGTTTGCCATCGTCGATAATGTAGAGCCATGTTGGTCCGGTTGGTGAAGGCCAATCTTGGGGGACGGCCACGGTATGGATAATCAACCCAGCAGGAGTTGTAAGACGGAGTATGCTCTCACTTCCGTCAAAATTTCCTTCCCGGATCACCGCAACTTTTGGGGCAAGCGGGTTTTCCACAAAGAGCCTCACTTGTAATTGCTGAAGACGATATAAGTTCTGGGGTGAGCGAAGGGATTCGAACCCTCGATCTCCTGTGCCACAGACAGGCGCCTTAACCACTTGGCCACGCTCACCATGGCTAGGCCACGGAAGTCTAGCATAGGGGAAAAGTAGGGTCAATAAATTATTAGGGCCTCAGTTGACATAATTAATCATTCTGGGAAATCTGTTCTTTGAATAGATTCTTGGGTTATTTATTCTGGAATACCGGAATAAGGGGGACACAATTTTACCGCTATTTTGATCTGAGTTATCTTGATAGGGAAATAACCGTCTGATTTCCGTCGAACATTGAACCTAGTTCCTGCCCTGTGGTATGATTCGGGCTAGTTAGTTAGAAAAATCACGAGGGGAATTGCGTGACCCAAAACAAACAGACAATTCGTGAGCAAGTCCAAGCAGTAATTAACGCTCAACCTCAGAAAACAGTAACGGTTCTCTCCTCTCTTTTGGCTATTGAGGATGCTTTCGGATATATCCCGGCAGATGGGATTGAAGAAGTGGCTATTTTGAATAACAGCACTCCGAATGACGTTTGGGCCGTAGCTTCATTTTATACCAATTTCCGATTTGAGCCTTTAGGTGAACATGTCGTAGAAGTATGTTGGGGTCCCTCATGCCATATCTTAGGTTCTCAGGGGTTAATCCAGGAAGTCCATAAGATTTTAAATCTTGAGACGGAAGGGGATACCACCGGAGGAGAGGTGACTTTGAAATACAGTACCTGCCTTGGAGCCTGTTCCCAAGCTCCTGTGGTTATGGTTGATCACTCCTTAGTTGGGAATGCGACCAAGGAGCAGATAAAGCGAATCGTTCCTTCTCCCAAAAACCAATAGGTTTAATCTTAATCCTGGATCCTCGATCTGACTAACGTAGCAGGTTTGGAAGGTAAATGTGACGGAAAAATTTGATGAACTAAAAAAGCTGGCTTCCGAACAATGGGATAATTTGGAGTCTGGTTTTCTTGCGCGCATTCGGGTAGGAAACGGAATCTGTGGGCATGCCGCGGGGTCAGAAGGTGTCCTGACGTCTGTCAAGGACGAGTTGGCTAAACGGAATTTGAACATTGTTGTTCATGAAGTTGGGTGTATTGGATTATGCTTTGCCGAACCCTTATTGGATATCCAAAAGCCCGGAGAGCCACGGATTTTCCTTAGAAATGTAACTCCTGAACAAATTCCAGGGATCGTGGATTCTTTGGAAAATGGGAATTTACCTAATTCCGAACAGGTACTTGGTTCCTTGGGTGAGGGAACAATCTCTGGCGTGACCAATTTTGAGGATATCCCATCCTGGAGCTATCAAGTTAGGATAGCCACACGGAATTGTGGGACTATTGATCCGGGAAATCTTAACCATTACATCTCACAAGGGGGTTATGAAGCCCTGGATAAAGCACTAACTGGCTTTCAACCGCAAGAATTATTGGATGAAATTTCCAAATCAGGGTTAAGGGGGAGAGGTGGAGCCGCCTTTCCAACTGGTACTAAGCTTGGCTTCCTAGCTCGAACCCCCGGGGATGTAAAATATATTCTCGTAAACTGCGAAGAGGGCGACCCTGGTGCTTATAATGACAAGGGGATCTTGGAGAGCGACCCTCATACTCTTATCGAAGGGTTAACAATTGCCGCTTATGCTACCGGGGCTACCTATGGATACGTATTCATCCGACATGGACATGATGGACCCATTGACCAGACCCGAGCGGCAATTGAATCTGCCAGGGAGGCAGGACTTCTGGGTGAAAACATTTTAGGTACGGACTTTTCCTTTGATGCAGAGGTAGCGTTAACAGGCGAGTCTTACGTGGCAGGAGAAGAAACTGCTCTCATGGAGGCCATTGAAGGTAAGCGATCTATGCCACGATTTCGGCCCCCGTTTCCAGCCCAGGTAGGGTTATGGGGAAAACCAAGTAATATCAACAACGTTAAAACTCTTTCGTATATCCCGGAAATTATTCGAAAGGGAGGCGAATGGTTTTCCTCCATTGGTTATGGCAGAAGTAAAGGGACCGCAATTATTTGCATGACAGGGGATGTTGCACTCCCTGGAATGTATGAAGTTCCTTTTGGTCTTACCTTAGGGCAAGTAATCGAAGAAATAGCCGGTGGTGTCAAAAATGGAGGGAGCGTAAAACTTCTTCAGACAGGTGGGCCTCTAGGGGGTGTTCTGGGTCCCCAAAGTTTGAGTATTACCCTGGATTTTGAAGAAATGGCTCAAGCTGGAGCCATTCTAGGTTCTGGAGGAATCATCGTTGGGGGTCAGGATGTTTGCCCTGTGGATCTGGTTCGAAATTTAGTGGCGTTCTGTCAATTTGAATCCTGTGGGAAATGTTTTCCTTGTCGGTTGGGTATGACCAACCTTTTGGAAATTCTTGACCGTATTGCTGGAGCTGGTGGGAATTCAGTGGATCAGCAACTCATGGAATCAATTGGACGATCGATGACTCTGGGATCGTTGTGCGGTCATGGCCAATTAGGTTTCAACCCGGTAAGCTCTGCCTTGAGGTATTTCCCGGATGAATTTCGCACTCATATTTTTGATCGTCGTTGTCCAGGTGGCCAATGTGAAAATCTATTCCATAAGCCGGCCCGCACTCGACCCATGACTTCGGAGGGATGGTATGCCAGACGAGATTACGCTCACAATTGATGGACAAAAAATTTCCGCTAAACTTGGTCAGACCGTAATCCAAGCCGCGATGGATGCTGGGATTTACGTTCCGTACCTTTGCTATTGGCCAGGGATGAAACCCTATGGGGCTTGCCGTATGTGTGCTGTGGAAGTAGAGGGTCAACGAGGAACCCCTACATCATGCACCTTGCCGGCCGCGGATGGAATGGTAGTAAAAACTAATACGTCAGTGGCACAGGATCTACGCGAAGGTATCTTGGACCTACTTTTATCGGAACATCCTCATGGTTGCCTTACATGTCATCGTATTGAATTATGTGGCCCCCAAGATGTCTGTTTACGCCATGTTAGAGTTACAGACCGATGCGTAGTTTGCCCAAAAAATGAACGGTGTGAACTGAAAGATACTGTTCGGTATGTCAATGTGAACTTGGAAAGTCCTCTTTCTTACCACTATCGTAATCTGCCTGTGGAGACTAAGGATCCTTTTTATGATAGAGACTACAATCTTTGTATTGTCTGTGCCAGATGTGTGAGGGTTTGCGAGGAAATTCGAGGAGACGATGCGATTTGCCTTATTGATCGTTCTGGAACGGCACTTGTAGGAACTTCCAGGGGAACATCCTTATTGGAATCTGGATGTGAATTTTGTGGAGCGTGTGTGGACTTATGCCCGGTTGGGGCACTAGTCGAAAGAGATTACAAGTGGGAAAAGTCAGTAAGGGAAGTCAACACCACCTGCCCCCACTGTCCTGTAGGATGCCAGGTGAATTTAGAGGTTGATAGTCGAAACCGTGTCATCAGATCACTGGGCGATTGGAGCGCAGAAGCCAATTCAGGACAACTATGCTTCAAAGGTAAATTTGGAATGGAATTTGTTAATCGTAAAGAACGATTGACGACCCCTCTTATTCGACGGCATGGAATGTTGGAAGAGGCTACTTGGACAGAAGTAATGGATGTTTTGCTTCAACGGTTACCTTCCTATAAGAACGGGGAATTTTCCATGTTGGTGACACCCAGAGCCACCAATGAAGAGTTTTACAGCGCCCAAAAATTTACGCGTTCTGTCATGGCAAGCAATAATATAGATGTTCCTTGTAACGGTTATCCTGAACAAAGTTTAGCTCTGAAGGAAATATTTGGAACCATAGGTAGTACTGGGACGGTTAGAGACCTCGAAAATGCGGGGTGCGCATTAGTGGTCAATAGTAATATCACCGAAGAAAATAACGTTGCGGCGATCCCCTTGAAAAAAGGACATAAAGCGGGGACTTTAAAACTCATCGTTATCGACACTCGAGAAGTTGAACTCACCCGATACGCTGACCTGTGGCTACGGCCATACCCTGGTACGGAGTCTAGTTTGATGGCTGGGATTCTCTCTGCAGTGGTGAATAATGATTTACACGATGAAGAATTTTTACGAAAAAATTGTGAAGGATGGGGAGACTTCCAACGTCAAATTTCAGGCGTTACCTTAGAGGAAATTGAAAACATCACTGGTGTGACAAAGGATAAAATTTTAGCGGTAGCAAATGTCTTTTCTGCGGAGGAGTCCTCTGCAATTCTTTATGGATTGGATAATGTTCCTAAAGATCAGCAACGATCCTTAGTTCAAACTTTGGCTGATTTGGTTTTAGTAACCGGGAACGTAGGCAAAGAAATTGGGGGATTATTCCCAATGCGAAGTGGAGCTAATGAGCAAGGCGCATTGGATATGGGGTGTACACCAGAGTTTTTACCTGGTCATGTGTTGGTTTCTGATATCGAGGAACGCCAAAGATTTGGACAAGTTTGGGGTTCAGAAATCCCCTCACGTCCTGGTTTGGGGATCAATGAATTATTCCCCGCAATTCAACAACATCAGGTAAAAGCCTTATTTGTGGTCGGGGACCATCCTGCATATGATGATGATGCTCTCCATATCCTCCCTGAGTTGGAATTGCTCATTGTCCAGGATTTATTTATCAGTGATCTGGCTGCTCATGCCGATGTTGTTCTTCCTATGCCGGCATTTACCGAACAGTACGGGAGCTATACAAGTTTGGACCGGAGAATACAAATGGTGCGGCCGGTAAATAATCCCTCCGATGGCGTGCTTAACCTCAATCAAATTTTGTCCCGGCTTGCCGCTCAAATGGGGAACCCCAAATTAGACGAGGATCAAGATGGGCGGCTTCGAGAGATTTCAAATCTTGTAGGCATCTATAGAGGAATTTCCTACGAAAAATTAGAAAAAGGAAACCTCCAGTGGCCGGTTCTTTCCAATGATGAATCTGGATCCTCATATTTATTCGCTGATGGATTTGGCAAGCGGAGAGCTCTTTTGACTGAACCCAATGTCTTTCCCCGGCCTCAGGTGTCTTTGAAAGAATTCCCTCTCCTTTACGCTCCGGGTAGAGTTCTCGCACAACCGCAACGGGAAGTGGAGGTTATCCGTAGTGGACGGAGGAATGCTATTAGTCGAGAAGAAGCAATTGAAATCCATCCTGAAGATGCCAAGGGATTAGGCATAAATGCCGGTGACCCGATAGAAGTCGTGACACCCTTACAAAGAGTTAGAGGGCTCGCACGCCTGACAGCTCCATTAAAAGGGGTGGTTAATGCTACTTTCCTGTTTGGGGGATTAGCGAGCGAAATAGACCAAAGCGGAGAATTAGATCCAATGTTAAAAATCCCAGGACTCCATGTTGTTCCTAGTCGATTGGAGAAAATCCCTAACTAAAAACCTTTTGGTTTTCAATTTGCGACTAATAGTTTAGAATAGTTGGATATTCAAATCACTATCAAGGTTAACTTATGGATGCACATCATTTAATCTCATTAAGGCCAAACCCAAACATACCGGACTTTCGATCTGGCGATTCAATTCGTGTAAATTTTCGAATCCGGGAAGGGACAAGAGAACGTATCCAAGGATTTCAAGGAGTTGTTATCCGACGACGAGGTGGCGGCCCGGCTACAACCTTCACAGTGAGAAATGTGACAAGAGGTTACGGGGTTGAACGTACCTTCCCACTCTATTCACCCCAAATCGATTCAGTCGTAGTTACTAGGTTCGGGAAAGTTCGCCGAGCACGGCTTTACTATCAAAGAAACAGATTTGGAAGGGCGGCCCGTATTAAAGAAGGACGTCCCAGGGGAAGTAACGAGTCAGTGACCATGGAAGAACCCACAAACGAAGTGGAGATGGTTGAAGTAGCTACCGAAGAACCCACAAATGAAGTGGAGACGGTTGAAACGGAAACCGACAGTGAAGAGAAAAAATCCTAACTTGATGATTTTGGGTAGGCTAAGGAAGTTATGGCTCCCAAATTCGCTGACATCGCAGTAGATGCCCCCATTCAACCGGGCTTAACTCTCACGTACGCTATCCCAAGTAACGTCAGAATCTTGCCTGGCCAAGTTGTCTGGGTTCCATTGGCCTCTAGAAGAGTGACAGGGATAGTTTTTGGTTTAGCAGACTCCACTGAAATTCTCGGTGTTCGAGATGTTTTAAGCCCGCTTGATCCCCTTCCAGTCTTGGATTCTAAACAATTAGAATTAGCTACATGGTTGAGTCGGAGAGTATTATGCTCTCTGTTCGAGGCTGCATCTCTAATGCTTCCAATAGAACTTCGACGCAAATCCCGGAGTTTTATCCGATTATCTCCTCAAGCTACGGAGAAAGATGAGTCCAGGAATCCAACCGAATCTCGACTCCTTACTTACCTTAGTTCTAGAAAAATCGTTCAAGAAAAAAGTCTACTTGCCAATTTTGGCCATCCAAATGAATTACGGAAATTACTTCGACAAGGGTTGTTAGTAAGGGAATGGAAATTACAGCCTCCATCAGCACGAGCGAAGTACAAAGGAAGTCTTGCCCTGAACCCACTGTCCAAAGAGGGTTCATATGATTCCAATGCGTCCGAAAGATTATCACCTAAGGCGCAAGCACTGTTGGAAGAAATTGCCAATAGCGGGTCATTGGACATTGTTACCGCACGGAAGGAGTTTGGTCGTACCGTCGTGGCCCGGTTGATATCCCGAGGTTTGCTAGAGAATCAAATTACTCCAGAGATTCGAGATCCTTTGCGAGATACGTATTTCCCTCCTGATTACCCTTTGAAATTGACTGATGAACAAGAGGTTGCAATTAATAGGATTCAGTCTTCAATAGAGGGAGCACCAACCCCAAAAGCATTCTTGCTAGAAGGAGTTACTGGAAGTGGAAAAACAGAGGTATATTTACAAGCTCTAGAGTTCTCCATTAATAGGGGGCAACGAGGCTTATTTCTTGTCCCGGAAATTTCCTTAACCCCACAACTTATTCAACGTCTTAGCGCCCGATTTCCTGGACGTGTAGGATTATGGCATTCCGGATTAACTGCCGGACAACAATACGACACTTGGTGGAGGATTCTAAAAGGGGACTTCGACATTGTTTTGGGATCCAGAAGTGCAATTTTTACCCCAATTAAAGATCTGGGAGTGATAATTATAGATGAAGAGCATGAATGGGCCTACAAGCAGCAAGACCCATCTCCTCGATATCATGTAAGAAGCGTAGCCGAAAAGTTAATGGAAATTCAGGGATCCGTCCTCATCCTTGGGAGTGCTACTCCAGATGTCGAAAGTTATTATAAAGGAGTAAAAGGGGAATATGAGGTACTGAGGCTAAGATCACGAATTATCAGTGGATCAATCGAGCCTCATCGCATCGGAGCACTTGCCTCTGTCAAAATTGTTGACATGCGAGAGGAATTAAAAGCAGGCGTGCGAAGTATTTTCAGCCGAATCCTGGAAAAATCTCTAGTCGAGACGTTGGCTCGGGGAGAACAAGCCATCTTATTTCTTAACCGGCGTGGTTCCTCTTGGAGTATCCAGTGTAGGGATTGTGGTCATGTCCTCGTTTGTAGGGGTTGTAACGCTCCATTAAATTATCATGGCCTTCAGGATAGGCTAGTCTGCCATTACTGTGGACGGTCAACCAAAACGCAGACACATTGTCCAAGTTGTAAAGGCCCACACATTCGTTATTTAGGATTAGGCACCCAACGTGTCGTCGAGGAAGTAGAGAAAATCTTCGGAGTCAAGGCGTTGCTATGGGATAGAGATACTACCACGCGGGCTGGAGAACATACGGAATTATTGGAGAGCTTCGCTCGGGGAGATTTCCAAGTCTTAGTCGGAACTCAGATGATTGCAAAAGGATTGGATTTGCCTCAAGTCACCTTGGTAGGGGCAATGTTAGCTGATTTGGGACTCTTCGTCCCGGATTTTAGAGCGGGAGAACGCGGGTTTCAATTATTGTATCAAGTTGCTGGCAGAGCCGGTAGAGGCGAAAAGCCCGGGCTTGCTATAGTGCAAACTTACCATCCTGAACATTATGCAATTCAAGCCGCGGCCCGTCAGGAATTTGGACCCTTTTATGAGATGGAAATAGGGTACCGGAAAACATTCAGGAATCCTCCATTCAGCCAGTTAGCCAAAATGTCCTACCAGCATACTAACCCCATACATGCCCGAAATTCTGCTTTAGATTTCGTTGGGAAGTTCCGAAGCTTTTTGAAGGAACTTGGGATTACAGAAATTGATATTATCGGACCTGCCCCTGGATACCCACCTAGGTTGCGAGGAAAAAATAGATGGCAAGCGTTGATTCGGGTTCCCAACGGATGCCAGATTTCCATTCAGGACCTAGTAAGGCAATTCCAGCCTCATCCTGACTGGGTTATTGATATTGACCCGATGACTGTTTTTTGAGAGGTAATTTTATAACCTATAGTTGTTTAATAACCCCTAAAGTGAAGACAATAAATGCTGGATTTAGCTTAGTGTTTGTTTTGAATCCCGATGAATGTTTCGATTTCACTATAAATTTCTAACTTCCATCAAGAAATGACACCTGTTATTCTATCTGGGATTATCTGCAAAGAGGTGGGATTTGTACGTAATTGGAACTGCTGGGCACGTGGACCATGGCAAGTCAACTTTGGTTAAAGCCCTTACTGGAATGGATCCTGATCGTCTTCGGGAGGAACGTGAAAGGGAAATGACCATTGATTTAGGTTTCGCATGGCTAAGTCTTCCGAGTGGGAGACAAGTTAGCGTGGTAGACGTTCCGGGTCATGAACGATTCATTAAAAATATGTTAGCCGGCGTTGGTGGGATAGACTTGGCGATTCTGGTTATTGCTGCAGATGAGTCTGTCATGCCTCAAACTCGGGAACATTTATCGATCCTAGATCTTCTTTCAGTAAAAAATGGCCTCATCGCCTTGACCAAAGCAGACATGGTTGACGAGGATTGGATTGAATTAGTAAGTGAAGATGTGAGAGAGGTGGTCAAGGGTACGGTTCTAGAGAATGCTCCTTTAGTGACTGTTTCTGCCATGACCGGTCAAGGTTTAACGGAATTAACGAGTCAAATCGACCAACTTCTTGAAGTCACCCCTCCTCGGAAGGACCTCGGGAGGCCTCGGTTACCGATTGACAGAGTATTTTCAATGACCGGATTTGGGACGGTGGTCACTGGAACACTTTTAGATGGTACCTTGTCACTCGGTCAAGAAATTGAATTGGTTCCTGCCGGGTTAAAGGGAAGAGTAAGAGGTTTACAATCCCATCGGACAAAAATGGAAACCGTAGCGCCAGGGACAAGAGTAGCAGTTAATTTTTCTGGGGTGAATAAAGAAAATGTCTCTCGGGGTCAAATTCTGACAACACCTGGATGGCTACAAACATCAAGTATGATGGATGGGTATCTTAAAGTCTCTTCCTGGACTCCACAGCCTGTACGCCACAACGCCGGGATCACCTATCATTCTGGGACCAATGAAATCTTTGGCCGCGTAAGACTTTTAGATTCTGAGAAATTAAATGCGGGAGAGGAAGGTTGGGTTCAAATCCAGCTAAAGGAAAGCGTTCCCGTGGTAAAAGGAGATTCATTTATCCTAAGGTCTGCTGAATGGACTTTGGGAGGTGGTCGCATTGTTGATCCATTCCCAAGGCGTCATCGGCGTTTTCAGGAAGCAGTTCTTAACCGATTAAATACCTTGGTTCTTGGTTCCCCAAGAGAAACTTTGCTAGAAAGTCTCGACGCTACCAAGCCAACGGAATTTTCCTCTTTAATTAATGAAGCTAATTTGTCAAAGGAAGATGGAATTACAGAAATATCTGGGCTTGTTGAAGAGGGGCTAATTAGCGTTTTAGGCACAAAGGAAATTGGATCCGGGACGTACCTTGCTTCCGCTGATTATATTAGGAACGTGTCCGATAAAACGACAACAAATCTTACACAATTCCACGCAGCCTACCCTCTCAGGCTGGGGATGCCCAAGGAAGAATTGAGAAGAAGGTTAAATTTACCTGCAAACCAATATCAAGAAGTTTTATCGATAATGGAGAAAATGAAACTCACCATTGAGGAAGCTAGTACTATCCGAATAGTTTCACATCAACCGACTCTTTCTGAAATCCAAGAACAACAGGCTGGGAAATATATCGAAGCCCTTCAAAAACAACCGTATTCTCCCCCTACGGACATGAAGATCGATCAGGAAGTTCTGAGCCTTCTCGTGTCTCAAAGGCGTGTTGTAAAAATTTCTGAGGAGATACATTATGCCCCCGTTCCCTATAAAGAAGTTGTTCAGAAAATTGAGAACTTTATCCAGGAAAAAGGTAAAATTAGTGTAGGAGACCTCCGAGACATGGTTAACACCTCTAGAAAATACGCCTTGCCATTTTTAGAACATCTCGATAGCCAGAAAATTACCCGAAGGGTCGGCGACGACCGAGTCCTGATTTAATACCTTGGGAGACAAGAATACAATGGGGATTTTTCAGAAAATTATTCAAGACGAGTACGAACAACTTCTTTTCTGTGCTGACCCGAGCAGTGGATTAAGTGCCTTGGTGGCAATCCATGATACCTCGTTAGGGCCAGCGTTAGGAGGTTGTCGGATTTGGCCTCATAAAACCGAAAAAGATGCTTTGGAGGACGTTCTTCGCCTCGCTAAAGCTATGACTTACAAGAATGCAGCCGCGGGGTTAAACTTTGGAGGAGGAAAGGCATTAATTTGGGCAAATTCGACTAGGAAAAATGAAGGGATGCTTCGGTCGTTCGGACGGTATATCGATTCACTAAGCGGACGATATATCACTACCGAAGACGTAGGATCTTCTCAGGAAGATATGGTTTCCATCAGACAGACCACCCGCTACGTTGTTGGCTTGCCAACTTCTTTGGGGGGGTCCGGAGACCCATCGAAAGCTACGGGCTTCGGAATATGGAAAGGAATGAAAGCTTGTGTCCAAAAATCATTTGGAACGCAATCTTTAGAAGGTATGCGTATTGCCTTTCAAGGGTTTGGTAAGGTCGCGAATTACTTAGCCGAATATCTTGTCGAAGAAAAAGCGAAATTATACGTAACGGACGTTAATAAGGATGCTCTTAGTCGCGCCGAAATCCTGGGGTGTTCTATCGTAGAAAACCCTGAGGCCATATACGATATTCCATGCGAAATTTTTTCACCATGTGCTTTAGGTGGGACATTGAATCCTGCATCGATTTCCCGACTCCAGTGTAAAGTGGTCGCGGGATGTGCGAACAATCAATTGCTGGATGATTCTGACGGAGAGTTATTGGAAGAAAGGGGAATCCTCTACGCCCCTGATTATGTCATCAACGCTGGAGGGGTAATTAATTTATCCTTCGAGTTTCAAGGTCAGTATTCCGAAATTAATGCTTTCCAACGGGTGGAAAAAATATTTGATTCTGTGACTAATGTCATCACCACGGCCTCAACAGAAAATATTTCCACTAATCGAGCGGCGGCTCGGATTGCAGAGGCGCGAATTCTCTCAGTGAAGAACTCGAAATCTATATTTCAATGGAACCATTCCTAGGCAGGATTATTTTTGTGAGGACCAGGCTACAGTGTATGGGTTCGTCGTTCTAAGATGGTCCGATTAATCCTCGGAGCCCAAAACTGGATTTGAGAAAATATAGTAGATGTAAATAATTCATATGAGCACAAAAATTCTTAGGAGGAGAGATGGGTACTTACCGAATGTTTACGGATTCTGAGAACATAGCTCGATGGGAGGAAATTAATCTTGAAAATACTCCTGATTGGACTTCCGGTCTTGATGTTACTCAGATCCGGTTTGGGACCCGACCGGTTGGCGTATTACAGGATTGGCATCCAGCCCCCCAACGTCAATTTGTAATTATTCTTTCAGGCCAGCTGGAAATTGGGTTTGAAGACGGCTCTAAAAAGGTCTTTGGACCTGGTGATGCTCGATTAGTAGAAGATATTACCGGTAAGGGGCATACCACCGTTGCTATTGGAAATGAACCTTGTATCACCGCAACCATTGGCCTAAAGCAACAGAACTAATTCGGTATCGGATAGCCAAATCCCTTTAGCTTCAACAAACCCAGATCAGCCTGTGGGTAGAAGGCGTTGTTTCAGCATTTAATTACTTTGATCTCTTTTCACGTATCTGTTTGAGGCGGTCGATATTTTGTTTGTCTGGTCCACTTTTTTCGTTCCCTGGAACTTCCAAAAGGAAAGGAATATTCTGAAAAGCAGGGTGGGCCATAATAATTTCAAACCCCTCAATACCAATGTTCCCTTCGCCAATATTTTCATGCCGGTCTACTCCACCCCCGAAAGGGATCTTGGAATCATTTGCATGGACAGCAACAAGGTTTTCAAACCCGATTTCCCTATCAAATTCTTCCATTGTTTGCTGTAATCCTTTTTCGCTCGAAACATCATATCCAGCTGCATAACTATGCTGAGTATCAAGGCAAACCTTAACCCTCGGGCTTGCTAATGCCTTTATGATCTGACCAATTTCTTGGAAGGTCGCTCCGATTTGATTCCCCATTCCAGCACAATTTTCAATAATGAGCTGAGTATTCTCCGGAGAATTTTCTAAAACCTCAGCAAGCCGGGCCACTGTTTGATGGACGACAGCATCGAATCCAGCACCCTTATGGCTCCCAGAATGGAAAATTACACCTTCAGCGCCGATTTGGGAGGCTACATTCAAATAGTTAACAAGGGCAGCCCGGGATCGATTCAGATTTTCTGTTTGAGGGCTACCTAAATTCACCAGGTAGATGCCATGGAGAAAATTTGGTCCTATATCGTACTTTGTAGCTTTCTCCTTAAATGCTAACACGTGCTCTTCTGATGCAGGTCGGAATGCCCAGCTTTGGGGGCCTGAAGCAAAAATCTGGACGCATTCCGCTCCAATTTCTTGTGCTCTATCGATCGATTTATCGACCCCTCCTGCTGCTGAAACATGAGCTCCTATTTTCATTTCCCACTTCCTTTGTTCGCTGCAATATTCGTAATTATTTGCCATTGTAATAGGCTTACTGGTTGAATTGATAGGCGAGAACCTCGCTGTAAGAGCATCATATCTTCTAATCCTGTAGTATTTTTCAATTCATCCCTTGTAATGGGTTCTTCGAATTCCTTTTCAGCTTTAATGTCCACCATATACCAAATAGGATTATCCTCTGTGCTTTTAGCATCATAATGTATTGAGTTCAAGTCTAATGCCGTGAAATCTGGATACCCTTCTCTTACGACTTTTGCTAATCCCATTATAGCTAAGGGATCTGAACTGCTATGGTAGAAGAGAATTCCGTCCCCAATCTTCATGTCATCCCGCATAAAATTCCTTGCTTGATAATTTCGAACGCCATCCCATTCGGCTGTCTGATCTGTTTCATCCAGAAGATCGCGGAAAGAATATGAGTTTGGTTCAGACTTTATTAGCCAAAATTTTTGACCACCCACGGAATCCTCCTTTCGGGCTCCTCTGTATCTCAATAAAAGGCCAAATTAATTTTGATACATGGAAACGGCGAGGTTTTTGATATTATAATGAATTATGGCTCTGGATACATGTACGGCATATTTTCTAGGAACAGTTGGATATCGTTTGGCATGGGAAATTCAAAATGATATCGCTGACCAGATAAAGAAAAATTCCCGCTCAAACACGATACTTTTACTTCAACATCCGAGTGTTTATACCATTGGTCGTCGTGGGAGCCGGGCTGACATTTTTCTTTCTGACCAGGAGTTGAAAAATTTAGATATCGATCTTATAGAAACAGACCGCGGAGGGGAAGTCACCTACCACGGGCCAGGACAAATGATCGTTTATCCTATAATTGATATCCGTAAACTTGGAGGCCCATCTAAGTTTGTCGGATTGTTAGAATCCACAATTATCGATGTTTTGGGCCAGTATCAATTGGATTCTTTTCAAGTTTGCGAACGGATAGGGGTTTGGATTTCTTCCCAAAACACAAAAAGGGATGAGCTTATTGATGAGAAAAAAATTGCAGCGATAGGTTTACGTTTCAGTCAGGGTATTAGCACCCATGGATTCGCATTAAATGTTAATCCCGACTTAAGGCTATTTGGACAAATAGTTCCATGCGGGATAAAAGACCGAGGTGTCACCTCTTTAGCTGAAGAACTGGGAAAGGAGGTGGACTATGATTTACTTACACAAAGGGTTATCCAAAGCCTTTCGAAATATCTGGGTGTGGACATCGTTTATGGGAGTGCCGCCGAATTATTCAATGGCTCAAATTCACCGATTTGACTCGCGGTTCTGAAAAATGAGTTACTCGCCTAGAACTACTACTTTTATCTGATTTGATAAGGTGCGCCAATCCAAGGTTTCAAGCTCTCTGACTTTAATTTCCTGCCACCGGTCTGGGGTTAGTTCTAGCGCCACCTCTAATGCTTCCAATGCTGCAGCAACGTCAGAGTCTGCAGTTCTGATTTTATCCCCCCAATTTTCGTAATGCGTGTCACTTGGTGGTCGAATTAAAAGATTCCATTCCGCCAACACCTCGGCTAGAGTTGATGCGGCTTTGTATTCCAATGACTTAGCTGTGCTTAACTGGACATCCGAAAAGGCATTATTTTGCGATTTAGCGAAAATAGCAGGAATGTGGGAAATGGTTGGTATACCTGCTATAGGGGCAACTGCCTCAACCAAACCCGTATTTCCTTTGGCGATTTCAGTTAAACGATTTGTGGCAGTTAAGTAAGTTTGACTCGCTTCATCAAAGTAAATTGCACTATTCCCATGATTCCCTTGATTAAAGGCGTCTATCCCTCGAGTCGCAAGAAGATCACCTTCCCCTAAAAGAGGTTCAATTTCTATCTTCATCCTTAAAACTTCGCCATGCAATGCTGCTACAGCCTTAAGTCCCGTATCAATTTCAGTTAAATCTTCTAGTTCGGAATTAAGTTGATTTACATTGGCTTGAGAGAGGGAAAGTGCTTCTTGATTTAATAAGAGACTTTCTTGAACTTCTAGAAGAAGTGAACTCTGATCATTCAGGGAATTAATGATATTGTTGGCAATCGTTAATTCCATTTGTGTCTCTGAATGATCGAACTTCTCTTTTCCAAAACCTTCCCGTAAGTCTTCTACTAAATTATCTTGTTTTTGCAATCGGGAGTGGGTAGTAAAAATTTCGTCTTCCATTGTATTGACTATTGTTTCTAGTGCGTTGAGTTGGCTGTTAAGATATAAATAACCTGTTCCAAAACCAAAGATGAAAATTAAGAGCCCAGATAACCCGAGGGTTATGAGAATCCGATTCATCTTTATTCTCCTTTTGGAAGAATTCGTTTGTTAGATTCTTTAAGGGAATTACTGCAACTAATTCTTACCGATATTGTATCATTGTAATTCATATTCGTATTAATTTGATATGAATGGGTTGCTCGGAGATGCAAACAATAAATCCTTGGATAAGCGTGGAATTGTGTTGACATAACTAATTTTAACGAAAGGCACGATGATGGAGGCGAAAGAACTGATAGGACTTGATGACCTAACCGTCGAATTTTCTGGGCGGACAAAGTTTTTGAAAACACAATTTACTAAAGTGGTAAATAAAATCAGCCTGAATATCTCTAAGGGTGAAATTGTCGCTTTGGTCGGAGAGTCCGGATGCGGGAAAACTACTCTAGGAAGAGCTACGTTAAAATTAATCCCAATTTCAAAGGGCAAGATAACATTTAATGGAATAGATATTACTCATTTAAAAGAATCTGAATTGATTTGGTTCCGAAATCAAGCACAAATGATTTTTCAAGATCCTTACTCCAGCATCGACCCGTTTATGACTGTGAGAGACATACTCGAGGAGCCATTAAAAATCCACCACATCGATTTGGACAAAGAGAAATTAATAACTGCCGCCCTTGAATCCGTCAGGCTCGTACCCGTCGTTGATTATCTTTCGAAATTCCCGCATATGTTATCTGGAGGTCAAAGACAACGTCTTGCGATAGCCAGAGCGCTGATTCTTCGTCCTAGCTACTTATTTGCTGATGAGCCAGTATCTATGATAGATGCCTCAAGTAGGGCTGAAATTCTTGAATTACTACTTAAGATCAGGGATGTCCATGGATTTTCTTGCCTTTATGTTACTCATGATATTGCTACCGTCAGGCATTTTGCCGATCGAGTGGTGGTAATGTATCTAGGGAAATTCGTTGAAATGGGTACCCCTTCCGAAATTATTGATACTCCGCTTCACCCCTATACAAAAGCCCTTATTGAGTCAGTTCCAGAACCAAACCCTTCAAATAAATCCAAATATCGAGGCGGGATACAAGGGGAATCACCAAATCCTAATACAGCCCCTAGTGGATGTTCCTTTCATCCGAGGTGTCCCGAGGTGATCTGGGGTCAATGCGACGTAATTTCCCCAAATTTGATTCCCCAGGGTCAAAACCAATTAGTATCATGTCATCTATATTCTGGGGGGTAAATTCGGTTTTGCCGAGGTATAATGGGCATAACATTCCGTCTAGGGAAGGTAATGAAATCCATATTACTTCTCATAAGACAAATCGAAGGTGGCGAATGGAATTCGAACGATATATCCGAGATGTCCCAGACTTCCCAAAACCTGGCATTCTTTTCAAAGATATCACTCCGCTTTTGAAAAATGGTCCAATTTTTTCCAAAGCCGTCCAGGCCCTCGCATTAAAATTTTCCGAATTTCCCATTGATTCAGTGGTTGGGATAGAGGCACGAGGGTATCTTATAGGGGCGCCATTAGCTTTCCATTTAGGTAAAGGATTCATTCCTATCAGAAAAAGCGGGAAATTACCTTGGGAAACTATAAACATTGAATATGATCTGGAATATGGAACAAGTCGTATCGAAATGCATAAGGATGGGATAGTCCCGGGTGAAAATGTACTGGTGGTTGATGACGTCCTTGCTACGGGCGGAACCTTGGAGGCAAGTGTTCGGCTTATCGAACAGGCCGGAGCTAAAATTTCAGGCATTGGATTACTTCTCGAATTGTCCGGACTGAACGGAAGGAAAAAATTGGAATCATACCATCTAGAGAGCCTGATCACCGTTTGATTTATTCAAAACCATCTGTGTCGTCCAGAGTTTTATTTTTATATTTCATTCCATTCGCAGTTATCCTCTTTGAGACGTCCAATTGAGTATCCAAAATAAGGGTAATGTCCGCTGGCTAATGCTGGGGCTACTTTGGCTTGCTTATGCCTCCTTTGGGGTTATATCTGGAACTATAGCGCCCTTAGTAGATCCTATGATTGCTGACCTTAACATGAGTTACTCCCAGATGGGATTAGTTTTAGGCACTTGGCAGTTGATTTATATTTTTACAGCTATCCCTTTGGGTACATTAGTTGATCGAATCGGGGTAACGAGAGCAATTACTGTGGGGATCCTTGTAATTTGGTTGTCGTTAGTTTTGAGAGGAATCGCAGTTAACTTTTTCACGCTTTTTCTGGCGGTAGCCTTATTTGGTTTTGGGGGACCCATAATATCCATAGGGGCCCCAAAAGTAGTAGCACTTTGGTTTAGAGGATCTGAGCGAGGTCTGGCAGCAGGGTTGTATACAACGGCTCCAATTATTGGCCTTGCGGTTAGTCTGGCGGTTTCTCCCACTTGGGTTATTCAATTGACTGGGAGTTGGCGAGGGACTTCGCTGATTTTTGGAATCTTCGTGTTTATTGTTTTAATTTGCTGGATTATGTTGGCCAGAGAACCTAATCCCTTTGAAAGAAAACCCAGAAACGCGGCCCAGTCTATTTCCTCTATAGCGCTATTAACAAAAATCCTTTCATTAAGGAATATGCAAATCATGCTGATTGTTGCTATCTTTTCATTTTTCCTTAACCATGGACTAAACAATTGGTTGCCCTCTGTATTGGGAGAGAAGGGAAAATCGCTTTCTGAAGCTGGTTCATTAGCGGCCATGGGAACCGCAATTGGTGCCGTCGGATTATTGATTATTCCAAGGATTGCTATTTTTGGCCGAAGGCGAATAATTTTAAGCCTACTGATAGCTCTTTCTGCTTTAACTACTTACGGGCTAGCAAAATCAACCGAGGTATTTCTAACCACAATAATCATCATCTCAGGGCTCGTTCGAAGTCCACTAATGCCGATTTCGACCCTTATCCTTATGGAAACTCCTGGAATCGGACCCGCCGCTATGGGTCAGGCGGGGGGCTTATTCTTTGCCGCCGCCGAGATTGGAGGAGTGGCAGGGCCTCTTATTTTGGGGTTATTACGAGATGCGACAGAGTCTTTGAACCCAGGTTTAATCTTATTATCATGCTCTTCCGCGGGACTTTTATTTATCGTTCCTTGGATAAGGGAAAAGGTTGAATTACCAGATACTCGCTCGGAGAATTGAGCGAGTTATTCTGCTATGCGGTGGAGCCAACACCTGGTAAGATTGTGCGCTGTGGTAAGGGATAAACGCGGCGATTCCATACACGATTCGAAAGCCGAAGGACAACGAGGCATGAATCTGCAACCTAAAGTAGGATTAACCAGGCTTGGGGACTCCCCAGGGATAAATTTCGGGAATGTTTTGGAGTGAAGCCTAGGAAGGCTATCTAACAACATTTTACTATACGGATGTTTTGGATCGGTTAAGATTTGTTCCATCCTCCCAACTTCTACAAGTTGGCCAGCATAGATGACACCTATGTCATCACATACATCGCTTGCGAGTCCTATATCATGGGTGATAAATACATAAGATAGATTAAATTCATCTGCTAATTTCTTCAGAAGATTTGTGATTTGAGCCTGCAAACTTACGTCTAGTGCTGAGGTTGGCTCATCAAGTATGACGATTTTGGGCCGGAGAATTAGAGCCATCGCGATTACTACGCGCTGACGCATTCCGCCACTCAACTGATGCGGGTAAAGATGACAGGTTTTTGGATCTAATCCTACGAGCCTTAATGAATCCCGTACCATTTCGTTGATGGTAGATGTTGAATATTTTCTAGTTAGTTGTAACGGTTCCGCTAATTGTGTTTGTACGGAAAGGACTGGATTTAGCGAATTCATTGCACCTTGAAAGACCATTGAGATCTGATTCCAGCGATACATTTTGCGGAATTCTTCCTCCGGTAAATCCATGGTTTCGTGGCCGTTAATTAAAATACTTCCGGAATAGCGTTCAGTGTTTTTAGGCAAGAGTCTGAGTAAAGCTAATCCCAAACTACTTTTCCCACTTCCCGATTCCCCAACGATTCCTAAAGATTTTCCTTGTTCAAGGTTAAAGGAAAGATTATCAACCGCTCGTACCGTTCCTGGTTTGGAGGAATAAAAAAGATCTAGGTCTTTTACATCTAAAATCGAAGTCATTGTGAATCTCGAAGTTTCGGATTAATAACTGGTTCAAGTGCCAAGGCTAACAAGGCGAAGGTCAAAGCCGTGACCATTATGAGGAGACCTGGAGGTAATATCCACCACCAATATCCTTGATAAACAGCTCCGGTTCGAAAACCCTGCTCGAGTATCTGCCCCCATGTCGGAATTGACGGATCTCCGAGTCCTAGAAAGCTCAGCCCCGCTTCCGCGAGAATAGCAGCGGGGGTAAAAAAGATCATTTGGGCGAATACAAACGGAGCCGTTTGCGGAAAAATGTGTCTCAGCATTATCCATCTATTTGAGGCACCCAATACTTGACTTGCTTCAATGATTTGGCCCGTTCGGATTTGTAATACCATGGATCGTATAAGAATTGCCAAACCTGGCCAACTAAAGGCTACGAGGATGAGGATTATCAAGAATAAATTGGACCCGAACATAAAGACTAAGAAGATTAAGATAGGGAGAACGGGAATATTGGCTACTACATCGGAAAGTCGCTGGATACAAGTGTCGACCCAACCTCCCTGATATCCACTTAAAATTCCAAGGAAAGTGCCTATTCCAGTGGTAAGAGTTGAAGCTAAAATTCCGATAATTAATGCCACTGGAAATCCGAACAGCAACCCCACTCCAAGGTCTCGTCCTAGAGAATCTGTTCCCATAACACCATAAACGGAACCCCCAACCACCAATTTGATTGGGCCAAGAGTACCCAGTTTGTCTTTGTGAAGTACTTCAATAATGAATTCATAAGGGCCATCAAGTAGAGCGAATCCTTTTGAGTGATCCTTATCGATGTTTCCAAAGGTAGCGTAAATACCATCAGAACCAATATCTCTAGATGAAAGTTCTAAGCCATTTAGTTGATTATGCAATTTAGTTAGATTAATGATTACATTGGGATCGTTGTTCAAAACAACTCGCATCGGTGAAATGTTATAACGCAATACAGGATTGACTTCATCGTCCCTAGGTCCTAAGGGTATATGTCGGAACAGTAGCGGGGAACTACCATCTGGTCGTCTCAGGAAAACAGAGATTATTGGCGGAGTTTTGCTGAATTCGATGTCAGAAAAAGAGAGTGAAAGAAACGATGGAAAATCTTTTTCAAAAAGATTTACTGGTAATCGAAAAGTTTCAATCCGTTCAAATTCGGATTCCTTGAGTTCATTAGGTTTTGAGGTCACTAAAACGGTATGTTTCACCAAACTTTCGGAAGAGATAAGATTACTCCATGAAGGGGGAACTGATTTTGGATTATCAGCCCAATATTCTGGATTCCCCCATACATCTCTCCCAAAATTACCTGGGTAAGAAAACCCGACATAAATTGAAATTGTTATCAAAGATAAAAAGAAGATGACTCCAATTTTCCCAGTCTTTGTCCGAATCAGGAGACGACCAACTTCCTTAAAATCCATTAGGATGAATACCTCACTCGGGGATCTAAAATTAGGTAAATCACCTCAAGGAAAAATCGGGCAGCAACATACAATAAAGTGAATATGAAAGTAAGAGCAATGATAATCCCTTCATCGGGTTTTCCAGTTACTGCGTCGAAATATAATCGTCCCATTCCTTGCCAATTAAATACGGTTTCTACCAAGATAGAGCCCCCTAAGGAACCGATAAGGCTGAGTGTCAAGCTAGTAACTATGGGGGGAGCCGCCGCCCTAAGAATATGTCGCCTCATAATCAGGCTGTTTGGTAGACCTTTCGCTTTGGCCACGGAAATAAAATCCTCTTGTGCGATGTTCAAGGTCATGGTTCTTACCGAGTAAATGTAGGGTCCAACACTGACCAGTACTAAGGTAAATACAGGTAAAATCGAATGGCTTAGGAGGTCTAAAAACCTTTCTAATCCAGCTTCCGGAGGAGGAATGCTGTACATTCCCCCTGAAGGGAAAATTTGAAATTTTATTGATAAAAAGAGGATTAGGATAATGCCTACCCACCACGTGGGTAAAGCAAAGGAAATAGCTGAAAATGTTGCTACCAACCTGTCGGTAGATGAACCGGCTTTCGTAGCTATATTAATACCGATCCATAAACCAAGCAGGGCGGTGAGGAAAAAGGCTGTAGTTACCAAAAGTAATGTTCGGGGCAGTCTCTCTAATACGATGTCTGAAATGTTACTGCTGCCCTCATAGCTCCTTAGGGTATGTGCTTGTCCTAAATCTAGGGTAACGACGTCAATTAAAGTATCAGGTATTCGTTGATACCATGGGTCATTAAGCCCATACAGGACGTGTAATTCGTGCCGGCGTGAGGTTAACACTTTCTCTAATTCATTAGGATCCCGGATGGTTTGGGCGAGCCCTCCTCTCAATCCTCTCAATTCTTCATCAACATTCGAAGTAAGAATTTTGTCTGAATATCCGCTTGCACCAAGGGTAATTACAAGGAGGAGGAGAACTGAACAAAGAACGGAGATGAGGGATAATGCTCTAAAAATTAGAACCCGTCCCAATTTATACGAATTCATCATTTCCTTAATCCAAATTTACTTCTATTTTTACATTGAATGAGGAGTTTAGTAGGTTCCCGATGTGAAATATCATCTCACAATTCTTGGAAGTGAAAAGAAGAGCTTACGAAGATTGGTCATCCACATCCTGTTGGCCTTTCTTCCGGATGGTGGCTAATTTAAAGAGCGCTAGGCCACCAATCATAACTCCTAAATCATTCGACGCATTCTTTCCGCAACCTGAGGGTGATTCGGGAGAAAGGTCAACATTGGTGGATTCGTAATTGGATCGAAGGGCCGATTCTTCGTCCGTCGGAAGATCGACGCGATATTCACTTAGTAAAGATATTTGGTCGCTGAATCCAACAAGATGAAGATGATACATGCTAGAAGAAAGGTTTTCAGTTATGGATTTATCGATGGTTAATTCAAACCCTCCTGAATTGTTTTGCATGGCACTTCCTATTGTGACGGTTTCTCCGGAACTTGGATCAGTTAGAAAATAATTTGATTGGAGGTTCCCTGGACCCGTAAAATCGAATGAAAGCTCGAATGGTTCTCCTTTTCTCAAGGAATTGGAATCAACATTCCATATTTCCGGCCGTTCAGGGGCCCCAAACTGCCATTTGCCCGGAGAAAAAGGATAACTTGGATCTCGGAACGCTTCCAGTTCGGCAAATTGAGCTGGGGGATCGAATCTTGTAAGTTGATATGGCCCATTCCCAATTACAAGAATTCCAAATTTGTCCCACCAATTTAACCCGGCATTAATCCTTTCCTTCTGGGACTTATTATTAGACAGGTTAAATCCGTTAATAGAGAAAATATTAGATAGATTGGTATTTTGCTCGTTTAGTTTCGTTAATTGGTTTTTGATTAACCGGGCATCACGGCCCATTACCAGACTCAACCATGGTACGTTAAATCGGCTCGCAGCTGTATCGCTGTATGCCCCCTGCCGATCTTGGAAAACTACCCTGTCCATCGCGTAGAGGATCTCCCATGGAGTGGAAAGTGATGTTGGGTTTGCGTATGAGGCAATATAACTTTCTTCAAAATGCCAGTAATCGACATAAACCTCTAGGCGATTTTCATCTAATACCCTAAATCCTTTAAAGGTATCAAGGAATGGTTTGGAGGTCATGGCAATTGATGTTTCAATTTTTGCTTTTTCAGGGTCGAAAGCAATATCAAAGTTTTGGAATATGGAGTAAACAACATCTGCCATGGATATTTGAACTCCATGATGCCATTTGGATTGAAAGAATTTTGAATAATCAAAAGTTACCTTGCTAGTAGCTTTAGTTCCATTAGAGACAGGAACCCATGTGTCAGTAAGAGGATCTAATCTGACAGCTGAAGAAGGAACTTCAATCTTATGTTCCCCTCCCTTTGTTTCCACAGAGAAATTACTTCTGAAGGGGATTGGAATTCCTGAAAATGGATGATTCCAGATAGGAGGGTCGTTTATATTCCTCCATATATCCTGACTATAGACGTCAGAGAATCCTCCTAATGGATTCCAAGTAGTTCGCTCAGTCCACACCCATAAATTCCCAACCGTCAGTTGATTTGAGCCAGGGATATAGGCTTCTCGTAAACTCCACGGAGATCGAGGGCCTGCGACGAGATCCTCTGTCAGGTCATTCAACTTTCCTGAAGCCGGGAAACTGTTTAGGACGGTACTAATCCAAATCCGCACAGATTCATCTAATGCTATCAGGGTAGCTTCTTTATAGAACTGGTCTCTTTCGTCTTTTGTGGAGAATTGACCCGTGAAAAGATTTTTACCCAAATTATCCAATTCGGCATTTTCATACTGCCAAAACCCAGAAGCTTTCCAGCCAGGCATGTTCCCCATCCAGGGAGCAGTCATTTGGTTTATATTTGAAAAATCATACCGATCTGGGGAGGATCTACTCCATCCTTCTGTGTAGATATGCCACTCAAGAGAACTTGGGTTTGAAGAGTACACAGTCTGGATTGCTGGAGCAAAATTCTGGTATATGGGGGCTACGTCGAACCCAGCTTTTTGTAGAGAATTCCGAAGCAAATCTCCGACATCTCTCCTTTCATCTTCGACCCGGATGACAAATTTAATCTTGATTGGATGATTTTTATAATGCCAAATCCCATCCGTTAATTGAGCTCCATTTTCTAGCATGGCCTCCTTAATCATCCTGTTTCCAAGTTCCGGGTTGTATTGAATAGGATTCTCAAGGAGTTCCTGGTAAAGGGTTAGGTAGTCAAAATCTAACGGACTAATGTGAGTAATCATTGGTAATGCCTGTCCCCTGTAAATATTGCCGGCCACGAACTCACGGTCAATCAAAAATTGAAGAGCTTGTCGCACTTTTTTTATTGAAAATGGGTTTAGCTCACCTTGGGAAGCAGGTGCTGGGTTCAAAATTAACGAAATTGAGGATGCTGGAGCTTTATAGATAACCACTGTTTCGTCGTCTTTGAGTGCTTCTGAGGCATCAGGCCTAATCCCATAAAGGTACAAATCCATATTGTGTTGTTGGATTTCAATGGGAGCTCGGTCTACATGAAATGATTGAAAAAGTATTTTGTCTGAAGGAGGTCCGGTTATGATGCCAGGCTCATCAGCCATCCCAATCATTGGTCTATCAATTGTTCCCAAAGTTAGCATTATTAGGGTTATGAGGATGAATTTCCTGCACATTTGATGAGCTCCTCATTTTTATAACAATAAACAAATTGTAAACTGAGAAGTTTGACTACAGTTTTACTACATTAATTACCAAGGGTTTTGGGAATCCGTACGTGAGGTCCTTCTTCGTCCCCACCATAATCCAAAAGCCCCGCTAACAATACCAACAACGATAAATCCAATTGCAAAAAGGGAGATACTAACTATCTTTCCAGTACTTTGTCGATTGGTAGTTGATTGAGTTGGATCGTTACTGGGAGTCTCGGTTTTGTTTCCTAGAATGGCCTGCCCCAAAACTTCCAGACGGTCATCCATTTCTTTGAATTGTCTTTCCAATCTGTTTTGGCCATCTTCGAGGTTATCGAATCCGAATTCCATAAAAAATGAAGCCGTGCCAAAATTCCCGGAATCGTCATAAATTTCAATTGAGTGGGCTCCTTCCCCGGAAATAGGAACAAAGACCTGTGTGGTTACACGGCCCTCAGTATTCGTCCGTTCCGTTGCCACAATCACTCCACCCACGCGGATAAAAACATCGATTTCTGGTTGAAAATTAAAGCCTTGTAATGTAATCGATTGGCCTCCCGGTCCCGTCGGTGGAGTTATGAAGATCTCTGGTGATTGAATAGGCGTTCTTCTGGTAAAACCAATTTTCTGATTCACGGGTCCAAATTCTCCAAGTCGAGTATCCGCCCATACCATATAAACATCATTATTTGTTGCTTTGATTGAGAAATAATCCCCAATGAATCTACCGCCGGGGAATCCTTTACTGGGGTTGGAATGGAAATCAGTTACGCGAGCATTAACCGTCCGGAAATTAGTAGTTTCGTCAAAAAAACCCCATGTTTTTCCCCCATCATTAGAGACGGTGTAATAAATATGGTATTTGTTATTAGCGTTATCATTTCGGGTGTCTCCCCACATTGCATGGATATTCCCAGAAGGATCGAGGGTAATCGAAGGAAAAAATTGGAGGGAATTTGTCGTGTCGTCGTTCAGTCGTACCGGGCGATCCCAGGTAGAGCCGTTGTCCGAGGATTTAACGAGAAATATATCTCCGTCATCTGATGGTTTATCGGAAGGAATCCCAGTGTATGCTATATAGACCTCACTATTTTCTCCTACTACCATTTGAGGGAAAGCTGAAGCCCAATATCTGAAGAAAGTAGATCGGGGAGTAAATCCTGGCTCATTGAAGACAGCAGCCTTAGTAGGGATGGAAAAGGTAGCCCCGGCGTCGTTAGACCTGGAAACATAGATTTCAGCCAATCCTTCAAAGGTTTCATCGTCCGTCCCATCCAGCCACGTTACAAATAATTCTCCCGCTGGGCCAACAGCTGGTTGGGCTCCTTGGACAGTACGTTTCCTTCCTTGAACCGTATTGGAAGATTCCCCGTCCTCATCGACGGTTTCTGAAAGCTCGGAGGTGGAAGAAGAATCCGTTCCTGAACCTTCCCCATATATCCTTCGGACAGTAGGGCTAACAGAGACTGGTTCACTCCAAGTAGTTCCTCCATCGGAAGATTTCACTAATTTTATTGTAGTCTCCTGAATCGGAACTCCGAAGAACGGAGCCTCGTCAATATGAAAAATTCCATATCGGAGGGAAAATTCAGTGTAAGTGATGTAAATCACGTCTTCTTTGAGGTTTGTGGGATTTGGTCCAATAGCCATCCATGGTTTATCTAAAAAGGACAAAATGATTTCGCCGCGGACTTTTCCTTGAAAATCGGTATAGAGATTCCGTGTTAGGCCGCTTCTAGAGGACGAAACAGCTTCCCCCCAGGTTCTCCCGCCATCGCTTGATTGAGCTACGGCTATGCTTGAAACAGCTGCAAAATCTACCGCTGGGCCAATAGTAAATTCCTCTACCCCTATAGAAATAAAGGCAATGTAAGCATTCCCGGATCTATCAAAGCCTACGACGGGATCGCCTCCTGCCCCTAAGTCATCTCTTAGAAATTGGGGTTGTGAGGGTCCTTCCCAGGTTTCCCCCCCATCGATACTTAAATAGGAGGAAACATTCGGGAAATTGTAATCCACAGTACCAAGTAAGAGATGCTCTGGGTCTTTTGGGTGAACAGCAAGGTGCGGTTCGGTTTGAAGAGGCGTTCCGCTAAAATCTCTGGTTATGAGAATATCGCGACTGAATGCCGGAGCTGGGTCTCGATAAGGGACTAGACTTTGATTAAGTGTAGATTGTGATGGCCCATAGCTGGGGGAATTTGGGGGCATATGAATTTCTCGCATTGAACCCCAGGAGAATCCGATTTTATGGCCAGTAGTTTTTGTATTGGGATATTGTTGAAAAGATTGTCCCCCTAATTGATTAGAGAGGACCCATAAAGGGCCTGAAAGGGTTTCACTACTCGGAGTTAACAAGGAAAAAGGGGATTCGAGAACATTTTCTGTAGAACCTTCTTTACCGTGTGAGGTTTGAATTTGAGTTCCAACTTCATCAGAAAGTAGTCTCATAGAAGTCGATTGGATCCCTCCGGGTGAATTGGAAAGAGCCAAAGATAATGTCATGATTGAAGAAAGCAAAAGGTAGATTAAAAATGGTTTCAATCTCCGAACTCCTTTTTTGGCGTACTGAAAATGTTTCTATATTCCTAATCCAACTGATAAATCAGGGCATCCAGTCTTTTTATTACCACATGTAAGGCGTCTTTTTCGAAATCTCGATATGCAGTGTCGAAATCAACTGCTCCGCTATTTACGTATGCTTCCATCGCTTCTCCAAGGCTGGGATACTCTTGTTCATACCAATCAAAATAGGTGGGGAGGAGCCGAATAATTCGATCGACTTTTGGACCTAACGATGGGTCGGACTCCACTCCCAATTCCTTTAATTGGGTTAGGTATAAATTAGCGGAATCCCGTGTATCTGGAAGATCCTTCCGCAATTCGATTAGCAGTAATCGATCTTGATTGAGGGGCAACGACATCCCTTGGATGGTAGAAAATTGTTTCAGTGAAATTGCCGATTGATTAGCATTTTCTGTAAGTGAATTAACTTGGTCTTTTTCTTCGTTTAATTGTAATTTGATCCCACTTAAATCGTTTGAAATGTTTTGGTACATATTCTTTTGGTTTTCTAACTCATTGGTCGCCTCGTCTAGGAGATATCGAGAGCGCAACAGGTCCTCTTGCGATTTCGTGAGGAGAGAAAGGTATTCTTCGATCCTAGTATTCCTATAATCTACATCAGTACGATATTGGTCAATCAAATTTTCTTGAATTTGGATTCTAGCCTCTAATCTGCTTTTCTGAACCAGATTAATCGCAAAATTACCCCCAAATCCAAGGGCAACGAGGCCAAGGATGAATCCGATTATTACTAATATCGGAAGAATTAGGCCAGACCAGCGAACCATTGGACTCCTTCCATCATTTGATTTCAGGTCCGTTGGGAACCTAGTATCAAATTGTGCCTAAAGATCGTTGGAAAATATTTGAGGCCAGCAATCCGTTGACCTGGATCCTAGCACCCAAAACACCTGGGAATTATTTACCTCACCCTAATCCATCGGACTGGGGTAGTTTACGGTGACGACGGTATGAAGGCCACCTCTCGTTTTATAATCAAGAATCAATTTCATGGAATTTGGATTGCAGGCCGCCACTAGATCATTAAGGATTCTGTTTGCGGCATGTTCTTGGACAATCCCAACATCCCGATAACTAAGGAGGTAATATTTTAGGGATTTTAATTCAAGACACAAATCTGAGGGCACGTAGGTAATGAGCAGGCTTCCAAAATCAGGCAAATGTGTCCATGGACAAACAGCAGTAAATTCGTCCGTGTCGATAACTACGGTAGATTTCGACTCAGGGTAATCATAACGGAACGTCAGCAGTATCGTGGGATCAATTATTGATTCTTCTTTCTCTTCAGTACTCCATTCAAGGTCATTATATTTTCGCCTTAGGGATTCAAGTTCTTGCATAACGCTCCTCCGATGTTCCCACTGGTTCATTTATTAATATATCTTATTATTCCTAATGACGAAGAACAAGGAGAGAGCCCCAACAAAGTTTAATTTGATGGGTTATATGCGTTGACACCTAGATAGAGGATTCCTACAATACGGCTATCCATTCGGAGGTGAATCTATACTGTGTGTCCATCGCGTGATCTTTACGAACTTCAAGAAAAAGAAATTCGAGTCAGGCAGTATCGTGATTCTCTTCATCGTATAACTAAAGATTTAGAAGGAAGCAGAGAAATGTCTTCTGCAAAATCAAACCTTCAGTTTCTCCAAGGACATCTGCAAACATTAAAATCCCAGCAACAAGACAGTGAATTAGTAGTCTCATCATTGGAATCGCGAATTGGGGATGTTGAAAGAAAACTTTACAGTGGGACGACCTCTAATTCCAAAGAGTTAATTAGCTTTCAAGATGATTCAAAAATGTTGAATCGGCAAAAAATTGAGGCAGAGGAAAGACTGCTCGAAATTATGACCCAAGTGGAAGAAAATGAAAATCGTTATAAGGCAGCACTTACCCGTTTTCAAAATGCAGAAAAAGAATGGACCTTGGAGGAAAAACGACTTACAGATGAAAGCGCTGAATTAGGAAAGTTGGTAACAACTCTAGAATCGGAAACCTTAAAAATAGTTGAAACAATTCTAGGTGAAGAACTCAAATTATTTAGAACCCTTCAATCTTCGAAAGGCACGGCGGTTGCCAAAGTGGAACAAGGAATATGCAAGGGATGTGGAATAACTCTCCCATCGGGAGAAGTTCAAAAAATCCGTGCAGCTACTAACCTTATGAGATGCCCTGGATGCCGGAGAATTGTAATCGCTGGTTAAATTGGAACGCTAGCCATTTTTCTTCCCTCTTGAGTATAAATTATCTTGGTCTGATACAATGGTCTCGGTCGGTGGGCCGGGTAGTCGCTCCGATAGGGTTTGTTCCTTATCGGAGAGGAAAGTCCGAGCTCCTCCGGGCAGGATGCTGGGTAACACCCAGGCGGAGTAATCCGACGGAAAGCGCCACAGAAACAAACCGCCTAATACTTAGGCAAGGGTGAAATCGGGAGGTAAGAGCTCCCGGCATAACGTGGAAACACGAATGCGGGCAAGCCCCATCCGGAGCAAGGCTAAATAGGAGGAATGGCGCCCGGCTTATCCTCCGGGTTGGCCGCACGAGACCCCGGGTAACTTGGGTCCTAGAGGGATGACTACCGCCAAGACAATCTAGTCTTTGGTACAGAACTCGGCTTATAAGCCCACCGGCCAATTTTCTAAAACTAAGTTGTCTCCAATTCTTTCATCCAAACCTAGCCTGAAACTACGATGGATTAAGGCATAATAGTAAAGGTCAATTGATGGAGAAATCTCTGACAATTAAAACTATTAAGGGAATGCTAAGAACCACCTTTATCGGGCAAAAGGTTCAATATTTAAAGTCGACCACCTCAACTATGGATATCGCCCGACGAAATGCCGAAGGTGGAGCCCCGGAAGGCGCGGTGGTTCTCGCAGAACAACAAACGGGTGGAAGAGGACGATTTGACCGTGTATGGATTTCACCTCCGGGTGTAAATTTATACTTTTCAATGATTTTATATCCAAAAACGGAATCTCTACCTTTCATCAACATGATCGCTGCTTTATCAATTGTTCGGGCAATCCGTACGATCACGGGCTTGCACGCGGTAATTAAATGGCCTAATGATGTCAAAGTAAACGAAAAAAAAGTTTCAGGGATATTAGTGGAAAGCAAAATATCCTCTGAAGGGTATGCTTTTCTTATCTTGGGAGTTGGAATTAATGTTAATTTCGACCCAGAGGCTTACGAGGAAATTGCTGCTACAGCGTCAAGTTTAATGCGTGAATCTGGCAGAGAAGTCAATCGGATTAAATTACTCACAACCATCCTTGAAGAATTTGAACAACTTTATATGAATATCGGAGACGGTTATGAGCTTCAGAAAGCCTGGAAGGCTTGTCTTGAAACCTTGGGATTACGAATCAAAGTTCTCCAGATGGGTCACCTTGAGGAGGGAGTAGCAATCAATACAGACTCATTTGGAAACTTGCTATTAAGAAGAAAGGATAATTCCATAGTCGTTTTGTACGCTGGAGAAGTAACAACACAAATTTAATTTTTTTGAATTATCCCTCCCCTTGAACGACCAACAAGATTGAAGGGTAATTCTCGTTAGACTAGAATAAATAGACCTCATACGCAGAAAAATGAGAACAAGAGGGACCAATTGGCTGATAATTTTCCCCAAAGACTTCCTGGCATGAAAGACCTATATTCTTTCGATATAACGCTTCATGGGAATATCCTTGACAATATTAAGGAATTTCTAACCCTTAATGGTTTTAGAAGAATCGAACCCCCTATTTTAGAAAAAACCGAGCTTTTCCTGCGTAAATTTGGAAGCGATGTTGCTCCCGAACTTTACACATTTCACGAGCCAGGGGGCCAAAAGGTGAGTTTACGTCCTGAATTCACCCCTTCCGTGGTAAGAATGTTTATAACGGAAAGTCCTGCGGAAAGATTACCAATCCGCGTTCAGTACGCGGGACCGGTCTTTCGTTATGAGCCGGATGATTCTGGGTTCAATCGGCAATTCACTCAAGTAGGAGGTGAACTGATTGGGGATTCTAGCAGTTTGGCGGATGTAGAAATTGTGTACGTTGCAACCCGGACTATTTCCAACGAGATTTCCAAGACTGGCCAGGTATTCATTCAGCTTACACTTGGACACATTGGCGTAGTAAAGAAACTCATCGAACAATTCCTAATTCCCCAGAGAGGAGCTGATTTAATTTTGGGGAATTTAGGGAGATTAAAGGAAGGAACACAAGGCAAATTAGTAGTTATGGAACTTGCAAATCATTCCGGCCTATTGAATTCCTCATCTTCAAATAACGATTTTGATGTACCTACTTCTTCCGCGAAGGGTGATGCTGAACATCAACTACGAAAAAGGTTAACTCACCCAGGTATTGAAAATCGCCTCGGAAGGAGATCTGCAGACGAAATCATAGAACGTTTCTTAAGGAAGCAAGAATTTTCTAATTCGAATAAAACCTCCCATCTGGAGGAGGCATTGAATTTCGCATCTGAATTAGCTCAAATTAACGGAAAGATAGCAGATGTCATCTGCGAAGCTGAAGCCCTTGCTAGAAACTATAATTTAGATTCTACTCCTTTGAATGAAATAGAAGAAATCAATAGGGGATTATCCCTTTACGGATTAGAAAGTTCCGTAAACGTGTCCTTCGATTTTGGTCTCCAAAGAGGGATCGATTATTATTCTGGCATAGTGTTTGAAATCCACCCAAATTCAGAATCTCAGTACCCCCCTTTAGCCAGAGGAGGACGTTACGACGGTTTGATTAATGCCCTTGGAGGGGAGTCTCAAGTTCCGGCATTGGGTTTTGCCATTAATTTGGAAAAATTAGTTTCTTTTCTTCCTTCAGAAAATCCCGAAATAGATCCAAAATCTTCACTTGGTAGAGTGTTAATTATTCCCGAGGGTTTCCATTCATATCAACAATGCTTTAAACTTGCTGAGGAATTTAGAAATAAAGGTAAAATCACAGAAATTACCTTGACAGAATTCAGCGAAGAATCTTTGAAGGAAATTGCAGTAAATTCTGGAATAGAAACTATAATTTGGGTAAACGATGATGGAACAAATAAATACATTACAATCGGGTAATCTCGGAAGCGCCCTCAGGTTGGCTCTCCCAAGCGATGGAGAATTACACGGGCCAACTATGAATTTCATGGAACTTTGTGGGCTGTCCGTCCAAAGAGCCAACCCCAGAAGGTACACAGGGTCACTCCCATCCGTTCCCGGGGTAGTCACCTTGTTTCAGCGAGCCACGGATATTCCCGCAAAAGTTGAAGAAGGAAGCGCCGATATTGGTATTGTTGGCCTAGATCGATTTATGGAATTCAAGCGAGATCAAGGTGAAACATCTGTCCTGATGCAAGATTTGGATTTCGGGAAATGTGAGCTCGTGTTAGGAGTTCCCGATCTTTGGATTGACGTTACGACATTAAATGATCTATCTGATTTAGCTACTGAGTTTAAGGGGCTGGGGAAAGAATTTCGGGTTGCGACAAAATTTCCGAGGCTTACGGAACAATTCCTTTACTCGCATAACATCCAGCATTTTACCATTGTCCTTTCGAGTGGTAGTTTGGAGGCTGCTCCTACTATGGGGTATGCGGATTTAATTGCCGACTTGTCTGCAAGTGGAAGTACCCTGAGGGAAAATGGGTTAAAAACCTTAGATGACGGCGGAATCTTAGCATCCCAAGCATGTCTAATTGGAAACCTCCGTATATTAGGCTCAGAACCTTCGCGTCTTTCCCCCGTTAAGCACATCCTCGAAAATATTGAAGGTTATCTTCGAGCTCAAGAATATTCTACTATTACAGCTAATGTACCTGGGGATTCCCCTAAAGATGTGGCTTCAAAAATGCTTTCCCAGCCCCACTTATTGGGTATTCAAGGGCCGACAATTGCTCCAGTTTTCTCAAACTCTTCAGAAGATTGGTTCTCCGTAACAATTTTGGTAAAATCTTCGCAAATTCCCGAAGTTGTAGAAAGCTTCAGAAACCTTAATGGAAATGGGATTGCGGTTTCAAGACATCAATACCTTTTCCAAAGAGAATCTGACGCGTACCAATCCCTCATTGTTAAAATCAAGGATTGGCAAATTGCCTAACATACCAACCCACATTAAATTGGCATTAGATGTGTACCCAAACCTTGGTCGTTTCTTAGATCCACATCTTTTAGGGCCATTTTTATTAGGGGCAACTTCTCCGGATATTCGAGCCATCACCAAAACCCAAAGAAGTGATACCCATTTTGCTTCTCTCGAGAGTATAAATATTACTGAAGGGGTTAAGAATTTATTAGATACGTACCCGGAATTAACGAACTCAAACAAAGTATCTCATGCGACAAAGGCATTTATAGCTGGCTATATCTGTCATTTAATTGCTGATCAAACATGGGTCATTGAAATCTACAGACCCTATTTTGGAAACCGAACTTTGTTTTCAGATCCTGCGGCGGCAAACGTGTACGATCGGGCGGTCCAACTAATGCTCGACAATGAATGTCAAACTTCAGTTTCTAGTGCAAGTGATAATTTAGAAGGATCCGAATTTGGAGTGGAATTACCTTTCATAACCAAAAACACCTTAATGGAGTGGCGAATTTGGGTAATGAAATTTTGCAAAACAGAGTTCACTTGGGATCGGTTAAGATTCATGGCACGGAGACAGGACCCGGCTAATCACGCAGCTGCTGGGAAAATCGCTGACCATTTTATCGAAAATGTTTCCCTTGACTTTCAATTGATTACACAAAGGTTGCCTTGGTGTAAGATCGTTAAGTACCATCAATTAGTTGTGGATAAAGCAACTGAACTGGCACAGGAGTATCTTGATGAATATCATTCGAGGATATAATGCCGGACTGGAAGTCTTAGGGAAAGACCGATTAAACAATTGGGCAGAACCGTCTAAGGCAATCATGTCCAGTATCCACCTGAATTTCGGACATGATTTTGATCTGCCGAAAGCAATAACGAAAATTATAACGGATGTTCGAGAACAAGGTGATTCAGGGGTAAATAAATATACCGAGTTATTTGATAAAGTTCTTCCACCCACATTTGAGGTCCCCAAAGAAGAATGGCTTAATGCATATCGACACACCCCTAAACGAATAAGAAAGGCCCTCGAGGTAATATCGGACAGGGTTACAGATTTCCATAAAAAAAGCCTTCCCCAGAGTTGGATAGACTATCAACAGGGTTTCGGAGAACTCTTCACTCCAATTTCCAAAGTCGGGATTTATGTGCCTGGTGGAACCGCTTCCTATCCCTCAACGGTATTAATGACAGCAATTCCTGCCAAAGTAGCTGGAGTGGGCGAGGTAATTTTGTGCTCGCCTTCACGGGGAGGGCGTCCGGATCAGTTGGTTCTCGCCGCGGCGTATATGACTGGGGTTGATAAGGTGTTTCAAATTGGCGGAGCTCAAGCGATAGCTGCGATGGCCTATGGGACAGAATCTGTTCCCCGCGTAGATCTAATTTCTGGACCTGGGAACCTGTTTGTCACTACTGCTAAGCAATTGGTTTATGGAGACGTAGCTATCGACGGGTTGTATGGCCCTACTGAAACCGTCATTATTGCTGACCACGAGGCAGATCCTAATCAATGTGCAGCAGACCTTATCGCCCAAGGGGAGCATGATCCAATGGCTTGCCCTGTATTCCTGACCACCTCCGAAGAACTATGGGACAAAGTTTCAACCAGAATAGATACACAATTGAAAACATTACCCAGAAAAGAAATTGCGATGACCGCCCTAAATACTAGGGGAACTACTGTTATCGTCGATAATTTAGATCAGGCCATTGACCTGGCGAATACATTTGCTCCTGAACACCTTTGCCTTTTAGTAAAAAACCCATGGGACTTAGTAAGGAATATTAAACACGCTGGAGGAGTTTTTATTGGGCCTCAATCACCCGAGGTTATGGGTGACTATGTCGCGGGTCCTAGCCATGTAATGCCAACGAGTGGAACGGCGCGGTTCAATTCTCCTTTGGGTGTTCACCATTTTCTTAAAGTATCTTCCTTAGTCGGATTGGATGAATCCTTATTCGAAAAATTAGCACCACATGCCATGTTAATAGCTCAACAAGAAGGTTTAGTCGGGCATAGGAAAGCCATGGCTCTTCGCAAAAAAGGGAACAGAGGATAGAGGCGACTCTTCATGAACAAAAAGGATTTTCAGTTATTTATTCAACCACATATTCTGAAACTAGAACCTTATAAAGGAGTAGAACCTCCAGAGATTCTCGCCCAAAAGGCTGGGATCACCCCAGAAAACATTCTTAAGTTGGATGCTAATGAAAATCCCTATGGACCATCACCAAAAGTTATTGATAGCTTACAAGATTCCTCTAAATTCAATGTTTATCCGGATCCCTTACAACGCGTCATAAGAAAAGCACTCGCTGCATATACGGGGTTAAACGAATCCCAAGTGGTCGCTGGTGCGGGGGCCGATGAAATTATTGAGTTATTGGTTCGGCTTTTTGTTGGGCCCGGGGATAAGGTAGTCCATTTCCCGCCGACGTTCGGAATGTATGAAGTAGCAACCCGCTTGTCACAAGGTCAGATTATATCTGTGGCCCGGGATGAAAACTTTAACATTAATATTGAACAAACTAAAAGTAATGTAGACGCGAACACAAAGCTTATCTTTCTGGCCAACCCCAATAATCCCACCGGAACACTCACTAGTGAAAAATCTATCCGTTCGCTATTGGATTTGGGTGTCATGGTTGCGATTGATGAAACGTACCACGAATTTTGTGGTACCACTGCCGCCAACCTGTTGACAGAATATGAAAACCTGATCATTATTCGGAGTTTCAGTAAATGGGCTGGGTTGGCAGGATTGCGGATAGGATATGGATTGATGTCTCCAGAACTGGCCAAGTATCTTTTCACAATAAAATCTCCATACAATGTAAGTGTGGCAGCTGAAACAGCCATGCTGGCATCTCTTGAGGATATGGATCTTCTCCTCCAACGAGTTAGGGATTTAGTGGAAGAACGAGAAAGAATGGTTGCTTCTTTGAGGGGAATCTCGGGGATTTATTGTTTCCCGTCAAAGGGGAACTTCCTTCTATGTCAATTCCCCGCTAATATGACCGAGATAGTTTATTCGCGTCTTGCTTCAAGAGGGATATTCGTAAGGAGATTTACACATCCCCAAACCAAAAATTGTCTTCGGATAAGTGTAGGGAAAGATTATCAAAACGATGCAGTGGTTGATGCAATATCCTCAATAATGGGAGTGGCAGTTGATGAATAATCGTTCAGCATCATTTTACAGGAAAACGGGAGAAACTGAGGTTAGTATTCAAATTAACTTAGATGGAATGGGAAAGAGCGACATAGTTACAGGAAATGGAATGTTGGATCATCTAATATCCCAGATCGCCCGACATGGATTAATTGATATTGAAATAAAGGCTCTTGGAGACCTTCACACCGGGTGGCATCATACCGTTGAAGATGTGGGCATTGGTTTTGGGAGAGCCTTACGGGAAGCCTTAGGCGAAAACGAAGGGATTACCCGAATGGGCCATGCTCTAGTTCCTCTCGATGAAGCATTGGCGAGGGTGGCCATTGACATTAGCGGTAGGGGATACGCATCAATAGAGACAAATTTCACCACCGACAGAGTCGAAGACTTACCTGGGGATTTAGTTCGACACTTTTTGGAAACAATTGCTGTGGAATCGAAAACCACATTACACGTAGCAGTCCTTAGTGGGATCAACGACCATCATATAGCTGAAGCAATTTTTAAGGCTTTTGCGAAAGCATTGAGCGATGCGGTACGTTTTGACCCTAGGAGGAATGGAGAGGTACCCAGCACAAAAGGGACCCTTCAATAATGATTATTTAGGTTCAATCCGGTTAGGTTCTGGAGGTTGGGGAGCAGGTGGTTCCGTTGTATTTATATCTTGGCCTAGAAAAGATTGAGTTTGGACAACTTCTTGTTGGTTTCTATTAGGAGTTACCCCTAAAGCTTCTTGGATTATGGAAGAGGTACTAAATTCCACCTCTCCTAATGCCAGTTTGATCTCTTCACCTGACCAAAGTTGCGTCGTCCGTTGCTTCCACTCAGACTCAGCTTTTTCAGCTTCGATCATCATAGCATTCAATGCGCCGAGGACTCGATTATATGCGACGGTACTCTCCTGTTTTATATGGTCTTCTATTTGGTTCCGAGCTTTGGCCAAAAGTAATTGGGCCTGCACTCGAATTTGCCCTTCAACGATATCTGCTCTCTTTTTTGCCTCGCTCAATATTCCCTCAGCCTCGCGAGTTGCGAGGTCACTTGCCTCCCTTCGGGCTGACAAGATAATTTCTTGGGCGTTCCTCCTCGCGTCCGCATAAATCGTGTTAGCTTCTGATTCTGCATCCCGTTTGGCTTCCTGCTTTATACTTTCTTCCATTCGGGCTAATTCTTCCATTAGTCGTTCAACGTATCCCGTCATAGGGGGTAAAGTGACCTGTTTTTCGAGTTCTTCATTACGGCGAAGCAAATCATCAATTAAGGATCCTATCTCATCCGAGGGGAGGCCGTTTGGAACCAAGGTGAACTCCTTGCCTCCGATGATTTGGGTTTGAGGTTCTTCGACTGCTGGTTCACTTACGTCTTGAGGAGGGTTCTTTCCGGCTTTTATTACCCGGTTTAATCGTTCAAGTGTAGGCGAGTTTTCATAGTCCGCAGACTGGGTAAATGGCGAATCAGCTTGTGATTCTTTTTTGATTAATCGTCTCCACCATGGTCTTGGAGAGGGATTATTGGACATCCTGAGATTCTCCAGAACCCGAAGGCGACTGGTCTAAATCTAAAGCAACCCTAAGGTCTTCAGTTTTCCATAACCGAGCAGTTCGCCGTTTCCATTCTTCTTCGAGTTGCTGAGCTTCGTCTTGTAAAGCTTTCAGTGGGCCGAGAAGTCTACGATAGGCTTCAGACCCTTCCTGTTGAATATAGTTTCTTAATTGTTCCTGAGCTTTTTCTTGAATAAGTTGAGTTTGAAGCTTGATTTGACCATCTGCAATTTCAGCCTTTTTCTTGACTGAATCAAGGATGCCATTTGCTTCTTGTGCAGCCATATCAGCAGCTTCTTTACGGGCTTCGGCAGTGATTCCTCTCGCGATTTCTCTACTTTCATTAATTATCCGCGAAGCTTCTGACTCTGCATCTTTTCGTATTTGAGAAGTGACAGTTGATTGAATCTGATCAATTTCTCCCATTACTTTTTGCAAGTAAGAATTTACAGTGCCTGTAGATCCTCTTTGCTCCAGTAATCTATTATATCTTCCCAACAAATCTTCTACGAATGGGACAATTTGAGCTTCCGAGAGCCCTCCCTCTACCACATCGAAATGCTCACCCCAAAGTAATCGGGAGCCTTTGCGCTCTGAAATTGGTGGGGTTTGAGGCGCCTCATCAGTTTTGCCCAAGCCACGCACCTTATCCCAAATTCCTTTTGAACCTTGTTTCATAATAACCTCGAATCAAGACTCAGGTTCCTATTGGCAGATATTGTATGGACGCTATTGGATCAAAGTCAAGCCAATAAGTTGAAACTATGTAGTTCCTATTGCTAATTACCGAACTAACAACAACCACAAATTTAATATACCGAGTGTTTCCATTATTAAGCGGATGGATCTGGAATAATTTCGATAGTCGCTGATTCAATGACTGGGTTCACCAATAATTCGGAGCACATTTTAGCGGCTTCATCGTTGGCTCTCTCTATGTTTTCGGCTTCTATTTTTAATTCCAAATATTTCCCAATCCTCACTGATCGGATATTTTCAAACCCCAATCTTTTTAATCCTTGTAGGACGGTCACCCCTTGAGGATCATTAACAGCCTCTTTCAGGGTGACATATATTTTAGCGGTAAATTCCACAAAAATTGCTCCTCCTACGGAAAAAAATTTCATCCGAAGGATCCCCGAACTATTCAAGCATTGTGCTTGGTTGACAAGGGGGCGCACCACTTTCGGGTCCTTGCCCCCTGTAAGCCTTAGCGAAATCATTCATAAGGTTGCTATCAATGTCGTCTAAATAAGCTAAAACACCCCACGCACTTAGGGAGATTTTATGTTCCATGTCGTGATAAGGCGCTAATATATAATAATTCGGCCATCCAGGAAGATTCCCCACTTCATCAGTTAATGCCTCAACAAAATTTTCATCAGTTTCATTATATTGAATCAAAACGAACCCATGTTCTAGATTGTGAACTTGGATTTCTTCCTCAAGAGGGGCTGCAAAAATTCCGCATCGTTCATAATTCGAAGAATGCATGCCTGAGGTCGGTGGGTTAGAGTTATAGTAACCGAGACCTGCAACTTCTCCCTGGGCAAAATGTCCCCTGCCCAAGTTTTCTATTTTCATACCGGGTTGCACCTGAAAAGGATCATCAGAGGGATTAGGGGTCCTATCAGGACCTGGGATTGAGGGAATAATAAGAGCAATGATTATTAGGAACCCTAATGTTCCTAATCCCGTGAAAATAATAGAACGTCGCACTTTACTTCTAAATCGCCGTTGTGCTACTCGTTTTTTCCGCTCTTGAATTCTTTGGGCCTTTTTTGGAGACGGTCCTTTGGGCACGTTTACCTCTCTGGTATATTTTTATTTGTCAAACGCCTGTAGGCTTCGAAATACCTCTGTCTTGTTTTCTCAATAATATCTGAGGGTAGCTCAGGTGCTGGGGGTTCTTGATTCCAGCCCTGATCAGTAAGCCAATCCCGTACGAATTGTTTGTCATAGCCAGGGGGAGTTAGTCCGGGCTGGTAAGAAGAAACGTCCCAAAATCGACTGGAATCTGGAGTGAAGGCTTCATCTATCAGGGTCAGTTTTCCATCGATCAAACCAAATTCCAATTTGGTATCCGCTAGAATAATGCCTTGCTCAAAAGCAAAATCATGGGCAGAGGAATATAAGGAAATAGATTGTTTCTCCAAATTATCTGCTAGATCTTTTCCAATTTGGCTTACCAACTCTGGGATTGAAAGGGGAAGGTCATGTCCTTGGTCTGCTTTTGTTGTTGGTGTAAATATTGGATGAGGGAGCTTTTCCCCTTCAAGCATCCCTTCAGGTGCAGGCTCTCCATGAATAGTTCCTTCTTTCCGGTATTCCGCCCAAGCGGAACCAGCCAAATACCCTCGGATAACACATTCGACATCTACCCTTTCAGCTTTTCGAACGACCGATGATCGCACGGCAATATCTTTCGGCAGGGTACTTTCAAAATTATATCCAAGAATTTTTTCTAGAGCAGAAGTGTCATCCGCTAATGCAACCAGATGATTTTCCAATATAGCTGCCGTTTTCAAAAACCAAAATGCGGACAGACGTGATAGAACCTCTCCTTTCTGTGGAACCGGAGTAGGTAATACAACGTCAAATGCAGAAATCCTATCCGTAGCGACCATCAATAGCAATCCATTGCCAAGGTCGTAGGTATCTCTTACTTTCCCGCGATAAAGAGGGTTAGGAAGTGCTGTTTCCGATACAATGTTTCTATTGCTCATCTCTCTATTCTCCAGCCTAATCTGTTAAATATACTTTCCGTATGCCGGGTGAAGTAGGAGTAATCGAATACTTCCTCCAATTCCTCCCGAGTTAGAATTTCACCCACTGTAGAATCGTTAAAAAGAAGCTCCCTGAAATCCAGTCCCTGATCCCAAGATAACATAGCATTGTTTTGTACTAATTTATAAGCGGATTCACGACTCAGTCCTTTGCCGATTAATGCTAACAAAGTTCGTTGAGAAAAAACTAAACCTCTTGATGACTCAAGGTTTTGCCACATTCTATCAGGATACACTCTCAACCCACTTATAATCCCGGTAAATATATTCAAAATATAATTTAATGCGAAGAAAGAATCCGGGATAATAATTCGCTCAGCTGAGGAATGGCTAATATCACGCTCATGCCATAAGGCGACATTTTCTAATGCGGTTACCGAATGCCCCCGAATTAGTCGGGCAAGCCCACAGACTCTTTCCGAAAGTTCAGGGTTTCGCTTGTGAGGCATTGCTGAAGATCCGGTTTGCCCCTCTTCAAAAGGCTCTTCCGCCTCTCTTACTTCCGTGCGCTGCAAATGACGTATTTCCGTTGCGAATTTCTCTAACGACGCTGCTATAAGGGCGAGGGTTGTTATGAGGTGTGCGTGGCGGTCGCGTTGGATAATTTGATTGGAAATAGGTGCAGGCTCAAGTCCAAGTTCGAGGCAAACCCGTTCTTCTAGTTCCGGGGATACAGTGGCATACGTACCCACTGCGCCTGAAATTTTTCCGACCGATATTCCAGATTTCGCTTCCTTCAATCGCTGTATATGTCTTAGAACTTCTTGGTGCCATATCGCTAATTTGAGACCAAATGTGATCGGTTCCGCATGAATCCCGTGGGTTCTGCCCATCATGGGGGTGTCTTTATATTTTATTGCGGAATTTTCCAATGCCGTAGCAAGTGCAATCAAATCCGCTTCTATAATATTTATGGCATCAATTATTTGAAGCGCCGCAGCAGTATCAATCACGTCATTGGAGGTCAGTCCTAAATGGATCCATCTCCCTTCCGGTCCCAAGTTTTCAGTGATAGATCTAGTAAATGCAGTCATGTCGTGATGTGTTTGTTGAAAAATTTCATCCATACGAGCGGTATCCAAATGAGCATTTTTTAACAGAGCCATATCAGCTAAAGGGATTATTCCCAATTGAGTCCAGGCTTCACAAACTGCGAGTTCAACTTTTAGCCAAGCCTGATATTTGTTCTCATCTGCCCATACCGATTTCATATCTGGCAGAGTGTAACGAGGAATCATGGAAAACTCCTAAATGGACTCACGTAAGGATATCATATGGAACGGACAAAAAAAAACTGGATTTCATGGATTTCTCTTGAAATTTTAGATCCTATTATAGCGTGTAATTCACCCAATTTTGTTCACTGGAGAAAAACTTTTTCGGTGAATGGGACAGGGTCCATGGCGTCTCAAAGCTTCTATATGAATCTTAGTGCCATAGCCTTTATTAGCTTCGAATCCGTACTCTGGATAAATTTTATCGAATTCGACCATGATAGTATCTCTAACGACTTTTGCCACAATTGAAGCACAGGCGATAGAGAGACACTTAGAATCCCCTTTAATTATTGATTTAGAAGGGATAGAAATCCCAGAAATCCTAACTCCGTCAACCAATATGAAATCCGGCACAACTGGCAGGGTTTGGACGGAGCGAATCATGGCCAAATTGTTGGCCGGATTAATCCCTAATTCGTCAATTTCTTCCGCGTCGACCACTCCGATACCAACAAATTCGGTCAATTTCATAATTTCTTGGTGAAGAAAGGAGCGTGATTTTGCCGATAGCATCTTACTGTCTCTTACTTTTGAGAGTGTGTTTAAGGAAAAGTCCCTAGGGAGGATTACCGCTCCAGCCATAAGGGGACCCGCAAGGCATCCCCGTCCAACCTCATCTACTCCGCAAATATTCCGAAATCCTCGATTAAAGAGGTCTTGTTCCTCATTATAGTTAGGAATAATTGCCATTTTTCCTAATAAACCTAGTCGGCTGTATTGATTAGAGAGGAATTCTTGGGAGTGAGACTATCTGCGATGGTGTTAATAAACCCTCCACCCAATACCTCTTCCTCAAGATAAATAACGGCGGCTTGGCCTGGCGTAATGGCACGCTGTGGCTGAATGAATTCAACCACAGCATCCTTTCCATGCGGGATCACAGTCGCAGGGACCATGGAAGAACGATAGCGAATTTTGACATCAACATTTACGGGAGTGGATGGTTCTGCAGTTAACCAGTTGACACGCTCGATTAGAAACCTTTGACTGTAGAGTTCTTTTTCTTTACCGACAATTACGGTATTTTCTTCCGTGTTAAGCGCAATGACAAAAAGTGGTTCGCCCGTGGATACCCCTAATTTCCTTCTTTGTCCGATAGTAAAGAATTCAATCCCAGGATGCTGGCCTAACAATCGGCCTTCAGTATCAATAATGTTGCCGACTGTTGGGGTTAATCGCGCTTCGAGAAAACTCCTATAATCCCCTTGAGGAATAAAACAGATATCTTGACTGTCCGGTTTAGTGGCAATTGGTAGGTTATTTTGGGCCGCAATCTCGCGGATGGAGCCTTTAGGAAATTCTCCAACGGGAAGGAGTAGCCGTTGAAGTTGATGTTGTTGAAGACCAAACAACACGTATGATTGATCTTTTCCTTCGTCAACCCCACGAAGTAAATGAGTAAATCCATCACGGTCCGTTATTGTTCGAGCATAATGCCCAGTTGCGATAAATTCGGCGTCCATTGCAAGAGATCGGTTCAATAGGAAATCAAACTTAATCCTGTCATTACAAGCAATACATGGATGGGGAGTTCGTCCCCGTTTATATTCTTGAACAAAATAATCAACAACATGGTTTTGGAATTCTTTTTCAGCATTGATGACGTAATGGCGGATTCCTAATTCCTGACAAACGCTCCTCGCATCATCGGTATCCTCAACAGAGCAGCACCCTTGATGCAGCGGGTTCGTATCCTCCCTATTTATGGTCCAAAGGCGTAAGGTAACCCCGATGACGTCAAATCCGGCTTGATTTAATAATAGAGCTGCAACGGATGAATCGACTCCGCCACTCATAGCGACGACGACACGTTTGTTAGGCATTGTATCCTCCACTTACAGAGTAACATTTATAGGAATAGGGAGCTACCCTTTGTAGCCCTTGCCCCCGATACGGAGTCACTGATATAGTTTTAATGTAGGCCCCTGTAGCTCAGCGGATAGAGCACCGGCCTCCGGAGCCGGGTGCGGGTGTTCGAGTCACCCCAGGGGCACTTTGGAGGGATTTACTGGTATATTGTCAGAACAATTCCCCTACCATCGTAAAAATAGCGGGGCGTGGCCCAGCGGTAGGGCGCCTGCTTTGGGAGCAGGAGGTCCCCGGTTCGATCCCGGGCGCCCCGATTCCATTCCTAACCATAAAGAAACCAGGCTGGAAACAGACCAATTATACTCCGCAGACCATGGAGTCAAGGAGTATAATTGCATTCGTCAACGACAAAGGACAACCGCTTAACACAAAAACTTGCCCTTTAAATAAAAGGAGATGTGATGCCTTCTGAATCAGTACGGCTTACTAGCTTAGCCCATTGCGCTGGCTGAGCATCTAAATTCAGCCCTGAGGATTTAGGGCAAATTTTGAGCGCTTTACCGGTCTATAAAGACCCAAATTTGTTAGTGGGGATTGATACCGGCGATGACGCGGCCATTTATAAAATTAATGACCAATTAGCTTTAATTCAAACTCTAGACTTTTTTCCACCAATTGTTGACGACCCTTACTCATTTGGAGCGATCGCGGTCGCCAATTCCCTTAGTGATGTATACGCGATGGGAGGACATCCACTGATTGCTTTGAACATTGTAGGTTTCCCTATTGCGTTAGACAAAAGCATTCTTCAGCAAATCCTTTTGGGAGGTTCTGACAAGGCTCATGAGGCTGGGGTATTAATAGTTGGCGGGCACACGGTAGATGACGTGGAGCCCAAATATGGATTATCAGTCACTGGACTAGTCAAACCTGGTGAACATTATGCCAATGTAGGAGCCCAACCAGGAGACCTTTTAGTCCTGACCAAGCCTTTGGGGACAGGAATTATTACTACCGCAGCTAAAGCGGACTCCGTTGAGGAGGAAACCCTGAATAACGCTATTCAAATTATGGCAGGATTGAATCGAAGTGCTAGTGAAATTATGGTGGAAATCGGGGGGAATGCTTGCACCGATATAACCGGATTTGGTCTTCTTGGTCACTTAGAACGGATGGCGATAGGTAGCAACGTACAACTTAAAATCCAATTATCCTCAGTCCCGGTCATTCCCGGTACGTGGCAATTACTTGAAGAAGGCATAGCCCCAGGAGGAACTCATCGGAATTTAAGTTCGGTTGAAAAATCAGTCGAATGGGATCCGGAAATCTCATTTGAGGCCAAGCTTTTGTTATGTGACGCCCAAACTTCGGGTGGCCTATTGATTTCACTTCCTAACCGAAAAGCTGATCAATTAATCCTTCAATTGGAACAAAAAGGGATACTAGCATCGGTAGTAGGGGAAGTTTTAGAACCACATGGGGCTCCACTCCAAGTCGTTCAATAACTGGATCATTTATAGGAACTCTGATGGACTTATTCATTTCAAACGAGTCATTAATCGGTCACATCCAAGAGACCCGCTCAAGGTTATTGGAATTAGTCACGGATCTCGATGAAGACCAAATATTTGGGCCTCTTTTAGAAACCGTGAATCCACCTATATGGGAAATTGGGCATGTAGCGTGGTTCCAAGAAAAATGGATTTCACGCAATCTTGATAAAACCCCATCAATTCGCAGTGGGGTTGACGATCTCTATAATTCCTTTGAAGTTCGGCATGACTGGAGATGGGATTTAGAATTACCTTCCCGGAAAGAAACATTAAGCTACTTAGAGGACGTATTAAACAATTCAATAAATCGGATGAATTCCGAACAACTGAATTCCAAGGAAGCTTATTTTTATCTTTTGGCAATTTTCCATGAAGATATGCATGGAGAAGCTATAACCTATACTCGTCAAGCACTTGGCTACCCTATTCCCAAGCTTCGTGCCCATGATGCTTCACTAAAAAATTTTGAACCAGCCACGACGGCACAATTATCAGATGTTGAAATCCCGGCAGGGACATTCTATCTTGGTGCCGTCCCTGATTCCAATTTTGTGTTTGATAATGAGAAATGGGTCCACCCAGTCGGAATCGAAAAGTTTTCTATCTCGAACACTCCGGTAACTAACCAGCAATTTAAGGAGTTTGTAAACGACGGTGGTTACAAGAATCGAAAGTTTTGGTCCGCAGAAGGTTGGGAATGGCGGCTCCGTTCAAAGGCTGAGTGGCCCATTTATTGGCAACCCGGCTCTAACCATACGTGGCAATACAGGTTGTTCGACCAATGGCTCCCTATCCCTCCATTCCATCCGATGATTCATGTCAACTGGTTTGAGGCGAATGCTTATTGTAAATGGGCCGGTCGCCGGTTACCAACAGAAGCGGAATGGGAAGTGGCCGCGAGCTCTGATGCCAAAATCCTAGTTAACGGTTTACCAGATTCAAAATCCCAATTTCCGTGGGGTAATCATCCGTCTTCAATGGACCGAGCCAATCTAGATTCCTTAAATCTAGGAACGACAGATGTAAGAAATCATGAATCCGGGGATAGTATTTTTGGCTGTAGGCAGATGATTGGGAATGTATGGGAGTGGACTGCTGATGAATTCTGGCCTTTTCCAGGTTTTATTTTGGATCCGTATCGAGAGTACTCCGCACCTTGGTTTGGAAATCACAAAATTCTCAGGGGCGGATGTTGGGCCACCCGCTCAAGACTTATCAGGAGTACGTGGAGAAATTTTTTCCTTCCCCATCGGCAAGATATCTTCGCGGGATTTCGAACCTGTAAGCAATAACAATTTTATGGCCGTGGAATCAACTTGAAATAAATAAAGAGGCTATTATTCGAATTTGCTTAGTGACACCCAGTTTATTGGGAAACCAAACGACGGCGACGAGGCTCGCTACGCTTCTTCAGGAATTAGGGCACTCCGTAGTTATGTGCAAGAATTTCGATCGGGGACAATTTGATCTTTTAATTGCATTACACGCTAGACGGAGTGCTCGATCCATTAAACTGTTCCATAACCTTAACGCACACTTACCGATAATCCTAATCCTTACCGGGACTGACTTGTACCACGATATTCATTCTAATAAGAGTGCTCAAGAGTCTTTAGAACATGCCACAAGGTTAGTAACATTACAAAAATTGGGAACCTTAGAGCTTCCGTATCGATTGCGTAAAAAAACTAAAAGCATCGTTCAATCCGCTACCGAAACCCATAACTCAAGAACGAAAAGTTTTTCACATGAGGGGTTCCAAATCGCAGTAGTTGGAGGTTTACGTCCAGTAAAAGACCCTTTCCGCTCTGCAATGGCTGTGAGAAGCCTTCCAAAACTTTCATCAGTGAACGTTTTACATGTAGGACCTGCTATGAGTCATCAAATGGAGAAACGGGCGTTAACTGAATCTGAAAGAAACCCCCGTTACCAATGGATAGGCGAGCAAACATACCGAGCCACCCGCCAAATCATCCTTGAAAGCGATCTTCTTGTTCTTTCTTCACGTTCTGAAGGAGGGGCGAACGTAATATGTGAATCCATTTCAGACTCTACTCCAATTTTAGCCTCCCGTATTCCGGGGTCAGTCGGTATTCTAGGAGAACACTATCCGGGGTATTTCCCCACTGGCGATACCCAGGAATTACGCAGGCTAATCTTACTTGCAGAAACTGATCCGGCATTTTTGCAAAAACTTCGGGGTTGCTGCCATCGTTTGAAAAAGTTGGTTTCTCCTGAGAGGGAAAGACGTTCCTGGGAAAATTTACTAGAGGACATTCATCTTCGAGTGAAAAGTCAAAGTCCTAAGTAAAAGCATATCTCAAATAAAGATTTGGGATATGCTTTATCGGGATCCAGCCAGAGCCAAAGCGAATTTAGCTTCCTCGTCTTGAAACCAATCTACAAGCTTCATACCTGAATCAGATAACATTTCTTCCACCTGTGTCTGTGTGAATTTGTGGGAACTTTCAGTCCAAATTGATTCACCCTGATTCATCTCTAAGGATAAGTTTAACTTTTGTATTTGAATTTGCTGTTTTTCAGAAGCAATAAGATGCATTTCTATTCTCTGTTCATTAGGATTAAAAAAGGCTGAATGTTGGAACAAATCGGGCTGGAAATTTCCATGAAGATTTTGGTTGATAACATTTAAAATATTTTTGTTGAACGCCTCCGTGACTCCCTGGTTATCGTTATATGCGGCTTCAATCTCCTGTACATCCTTTACCAAATCCAAACCTATCAAAAATCTATCATTATCCTTAAGTAATGGTGAAACTTTCTTAAGGAAGTTTATTCTTTCATCAGGGGTAAAATTACCAATCGTGCTTCCTAAAAATAGTATTAATCGGGTACCATTACATATGGGTATTTCGTGGAGATGGCGTTCAAAATCTCCAACGATCCCATGAACCCACAACCAAGGGTGCATTGTAATTAACTCTTTTGCGGCCACCTCAATCATGGAGAGATTTACATCAAATGGGAGATAAATCTTTTCACCTGGGGAATTTTCCCATTTATTGATTAGGAGTAACGTTTTAGTCGACGATCCGGCCCCAAGTTCCAAGATTTCAGTAGGATGAATCGTAGATATAAGAGAATCGCTTAATCCACTAATAAGCCGAGTCTCAGTCCGAGTTAAATAGTATTCGGGTAACGTAGTGATTTTCTCGAATAAAAGAGATCCAGCATTATCATAAAAATATTTTGGCAATAAAAATTTTGGGTTCGAGGTCAATCCCCGTCGAACATCTGATTCCATTTGAGGAAGCACATCCTCTTCATTGAAAAAAACTTCGATTCGAATCCTATTTTGACCCGCCATTTAATTGATTCCCTTCACTCAGGTTAACATATATATCCGCTAGGATAGAAAGGCGTACATTGAATCCAGAGCATTTTGACTCCCAAGGTACAAGCTACAAGGCGGCCTCTACCTGTTTTCGAAAGCCTTCCGCACCCAGCCGCATCAATCCTTGGGCACTTATGGTAATGAAGTTCGCTCCCAAATTGATTACCTCGGCCACCCGCTCGGTATCGGATGGGTTGTTGCCTCCTATCCCTACCGATTTACCCGCAGCCCTTATCCGTGGTATCACCCCATCCATCACTTGCCGCACTTCTGCCTGAGGTGCGTTGCCCATGCTTTGAGTCAGATCCCCGGCCGCCACGTGGAGCAAATCCACACCAGGCACCTGGAGGATTTCATCCAAGTTGTTGACTGCCTCTACCTCTTCAATCATTGGAATAACCAAGACGTTGGAGTTCACCCACTGGATAGCCTCATCCCGATTACCACCTACCCCATAATCCTGCGAGCGGCCACCGCCGGCGCCCCGGTGCCCGTCTGGATAATAACGGGCGGCCTTGGCCACCGCTTCAGCCTGGGCCCGGGTATTAACGTGAGGGACAATGATGCCCTGGACTCCCCGGTCAAGGAAGCGCAGGATGGTGGCATCGTCGTGGTCTTGAATGCGGGCGATGGGAGTTATGCCAAAGACTTCAGCGCCCCGCACCATGTTTTCCACTTGGTCCACACTCATAGGCCCGTGCTCACAGTCAATCATCACGAAGTCGAAGCCAATAGCCCCGAACATCTCCACGGTTCCGGGAGAGTATTCGTTAACTATGGCACCAAATACCACCTTGCCCTGTGACAGCTTGACCTTTGTGTTGTTAGTACGCATAAGTCTCCTTTGTTAATTTGCCTCTCAACGAATCCCAGGATTCCTGAGCTTATCCCCTAATCTTAGAAGTTTCAACGGTTAATAATTCCCTCAACCCAGTTGTTTCCGGTGCAAAGCGAATGAATTCCTGAATAATTCGCAAGTTGGGGTGATTTTTCTGGTAAACAATAAAAAGATTACGCTTCAGATTAAGGTCTTCTATTTCTATCCCATGTATATCCGACATGGATTCTGATTGAAGGGCCAGACTCGAAACAAACCCTGAGCCGATATTTTCCTTAACTGCATTAAGTACGGCCCTAGTATCCCCGACAACCATGGCAATTTTATGGTCTGGCAATTTCAATCCCGCTAATTTGAGCGCCTGGGAAAGTGTCCTTAAAGTTCCCGATCCTTTATCCCGAAGAATAAGTCTTTCTCCAGCTAATTCACTCACCTTAATCTTATGCTGATTAAAGAATTTATGATTCCTCCCAACTGCTAACATAATTTCGTCTTCCGCTATTTTCAAAAACCGCAATTTATTATTGGGATTGAAAGATCCGACGAATCCCACGTCATAATTGCTGCTCAACAGTTGAAAATAAACTTCATTTGAATCTGATGTCACCACCCTAGGTCGAACCAATGGAAATTGGATGAGGAAATCGTTCAACATATGAGGGACTAATAATTCCCCTGGGGTAGAACTAGTAATAATATTCAATGTTCCCTGAATATTGGGGTCAGGTTTTTGAAAATCCCTCGTGAGGATTTCCAAATGATTAATAGTTTCCCGGGCAAATTTCAGGAACTCAATCCCTTGTAATGTCATTTGGATGGGACGCACTTTCCTGTCTATCAAGGTCACCTTTAATTCAGATTCTAATCTTCTTACGGATCGGGTCGCTGATGGTTGTCCAATCCCTCGACTACCCGCTCCTAAAGAAAAGCTCTGGGAAGCGGCTACCTGAATGTAGTTTCGTAGGTCTTCGGTTTCCATCTCCCTCCTCAAATCCGGCGATTATCTTCTAAGGAACTATATTGCAAACGGTCATATTATTCAATTTGGGAATATTATTTGTCGGATAAATTCATAATTTAGATAATTAATGGAATTCATAACCAAGGTGAATGATGATGAGACTTATTTTTCTTCTAGTTTTATTGACCGGGGTCCTATCTTCTTGTTCCGGGGCAACGGAAAAACCTGTATTAAAAATAGGTGGCATACCTGACCAAGAAATTTCTCGTCTTGAACTTCGATTCAACACCATGGCAGAACATCTTAGTGAAGAACTGGATATGGAAGTGGAATATATCCCCTCTGTCGATTACGCCGCCCTAGTAACGGCCTTCCAAAGGGGGGATATTCAACTCGCTTGGTTCGGTGCTTTAACCGGAGTCCAAGCTAGACTATCAGCCCCAGGATCTCTCGCAATTGCTCAAAGGCCACGAGATGAAAAATTCCATTCAGTTTACGTAATTGGAAAAGACGTTTCCGCGTCAGAATTGTCGGACCTTAAAGGATTAAGATTCACCTTCGGAAGTGAAAGTTCTACTTCAGGACACCTATTTCCCCGCTTTTTCCTTACTGAAGCTGGAGTGGATGTTGAGAACGATTTTGACGGTCCGCCAAGCTACTCCGGCTCACATGATAAAACATGGAAATTGGTGGAATCAGGGTCATTTCAGGCTGGAGCCTTAAGCGAATCCGTTTGGGAGCGAGCCAATAAAGAAGGTTCCGTTGACCTCGAGAAAGTTCGAAAACTCAGTACCACGCCTTCTTATTTTAATTACCATTGGGTTCTGAGATCCGGTGTGGACTCTGAATTTGGGAGCGGTTTCACAGAGGAACTTACTCAGGCTCTATTAGGGATTTCAAAGGAAAATGATCAAGATCTCTTAGACTTATTCCAGGCAGATTCTTTTATCGCTACTTCTAATTCAAACTACGATCCGATCGAAACCGTTGCAAGAGAATTAAATTTAGTGGAATAAACCATGGACCATCGAAATGGAAAGATACGTACTCTCGGAAGTTTGTAAATCCTTTGGGGAAGTTGAAGCTCTTTCCCCATGTTCCTTATCTATCAATGCCGGAGAAAGGATTGCTCTTGTTGGTCCCAGCGGTTCGGGGAAATCCACCCTCTTACTGTTACTTAGCGGTATCCTTCAACCTACCGCTGGGACAATTGAGATAAATGGTCAGTTTCTTCACAAGATTAAGCCCGGCAAAGAACTCTCTCATTTGGTAGGGATGGTTCACCAACAACTCGACCTGGTACCTCAACTTTCTGCTAAACACAACGTATTAGCTGGAAGATTAGGTAATTGGTCATTTTTTCGATCGTGTCTTTCGATTTTGATTCCCCAAGAGTTAGAAACAGCCAAATCCGCCCTAAAATTAATGGGGATTGAATCTAAAATTAACACTAGAACTTCAAGTTTGTCTGGAGGAGAGCAGCAACGTGTAGCGTTTGCTCGGGTCTTTGTCCAAAACCCTGACGTGATTCTTGCAGATGAACCCGTTTCATCATTGGACCCATCCCGGGCACAAGCAATAGTGGAATTACTTTGCAACACCACGAACCAGTACCGGAAAACTTTGGTAGCCTCACTCCACTCAATTGATTTAGCCAAAAAATATTTTGACCGAATTATTGGACTTCGATTAGGGAAAATAATGTTTGACATTCCTGCCTCAGAATTAAAGGACGACACCCTACAAGATTTATATGAACTCGATGAAGAGATCAATTCGTTGGGTTCTTAATGAACAAATTCCGCATAGGCCCCCAAACAATAAGTTTACTCAACGGAAAGTCCTTACTGACTATCTTGCTCCTCACATCATTCTTATGGAGTTTAATTCAAATATCGTGGGGAAATATCATCCATCCTGGGGGAGGCGATGCATTAAAAGAGATGCTTTCTGGCTTTTTCAATCCAGACCTCTCTTTACCTATTTTACGACGAGGAATAACCGCAGCTTGGAGAACTACTGCATATGCCACTGCCGGGATGACTCTAGCTCTACTGATCGGATTTACCCTAGGAGTAATCGCATCGGGGTCACTTCCGATAGGTGGGAGATACAAAGCAATAATAGCTGTCATTGCTAGGGGGATTGCGGGTTTCCTTAGGGGCATTCACGAGTTAGTTTGGGCTTGGTTGTTTGTAGTAGCCTTTGGGTTATCTCCTTTGCCAGCCGTGTTCGCATTAGCTCTCCATTATGGTGGTTTATTGGCACGAAATTTCTCCGAACAATTTGTCGATGTCCCAACTTCCCCATTAAATTCTCTCACGACGGCAGGGGCAACTGCGTGGCAAACCTTGGTATACGGACGCCTGCCGATGGCACTCCCCAATTTGATTTCCTACAGCTTATACAGGTGGGAATGTGCTGTCCGATCCGCCGCCATTATGAGCTTCGTTGGATTAGGTGGATTAGGCTTTGAAATTCGGATCGCTCTTGATGATTTATATTACCGCCAAGTATGGACGTTTCTATTTATTTTGATGATATTGGTTCTTGTTATAGATACTTGGAGTAGTTTAATTCGCAAACGGATGGCTCAATGAAGGAAAATGGATTAAATCAAAACAAGCTAGGACTGGATGCTCTAATTTTACCAGTTTCTTTCCTATTATTTCTTGTTTTGGCAATTGGGAGTTGGGGCTTCATTATCCTGATAGATGGGGCTGATTTATTTGAATTATTTTCTGGAGATTCATTTAGGGAAGCCTTTGGATTTTTACAACAATTATTAGGGGTAGGGGCAAAACAGCCGCCAGCATTTTTCCAAGCCGCCAAATGGAGTCATGCCCTGATCCTTGCACGGGACACCTTGGTCATGAGCATTCTGGCAATAGGCCTCGCCAGTATCATAGCATCGCTTACTATCATGCCTTCCGCAAGGAACATAGCATTTGGCGAACTAACTCCCGCTCCAAAGTATTGGAGGATAATATTTATCCTCTTTCGAGCAATGTATTTGTTAACCAGAAGCATCCCCGAACTTATATGGGCAATGATGATAATTTTCTTACTGAATCCTGGGATTGTTACCGGGAGTTTAGCTTTAGCAGCTCATAATATCGGAATTCTAGGAAAACTGGGCTCCGAAGTGATAGAGGACATGGATCCTGCTCCAGCGCGGTCATTGAGAGGGAACGGGGCGAATAATGGGCAACTCTTCCTATACGGGGTTCTCCCTATGGTTTTGCCTCAACTCCTAACTTATCTCTTCTACCGATGGGAGGTAATCATAAGGGCGACCATCGTGGTTGGGTTTGTTGCAGCTGGTGGCTTAGGATATGAATTTCGCTTGAACATGAGTTTCTTCAGATATACTGACATCACTTTACTGCTTACGGTATATCTATTACTTGTGTGGATGGTAGATATCATTTCGGTTGCCCTACGAAAACTCGCACGTTAATCTTGAGGATCAAACGTTACAGTCACGCCTTATAAAAACTGGATCAGCTCGATTTTTCAGGGGAGATTGTTTGACATAATATTTGCCTTCCGCAAAATCCCTGCTATCCTGTTTCAATATTTAAACATTCGGAATTTGGTTAATTAAATGGCACCGTGGTTTTTATTAGCACTCGGATCTTCAATATTAATGTCAGGAATAAGCATTGTTGATAAAACAATGCTTCAAAACTACCTTCGTTCCCATACCAGTCTTCAATTCTTGATTGGGGTTTTCCAAGGGTTATCGGGCACCATATTTGTTTTGGCAACCGTTTTTTTTGAACCCCTTTCGATGTCAGGAATATTCTGGTCCCTTATTTCAGGTGCGATTTTTGGTACAGGCGGTCTTCTCCTCATATACGTGTTGAATACCCAAGAAGTGACTCGCACGGTTCCCGTCGTGCAGACAGCCCCGGTATTTGCAGCCTTAATTGGCCAAATATTTTTGGGTGAAAGGCTTGTAGCCGTCCATTGGATAGCTGTGTTATTTACTACAATTGGAGCGATTCTGATTTCTGGAACGCCAGGAGAAAGAATTGGAAATCAATTATTCAAGAAATCATTTATTCTTTTAATCTTATCGAGTTTTATCACGGCTGCTGGCCAAGTAACTGGAAAAATTCCCCTTAGTTTTTTATCAATTCCACTAACACACGGTTTTCGAAGTTTAGGGCTTAGCTCAGTGTTTTTGCTAGCATCTGGTTTCGATAAGACGGCTCGTGAAGATGCGAGAATATTGTACTCTCAGAATCGACTTGGACTATATCTGCTTATTTTCAGCGAGGTGTTCCTTGTGAGCATTTCATTCTTATTATTTCTCGCAGCAATTGAGAAGGGTTCGGTAGGATTGGTTTCTGCTGTTTTGGCCACCAGATCCTTGTTTGTTCTATTAGGTTCGATAGCAATAACCTTCCGATTTTCCAATGTCCTGGGAGAAAATATCCAACCGAGATCATTGGTAATCAAATTTTTGGCCATTGGGTTAATTGTGGTTGGAGTTGCAGCAATTAATATTTCTTAGTTAAAACTTTCCTGATCGGATATCAAGAGAACGGTGATGTTAGCTCCAAGTATTTGAAAATGTAGGTTGACAGTCCTGAACGGCAGGGATACTCTCATCTTAGTAGATACTTCAGGAAGAATATTGTAACTCAATCCCGTCTACAAATTAGTCACTAATATCTTCCTTTTTATGGGGAATTTCGGAATGCGCGTAATTTTACGAATCCTCGCAATGGTCTTCAAAAACTATAAAAAACGGGTCATTGTTGGGTATATCTCGGTGACCGGTGCGGCCGTTGCTGCCCTCTTTATACCCCGTGTCATAGGAACCAGTGTCAATCAAGTCCTAGAATCTGGCGAAAAAGATGTAAATCCTTTGTTTATGCTGGCCTTGATTTTGTTCTTGGCTGGGACGGCCAGGGGGTTATTTTCCTTCGCCCAAACTTATCTAGGCGAGAGTACCGGGCAGCTCATAGCATATGACATACGGAATGAATACTATGACAAACTCCAACATTTGAGCTTCGGTTTTCACGATAAACAAAGCACGGGCGGCTTAATGTCTCGAGCCACAGCAGATGTAGAGGGCGTACGGATGTTCGTAAATATGGGAGCAATCCGTTTTGGATTCATTGTGGCAATGATTATCGGGGTCACAGCAGCAATGCTGCTTACAAATTTTAAGCTCGCAGTAGTAACTCTTATCTTTGTACCAGTCATGGCGTGGATGGGAATTACGACAAGTCGCTCCCTCAGAAAAATGTGGCTGAAAGTTCAAGAACTAACTGCTGAGATGATTACGGTACTTCAAGAGAATCTTACTGGGATTAGGCTGGTCAAAGCCTTTGCAGCAGAAGAATATGAAAAAGAAAAATTCGGTGCGTCTGCTAAGGATGTTTCTGATGCCATGATAGCCGCACAGCAACGATGGGCCATCAATTTCGCTGCTATGAATTTCTCGTTTATATTGGCTTTAGGTGTGATTCTCTGGGTTGGCGGGGTCGATGTTATTAGTGGCAAAGCGATTGTCCGCGGGGAACTGACCTATACAGGTCTCACTCCGGGAGATTTGACCGCATTTATTTTTTACATGGGTTTATTGACAATGCCCGTCAGAATGATGGGATGGATGGTAAATAATTTTTCAAGAGCTGCCTCATGTGGCCAACGGCTTTTTGAAGTCCTGGATGCAGAATCCCCAGTGAAAGAAATCACTGGGGCCCAAACCTTGAAAAATGTGTCAGGGAATATTGTTTTCAGGGATGTGTCATTTTCATATGAACCCGAAAGGCCAGCCCTAAAGAATATTAATGTTGAGGTGAAACCCGGACAAATCATTGCTTTAGTTGGCCGGCCGGGGAGTGGAAAATCAACTTTCTCCCATCTCATTCCCAGATTTTATGATGTTATTCAAGGGGAAATAACCATCGATGGGTTCGACGTTCGTGACCTGACCCTGTCTTCTCTTCGTTCGGCGGTAGGGATTGTTCAACAAGACATTTTTATCCACACCATGAGCATAAAAGATAACATTACCTACGGACACCAAGGAGCCACTCAAGAAGCAATTGAAAGGGTTGCAAAAATCGCACAACTTCATGAGTTCATCATTTCGTTGCCAGATGGATACAATACAATGGTGGGAGAACGAGGGGTTGGCCTTTCTGGAGGCCAAAGGCAGCGACTTTCTATCGCCCGAACCCTGTTAGTCGAGCCTTCTATATTGATCTTGGACGATTCCACATCGAGTGTTGACGCACAGACAGAGCACCTCCTTCAAATGACCATAGCGGAAGCGATAGCTAATCGAACAACCTTTATTATCACCAATCGTCTCAGTACTATTAAATCGGCGGAGTTAATTTTAGTATTCAAAAATGGCGAAATCGTGGAGCGGGGCACTGAGGCTCAATTATTAGAATTGAACGGTGAATACCGAGAACTATACGAATATCAGATTCGACCCCACGAGGAAGCTTTAAAACAACTGAATATCAATTCCCTAAGTGAAGCAGGTCTCTGATGGCATCTATCCCCACCGGCTACGGACATCTTGGACAAGCAGGTCTGGACGACCAAGTTCTTGGAAAGGTCTACGACCATACCGTCGTTCGTCGGCTATTAAAATACACATTAGCCTATAAATTTTGGGCATTCCTATCCGTTTTTGGGATGATGGGTTATATCGTTACGATGGTAGCTCAACCACTAATTATTGCATGGGGAATTAATAGCTTTATTATCGCTCATCCCGATGAGCAAGCCTCTTGGGGAAACATCCATATCGTGGGGTTGATCTTTGTGGGCAATGCCATCGCATTAATGATATTCAATTTTATTCAATACGCTTCGTTAGCACGCGCTAGTGTATATGTCCTATATGACCTCCGGCGGGATATGTTCGCCCATTTACAAAAACAACCAACTTCCTTCTTTGACAGAAATGAGGTTGGGCGGATAATGTCTCGGGTTCAAAATGACGTCCATCAGCTCCAGGAATTCATGGATATTGGGATAGTCACCTTGGGGGATATTGCTATGCTTGGTTTTATAACCATGGCAATGTTTTTCATGGACCCATTTCTTGCAGCTGTGACCCTTGGGTCCTTACCATTATTACTTATAATCATGACCTTCTGGCAAAAATATTCGAGGCCTACTTTCGTAAAGGTCCGGGTAGCAATTTCGGCCGTAAATGCTAATTTACAGGAAAACATTTCGGGGGTAAGGGTTGCTCAAAGCATGAATCGTCAATCCCTTAATTTAAATCATTTTGATAATCTGAACAGTGATCACTTAGAGGCTACCAAAAAGGCTGCATGGCTTGCAGCCGTGCTCCTTCCGGCTGTGGAAGTTCTAACGGTGGTATCCATGGGCCTGGTGATCATTGTGGGGGGATTAATGACCTTTGAAGGTGCACTGGAAGTCGGATTCCTTGTGGCCTTTTTAATGTACGTCCAGCGACTCTTTGAACCTATTAGAACCCTTGCGATGCAATACACTCAATTCCAAAGAGCCATGGCCTCTGGCGCTCGCATTTTTGAACTTCTCGATTTAGTTCCCGAAACTCAAGACAAACCCAATGCTCCCCTTCTTCCCAGAATAGAAGGGGAAATACAATTTGAAAATGTGACTTTCAGTTACAATGCCGGCGAAGATGTTCTCCATGACATCAATTTACAAATCAAACCTGGGCAGACAGTAGCGCTCGTTGGTATCACTGGGGCAGGAAAGACTTCTTTAGTTGCCCTGGCTGCCAGATTGTACGAGCCTCAAAAAGGAAGAATTTTAGTAGACGGGAAAAATATTCAGGAGTATTCCCGGGAATCTCTCGCGAGTCAGATGAGTATGGTACTTCAAGAACCCTTTTTACATTCGTCAACCATAAAGGAAAATATTAGATACAGACATCGATGGATTTCTGATGAAGAGATTATCCAAGCGGCTAAGGCTGTTGGAGCACATGAATTTATTTCTGCTTTGCCTCGAGGGTATGACACCGTCTTAGAACAACGAGGTGGAAACCTGAGTATCGGACAACGTCAACTTGTCAGCTTCGCAAGAGCTGTGGCTGCTGATCCAAGAATAATTGTGTTGGACGAAGCAACAGCTAGCGTAGATTCCCATACGGAATTTCTGATTCAGCGTGCCCTTAAAACTCTATTAATTGGTCGGACGTCGATTGTTATTGCCCATCGTTTGTCAACCATTACTGGAGCAGATAAAATCGTCGTATTACAATTAGGAAAAATTATTGCTGAAGGCACCCATATGGAACTCTTGCAAAATAGTCAGCTTTACGCAGATCTATATGCGATGAATTTTGGGGAATCGAACAACAATTAATTCATGTATCAACGAAAATTAAGGGATAGAGGAAAGGCAACCTAGGATAATTACTCCGTCATGACGCTCACAAAATAATTAATAGGGGTAGGGAATGGATTACAGAGGAGTTGTGGAAAAATGGCGACCAGCGTCAACAAGAGTCCTGAATCACTCTCAATCCAAAGGCCTCTTGAACGAATGCAAGATTGGCAACCCACGGACCAAACAGGACCCCGCTACCGGAATCGAACTTCGAATCGCCGTAGAACAAGACCCAGGGTTCGGGCATATACTAGTCTTTTCTTACGGGCAAATGGCCATGGATATTTGGAACGATGTTAGTTACAGAATCCTACCGATTTCCCCAAAAGATGCTCGAGCAATTATCAGAGAACCTGAGGCAAGCCTCCTATTAAGTGGATATTCATTATTCCAGGCACCGGATGCCGCCCTAATCGAAAATTTCCTTATGGGGATCTCTGATTTAATTGTTCAGGTGCCTGAAATAGAAAAGATGGACCTAAATCCCGTTTTTGCATACAAGCAGGAAATCGTGATTATCGGAGCTTCAATAGAATTTAATGATTTAATCGGCGCATCCGTCTTTTAGTAAAGGGGTAAAATGCACGATCTAGAAAGATTATTTAATCCTCAAAGTATCGCGGTTGTTGGCTCAAAACAAGTTGATAATCACACCTGGCTCAGGACTGTTCTCCCATTCAAAGGCCCAAAATACCACGTGAATGTGGACACCAACGAATGGGAAAGTGCTAAAGAGTTAGGATTCACTTCCTTCAAAAGTGTGACTGAACTGCCGGGAGAGATTGATTATGTAATTGTTTCAGTTCCTGCAAAGGTGGTCCCTTCTGTTCTGAAGGATTGTATCCAAAAAGGAGTTTACGCGGTTCATTTATATACCGCAGGATACGGAGAAACTGGAACCGAATTAGGCATTCAAATGGAAAAAGAACTGGAGGAGATGGCATCCAGCGCTGGGATCAAAATCGTTGGGCCTAATTGTATTGGATTGTTTAATCCTAGTATCGGTGTGGGTATGAACCTAGGAGGGTACGAGAGTTCATTAGGGAGATTTGGATTTATTTCACACAGTGGGTCCCAATCAAGTGGAGTGACCAAGGCCGCTTGGGCTCATGGAATTTTAGCCAGTAAAGTAATCAGTATGGGGAATGGGCTTATCCTCGATACTCCTGATTATTTAGATTATTTCTCCCAAGACAAAGATACTGAAGTCGTGGGGATGTATGTTGAAGGACTCAGGGACGGACGAAAATTCTTCCACGGATTGAAAGCGGCATGTGAGAAGAAACCCGTCCTTGTATGGAAGGTGGGAGAAACGGAAGAAGCTGGCGCCGTAGTTGAAGGCCATTCTACCTCCAAGGCGACAAGGCCCGAAGTGTGGGATGCGATGCTGAGACAATGTGGAGCCATTAAGGTTGATGACATGGAGAGTTTACTCGAAACGGCAAAGTTATTGTTACACCTCCCGCCCACTACTGGAAAACGATTAGGCCTTTTGGCTCTTTCTGGTGGTCATTCCACGGAAATGGCCAATGTCTTCTCCAAATCAGGATTCGAAATTCCTCAACTGTCTGAACAATCATATGCAAAGATCCTCGAGCATTGGGATGTTGTGGGTAGCACATATCGAAATCCACTGGAGGGAAGAACCCTGTCGAACGCCGTGAATATGAACAATGTTCTAGATGTACTTAATGATGACGATGACATAGACATCATCGTCCAAGAAATAAACATTGGCCAACCAAGAGACGGGAAAATACCTGTTTTCCGTGGCCATGATCCTAGTATATTTTGCGAATTTAGCGAACGAGCCAAAAAACCTTATATTATTGTTATATCTAGTTTTCTTTCGCAGTCAGACCCAGAACACACCGATACGGTCTATCAACAATTATCAGCGGCAGGAATACCGGCAGGATTTGGATTTAAGGCTACCGCAGACGCGTTACAACGGGTAATCTCCTATTATAGGTCTCAAAGCGAGTGATCTTTTTCCCGTCTCTCACGTAATCTGTGAATAAGCCCATTGGCCCTTACTTGGAGTTCAATGGCGGCCGTTTGTCTATCCATGGATTGAGACCTTCGTAAAAAGCTGCGGCTTTTAATACCCTGAGGTCTTCACCTCTTCGGCCAATTATCTGTAATCCAATGGGTAAACCTTCTTCTGTAAATCCACATGGGATGCTAGCAGCAGGCTGGCCGGTAAGATTAAACATGTAACAAAAAGGATTGAACGCCCATAGCTTATCCACTGGTGTATTGTCGATTATTTCAGGCCATTGTTCTATTGGGAATGCCGGGACGGACATCGTTGGGGTTAACAACAGGTCATATTTTTCGAAGATGGAATCCATTTGGGAGCGATACAATTCTAATCCTCCTAAAGCTTCAGCCAAACGAATAACCGACCATGATTTTGCCTCTTCCAGCCAGAAGCGCAAACTAGGCATCATCATGTCACCGTGGCGCTCTAACAAAGGGTTCAAATTGGCTAACATATCGCTCATAAATATTGTCTTAAAAGTTTGCAAGGAATTATCGGTATCTATAAGATCCGTGAGTTCCTCCAATTTCACACCCTTACTTTCCATCAAAAGTACGGATTTCGACATGAGCATTCTGACAGTTGGATCAATTGGAAGATTTCCTAAATCTGGACTCCATGCAATCAAAGAATGTTCAATATTCGGGCTTAGTTCATCAAAAAATTTTGGACTGACTTTATTGATAGTCCGAGGGTCATCTTTATGAGGGCCGGCCATCGCTTGGAGTAACATAGCAGCATCCGAGACGGTTCTTCCCAAACTTCCAGTTTGGGAAATGAAATTCCATCCTCCACCCGATCGATACTGTCTCGGAATCATCCCAAAACTAGGCTTCATTCCGAAAACACCACAGAAACTAGCCGGAATGCGGATAGAACCTCCTCCATCATCTCCTTGTGCGATTGCCGCCAGGCCACTTGCGACGGCTACGGCAGATCCCCCACTGGAACCACCTGATGTTCTGGAAATATCCCATGGATTTGAACAAGGAGGAGCTAAAAGGTTCTCAGTGGTTCCCCGATGTCCAAATTCCGGAGTATTGGTTTTCCCAATAATTATGGCTCCGGAGTGTCTAAGCCGCTTCACTATAGGTTCGTCAGTACGAGGGACAAAGTTTTCAAAAATTCGGGACCCACGTGTTGTGCGAATACCTTCTGTCTGAGTGAGATCCTTTAGCGCAATAGGAAGACCGTGAAGGAATTCTACCGGATCTCCCCGCATTACAACGCTCTCAGCAGATTTCGCTTCCTTGATAGCAGTTTCATTACAAACTGTGAGAAATGCATTTAAAATTGGGTCATATTCCTCGATACGTTCGAGATAGAGTTTGGTTAATTCCACTGGCGAAATTTTTTTCTTGATAATCCAGTCCCTTAGCGTGACTGCTGACATGAAAGGGATATCTGAATGAGTATCCAAATCCAATCGTCCTCCCGGATCGCAGATGTAATAATTGAAGCTAGAAATGATAGGCTAATGCCGTTACACTTCTGAAGTCAAGGAAATTTGCTGGGAAATAGTATTTGAAAGAAGCGAGACTTTGCTCGATAATTTAAATCTCCTTGACGTCCCAAAATTAAGGTTGTAGCGTTGGAGGGAACTGCAAAGACGACTCTAAGACCGGTTACTTCGGAGTAGGTGAATGTTACGAGTTGCTATTAACGGGTTTGGTCGAATAGGTAGAGCCATATTCAGAATTAATCAGGAACGACAGGCTTTTCAGGTTGTCGCTATAAACGACATCGATCCAAACATTCGCAACCATGCCTACCTGATGCAATTTGACTCTACCTATGGAAGATTCGATGGGAGAATCCGGGTTGACGATTCCAACTCTCTCATCTATGTAAACGAACAATTAATCCGCTTTTACTCTAACCATGATATTTCCAAAATTCCCTGGAATAATGACAATGTTGACGTAGTTATTGACTCCTCTGGTTCTAGGGGGAATTTGATGGTATCCCATGAAATGATCGAAAAGGGGCTGATAAGAAATATTGTTGTAACGAATGCTCCAAAAACAACCATCGATAGAACTATAGTTTTTGGAGTCAACGAATCGGACTTTAATTCCCAAACTGATAAAGTGCTTGCCTCCAGTATTTGCGATGTGAACGCCTTAGCCCCGGTCCTTAAAATCCTTGACGAACGGTATGGAATATGTGAAGGATTCATCACCATTCTTCACCCTTGGCTTTCTTACCAAAATTTGCTTGATGGGCTTGCTTCCTCGGTTTCAAGTTCCGTCCATCCCTGGGATGATTTCTCCCTTGCTCGTGGAAGTACGCAGAGCCTCATCCCTAAAAATACAACGCTGGTTCCAGCGTTAGAAGAGGTAATCCCATCCATCAGTCCCTGCCTCGATGCAATGTCTTTCCGGGTGCCAACGGCTATCGTTTCGGCCGCTGATGTAACCATACGGCTGAACCATGCAACCCAAATTCAAGAATTATTTGATTTGTTTCAAAATAAGGCTCTTAATTCCAACAACCTATTCGGTTTCGCTGATAGCCAACAGGTCTCAATTGATTTTTCACGTACCAATCAATCCGTCCACGTCGATCCCAGATGGATTAGGGTTAGTCCTGAGAATACGGTAAAATTAGTTCTCTGGTATGACAACGAATGGGGTTATGGGAACCGCGTAGTAGATTTAGTTCAACTAATAGAAACAAAAAATTAGATCAACCTAGACCAGTTCTCGGAAAATATGGGAAATTTACGGCAATATAGCTTGCAATTTAAACTCACAGTAGATACAATGGGCTCATCTTTATTGAAGGGGGCATAGATGGACGCCTACTGCCTCAAGTGCCGAACCAAGCGCGAGATTTCCAATCCATCGCAGACTACTCTGAAGAATGGAAGACCTGCAACTCAAGGAACTTGCCCGGTTTGTAGCACTAAGATCTTCCGTATTGGTAAAGGCTAAAAACCACTTACCAATCGGTATCGATCCGATAACAGGGTCAAACTAACAGGGCCAATGGGCACCTACTCGAATTTCGTTGACTTCAAATAGTCTGTTTCCTCCCTAATCCAAAGGAAGTCGCCGAATGAGACTAGGTATCTGTCTGGCCCTGTTAATTGTTCTTGACCAGAATTAATCAGTCTAATCTGAATCGCTTAAATGCCTCAGCATATGCGACCCCATGGAGCTTACCCACAGACGCTCTCCATTTCCTCATATTATCCCTTGCAATTTCTGGAGAAACTTGGCTTTTATGTTGACATAACGACTCAATGGCTGCATCTATCGTTTCAGTTACATCAATCCAATAGTCTGCTTTATCCCCCATCCCAATTATGAGTAATTCATTTACTTTATGCGGGTTCAACCCAGATTCTAAAAGTTCGGGAAATGTTAACCTGTCTCGAGCTGCCGGAAACACCGCAGACATGGTAGCTTCTCCTGCCGCGAGATGATCGGGGTGTCCAAAATAACCCTGACCTTCTAATGTCCTGACGGGATTTGTTGTGATTACCGTGTCCGGGCGATATTTCCGGATGATTTTAGTTATATCCTTCCTCAGTTCGAGGCTTGGTTGCAACATGGAATCTTCATACATTAAAAATTCCACCTCTTTAACCCCTAGGATTTCAGCCGCCGCAATTTGTTCGATTCTCCGAATTTCGGATAAATCCTTCGAGGTCATGGAAAGGTCATCCGATCCTTTACTTCCATCTGTACATATGACGTAGACCACTTGTATCCCCTGCTTCACCCATGAAGCGACTGTCCCCGCGCATCCCCATTCAGCGTCGTCGGCGTGGGCAACTACTACCATTCTAGTAATATTCGGCTTTTTTTCTTCCATACAACCGTCCTCCATTATTTTTGCGAACTCAAATATAAACCTTCAAAACTTAGGAAGGCAACATGATTTAAATTGCTGGGAACTCCAGAAATCAGTACATATTTGCAAAGGCCCAATGAGCACCTAAACATTATCATAAACTCATATCCATCAATTTTTAAGATTGAGAGCGAAAATGTTTGAAACCTTTACTCTGTATATGCTATATTTCAGCAGAATCAGGTTTGGCAAGAAGAGGTGATTTATGCGCCGTGTACCACCATCCAAACCTTCAAAAAGAAGAATAGACCTTACCGATTCGTTCCCCGATTCAATTAACCCTGAGGAGTTGATTGATATCTACGAAACTATGGTTCTTGCTAGAGCCATTGATGAACGGGTTTGGTTGATGAATCGACAAGGCAAAGCAGCAATCGTTGCTTCTTGCCAGGGACATGAGGCTGTCCAAATAGGGAGCGTTTGGGCAGCGTCTAAACACCCGGGCACAACTTTCTTTCCCTATTATAGAGATTTGGGAATGATGGTGGCGTTGGGAGTATCGCCATTAGAGATTATGCTGAGTTTCACGGCAAAAGCTGGAGAACGGTTCAGTGGAGCCCGTCAATTCCCGCTTCATGGCGCTATTCCTGAGTTAAACGTCATCAACCTCTCAAACGTGGTGGCAACCCAGATCCCTCAGGCCGTAGGATATGCACTAGGTGGAAAACTACAAGGAAATAATAATATCAGTATAACCACTTTCGGAGATGGGGCGTGCAGTGAAGGCGATTTCCATGAAGGAATGAATTTCGCCGCTATTCATAAACTACCAGTCATTTTCTTATGTGAAAACAATAAATACGCTATCTCCGTTCCGCTTAATAAACAGATGGCAATCCCTGATATAGCTGCGAGAGGACCAATTTATGGGATGCCCGGAATTACTATCGACGGGACAGATATATTTGCAGTATATGATGCGATTCACACGGCAATAAATCGTGCTTTAAACGGAGATGGACCTACTTTAATTGACGCCAAAGTAGAGCGATATCTTCCACATACCAGCGATGATGATCATACAAGATACCGATCTGAAGAAGAAATCCTTGAAGCGAAAAAATATGACCCGTTATTGTTACTTCAAAAACGCTTGATAGCACATAATCTTATTAACGAACAAATCATTCAGGACATTAACAACAAAACCAAATCCACCGTCAATAAAACGACGGAAGTAGCCGAACAAACGCCGATGCCAAGTTCGGATGATGTCCAAGACCACGTATATGAAATGAAATAAATCTGAAGGATCGCTAATGGCTATAAAATCCATGATTGAAGCCATCCGGGAGGCTATCCATGAGGAGATGGAAAGAGATCCCAGTGTTTTTATTTTAGGGGAAGACATTGGGCAACGAGGTGGCGTTTTTCTCGCCACTGAAGGATTAGTAGAAGAATTTGGAGAAGCCCGGGTAATAGACACCCCGCTGGCAGAATCGTCCATTTGCGGAATAGCACTTGGCGCAGCAATGCAAGGACAAAGGCCCATCGCGGAAATCGAATTTGCTGATTTTATATGGCCTGCAATTAATCAGATAGTTGGAGAAGCAGCCCGAGCGCGATACGGAAGTAAAGGAGCTTTACAAGCACCTATGGTGGTGAGATCCCCATATGGAGGTGGAGTCAGGGGGGGATTATACCATTCACAATCGGTCGAATCCTTTTTTGCTCATACTCCAGGATTAATTGTAGTTGCCCCTGCCACCCCATACGACGCCAAGGGATTATTGAAAGCATCTATTAGAAGCAATGACCCAGTAATTTTCCTAGAGCATAAACGGGCCTATCGTTTGGTACGCGGGGAAGTCCCAGACGGGGATTACAGTATTCCTATTGGGCAGGCAGAAGTGAAGCTTAGTGGTAACTCTTTAACCTGCGTTTCTTACGGCTTGATGCTGCACCATTGCTTGGAGGCTGCAAGGTCGTTGGCCACCGAAAATATCAGTGTTGAAGTTTTAGATTTACGAACCATTCGTCCTTTAGACAAGGATACGATTCTCAATTCCGTGAAAAAGACTTCTCGATTAATTATCGTTCACGAGGACACTAAATTATTTGGGATTGGAGCGGAAGTTTCGGCCCTGGTCGCAGAGGAAGGTTTTGATTTTTTGGATGCTCCAATTATGAGGATTGCAGGGCCTGAAATTCCCGCGATGCCTTTCAGCCCTACCCTGGAGGACAAATTTCTACCTAATCCAGGGATTATTGCCGATGCAATCAGGAAATTATCCGAGTATTAGATTCTTATCATCACCCGGGCTGAAAACAAAGATACTTGTTGTGGAAAGGGAGTCCTTGATGGAAAAGGAGATTCTATTACCCCAAGTAGGGGAATCAGTGACCGAGGGAACGATCACCAAGTGGTTGGTGTCCGTTGGTACCCAAGTGGAAAAATTTGACCCATTGGTAGAGGTGGTTACTGATAAGGTGACCCTTGAAGTCCCCTCTCCAGAAGCCGGCACAATCACCTCAATTATTGCTGAAACAGGGCAAATTATTCCGATGGGATCCGTTATCGGGAAAATTGACCCCATCGACTCAACCTCGGAAAACACTACAATTGAAACTCAACCTGACGTCATAGAACGAACTGGGGTTTTATTGAACAACGTTCGGCCTGTTGGACCAACAGGTTCCGGAGACCTTTTAGAATTTGATTCAGAATCCCCAGCCGTCGAAACTCCAACGATTGATTCGAACACCGTCGAGAAAATACCATCGCTAACAGAGAGAGCACGTTACTCTCCGGTCGTACGCCGAATGGCTGATCAATCCGGGGTAGATCTATCAAAAATTATTGGAACTGGGATTAATGGGAGAGTAACTAAAGAGGATGTCCTAAAACACATTAGTCAGGATCAAGAATTCTTGGATTCAGAGAAGAATGACAGCACTTTTGAAAAAATACCCAAAAATGCCAATGAACCTTTGACTCCGATCCGTAGAATCATCGCAAAAAACATGGAAATCAGTGCGAGAACCATCCCTCAGGCCTGGAGCATGGTAGAGGTAGATGTTTCTGATCTAGTAGCGTTTAGGAATTCCCTGAAAGAACTCTTCTTCCTTACCCAAGGGATTCCCCTAACCTATCTTCCTTTCATTACAAAGATACTAGTACAAAAACTTAAGGAGTTCCCACTTCTAAATTCAAGCTGGGGGGAAGATAGCATAATATTAAAGGATTCGGTCCATCTAGGAATAGCAACTGATACACCCTTGGGCCTTATGGTTCCCGTCTTACATCAAACTGAAGGGCTTGGAGTTACGGAAATCGCCCACCAAATTCACTCGATCGTCAACCGAGCCCGACAAAACGAACTTACTCTCGATGACGTCCAAGGTGGGACATTCACCCTTAACAATACAGGAGTTTTGGGATCCATAACGTCACAACCATTAATTAACCCCCCTCAAGCCGCAATTCTAACTACCGAATCTATTGTCAAAAGAGCTGTCGTGATGCCGAACGAGGCGATCGCGATTAGGTCCGTTATGAACCTTTGCATGTCGTTCGACCACCGAATTTTGGATGGCGGGCAAGCTGGGGCATTCCTTAGAGCATTAAAAGAAAAACTAGAAACCGTAGACGATGAAACTCGAAACATTTATGTTGCTTTAAATCATCCTAATTCCTAACGGAAACTTTGGTGAATATTTCTAGGATGAGTTAACGTGAGATGTTATTTTCAAACCCACCTTATCCTAATCATTGACATAAATTATTCCCCCACTTAGGATGGCCTCGACGCCAATTAATCAGGAATTCGTCATCTCAATAAATTGAAGGAAGTGATGTATGGATGGTCTCTATGGTAATGGTGAATTCTTTTATTCCTATGTTAACGATTGGGGGACCCTCCCTGAAGGTTGGAGTTATCGAGAATGTCCAGGGGTAGCCGTTGATTCAAATGACAACATATATGTCCTAACAAGAGGAGAACACCCAGTCATAGTATATGACAGAGAAGGGAATTTCCTTCGGGCGTTTGGGGAAGAGCACCTTAGCGAAAGAACCCATGGACTCTACATAGCCCATGATGATTCTCTCCTAATCGCTGACGATGGAATCCACACCATACAAAAATTTAGCCCTGAAGGGGAAAAATTAATGGAAATAGGGGAACGAAATCACCCTGCTCCAAAATGGAGTGGACAGCCATTCAATCGTCCAACCTCTGCAGCAATTAGACCCGGAAATGGGGATATTTACATTTCAGATGGGTATGGAAACTCCCGAATTCATGTCTATACCGGAAAGGGAGAATATCGCTTCTCTTGGGGAAGCCCTGGAATTGACCCTGGACAATTTATACGACCCCATAACATTGCATTTGATAATGAAGAACGGGTGTATGTTGTAGACCGAGAAGCCCATCGTATTCAGATATTTGATACCGACGGGAAATTCCTGACTATGTGGAGTAACATCCATCGCCCAGATTCAATGGTTCTTTGGCAGGATAACATATATGTTGGAGAGTTAAATGGAATGGCCGGAGTCGATGATGCTCCGGGATTGGGCCATCGAGTAAGTGTTTACAACCTTAAAGGCGAATTAGTTTGTCGATTCGGGGATCCTGAAGAAGGCGAGGGACCCGGTCAATTCATAGCTCCTCATGGAATTGCCGTCGATTCTAAAGGGGACCTTTACGTGGGAGAAGTTTCATATACGATACGAGGGTCTCAGTTAGAACCTCCAAAAGAATTACGTAGCCTCTCCAAATATCAGCGTCGGTGGTAATGGCAATTACTACTCCTATCAATTGGAAATCTTTCATTTCTCTGGTGAGTTGATAATGCGGGGCACGTAAAATTCAACCTATGAATTTTAATCGTCAGGAACGTCCAAAAATATTTTACGGCTGGTGGATTGTTCTGGGAGGATTCTCTCTTACCGCCGTTTCCTCAGCCTTTTCCTACTACGGCTTTGGCATCTTTTTTAATCCTCTTCTTGAGGAATTTGGTTGGGATGCGGCCGTATTAGGAGGAGCACTTTCTTTATCAAGGCTCGAAACCGGATTCATGGCACCTTTTATCGGATATTTGGTCGACCGTATTGGACCCAGAAAAGTCATGTTGGTTGGAGTGACGCTTACAGGAACCGGTTATATTCTCTTAAGTCAAACTACTTCGCCGTTATATTTTTATGTGGTTTTTCTCCTTTTAGTCCAAGGAGGAGCTAGTGCCGGTATGGGGAGCCCTCCCCGAATAGCTACCGCAAATTGGTTTAGGAGAAAACGAGGTACCGCCCTCGGGTTGGTGACCCTCGGCCTCAGCGTCGGGGGTATCTTCGCTCGTCCTCTGGCTGAAATAATTACTAATTTAGGTTGGCGAACCGCCCTGATCATTGGTGGAGTGCTAATTTGGATTGTGGGCTACCCGGTAAGTCTTGTGATGAGACAACGACCCGAACAGTTCGGCTATATTCCCGATGGGGATTTACCCCAAACTGCGGGTCTGATTCCCCCAATTTCCCACCCGACATCCCAAAGCAGCTCCGATTCGAACCCTTCTATCGAAAACAATCCGGAGGTGGATTTCTCTCCAATGGATGCCCTGAAGACCCGAGCGTTTTGGACGATTACATTAATGTTTACTGCTCGACAACTGGTGGCTGGCACTGTTGCCTTATTCTTAGTTCCCTTGTTACAAGAAAGAGGTATGAGCCTTACAACCGCCGCATCAATGGTAAGTATTATGGCCCTTGTTGGCATGCCTGGACGAGTAGGCTTCGGTTGGTTAGGAGACCAATTTGACAAGCGGAAAGTTTTGGCGTTTTGCTTCATGCTGCAGTCCACTGGGTTGATTTTATTCACCTCACTAGGCGGGATGCTCGGCCTCGGGTTTTTTCTTACCTTATACGCAGCCACTTATGCTGGAGTTAATCCTTTGATTCCAGCAATTCAAGGAGAATATTTTGGTCGGCAGTATTTTGGAACCATTAGAGGATTAATGACCCCAATCAGTATGATAGCTGTCGTTTCAGGCCCATTTATAATGACGCTAATTCACGATATCAGCGGCAGTTATGAGCCAGCATTTATCATCTTAGCGGGTGTAAACTTGTTCGCACTCGTTTTTATATTAATTACCAAAAAGCCTCACCCGACCGTTACATTATCCACTGCTGGATAAACCTTAGAAAATTTGTTAGTGGTTCTTTAAAATTCTTTATACGGAGAGGTGTGTTACCATACCTCAAAGGACCATCTAACAATGTTCGGGAAGGATTCAAGTGGCCCAAACCGAGATCCCTCAAAAGATCAAACCAAAACTCTTTTTCGGATGGTACCTCGTCGCAGGAAGTTTTATCACAAATTTAGCCCTTACAGGTACGTACTTCCAAGGGTTTCAAGTATTTTTCCTTCCTATTTTGACAACATTTGGCTGGAGTAGAACTGCGTTATCAGGGGTTTTTACTCTTCGACAGCTAGAAAGTGGATTAATCGCTCCCATTTTGGGGTTCCTTGTCGATCGGTTAGGCCCTCGTACAATGATTACCATGGGAGGAGCTCTTGCTGGACTAGGATTTATAATCCTAAGTCATTCCACATCCTTATTCTGGTTCTATGTAATCTTTTTATTTGCTTCCATTGGTGCCAGCGGTGCCTCGCATGGAATTACCTGGCCCGTGGTCATTGCAAAGTGGTTTCGCCGGAAACTTGGTATGGCTTTAGGAATTGCAACCATGGGCCCATTCCTTTCTGGGGTGCCTGTAATGATTACCACTTGGCTTGTAATGAAAACCGATTGGCAGACTACCATGACAATTACCGGGTTCAGTCTATTGATCATCATCATTCCGATTGGAATTATGGTGAGAAATTCCCCCGAGCCATATGGGCTTCTACCCGACGGTGAAACTCCTGATAGGTCATTTGATGACAATCCCTACGAAAAACAAGAATCATCCATCTCAAATGGCCTATCTGTCAGACAGGCAGTAAATCAAAAAAGTTTTTGGCTGAACTTAGTCTTTTTCGGTGCTTTCTTTTTTGGCAACAGTGGTTTTGGAGTTCACCAAATACCGTTCTTTGAGAGTAGAGGGCTTTCCACCTCAGAAGCAGCATCTACTCTCACAATTCTTTTGTTATTAAGCGGGATAGGAAGACTCGGAGGAGGGATACTCGCCGATTATTTTGAGATCCATTACATCTTAGGATTTATGGCGGTACTGAATTTAATTACCTGGCTTTATCTAATTTTGGTTGATACCAACACATTATTTATTGCCTTACCGTTTACCCTAATTCACGGTATTGCGTTTGGATTCGGCGTTTCTTTAAGGCCCGTAATCGTCACTCGTCTGTTTGGAACGCAGGCTCTTGGCGCAATAAACGGGCTCTTTCAAACTGGAATGGTAATATCCGGAGTGATTGGTCCAGTTCTAATGGGCAGAATTTTCGACGTAACAGGAGAGTATACCCAAGCTCTTTATTATTTTTCAGTAGTTGCGGCCCTTTTAATCCCCCTTACATGGATCATTCGGGTCCCGAAACCCTAACCAAATATAGTGGCAGATCTTCACATTCGTAATTTCAGCGTTAAAACGTTATTGAGAGATTAAGTCATTGGATTAATAAAAAGTAAAAGAAAGTTCCCACCTAACCTAAAATTGGAAAACAAATTGTGAATCCAGGAAACCTTTACAATCGAATATCCACCCCTTTTGCCTCAATGCAAAATAAGGACTTCCGACTCCTATGGTTTGCGACGTTAGCAACCTCTCTTGGATTTTGGATGGAACAGATTGTGATGGGATGGTTTATCCTTCAGCTTTCCGACTCACCATTTGTCCTCGGCTTAGCGAATGCTCTTCGAATGGCGCCGTTTTTCTTCTTCGGAATCCTAGCAGGAAGCATTGCCGATAAATTGGACCGCAGACTTCTGATCCGATCAGTTATAACCGTAAAACTGGTAGTCAGCATTGGCTTAGGAGCCTTGGCTTCTTTAGATCTTGCCTCTACAAATGTAGTCATTCTAATGGGAATAATATACGGAATAGCAAATGCCTTTCTTCTAACCGTAAGACCCGCTTACATCCATGACATAGTAGGATCGGCCAAGGTTATCAATGGCATTTCAGTAAACCAGATTGCATGGAGAACCATGGGTTTGCCAGGGGCTCTTTTCGGGGGTGGGGCGATTCTTTGGATTGGAATGGAAGGAGCATTCTATGTCATGGGGGTTTCGTATTTTCTGGCATTGATTTTTCTCATGTTTTTAAAAACCACCTCCCAACAGAACGCTGAAAAATCTGCTTCAGTTTGGCAAAATTTGATTGAGGGAATTCAATTAATTAAATCAAACCCAATAGTCTTCCACCTCTTAATTCTTATAATGATCGCTGAGGTTCTAGCTTTTTCTCATATGAGCGTGCTTCCCATTTTTGCTGATGACATATTGGGCGTTGGGTCAGCAGGGTTCGGCATTTTAAGCGCCTCCCGTGCTTTTGGTTCCATATTGGGAGTATTCCTGTTAGCTGTAGCAGGAACGAGAATACCAAATGGGAAAACCTTATTTGGCTCCATAATTCTCTATTCACTAGCGTTAATTTGGTTTTCCTTTTCCGAGATGTTTGCTCTTAGTTTATTCATTCTTTTGATAGTAGGTATAGCCGCTTCTTTATTCGATGCACTCCAACAAGTTCTCCTCCAGCTGAACGTTGGAGATACCCAACGAGGTAGAGCTATGGGAATCTGGGTTTTAGGAGTGGGGGTTGGACCGCTTGGCCATCTTGAGGTGGGGATTCTCGCCGAATTACTTGGTGCCCCCTCATCTTTATTAATTAACGGGACTCTTTTATTGGCCCTTACTTGTTTTGCGATCCTAACGATGACGAAAATAAAACAGTTGTAAAAGAAAATGTCCGAAAATTTAAAATCATCCGACATTAAAACTGAAATCATTAAGGCCATCGAAGTTTCTGGGCCAATCACTTTTGATCGCTTTATGGAAATATGTCTATATTCTCCTCAAAATGGATTCTACTCCACTAGAGACCATCCTATTAATAAAAATTTTTCCACTTCTTCGCATGTTCACGACGTTTTTGGCGGATTATTAGCAGTTCAATTAGAGGAAATGTGGAGATGTTTGGAAAAACCTAGGGAATTTTACCTGTTGGAAATTGGATGCGGCGATGGTTCCCTCGCCAGATCCATTCAAAGAACCATCCAAATCTCCTTTCCTGAATTCTCCAAATCATTGATACACATTGCGGCAGATTTATCTCCCGTGTTTACTGAAACATCGGTCTTAAGAAACCGGATTGAACCCAGCAGAGAAACCTCTCTCTACGACAACATCCAAAAAGTTGTTGCCGACGGAGTAAAAGGTTTCAGGGATATTACAGGATGTATCTTTTCCAATGAATTAATCGATAACTTTCCGGTACATCGATTTACAAAAATTGATGGATCAATCCAAGAAATTTTTACCGATTTTGATGGAGATCGTTTTTACGATATCCTTGGAAATCCTTCAACGCCGGCGATACCAAGAAGATTGAAAAAATTTGAGGGTTTTTTGCCTAATGGGTTTAGGGGTGAAATCAACCTTCGAATTGACCCATGGATTGAGAATTTAGCGGACACATTATCCAAAGGTTTTATTCTTACTATTGACTATGGCGAGTCAAGAGAAAAAATTTACTCCTCAGAGTTTCCAAATGGAACTTTAACTTGTTTTCGACAACACCTTGTAAACCATGAGCCCTATTTGTTCCTCGGGCAACAAGACATTACAAGCCATGTGGATTTTACCTCTCTTACAAACTCCGGGAAGAAAAATGGGTTAACAAGTCTAGGATATCTAAGCCAAAAGGAATTCCTAACGAATTTAGGCTTCAATAATTTATTAGAAGAATTATTAACACCATTGGATGGGCTGAGTGAAGCACAGATAGAACTACGCCGTATAGCTATGACCTCATTGGTGGACCCTCTGCAAATGGGGAATTTTAAGGTGCTTATTCAGTGTAAAAACATCAACTATCATGCCAGTCTGACAGGCTTGATGGATAAGCACTCCTGACGATTATTCAATATTTCCTATATGTAACATTTTTTAGAAAAGATAGAGAGTTACCCTAATTTTGTTGGGCCACTAAAAAAGGGGAGGCCATACCTAAGTAGACTCTCCCCTTTTGCTAAACCCAAGGTTTACTAATCCGGACTGTTACTTAGAGCAAGCCAGCCGCCACCTAAGGGGGGACAGAATGCCATCATTGCAGTTTCGGCCTTAACATTTACTTTCCGTTTATCCTTCAGGCTATCGTCGAATCCCTCAAGAACTCCTGTAGTTCCCCGAAGCTGTTCGATCGAGTCAGTGTACATAGCCGAACGTGTGCGACCGTTCCCCAGATTTCCACCACCAGAACAAAATGGATGTGGGCCTTCCACTGTTATATCATCTGCATAAAATGCGAATGAATCTCCCCGTTTCACTCCATGCCACTGAAATGCTTCAAGCCAGAATTGGGTCATATAGGAATATCCGTCATACGGATTAAAAATATCGACATCTTTGGGGGTTAATCCTGACCCCTCGTACATCAATCCGGCCGCCAAATCTGTTGCCGCCTCCATCTCTTCAAGTACAACCTGAGTACTTCTGACCGGGTAATTATGTTGCGAATGACTGAGCACATATACCGGCTTTTGCCGCATATCCTTCGCTCGTTCGGCCGTAGTAAAAAGGTAGGCCGTCACCGTATTAACAGGTCGATCACAGTCCCATAACCTTAACGGCCGTAATATATATCGGGAATTGACATAATCTTCTTCGCTAATTACATAAGATTCGTTATTAACATAAAATCCCCAAGGAGCCATCCGACCATTTCTGTGTTGATTTAAAACGAAAGGTGCTACCTGATCAGGATGGCCGCCATACTTGAGGCAATACTGGCTCAAAGCAAATGAATTAATGAAATCGTTACCACCGTGATTCCCCCAAGGAACGGTAAACCCTCTGCCTCCTTCAGCAGTATCCTTGGCGTTATCTCCTCCTCGGCGATACCGTCCCTCAAAATTCGCTCCAGTATAGATAATTAAGGCGGTATGGCATTTCCCTTCGCCAATCGCCTGAGAAACCATACCGGTCTGTTGCCCTATATCTGGCACGTTATCGGGAGCGAATTCAATATTATTTAACCCCATATTCTCTATCAGCCATTGATTATTTACGATAGAGAGTCCGACTTCAGTGTCATAGGGCTTATCGAAATACGGCCTTGGAGCCCAAAATCCAGCGCTACCCCCTGCCGCGCCCGCCATACTTTCAGGGCAACAAAGAATCCCGTCTACCTCGTCTTTGGTAACCCCGGCATCGGCCATCGCACGTTCACACGCTAAGATCGCATAAGCTCCTAAGGTTTGATTAAGATCTACTCCGTCCCAGCGACGGTCGACAGGAGAATGACCTATCCCTGCTACCGCCACTTTCCCTCTGTGTTCCCATACTCCTAAACCAGGCTTATCCCTTTTCCATCCAGAATATTCAGTAATCATTTAATTCTACCCTCTTAATAAAATAGAAACCCAAAATTTGAAACGCCTCTATCCGACCACTTGCCATTCATGGATTAACTGTCCCGGAGCAACTTCTTCAAAGACTACTTCCACTGCCGCTCCCACCGGAACGTCGTATACCGGCGTCCCAGGTAGATTCGAGTAGAAATTAATCCCAGGATCTTCGTCC
>CAZTCW010000011.1:0-29925 GCA_964612825.1 uncultured Dehalococcoidia bacterium | reverse complement strand
GGGCCGATAAAGGTTTTGAACATGAGGTTAAACTGTCTGGGTTCTGTGAGTTCTCCTCCGCAGTCGGGGCAACTCGTGGCTGAAGTATCCAAGTGATCGGAGCGGAATCGATGATTGCACTGTTTGCATTCAGTCATTGGGTCAGAGAATCCCTGTAGATGTCCACTTGCCTCCCAGACTGTGGGGTGCATCAAGATAGCTGCATCGAGCCCAACGATGTCATTTCTTCGGTAGACGTTGTCCTTCCACCATAGCTCTTTAACATTTCTCTTAAGTTCCACTCCGATCGGGCCATAATCCCAACTGCTCCCTAATCCGCCATAAACCTCGCTGTTTTGGAATATAAACCCTCTTCTTTTACAAAGTGAAACCAGTTTATCGAGTGTAACTACTCCTGGGGATTCCGGCACAGAGACCTCCATGGGATTTTTATTAGGGAAGCCTATCAACGCCTTAGGAAAATGTCAAAATATCTCATATTCGGGAGGTTTTCTCAGCGGCTGTACTTGCATGATTTGTGCTAATATAACCATATGATAGCCCGAAGGGGGTAGATGTTGTGCCCATCTATGAATATCGATGCGGGAATTGTAACCGTAAAGTTGAGTTACTCTTTAAAACATTCACTGAAACGGAATCCGCTATACCAGCGTGTCCCCATTGCTCTCAGACTACGCTAGCACGGCTAGTTTCAAAAGTTACAGTTATGAAATCTTGGGGGAGTGACTTGTTTTCTCCCGATTCCTTCGCATTGGATGGGGTTGATGAAAACGACCCTGTAGCCATGCAGGGATGGATGAATAAAATGCGGAGCCAGATGGGGGATGACTCTGGTCATCTTAGCGAGACAGATATGATGGACCTGGGGATTGACCCAGACCATTCTCACTGAATTTTCTCCCTGGTCATATCAAATGAATCCAACTTCCCAGAATTTGTTTAGTATCCCTCGGTTCGCGGATGGAGCTTGAAAATGATTAATAAGGTCAAGGGAGTTTACGTAATACTTGATCCTTTTGTTGTCAGAGGGTCTTCCTTGAAAGTAGCGGAAGAAGTTTTGGCAGGTGGCGCCAGCGTTATTCAATGGAGAGATAAACTGCGAGACAAAGGAGATCAAATAATAGAATGCCAACAGTTACGGGAACTATGCGATCACTACGAGGCATTATTCATTATTAATGACCACGTGGATTTAGCTGTTGCTACGGGCGCTGATGGCGTTCATCTGGGACAACATGATCTTCCAGTTACCGTCGCTCGTTCCCTCTTGGGGCCTGATAAAATTATCGGGAAGTCCAATGCATTAGTAGATGAAGCACTTTCAGCTCAATCTCAAGGAGCTGATTATGTGGCTGTAGGGGCAATATTCCCGACTCAGACCAAGAGCAATACCCGTCCAGCAGGCCTAGAGACTTTGGTGGACGTTAGAAAGATTGTTTCTAATCCGATTGTTGCGATTGGTGGGATTACTGAGATTACCGCACCAATAGTAATCGAATCTGGCGCTGATGCGGTCGCAGTTATTACAGCCATCTTAAACTCTGATGACCCTCGAAAAGCTACTCAGCGGCTTGTGGAAAAGGTCAATTTTGCCCTAAGTATGAGGGAGTAAACCTTTATCCTTCCAGCCGATTCGGGTTATCCTTTCAGTAGTCTGTCTAGGAAACTAAAAGTTCGTTTCCATGCTAGTTCTGCATCCTCAAGGTTGTCTGGGTCATTTGATTCTACGAACCCATGCGGCCGACCTGGGTAAACATGGATTTCAACCTCTTTTTCATGTCGGCCGGCCACTTCTTTCAGTTCCTCCAAGTATTCAAGAGGAGTAGCCGTATCGTTATCTCCATAATGGCCAATCATTGGGCACCACATGCCAGGGATCCGGTCAATAGGTTGTATGGCCCGGTTAGCTCGAGCTAATTCTCGGTATCTCATGTTGTTATAGAAGGATACGCAAGCACCCACTCTTGGGTTAACACAGGAATAAAGGATTGACCAGGAAGCACAAAACCCCATGACTCCTATACGGTCTTCTCTTACCATTGGCAAAGATGTAAAGAAATCAAAACCATTTTCCATGCTTATCATGTAAGACCGATCGTCTAGTTCCCTGAATAAAGGCAATAAATTAGGGAAGGAATGGTCTTCGGGCATTTCCGATTCGGGGATAGATGAGAAAGGGTCCATAATCAATGCTGCGTACCCGTTCCTCGCAAGTCGTCGCCCGACTTCCATGCTTCCTTCGTTCATTCCGCCAGCGCCTGGACTGACAATGATACCTGGGTTTGGAGTTCCATTTTTCGGATGAATTAAGGCTCCTCTGACTAAATGGCCATCTCCTGCCCAAGTCACTTGAGTTTCCAAAATTTCTTCTGCCATCATTTCCTCCAAGCTAATTGGTTAATTTTAACACGGTTCTTAGGTTGTCTAGTATAGCAGGTCATGCTAGCATGAGATCGGTTATTTTACCGAAGGCCAAATGATTTGAGGTAATTTTATGGCAATAGAAGGAAATCTAGAAAAAAAACTTGTCCAATTAGAAGAGATGAAACAACAATCCCTTCTCGGTGGAGGGGAGCGTCGGATCCAACAGCAACACGATAGAGGGAAATTAACGGCACGAGAACGATTATCCCTATTATTCGACGGTTCAAAATTTGAAGAGATGGATCCTTATATCACTCATAGAGCAACAGAGTTTGGATTGGCAGACCAACGAGTTCTTGGCGATGCGGTCGTAACAGCCCACGGGCTTGTCGAAGGACGGCAGGTTTTTGCCTTTGCTCAAGATTTCACCGTAATGGGTGGTTCTCTTTCAGAGGTGGTTGGATTAAAAATTTGTAAAATGATGGATTTTGCGATAAAGGTCGGAGCCCCTGTGATCGGATTGGTTGATTCGGGAGGCGCCCGTATTCAAGAAGGGGTCGACAGTTTACGAGGGTATGGAGATATTTTCCTTAGGAATACATTGGCATCTGGTGTGATTCCCCAAATTTCGGTAATCATGGGTCCTGCAGCGGGTGGGGGGGTATATTCGCCAGCTCTCACCGACTTTATTTTCATGGTTCAAGGTCAAGGGCAAATGTATATTACCGGACCAGAGGTAGTGAAGTCTGTTACCGGCGAAGAAGTTACTCATGAACAGTTAGGGGGAGCAGAAGCTCATACATCGAAAAGCGGAATGGTTCATTTTGCGGCGCAAAATGAAGAAGAATGCATTACGCTCGTTCGCCGTCTTTTGTCTTTCCTTCCTAGTAACAATACGGAAGATCCGCCTCTCGGAGAGAATGTTGTTAATTCAGCTATCGAAATTCCTGAACTCCGATCTGTGCTCCCAGAAGATTCCTCCCAACCGTATGACATGAAACGCATCATTACCATGGTGGTTGATTCAGGGGATTTTCTTGAAGTTCACGAGAGGTTTGCTCCGAACATCATTGTTGGCTTTGCGCGAATGAATGGATCTACTGTTGGGGTAGTAGCCCAACAACCAATGTTTATGGCGGGGGTTTTGGATATTGATGCTTCTGTGAAAGCCGCCCGATTCGTTCGATTTTGCGATGCCTTCAATATCCCTTTGGTTACCTTCGTCGATGTGCCGGGTTATCTCCCGGGGACAGACCAAGAATATAGAGGAATTATTAGGCACGGCGCTAAACTGATCTACGCGTACGCCGAAGCTACGGTGCCTAAAGTGAGCGTTCTCACGCGCAAGGCATACGGGGGTGCGTATATCGTTATGAGTAGCAAGCATCTTCGGGGGGACGTCAACTACGCATGGCCGACTGCCGAGGTGGCCGTGATGGGTCCTGATGGAGCGGTGAACATCGTCTACAGAGAGGCTCTCCAAAAATCAGATTCTCCCGAAAAAACACGTGCTGAATTGACCGACGAATATCGGGACCGTTTTGCTAATCCTTATGTTGCTGCGAGCAGAGGATATGTGGACGACGTAATCGATCCCGCAACCACTCGCAGCCGAATTATTGGGGCGCTCGAAATGCTTCGGGATAAACGAGATAATCTTCCTCCTAAAAAGCATGGAAATATTCCCCTTTAAGAACGAATAAATTCGCATTAAATTTAAAAACAGGAAGAAATTTGAAACATGACAAATTATTTTGATAACCAAACAGCTCTTCGGATAACAGATACGACCTTTCGAGATGCTCATCAGAGTGTTGCCTCTACCAGGCTTCGGACCAAGGATATGGAACCTATAGCTGAGAAAATGAATGCAGTGGGCTTTCATTCCATGGAAGTATGGGGAGGTGCAACCTTTGATGTTGCGACAAGGTTTCTTTTCGATGATCCATGGGAGAGGTTGCGAAGCTTGAAGCAACGGATGCCTGATACTCCTCTACAAATGCTTCTTCGTGGGCAAAATTTGGTTGGATACAGGAATTATGCTGACGATGTGGTTAGCGCATTTGTCCATCATAGCGCTGAGTGTGGGATTGATATTTTTCGGATTTTCGATTCGGTTAACGACGAACGAAATTTAGAAGCTGCGACTAAAGCAGTAAAGGAATCAGGAAAACACGCCCAGCTTTGTGTTTGTTATTCCGTTACTGAAGAAGGGAAGTTGGGCGGGCCAATTTATAATCTTGAATACTTTTTGACAAAAGCTAAAACTTTCGAGCAAATGGGAGCTGATAGCATTTGCCTGAAAGATATGGCGGGTTTGTTGGCTCCGTTCGATGCCTTTGAAATTATTAAGGCGCTAAAGCAAAATATAAAAGTGCCAATCCAATTGCATACTCACTATACAAGTGGCATGGCATCTATGACAGCCCTTAAGGCGGCTGAGGCAGGATTGGATGTGTTAGATGCATGTCTTTCTCCTTTGGCTTTAAGGACCTCCCAGCCCGCCATTGAACCGATTATTGCAACACTCAGAGGAACTTCTCGGGATACTGGATTGAAATTGGAGCAACTTACCGAATTAGGGGATTACCTCGAGTCCCTCGCCCCTTATTTAAGACAGCATTTAATTAATGGACGGTTAACGGTCGTTGATACTAACGTTTTGACTCACCAAGTACCAGGCGGAATGATTAGTAATCTCCTTAGCCAATTGAAAGAAGCTGAGGCCCTGGACCGACTACCAGAGGTTCTAGAAGAAATTCCTAGGACGCGAGCTGAGCTAGGTTATCCTCCCCTTGTCACACCTACGAGCCAAATGGTAGGAGCCCAAGCGTTGAATAATGTCTTGTTTGGAAGATGGCAAGTGATAAGCGGGCAGATAAAAGATTACTTTTACGGCATGTATGGGCGTCCACCTGTACCCGTAGATGCAGAAGTCTCGAAGATTGCTCTAAAAGATTATGAAAAGGGTGACCAACCTATCACGGGGAGGCCAGGAGATTATTTAGAGCCTGAACTTGAGACTGCCAGAGAGGAATCGAAAGACTTAGCGAAAGATATTGGAGACGTGCTGGTCTATGCCTTATATCCAGTCACCGGAAAAAGGTTTTTACGGGTAAAATATGGTCTGGAAGAGGCTCCAGAAGAAGCACCTACCGTTTCTTCGCATCCAGAACCGGCTCCAGCCTCACAAGCGCCAGAGCCCCAACCGGCAACCGTTTCTTCAAACGCAAGAAGCTTTAATGTTTATCTTTCCGGTCGATCGTTTCAGGTGACAGTTGATCCCGCAGATGGAGGTTCACTCCCTGCAGCAACGGCCCAAGTTGCTTCCAATCCGCCTCAACCTGTTGTCCAGCCGGCACCTCAGGCTCAAGCGATCGCTACCCCTGCACCTGCACCTGCACCTGCTCCCGCCCCTTCGGCTCCAGCTGCAGAAGTCTCCGCAGGGGAGGTTGGGCTGGAAGCTCCAATGCCTGGGATTGTTCTTCGGTATTTGGTTGGTGAAGGCGATTCAGTTAAGGCCGGAGATTCAATTGTGATTCTTGAAGCAATGAAAATGGAAAATGCACTTCCCTCGCCTTCAGATGGTGTGGTAAAGAAAATTTCAGTGTCTAATGGTTCTCGAGTCAGCAGAGGCGACGTCTTGGCAGTCATTTCACCCTCGTAATCTTTTGTTGCATGGGTTACAATGTCGCCTCATCACTTTGTAACTTTATTTATGTAGGAGAAGAATATGCCAGACGCGTCCCCAATTATCTATACCAAAACTGATGAGGCTCCTGCTCTTGCTACGTCTTCCTTGTTGCCTGTTCTCCAAGCTTTCACCAAAGGCGCGGGGATCAACCTTGAACTTTGGGATATCTCCTTAAGTGGCCGAATAATTGCGAACTTTCCTGAGAAACTTACTGATGAGCAGAAAATCCCTGATTACCTAACAATGGCTGGGAAACTCTGCTTGGATCCTTCCGCCAACATTATTAAATTACCCAATATTAGTGCCTCTATCCCACAACTCAAGGGTGCGATTAAGGAACTGCAGGACAAAGGATATAATATTCCTGATTATCCCGATGATCCTACAACTGATGAAGGTCGAGAACTATTACAGAGGTTTTCTAGGGTTATTGGAAGCGCGGTAAACCCAGTTATTAGAGAGGGGAATTCTGACCGGCGCTCTTCCACCTCTGTGAGAGAACATGGGAAACGAAATCCCCATAGAATGATGCAAGACTGGCCTAAGGTTTCGAAAACGCGAGTAGGGCACATGGATTCTGGTGATTTTTTCGGAAGCGAGCAGGCGGTAACAATTTCGAATGCGGGTTCAGCTGCAATCGAATTCGTGGCTATTGACGGTAGTGTGGCTCCACTGAAAGCTGATATACCCTTGGTCGCTAACGAGATTATTGATTGCGCCGTAATGAATATAAATGCACTTCGGAAGTTTTACTCTGATGAAATGGATCAGGCTAAATCCGATGGTGTTTTGCTTTCTTTACATCTGAAATCGACAATGATGCGCGTTTCAGATCCCATAATCTTTGGTCATTGTGTTTCCGTTTTCTTCAAAGACGTCTTCGCGAAACATGATGCGGTATTTGGTGAGCTTGGGGTGAATCCAGACAATGGTGTGGCAGAACTTCTCACCAAAATCCAATCCTTGCCGGAAGAGAAACGTAAAGAGATTGAATCTGACATTCAAGAAGTTTATAAAGCTCGACCAGAATTGGCTATGGTGAATTCAAACCGAGGAATTACCAATCTTCATGTTCCGAGCGATGTAATCATTGACGCCTCGATGCCTGTGATTGTACGAGATGGGGGCCGTACCTGGGGGCCGGATAATGACCTGCATGACACGATCGCTATGATTCCCGACCGATCCTATTCCACCATATATCAGGTGGTGATAGAGGATTGTCAGGAAAACGGAGCTTTTGACCCCTCCGTTATGGGCAGTGTTTCCAATGTTGGGCTTATGGCTCAACAAGCCGAAGAGTATGGCTCTCATAATAAAACATTTAAAGCTCCATCGGATGGGACAATCCGAGTTGTTGACAACTCAGGTGCCACATTGATGGAACAGAGGGTCGAGAAGGACGATATCTTTCGTATGTGCCAAACAAAGGACGCTGCGATTCAAGATTGGGTTAAACTTGGCGTGAATCGTGCTAGAGCTACCGGTTCCGCAGCTGTCATCTGGCTAGACCCAACCCGTGCCCACGACGCCGAACTGATAAAGAAGGTTGAGCAGTATTTGCCGAACCATGATACAACGGGATTGGATATCCGCACTCTTTCTCCCGTTGATGCCATGAGCTTCAGCTTGGCACGTAGCCGGAAGGGCCAAGATACGATCTCTGTCACTGGAAATGTATTGCGTGATTATCTTACTGATCTTTTTCCGATTCTTGAATTAGGCACTAGCGCCAAAATGCTTTCTATTGTCCCTCTTCTTGACGGTGGAGGGTTGTTCGAAACGGGTGCAGGTGGTTCCGCTCCGAGGCATGTACAGCAATTTCTTGAGGAAGGGCATTTACGATGGGATTCTCTAGGAGAGTTTTGTGCCTTGGTAGCGTCTTTCGAGCATTTCGCTGAATTGTACAAAAATGATAAGGCAAAGGTTTTGGCGGACGCTTTGGATCAGGCCATTGGGCAACATATGGAGAATCGTAGGGAGCCATCCCGTCGAGTAAGCGAATTGGACACACGAGGGAGTCACTTCTATCTTACTTTGTATTGGGCAGAAGCACTCGCAGCACAAACTCGCGATGCGGAATTGCAAGCCCATTTTTCGAATATCGCTCAACAACTTTCCGAGAACCAAGAGAAGATTGTCCAAGAATTGAGTGAGGCTCAGGGGAAGCCCGTGGATGTAGGTGGTTATTACCTTCCTGATAGTGGAATGGCCTCCGTTGCTATGCGGCCTAGTTCCACACTGAACGCAATTGTGGATGCTATCTAGTATTAAACACTAGTGATGGGACCGAGGATGTTACTCATCCTAAAAACGGAATTATTAGGTAAAGAGGGTTCAGTTTACCGAGAGCCATTAATACTTGACCCGATTTACTTAACTGAAAGCGCAGCTTTATTGGTTAATGCCAAATCGACTTTAGAATACGAGAGGAGTACTTATGCGAAGCAAGGTAACGGTCGTCGGGGCAGGAAATGTGGGAGCTACCGCGGCCCAGAGGATATTTGAGCGTGGATACGCTGACGTGGTTCTAGTAGACATCGTTGAAGGTCTACCTCAAGGGAAAGCCTTGGATATGCTTGAATCAGGACCTGTCACCGGGTCTGATGCTCACATTATCGGGACCAACAGTTATGAAGAAACAGCCGATTCGGACATAGTGGTGATTACTTCGGGGCTTCCCCGTAAACCTGGTATGAGTCGGGATGATCTTTTGTTTGCAAACATGGATATCATTGGTTCAGTTACCCAACAGGTGGTCAAACATTCGCCAAATTGTATCTTATTACTGGTTACCAACCCGCTGGACGCTATGGCTCAGCACGCTTTTGAGGTTTCCGGGTTTCCAAGGAGTAGGGTTGTAGGAATGGCCGGCATTTTGGATACTGCTCGGTTCCGCAGTTTCCTTGCTACCGAGCTGGATGTATCTGTGGATGATGTTCATGCCTATGTTCTAGGCGGCCATGGCGATACCATGGTTCCTCTTGTGGAATCGACAAACGTAGGCGGAGTTCCAATTGCACAGCTACTATCTGATGAACGTCTTAATTCTATAGTCCAGAGAACCCGGGACGGAGGGGCTGAGATTGTCAATTTGTTGAAAGCAGGGAGCGCCTATTATGCGCCTTCTGCAGCAGTGCTTCAAATGGTGGATTCAATAATCTTGGATCGTAACAGCATCTTGCCATGTTGTGTCCATTTAGAAGGAGAATACGGAATTGATGGTCTTTTTGTGGGGGTTCCGGTTAAGTTGGGATCGGATGGCGTCCAGGAAATCTTGGAGTTACAGCTTACTGAGGCTGAGCAAGGTTCCCTTAAGAAATCTGCTGATGCGGTGACTGAGCTTATACAGGCCATGAAAAACCGACCAAGTTAACAATAGGATTATTTTACTTGATGAAAGGGAATGAAATTATATGAGCACTCGAGATCCGGGTGATATAGAAGAAGAGTTGTTACAGGCGGCCAAAGAAATGGAAGCATTTGAAACCGCCAATGATGTCCGGGAATGGTGGGGGAAGCATTATACAAAATTGGGCCATCGACGGTTAGGTCGTTTGTTAATTGGACAAAATGTAGAACGCCTACTTGAAAGATCGATCCGAGGAACTTCTGAATAAAAATCGTAAATCAGCTTTCAATCTCTATGGTGGCTAATTGATGTTTCAAACGCTAAATAGGCGCAACAATTACGGACGGTAAGGTGGAACCGAAGACATCGATGATCATCGGCCCCGGGGAATTCTCTTGGGGAAGTAAAACTTTTATCTTAGGGATTCTTAATCTTACCCCAGACTCGTTTTCTGGTGACGGTTTAGCCGACAACCTTAAATCAGCTATCGCTCAAGGACTTCGATTTCAACACGAAGGCGCTGATTTTTTGGATGTTGGAGGTGAATCAACTCGACCTCCCGGTTTGGTTTACGGTTCTGGCGCTCCGCCAATTTCTGAATCAGAGGAGATTCGGCGGGTTCTGCCTGTGATTAGAGAACTCAAATCCATTTTGAAAATACCAATTAGTATAGATACCTATAAAGCGAAAGTAGCTGAAAAGGCCATTGAAGCAGGGGCTTCGATGATTAACGATGTATGGGGGCTCCAGCGGGATCCCGATCTTGGCAGGGTCGCAGCAGAGACAGGAGTCCCTATTGTCCTCACCCATAATCGAGTTAGGACCGATTATTCAAACCTGCTTGGTGAAGTATTCAATTCGATAGATAACAGCATTGAACACGCCGTTCGATGCGGAGTCTTAGACGAAAATATAATAATTGATCCGGGTATAGGTTTCGGGAAAACTCCAGAAGGTAACTTGGAAATTTTACGTCATCTAGAGAAATTCAAGACCCAATATAATAAACCTCTTTTACTTGGAACATCTCGAAAGTCTACCATTGGAATCGTTTTAGGAGGATTAGGTGTGAACGATCGTCTGGAAGGAACGATGGCCACCGTGGCATTAGGGATATCAAAGGGTGTTGATATTGTTAGAGTTCATGATGTTAAGGCGATTTCTAGGGTTGTCAAAATGAGTGATGCGATTGTTCGCGGGTGGAATCCAAGCTGAATGCGTAAAGAAGTATTTATTGGGTTAGGTTCAAACCTAGGGGATAGGATGGAGAACCTGCGGAAGGCTATTCGCGAACTATCCAATTCGTCAATGGAAATTCAAATGGTTTCTTCTGTTTACGAATCACTTCCAATGAATTCTCCCCCTGGGTCCCGTCCATTTTTCAACGCGGTGATAAATGGATTAACTGGGTTATCTCCTTTAGTTCTCCTCCAGTTCCTTCAGGGTATTGAACTGCGATTGGGCAGGGTGTGGCATGATTCCAATGCTCCTAGAAGAATTGATTTAGATATTTTGTTGTATGGGGATGAGAATTTTCAAGCGGATGCGTTGGTTGTCCCTCATCCAAAAATGTTGGAACGGTCCTTTGTACTCATTCCTTTGAAAGAAATAGCTCCCGATTTTGTGCATCCAGTAGTGTCTAAAACATTTTGCCAGCTCGCGCAAAACATCGGGAAAGAGGGTTTACTCCAGATTCAGAAGCTAGATGAAGGAATCTTTTCGGTTAACCCCTGAACATGTGGGCGCTTTAGTATGCAAATTCGGATAAATGTTTCGTCTTTAGCCCCCAAGAAATGCTAATACGATGGACATCAGAAACGCGTAGGGGATGAAACCTAACAGGACTACGCCAATCGCCCGACGCGTTGATGTGTAGTCCAGTGCCTGGCGCACGGCTATGACCATTGCAACGAGCATCCAGATAGATGCGACCAAGAAGATACTAGTTCCTACGACATGTACGACTCCCAAGGCTCTGAAGATTCCTGGGGATTGGGCAAATCCCAGAGTACGGGCTAGTTGTCCCCAGTCTGCGTGAGTCTCCTTTGTTGCAAGTATCTTCGTGCCTATGAGATACACTATCCCAGCCCAAATCCCCCACCCTGCGATAGAGACTACAACTCCTACAAATAGTCCGCTGATTCCAGTAGTGCGTAGGGATACTATTCCAGTCGCCAACGCGACAAGGACAACCACCGAAAGAGCCTGCTTTGTCGCCGACCTGTCATGCTCTACCTCTTCGAATAAATGTACATCCAGACGACAAGCTCTTATCATCCGACCGACTATGCTATGAGTACCTTCAGAGGCCATGTTTCAAACCCTCCTTTATAAAGACCTGATTCCGTAGCAAATCTTATGGTCTCGCAGAGGGGATTCAAACCCCTGACCCTCTGCTTGCAAAGCCCATGGTGGACTCGTTTATTCCCTTCTAACTCTTCCCCGAATTTCATTACTTATATACCGATTCTTGTCGGTTTGTAAATAGAAATGCGCTCTCTTATTTGGTACCAGATTGGCACCGAACTTTTTGATAGTGCCTATGATTAGATAGCATTCTAAAGTATTAGGAGAGGATAAATCGAAAGAAAAACGTACTTATCCAGAGTATTTAAGCCAGAAAGGTACAACTCAGTGTCTTATTCGGGAGTTCTTAACTCTCTGGGTAAAAGATTTGGGATGGCGTTTTTTATGGGGAACTCCTCGGGGCATGAAGGACAATTTAATACCCCTGATATAATTTCCCCCTCAGATTCTGTTGAAATCGTTAGATGAAGTTCCCCTTTACAAACTGGACATACTAAGATATTCATTAGTTCTTTTTTCAAGATTGTCTCCTTTGGGACAAGCGTTAGCGATTTTTAATTGGCCATTGCACTTCTCAAAAAAATTATAGCAAGAAGGTCAGATAATAGAAATGTAATAATCCCAAGGGATAGAATTATTAAGGGTATTCGGGATATCGATGGTAAAGCCCCTGTCACAAATCCTTGAGATGCTGACTTATCTGGTTGAGGTCTAGATATCCTTCTTCGTCCCTGTCTCCAGACAAAGAAAAACATCGCCATTGAGAAGCTGATTTTTATTAAAAGGGTAGCAATGTATTGAGAATTTGCGTGTGGGGAGGTTAAGGCCTCAAGCATGATTATTGAACCACTAAGCACAAGGATTCCAATACATATTCTTACCAGGAATCCGAACCCTTTTGCTATATTTCTCGATTGAATGCCGTTGATTTCCCCTTTTGATATTAGAGGGGTTAGTACCATGAAATAGAAAATGCTGCCTCCGACCCATGTAACAGCTGCAATACCATGGGTCCACTTGATTAGAAATAATGTTATTTCCACAGGAGTCATTTGAGCCTCACTCAGTTGTCGAGATGAAAAACAATCAGCTAATGGTTCCGATATCTGCCAAAAGGTTATTTCCCAAGTTCTTTTTCGATCATTTCGTTCCCCAGCTTAAGGGCTCGTTTTCTCTCGGGGATTTCTAGGGAATTATGTGTTTCCAAGTAAATTCTTAGAGCCTCATTCGGCCCGACTCCATTTGGAGCGGCTTGCCGGTTAGGTCGATTCTCTCTAACCCATTCTTTGATGAATGGTGTTATAAAAAACGCCCCGTCCAAGGATTCTCTTATTTTGCGTTCGTCAATTTTGCTCGCGAGGTCACTTGGGAGTGTGAGGTGCAAACGAACTACATTGCCCTGGGTGTGGTAATTTTGGATTTCATCCAAGACGGTTTGAGTGGGATCTTCCTCCCCATTAGGTATAACAATCTTGATGGTTAAAAAAATTCGAGCAGCAACTGGAATGAATCGCCATTTAGCCCGTTTACCCGGCTGCTCTTTTCCGTCGATTTCCACTACGCAAAACCCTTTCACGTCGTTTTCCTCACTGAAATCGACTCTTTGGAGACTTCCCGAGTAAACGATTGGGGGAGAGTCTCCAAGTACCTGGTGTTTATGGATATGGCCTAAGCCGACATAATCTATCTGCTGTAAGGCTAGATCCGATTGAGATAAGACATAATCCCTCCCCAACATCATTGAACGCTCTGAGCTCGTTAGAGCCCCGGAAACCGTCGCATGTCCCGTTAGGATTGCTGGTATTGTTGGGTCTAATGTTTGAGACTCCTGTTGTAGTTGGGAGGCCAACAGTCGTTCAACTGAGAAGGTAATATCATCAACGGATTTACCTTTCTGATCCTGCTTAGTAAATAATTCCCCCCGTCGGATCCATGGCAAGGCGAGAATTTGGAGGTTGCCGGATTTGGTTTCGATTTTATGGACGCCAATTTTTTCGCCTACGTGTACTAAGGGAACCTGTAGGGTCGGGAAAATTTCCAGAGAAGTGGCTCGGCCCTTGGATTGAGGGATATCGTGGTTTCCTACGAGTAAAAAAACAGGTATTTCATTGGCTACTAATCTCGAAACCCTCCGGGCGAATTCCCTTTGGTGCGTTTGCGAAGGATCTCGGCTACGGTAAGCGTCTCCTGCAAATAGGACAAGGTCAATAGACTCCCTGATAGCATAGGCTACAACTTCATCGAAGATGACTAAAAAATCTAACAGTCTTGTGGAAAATCCAAGGTATTCCTTCCTTGGAATGCCAGGAGCGAAGGTGTCAGGTAGGTTGGCAAGGTCGGCTTCTGTGGCGGCTCGACCATAATTTTCCACCCCAATATGGATGTCTGAGAAGTGTAGGATTCGCATTTCGCTCCAAAAAGGAAAAGTGTGAAATAGTTTTGACTTCCTATAATTCTAACACCCGCTTTAACCATTGGCCTACCCCTTCCATGTCTCTCCTTGTCAGACTCCCAATATTCTTTAAAACATGAGAGGATCGGAGGGTGACCAGCCTAGCCCTTACAGTCGCTGGGCCAAGTAGTCCAGCTTCGGTCCAATCTAAAATTTCATAATCACCAATTCTTGGGATTGATCTTCCTCTGGAAGTTATCGGGGCAATTATTATTTCCCCTGTTCCACTATTGTAATGGTCACTGCTAGCGATTAAGGCGGGTCGTCGCATATTTGGAGAAGGAGTACTTAACGGAAAAGGAACGAGAACAACCTCCCCGTGATGGAAATTATAGCTTGTCATATGCTCTATCCTCTTCACTTTGCCAGTCAGATTCAAAAATCTCATCACTTAGGGTTGATAAGGATTCAGCTTCGGCCCGTAATTCGAGATCGTTCACAGCTTTACTTGTTGCGACGTAAATTTCAATTCCATTAGGTCTAGGAACCTTTTCTAAATAGCCTGATTTTACTTGTTGGCCAATCCATTGATGAGGAGTGGAATGCTCATCTAAAAGACGGAACAAGTGGTTTTGTGAAAGGCCACCTGTCGCAAAAATTCGAGTTAGAAGTTCTCTCCTTCTTCGGTAGAACCGCTCGGCAGTATCCTCGCCTGGGGCCCCTAAAAGTTCCTGTAAGCGGTCCACGGTCTCCCTTATGGTCTTCAAGCAGCCGATAATTTGATCGTTATTGGAGTTGTTAATGCTTACCAAATGTAAACCTCCTGTTTTTCATTAAAAAAGACTAACATAATTGCCGAAAAATTGAAACATTCTCCAATTAGGATGCGAATTAATCAATGAAAACTCTTAATCGGTGAGAACAGAGCGTAAACAATCTCCAATTTATCTTCTGGCGTCGCCTAATAACGAGGCGGTGGCAATTTTATTTAGTTCCCCGTAATGGGCATTCTCTTCCGAATCTTCTAAAGATTCGGACCATAAATATCGGACGTCTGCCCAATCTAATGGGAATTGAGGTTGATCGAAAAAACGGTAAATGGCCTCTTTATGGGTTTCTGCCTCGACGTAACCCATGAATTGAAAATTGTCATAAATGTTTCCGCTTTTTGCTAATACTTGAGCATCCATTTCTGCAAGGATTAGGAATGTTTTCATGATGATTTGGCACCTCTTAAATTAAACTTTTGTGTCCGGAACCTAACTCTTGGACAAACTATATGGTTCTTTTTCTGCGGATTAAATTCCGGAATGCTAACGGGGCAATCCAGGCTAAACCTCCAATACCCCCGAGAAGAGGATACGTCCATAGTGGTTCAGAGCCGGATGCGCCAAACGACGCACCTAGGACGGGAATCAACAGGGTGAGGTAACAAACGGGCAAAATACTCCATCGGTTCGTGCGGAATAGTTTCCTTGTTAGAAGCGTAATCAATATGGGTAGGACTGCGAATACAATCAGAAATTCATAAAAACTCAAGATACCATCGAAACTGAATAGCTCTGTACCGAATTTGAACCCTGTCCCGATTGCTGCTCCGGAAAAAAACCCGATCACCAACGTTTTTATCATTTGGCTCCTCAATGAATCCGTGGTCAGTTACCTGGAGTGATAGGTTCTCTTACGAGTTTTGGGTTGTATCCGAACCTATTTTCCCATGGAGCGCCATCTTTTGATAAAACTTTTATCCCGATAAAACTCAGACTAATTAATGCGAAAATTAGAAAGCCACTCCCGAGGAAGAGTAATACTTTCAAAGCGGATATTTCTCCACTTAAGGCAAAAAGTGGATAAAGAAACAGGAATAATGCTCCTATAAGAGAAACAAACAACCCCAAAATAAAGGGGATTTGCCACCATCCCGACAAACCAACATCATGAAGTCTTCTGGTAGTTACCGTGATAGCTGGGATTATAAGTCCGAGCCATACCACCGGGCCGATTATGGGCCCTGGGGAAATGATTCCGCCAAATAAACAGGTTTGTTGAAAGAAAATAAACCACCAAAACTCGCTCCGCCCTGAACGTCCTTTAAATTGAAAATAATTTTGAAATCCCAATCGAAGCGCATCTGGAAACTTAATTGTGCGGGATGTTTGAAGTTGGACATAACCGGGACTAGGGGCTGGGACTTTAGCGCTTGAGCCGCAATGTTGGCAGAAAAGAGCAATATGGGGGATTTCGCTTCCACATTGGTCGCAGAACATCGGTCTCCTTCTGGTGCAGGTGAACAAAGAGAACTTTTTCTCAACTTCTGATGCGAGTCCGGCCACCCCGATGACGTTCACTCGTATTCAATATCCGTTTACGTAACCGGATGAAATTCGGAGTAATTTCAGCGATTTCATCATCCGCGATAAAATCTAGAGATTCATCTAAGCTGAACTTTATTGGGGGCTCTAATCGTTCAAAAATATCGGCGGCTGCAGCTCGCATATTTGTCTGTTTTTTCTCTTTGCAAATGTTCACATCCAAATCCTTGTCCCTGTTATGCATGCCAACAACCATCCCTTGATACACAGGAGTATTTGGGGGGATAAAGGTTTGCCCTCGCTCTTGTAAATTTTTGATCCCATATGAAACTGCAATTCCGGATTCCGAAGCTACCATCGCCCCAAATCTAGTGGATTTGATGACTCCTTTCATGACACGGGATTCTATTAACTCAGTACTTAATACAGCTGAGCCTCGGGTCGCTTTTAAAAGGAAGCTTCGGAATCCAATCAGCCCTCTTGTGGGGATTTGATAGAATATGTTCATTCGTCCTGACCCGTCGTTTTGCATGTCCGTAACACTTGCTAGACGGGAAGCTAACTCTTCAGCGACTGTACCAAGATATTCGTCAGGGATATCAATTTGGATTTTTTCATAGGGTTCAAACATTTTGTTGTCTACTAATTTCGTAATGGCCTCGGGTTTTGAGACTTGGAACTCTAAACCCTCCCTTCGAAGATTTTCAATCAGAACGGAAAGATGTAGTTCACCACGTCCGGAAACCGTAAATTCGTCAGGAAATTCTGTTCGTTCTACTTTCATGCTAACGTTTGTTTGTAATTCTCTTTGCAATCTATCCCATAAGACTCGGGATGTGACGGGAGTTCCATCTTTTCCGGAAAATGGAGAAGTGTTGACTCCGAAATTCATTTTTACAGTCGGTTCTTCGATTGAAATCCTCCCAAGCGGATGAGGGGCTTCAATTGCTGCAATGGTGTCCCCGATAGTAGCGCCCTTACACCCGGTTACCGCAACAATATCTCCTGCTTCTACCCGATCTACTGGGAACCTAGAAAGATCTTTGAAGGTGAAAAGATGTTCTGCTCGGAATGAAACTGGAACTTCATTTGAACCGATTAATACCAAGGGTTGTCCTTTTGAGATGTTGCCACGAAAGACCCGTCCAATAGCAATCTGTCCCAAATGGTTATCGTAATCTAAAGCTGCTACTAGGATCTGTAAACTGCCGTCAAGATCTACAATCGGAGGCGGAATGTGTTGAATGATTGCATCGAAGAGGGGGGTCATGTCCGATGCGGGATCCTCTAAGTTGGTAATTGCGTATCCATCTTTAGCCGAGGTGTATACAACTGGAAAATCTAGCTGTTCAGCCTCTGTGGCCAAATCCAAAAAAAGATCATTAATTGCCTCTATGGTAGTCTCGATTTCTAGTGTTGATCTATCTATTTTGTTAATGACCACAACTGGTCGAAGGCCGTGTTCCATTGCAACCTTTAAGACGTAACGGGTTTGCGGCATTGGTCCATCTAAGGCATCCACCACCAGGAGGCAACCATCTGCCATATTGACCACTCTCTCCACTTCTCCGCTGAAATCAGCATGGCCAGGGGTGTCAATAATGTTCAAGGTAACACCCTGGTATTGAATGGCCGTGTTTTTGGCCAAAATTGTTATCCCTCTTTCCCGTTCCTGTGGGTTAGAGTCCATAATTAAATCTTCGACCTGTTGGTTGTCACGGAAAATCTTACTGAACTTGAGCATCGCGTCAATGAGGGTAGTTTTACCATGGTCCACGTGCGCTATGATGGCAACGTTCCGAAATTGAGCCTGGAGGTTATTTGACATAAATTCTTTCTTTTCTACGGGAGGAATTCCCAACAGTAATTAATTATAACCCTTCATTGGATGTGGTCAAATAGAAGGAGAGCGTCGTGAAATCTATGTCGGGCTAAGCATGCGACCGATGTAGAATCCGAAGGCGGCCACTGCAAGCCCAAATAAAATCGTAGCGGCTAAATTAATGGACGCACTCATTAGTTCTCCTTTATGAGCTAAGAGTATCGTTGCGACGCTCAGGGTTGAAAAGGTGGTATAGGAACCTAGGAACCCTACTGCGAAAAGGTTACGTATTTCTGGGGGCCATTGGATTTGAGATACTCCAAGTCCTATAAAAATTCCTAGGAGAAAAGACCCAGTTACATTGACTATAAACGTTCCAATATAGGTGGCAGCAAACCTGTTTACCATGAAGATATCGACCCCATAGCGTGCCATTGCCCCTAGAGCGCCTCCAAATCCTACGATTACGAATTGGGTCAATTAGGTTTCCTCTATTTCCTCTAACAATTTATCAATATCCAAGTAGGAGTATACATCTGCACGAAGGTGAAACGCTAACAAAATTTGCTCCGTCGTAATTCCATATTGAGGGTCCTTGGCAGGTTAACGAGGGGATGGTCTGCTGAGAATATAGTATGTTCCTGATACTGCCAAAAATAAGATGGCACCTTTGAAGACCCACCCATAAGGGGCAAAGATTAGGGATAAGGTTGAGAAAACCCACATAGAAAGTAATGCAAATGTTTTTGCTCTTCTTCCCATTTGGCCGGTTTCTAAAAAGTTCCTTACCTGAGGCCCAAAAAATCGATTCTTAACAACAAAATTATAAAGCCGGTCTGAAGACCGGACAAAGAAACTGGCTGAAATAATCAGCCAAATGGTTCCCGGTAATCCTGGCAGAACATATCCGATTATACCCAGGACAAGAAAGATTAATCCTAGAAAGGTAAATATCAGTCTTTTTAATGGATTAGAACTCATTTTTGAAGGCATGATTTCTCCATAAGCTTATCTGGCAGATCTTATCCGCAGTGGCCGAGTTTTAAATAGTCGCAGCCGGTGCCAGTGTGATGGTGGGCCCGGCAGGGTTCGAACCTGCGACCAACCGGTTATGAGCCGGGCGCTCTGCCGCTGAGCTACGGGCCCGCATATGTTATCCATATGTGAATTTTGTTAATTAATTGGAGTGCTATCGAGGACCCTCAAATTCTGAGATTTCCCCTAATTCTTCTATTCGGTCGTCTATTGCTTTGATACTGCTGTAATTTTCATCGGCCAGCAAATAACAACGTTCTAAGTATAATTGGGCTAATTCCCCTCCGGATTTGGTTTGAATCTTCGTCGCGTCAATAATGTTCGGGATGTTGTACCTATCAGGGAGGTTTTTGGCGAGACTGTTAAGTTCAGTTTCAACCTCATTAACTTGATTTTGGTCTGAACCTTCAACTGCGAACCTCAGTTTCCCAATTAGTTTCGCTAACTCGACCAGCCGGTCCTTATCTCCCATTAGTTCGTAAAGAACATCATTTATTCCTAATTCAGACGATGATTCTCTGAGCGGTGTGGGGTTTTCAGTCTTATTATTCACAGTAATTAATGCGTAGGATTCCGCGTATTGTTGGACCACGGTGTTTACCTGAGTCATCACCGATTCAGGGTTTGCCATGGCTATTTCACCGCCATTAATGAGATCGTCATCGCGTAATTCAGCTAGGGAAACAAGTGTCTGGTAATCATCTACGGTCTCTGGAATGGGAGGGAAGGCGAACGCTGACAGTTCGTGAGTACTCAAATTTTCCGCATGAGGCGCTAGGAAGGGAGGCATGTATTTCATCATGTCTACAGAAATTGGCAATACAACCATGTAGGTACCATATAATTTCCCTGGATCTAAAGATTCAGAAAAGTAGATAATCGCGTGACCCTTTGGGGTCGATGATGTTCCTTTTTCGTAGTTAAGTGCCATAGTTTCTCCGGGCAACCTGCGTTAGGTAATTATACTTCAGGTTTTGGTTTGCTGTACCGTAAAGAACCCATTAGATTTTTATGAATAAGGAGACAAGAAAACCAGACTTTATAGAAGCGAAACACTTTTGTGAGTAGAAATTAAGAAAACAGAGGAAACGATTGTTTACTTCTCTACTCCCTACAGCGAACTACTCGAATTTTAACTCTGGGATTTCTTTTTCAATTTCCAATAAAATATTTTCCGCCCATGGTTCATAGCTGATCGCTAAATCTGAGCCGCAGTGGGGGCATTCCATGTCGCCAAACCTTAGCCTAGTTTCGCACATGTGGCATTCAAGATTCTCCGTAGTTCCACGGAGGATCGCGGCTATTATCTTCGTTCTTTCCATAATTAATCGGCACCTTAAAAACAGTGTCAGAAGTATCTGGGATTATGATACCAGAAAATACCTCTGCTGCTAAAGATTATTTGATGATAGAGGTAATCCATAAGCTGAATCTCATTGACATCGATAAGAGTGAAATGGTAGCTTGGTGTGATGTTGTTGACCAATTTAGTAAACAATTTCCCTATAGAGGAATAGTGATGCCAAATCCTAAAGCTTTCCCTAATTCTGCCGAATATAAATATGGGTTCGTAACTGATGTCGAAGCCGATCTTCTTCCCAGAGGATTGAATGAAGATACCATACGGATGATATCAGATAAGAAAAACGAACCTGGTTTTATGCTTGAATGGCGTCTCAGGGCGTACCATCATTGGCTGAAGCTTGCGAAAAAGGAACCGGGCTGGGCTAACATTGAGTATCCTCCGATTGATTTCCAGGATATCATTTACTATTCCGCCCCCGTGTCTGGGACAAATCCCTTAAGCAGCATGGAGGATGTGGATCCGGAATTAGTGGAAGCTTTTAACAAGCTTGGGATTCCATTGGAAGAACAAAAACGTTTAGCGGGCGTTGCAGTTGATGCTGTTTTTGATAGTGTCTCAGTTGCCACCACATTTAAGGAAACCCTGGAAAAGTATGGGGTAATTTTCTGTTCCTTTTCTGAGGCAATCCAAAAATACCCAGACCTTGTTCAAAGGTATCTCGGATCGGTAGTTCCTTACAGTGATAATTTCTACGCGGCGCTCAATGCTGCTGTATTTAGTGACGGTTCTTTCGCATATATCCCTGAAGGGGTTCGGTGTCCCCTTGAATTGATGACCTACTTCCGCATTAACCAAGCCGACACTGGTCAATTTGAAAGAACGTTGATAGTTGCAGATAAAGGGAGCTACGTGAGTTATCTGGAAGGATGCACGGCTCCAAGTAGAAAGAAGAGTCAATTACACGCTGCGGTAGTGGAATTGGTTGCCTTGGACGATGCTGAAATCAAGTACTCGACTTTGCAAAACTGGTTTCCCGGAGATGCTGAAGGAACCGGGGGAGTTTATAATTTTGTAACCAAACGAGGGAAAGCCCTCGGATGCAATTCAAAAATCTCTTGGACCCAGGTAGAAACAGGTTCTGCTATAACATGGAAATACCCCAGTGTGATCCTCCAAGGGGATAATTCGGTGGGTGAATTTTATTCGGTGGCATTAGTCAATAACATGCAACAGGCCGATACCGGCACCAAAATGACGCATATTGGCAAGAACACAAAAAGTACTATTATTTCCAAAGGGATTTCAGCGGGAAAGGCCAATAACACCTATAGAGGATTGGTTAAGGTTCTTCCTTCTGCCATTAACGCCAGAAACTACACCCAATGTGACTCGCTGTTAGTTGGAGGAGAATGTGGCGCCTTTACCGTTCCTTATATCGAGGTGAAAAATCCGTCTGCTCAAGTAGAGCACGAGGCTTCAACGTCGAAGGTAAGCGATGAACAACTGTTCTATTGTATGCAACGAGGGCTTTCCTTAGAAGATGCCCATCACATGGTTATTGATGGATTTTGTAAAGGTATATTTAAAGAATTGCCATTTGAATTCGCTATTGAGGCCTCCCAGCTATTAAAAGTAAGCCTTGATGGGGCAGTAGGCTGAAGTCAGAAATCGGGAGTTTCCTCTAATATGTTGATCTCAAAAAATCTTCATGTATCAATTAAAGGCCACGAAATTCTTAAGGGCCTAGATCTGATTGTAAATGCGGGTGAGACCCATGCAATTATGGGGCCCAATGGGTCCGGGAAAAGCACCTTCGCAAATACCTTAGCCGGACATCCTTCCTTCTCAGTTTCGAAAGGTGAAGTGTTGTATCAGGGGGAAAACCTTCTGGGAATGACCCCTGATGTACGGGCTCGGAAAGGGCTGTTTCTTGCATTTCAATATCCAGTTGAACTCCCCGGAGTTCGAACCTGGCAGTTCCTTCGTTCGGCATTGGACAATTCCCGGACGAGTCAGGGATTGGAACCACTTGGAGTCAGGGAATTTGATAAGTGGTTTGAAAAGAACCGGGAGCTGGTAGAGATGGAACCTACCCTTACTAACCGATCAGTAAATGAAGGATTTTCTGGCGGTGAAAAAAAACGGGGTGAAATACTCCAGATGTTGGTAATGGAGCCAAAACTTATGCTTTTAGATGAACCTGATTCCGGATTGGACGTCGATGCATTGAAGGTCGTTGCAGATGGGGTAAACTACCTTCGGGATAAAGAACGTTCTATCATTCTAGTCACTCATTATCAGCGGCTTCTTACCTATATTGTCCCGGATTTCGTGCATATTCTTCTCGACGGTAAAATAGTGAGTTCGGGAGGGCCGGAACTTGCTGAAAAGGTTGAATCTAAAGGATATGACTGGTTGAGAGAAGCTCCGGAATAGAATCCCTGAACTTTATATTCGACAGGATCAAAGACTTAATGGTCCAACATAAGGAATATCTCGGTCACTATCTTGAAGAGTTTGACACCTTCGAAAAGGATTTTTCGAAGGTTGAGCCAGATTGGTTTCAGGATATAAGGAAAACAGGGATCAAGCAGTTTGAGGAGCAAGGGTTCCCCACTGCTCGTCGCGGCAATGAGCCTTGGAAATATACAAACACCTCTCCTATCGCGAAGACGTTGTTTTTACCGCGTTCGATCAATTTAAAAGATCCCTTTGGCTTTGATTCTCTGGTTCAAGAGGAATTATCTGGAATTCAGGCTGATACCTTTGTATTTGTAGATGGACGATACCGAGCAGAATTTTCAAAGATAGGAAAATTGGATCAGGGACCAATGGTCTTGACACTTCAGGATGCTATAAAGAGATGCCCTGAAATACTTCGCGAACATATTGGGAAATATGCGGATAATAAAGAAAATGGATTTATTTCTCTAAATTCCGCTTTCTTCACTGATGGAATGTTAATTTTCATTCCAGATAATTACGAAACGCAAAGACCTTTGAACATCATTTTCATCTCTTCGGATTTCTGCCCGAATCTCGTGAATAATTTAAGGGTGCTTGTCGTTACGGGAGAAAATTCAAAGCTTTCCTATATGGAAAGTTACATTTCACTTAATAGAAATTTAACGTTGAATAATACCGTCACTGAAATCTTTGCGGGAAAGAATTCAGAAATCCTCCATCACAGGGCTCTCAGAGAAAATGCTGAAGGCTTCCATATAGGAATGACTCGAGTTTGGCAGGATGCCAGTAGTTTCTTCCAGTCAACCTCAATTGGTGGGGGCTCGGCTCTAACCAGAAACGATTATCACGTGGTTTTAGGCCAGCCTGACAGTACCTGTATCCTTAATGGACTTCATATCACTGACCGCAGGGAACATGTCGACAACCATATCACCGTGAGCCATTTGGAGCCCAGAACCACTAGTCGTCAAAATTTCAAAAGTATTTTAAGTGGAGAGTCGCGCTCAGTCTTTAGCGGGAAAATCTGTGTCCAGAGGAACGCCGAACAATCAGATGCCCAACAATCTGATAAGAATCTTATTCTGAGCAAAGGAGCTGAAGTAGATAGTAATCCTAGCTTGGAAATTCTTACAGATGACGTGAAATGCACGCACGGTGCTACCTCAGGAGAAATTTCCGAAGAGGGTTTATTCTATATAATGAGTCGAGGATTTGATAAACCAACAGCGCAAAATATCCTTATCCGTGCTTTTGGGGAAGAAATCATCGATAATATTTCTGATTCTTTTGTAAAAACCTATTTTAGTAATACAATTTTCGAAGGCCTTTTACCCAAAGGTGTGGAGGGGATCCGTGGCGAGTAATGATATTCCAGGTGCTAGCAACAGGCAAAATTCCCATGAACCGCGGTTTGATGTATCCGTCGTCCGTAAAGATTTTCCGATCTTAGGGAAATTAATCAACGGGAATCCTCTTGTGTATTTGGATAGTGCGGCTACGAGCCAAAAACCAAATTCGGTGATTGATTCCCTGGTTCGATACTATAACGCTGAGAACGCCAACGTTCATAGGGGAATTCATTCGCTAAGCCAAGAAGCTACTGAGGTGTTTGAAGGCGCCCGCGAAAAAATCCGATCTTTTATCAATGCATCGAATTCAAAGGAAATAATATTCGTTCGAGGGACAACCGAAGGAATCAACCTGATTTCCCAAACCTTTGGTAGGCAAAATATTAGTGAGGATGATGAAATTATCGTATCCGCTATGGAACATCATTCCAATATCGTGCCTTGGCAAATCCTCTGTAAAGAGAGAGGTGCAAAACTTCGGGTTATTCCAATAACTGATTCCGGTGAAATCGTGTTTGAGGAATTCCAGAAACTATTGAATCCTCGTACCAAGCTTGTATCTATAGTTCATTTATCTAATACGCTGGGAACAATAAATCCAGTGGAATCTATCATTCAGGCATCGCATCAGGCGGGAGTACCGGTATTGCTGGATGGAGCTCAATCCGTACCCCATGTCCCAATCGATGTGCAAAAATTGGATTGTGATTTCCTCGTCTTTTCCGGCCACAAATTATATGGCCCTACTGGAATAGGGGGCGTTTACGGGAAAGAGGGACTATTGGAATCAATGCCTCCTTTTCAAGGTGGAGGTGACATGATACGCTCCGTAACTTTTGAGGAAACATTATTCAATGAACTTCCATACAAATTTGAAGCCGGTACTCCGAATATTGCAGGAGCTGTCGGTTTAGGTGCGGCGATTGACTATGTCAATGGTATCGGAATCAACAATATTTTTGAGTATGAGCATGACCTACTTGAATATGCGTCGGAACGATTGGTTAGTATCCCTGGCCTCCAATTGATTGGAACTGCCAAGAATAAAGCAGATATTCTTTCCTTTATTCTCGAGGGGATTCATCCACATGACATTGGAACCATCCTGGATGAACATGGAGTAGCCATTCGAACCGGACACCATTGTACGATGCCGCTTATGCAGCGATTGGGTATACCGGCTACGGCACGGGCTTCGTTAGCCTTTTACAATACCAAAGAGGAAATTGATATCCTTTGCGATGTCATCAACAAAGTGAAAGAGGTATTCCGATAGTGGCCCGGTACGATGAGCTGTATCAAGAGGTAATTCTTACCCACAACAGTAACCCGAGGAATTTTCAAAAATTGCCTGGGGCGAACCGGGTATCTGAAGGATACAATCCTCTTTGCGGCGATCAGGTTACAATATATCTGCAGATTGAAGATGGAATGATTTCGGATGTCGGATTTCAGGGGTCGGGATGCGCTATTTCGCGAGCTTCAGCCTCCTTGATGACTCAATCAATAAAAGGGAAAAGCGTGGATGCAGCTGAAAAGATATTTGAATCATTTCATCAAATGGTTACCGGAAGTGAAGATACAGTACCATTTGATGAGGATTTGGGTGACTTAGAAGCTTTGTCCGGTGTTTCAAATTTCCCAACCCGAGTGAAATGCGCGAGTCTCTCCTGGCACACCTTTCGAGCAGCGCTTCTCCAACGTGAAGGGATGACCTCAACTGAAGAATCATCAGGCTCCTGAGTGCTGCTGTGGATGGAACATCATCTCTGGTTGAGTTTCCTCCAAGGTTTTGTGGCCCAAATTGGAGAGGCTGCCTATGAGACACGAAAAACAGAACCAAATCGCTTATGGCTTAGGGACTTTAGACAAACTATACCACCAGGATCTGTTGGATCATGCTCGTCATCCCCGCGGTCAAGAACAAATCCCCAATCCTGATATTTACCACCTGGAAGAGAACCTGTTTTGTGGGGATGAGATTAGTGTCTTTGTTAGCGTTAAACAGGGAAAATTTGCTCGAATTGCTATGGAAGGTCGGGGGTGTGCAGTCTCAATTGCTTCAGGATCGATAATGGTAGAATTTCTAAAAGGAAAATTTATTGAACAGACATTTGGCTATTATCAAATCCTTAATAGGTATCTAACTAAAAAGGGGATCTCTTCCGAGGAGGCAAAAAAAATTACTTCCTTAGAAATCCTTAGTCCTGTCCGGGATTATCCAATTCGTGCCAAATGCGCTTTACTGTGTTGGGTTGCAATGCTGCAAGGCATTCGGAAATACCAGTCACAAGATTCCTAGAAATTATTCTTGTGAAATTGGGAAATAATTTAGAGAGTTGAACTTCTAAGAAGCATATCGGAGTTGACTTTCGGGTGAGGGGCCAATGAATCCTGTAAGCCGATACATTGATACCGGTGAAACTACACTGCATTGTTTGGAGTGGGAAAATGATGGGCCTCCAGCCCTCCTTCTTCATGGAGCGAGTTTTTGTGCCAGTGTCTGGTCATCCATGGGAAGGATGCTTTCCAAGAAGTTTCGGGTTTTGTCATTAGATCTTCGTGGGCACGGTGACTCAGGGAAACCTCCAGGAATGTTTAGCTGGGAGCATTTGGTAGGGGATTTCGTTAATTTAGTGGATGCACTCAATTTAGACGATGTTTTGCTTATTGGACATTCCAGAGGAGGGGGAGTCTCTGCGCTTGGGAGTTCATTGAGACCTGACCGATTTTCCAAAGCCGTGTTTATTGAACCGAGCCTGAGTCTTGGTTCGACCCGCCCTAGTAATCAACCCCGGAGAAGTGTTTCAGGGGGATCGAGTTCTCCGACCCATCTGCGTCGAGCCGTGTGGCCAAATCGAAACGCAATATTTGAAAGATACCGTAAGGCAGAGGTCTTCCAAAATTGGCGTGAAGACATTTTATGGGACTATATAGACGGGGGAACCTATACTCAAGAGGATGGGCAACTGGTATTAAAGTGTACCCCTGAAATTGAACGACAGATTTCCGAAGCCAGAACCCCCGATTACATGTTTGAATCGCTAGCAAATATTCGCTTTCCGGTTCTGCATGTGACGAGTGAAAACAAAATGAGGTGGCCCGATTCAGTTCCAGCTATACAGATTATCCGGGCTTCTGCGAGTAGTTTTCGTCATGTTGTTGTTTCTGCTGCCAGCCATTACATCCCCCAGGAAAAACCTGAAATCTTAGAGGATTTGGTTCAGGAATTCATTGCGTAGTTTTGTGTGACGAACAAAGCCTACTGCCGCTAATATCAGATCGGACTCCCCTCCCTTAGGTCTAATGATTAGCTGATAGGTTAAGCCAATCGAGTGTCTCCGAGCGGACCTAAAACTGTTTCACACCACTGAGCGGCACTTAAAAGATGTTTTTCTCCGAGCCAGGGAGCTGCGAGTTGCAGTCCTAGGGGTAATCCCCGGAGGTCCAATCCCGAGGGAATGGAAATGCTGGGGAGTCCACATGTTGTCCAAGGGCCCTGAAACAGAGCTGGTCCGGTTGTTCCCCCGCTCACGAGAGGTGCCTGAGCTGGAGTGCTAGGGGTCGCCAAAACGTCGACCTGTTCGAAGACAGTAGCAAGTTCCCCCCTAACCTTCGAACGAATTTTTTGGGCTTCGACGTAGTTCCGGCTGGGAGTACGTAGTCCTCTCTCTATGATCTCGGAAATTAGAGGAGGAAAGAATTGAGGATGTTTTTGGAATTCTTCTCCGTGGGTTGCTGCAGCCTCGACATCGAAAGTGGTTGTCGTAGCTGTGAGTAGTTCATCGAGAGATAGGGAGCCTTGAATTTCTATCACTTCTGCACCAGATGCTTCTAGCTTCTCCATGACCCCATCTATGTGATCCGTGATCTCCTTTTCGGAATTGCCGTAAAAGAAATCCTTTACTATTCCAATTTTTATCTTGTTAGGCTGATTGGATAGTCCGCTAAGATAATCCTCAACTTCAACCGGGATAGTTCGGGAGTCCAAAGGGTCTTTTCCTGACATGACCTGTAAGAGGAGAGCCGCATCAGCGACGGTCCTGGTAATAATCCCAACCGTGTCCAGGGACCAGCAAAGAGGTAGTACCCCGTATGCACTGATACGTCCAAACGTGGGCTTGAAGCCGACGATGCCGGTATACGCTGCTGGACGGAGAGTGGAGCCGACCGTTTGAGACCCTAAAGCTCCGGGGCAGATACCGGTGGCTACGGATACCGCGGACCCACTGCTCGATCCGCCCGGAGTCAGCGTTTTATCCCAGGGATTCAGAGTGGGAGAGGGGTCGAGGGCGGCGTATGCGGTGGTCACAAGTTTTCCCATGATGAGGCTCCCTGAGTTTTTCAGGGCCGCCACTGAAGTCGCGTCATAGTCTGGGATGAAATCCCGGAACAAATCCGAGCAGGCTGTCGTGGGAATACCTTCCGTGCAAAAGATATCTTTAAGGCCTATCGGAATACCGTCCAACATTCCCTGGGGGCCTTTGGATACTAAATTGGACTCGGATTCCCTCGCTGATTTCATTAAAGTTTCAGGATCCAGATTAACCCAGACTTTCAGTTCGTCTCCCAGTTGTTCGGACCTCTGGAGTACCGATTTCATGAGTTCAACTGGAGATAGTTCCCCCTTCTGAATGGAGGAAGCCATCTCAGTGATAGAAAGTTGATACGGTTCCATGTTTACCTCCTTGGTACAAGCTAATTTTAAATTCAGAGAATAGTATAGATTCTACTCTAGCCTCTGGTTACTCCCGTATAAAGGTTGATTTAGTCGGCTGCTTCGCAAAAAGCACCAATGCTCCGGATATAAGGCGAAGAAGCCCGAAGATCAGGAAAATGGCGAAGTAATTCCCCAATACATCATAAGCATATGCAGCTGCTAAAGGGCCAATTGCATTGGCTCCTAATTGTATAGGTGAGATAACTCCTCGAATGGCTCCTAATGAGTCCCGGCCAAAATAATCAGCGAAGAGAACCTGATTTAGGGTGAATCCTCCCCCTTGGACAAGGCCCATGTAAATGGCCCAGGTAAATGCTTTCGGGGTTGAATCAACCAGTAATAGTCCCGCCATGCCAAGTCCTAGCATGAGGTAGTTTGTGCTTAATATTTGCCGGATACTGAACCGTTCTGCAAGGAAACCAAAGACAAGAGAACCGATTGCACCCGTAATGAATAGGATAGTTGTGGTTAACACAGCGATTGCCGGGTCCAGTCCCTTATCAGTGAAATAGGGAATCATGTGTAAATTGAGAGCGGGTCCTACTACTGAACTCAAGGAAATCGCTGCTACAAGAAAATAAAAAGCTGGGAGTTTGGCTACTTGTCCGAGACTTAAGGAAATCTCTGGGTCAGATGTATTTGCGGGGTTTTGTTCTTCTTTTCCATGGGTTGAACTCTTCTCCTCAGGTTTTATACCGTCGGGTAAGAGGCCCATGTCTTCTGGTTGTCGTCTGAGGAACAGTGCAACCGGGAGAAGTGTGGTTACCCAGAGGACCGCTCCTGTTGTCGCAGTTGCCACCCTCCAG
>CAZTCW010000010.1:0-1329 GCA_964612825.1 uncultured Dehalococcoidia bacterium | reverse complement strand
AAGAACTTATCAATATGTAGTAGCTATTAGGGCTATTACTAGTACAGATGCTATGACAGCAGATTGGGCGAGGATGCCTTATGATACTTTAGCAAACATTTCTAATCGAATTGTAAATGAAGTTGATGAGGTAAATAGAGTTGTATACGATATTACTAGTAAACCACCGGGTACTATTGAGTGGGAATGAAATAAATTGAAAGTATTATTAATTGGTTCAGGAGGAAGAGAACATTCAATAGGATCTAAGATCAGATCTAGCCACAGATTAGAAGAACTATTTTTTGCCCCAGGAAATGCTGGAACTTCTAAAATTGGAACAAATATAGATATACATTCTAATGATATAGATTCTTTACTTTCTTTTGCATTGAAAAAAAACATTGATCTTACAATTGTTGGCCCTGAACAACCTTTAGTTGAAGGTATAACGAATGTTTTCCAATCTAATAATTTAAGAATATTTGGACCATCTTCTGAAGCATCACAACTTGAAGGTTCAAAAATATGGTCTCATAAAATTATGGAAAAATATAATATTCCTACTGCTAAATCTAAAATATTTTCAGACTATGATTCAGCAATTAAATATCTTAATTCTACATCTGATGGTTCTTTAGTTGTAAAAGCTGATGGATTAGCTGCAGGTAAGGGAGTATTTTTATCTGAAAAAAATGCAGTTTTAAAAGAGTCTATTAAAGACCTAATGATAGAAAATAAATTAGGAGATTCAGGTAAATCTATACTACTGTCAGAAAGATTGTCAGGGTTTGAAGTCAGTGTGTTTGGATTTGTCTCTGGAGAAAATATTAGCGATTTAATTGTTGCTTGTGATTATAAACGTGTGTTTGATAATGATGAAGGTCCTAATACAGGCGGAATGGGTGCGTACTCAACACCTGAAATATTAAATCACGAATTATTGTCTGAGATCAAAGAAATTATTTTCAAACCTATAGCTTCAGGTTTAGTTAAAGAACAAATACCCTATTACGGTATTCTATATGCTGGATTGATGATTACTGACGAAGGACCAAAAGTTATTGAATTTAATTGTAGATTTGGTGATCCTGAATGTCAGATTATTATGTCAAGAATAGATTCAGATCTACTAGATATTTTTTTAGCAGTAGCGAATAAAGAACCAGCGAATTTTAAAGTTAATAAGTTTTCTTCAATTGGAATTGTCTTAACATCTGGTGGGTACCCTGATAGGTATAAAATTAATTTCCCTATTAAAGGATTACATAAGATAAGTAATTCAGTTAGTGTTTTTCATTCAGGTACGGATTTTGATTCAAATGGAAATTATATTACAAATGGAGGTAG
>CAZTCW010000009.1:0-1407 GCA_964612825.1 uncultured Dehalococcoidia bacterium | reverse complement strand
CACTTAGAGGCTGCTGGAATAATAACAGATACTTTTGGGTCGGAAAGAATGAATCTTAATGAAAATTCTAACAACTCAGAATCTACAATACGCAGCTCTTTCTGTATTGCTCGTAATACATTTAGGCGCCTTATGAATTTTGGTCCAGAAAAATAATTTGACCGCTCATCATTTGCATCAAATGTTGTCTCTGAAGTGATAGATCCAGATAGAAACCCACTATTCAATGGTGATCGAATTATAACTCCCAAACCTTTTTCAGAAGCTCTATCAATCAAATCTTTTGTTTCAAGATATATTAAGTTATATAAAATTTGGAGACAGTCCACTTTTCCAGATTGAATACATAAATGACCTGACTGAATATCCCCAACCACCACGCCAGATAGTTTTATTTTTCCTTTCTTCTTTTGTGTTTCCAAGAAATTAAAAAGCTCTCCGGTTTTTAAATCTTCAAAAGATGGTTTCTTAAGTTGCAAAATGTCAAGACAATCCGTATTCAAAGTTCTTAAAGATGTTTCTATTTGTTTTTCCAAAAAAGTTAAGGAAAAATCTCGTCTTCCATTAGGATGCATTCCCACTTTTGTAGCCACAATTATTTTTGTTCCATATTTTTTTTTAATTTCTCCGACCAACCTTTCAGAACTTCCATAATCAGGAGAAGTGTCATAAAAATTTATACCGCTCTCAACCCCAACACGGAGGATTTTTCTTGCTTCATCGGGGGGAACATATTTTACTGAAATAAAATTTTTATCTGTATTAGCTAATTGGGATGTGCCAAACCCGATTTCTGAAACATTAAAGGAGGGCTTTAATAACCATCTACTTTTCATAAATTTTTAAGACCTATTTTTTAATAAAACTATGTCTAATGATAATTTTCAAATATCTTCAATAATTTTCAATTATACTACATACGATTTTTTTTATACCACGGTAATTTATAGCTGCTTAAAAGGACCATAAACTAGTTTAAGCTTTTCAAAAGAAACCACTCACTCTTTATATAAAGGTTAGCTTTTGGCACTAGCTAATATTTGAACATTCTTTAAATACATACCTACTTATTAAGTAAATTATTTATGAGAGCCAAATGATAGGTTTAATTGATGCGAAATCGGGAAATATAGGTAGCATAGAAAATGCCTTAGAATATTTAGGTTTACAATATTTGATAATTGAAAAAAAGAGTCAATTAAAACCTGGAATGAATTTAATACTCCCAGGAATTGGTTCATTTCACACCTTAATGAATAACCTAAATAAATTAGAACTGGTTAGTCCTTTAAAGAAAGCAATTAGCGAAGGCAACCCTTTTCTTGGCATTTGCGTTGGAATGCAGGTTTTGCTTTCTACAGGTTTGGAACAAAAGAAGACGGCGGGATTAGGTGTGATAAATGGCCA
>CAZTCW010000008.1:0-1852 GCA_964612825.1 uncultured Dehalococcoidia bacterium | reverse complement strand
CACTCCCACAGTCACTACAACAATCATTGTCATGAAGTAGATAGTTTTGGTGTCCCTGGTACACATGGTCATCGAGTTTGTTAATCCTGTTGCAAGTGCAACAAGAATGCAACAAATTGCAACAAATGAAACAAGGGTATTAATAAATACCTAGAAGTCCAGAATAATCATGTGTAGGCGCGTGATTAAATTCATGCTTCCTCTATCTTAGGACAGGGTGATTTATAGGGGGAGTGTGGAAATTAAAGTGTAGAGTAATAGTTTTACTAATAAAATGCACTAATTAGACTAATTTAGCCTACCTATTAATCGGCCAATAAATAATTGGATTTTGTATACCTCTCATGAATTCTACTCTCTTTCCAAATGAACCTATCAACTCCTCAAAAACGTCTCCATCACTAATTGGAACTGTTGTAAAAGCCCATCTACCATCACTTCTACGCGTCCAATCATCTATTTCCATTACTACTCTTGTAACACCATCATAAACACCCACAGCATATTTTATTTGTTCTCGTTTTATTCTGTTAGGATTTATTTTCCACCATGCTCTCGTAGAATCAAGCAATTCATTCAAAGTAATTCCTTCCCTATAACCATGCCCATTCCTATATATTCCTGACTCAATCATTGTTTTTTCATTTTTCCATTTTCCCAAGCGTATTAATATTGCTGGAGATGCATTTGAGCTAACTGGTTGTGAACCGTACTTGGAAATTAATTCAATAAGCGATGCCCTACCTTTACTACCAACATGACCTCTAACAATATTAGTTAGATTTTCTATAGAATCAATTAAAGATGCTTCGACTAATAAAGCCTCTTTTTCATCCAGTCCATGATGAATAATATCGATAATTGGTTCTTTTCCAGAAGACCTTATATCTTTTATAGTAGATATTTTTTTTGACTCAGATTTAGATAATGCTTTTAGATGAGCTTGATGTCCATGATCTAATAAACGCTTACCAGTCCCTTTCCCAATATAGAATATTTTATTGGTTCTTGGATCAATTAATGCATAAACATAAAATGGCCCAAGTCTCTCAGCAACTTCAGATGGTAATTTATTGACTTCGGTTCCTATTTTTCTCATGTTAGATCATAACATTCTTTTGTTTCTTGCAGTCACAAATTCTATAACATTTTTTTTGTAGACTTGATATTCAGGAATATTTTTGGGTAATGGAGAAAAATCAAAACTATCAAATGGATGCCAGAATTTAACAGATAAGTATTGATCATCAACCAAGTCTTGAAGAAGAAAAAAGTTTACGTATCCCCTAAAGTCTTGAAATAGACTGAAAAATGAAGAATACCTCTCGAATGTATCGCTTAACGGATTATTCTTGTTTAAATAAAAAAGTCGTATACATTCTAAGGTAAGGTCAAACCTATCTTGAATCTTATGGTTAACTCCACGAGCTGCATTAATTGTCATTCTTCTTTCAATCTGTCTTGAAGGAAAGATGATATACGCTCCGATTGTGCTAAGAATAGAATAAAAGGAATCAATCTCGTTTGGTGAAATATTATCAATAATATGTGACATCTTTTTTACGTACTTAAAAGAATGCCCTATCGCATCACTCGATAAAAAAAACTCCCCTAATCCTGATTTATGATGAAGTAATCTAGGAGTTTTAAGATCTAAATCAAACTTCATCCCACTTGGTAGATTTTTACTCCAAAGAATTTGATGATACCTTCTAAGGGTTGGACTATGAGAATCAGGATCTTTTCCTTCAGGGGTATCAGAAAAGACATTAAATTTTATGTCAATTGGCATTCATTTCAATCAATGATTTGTAAATTTTTGTTAATTATAAACAAATCAGACTTAATTAGT
>CAZTCW010000007.1:0-1603 GCA_964612825.1 uncultured Dehalococcoidia bacterium | reverse complement strand
GATCCTAATCCGGAATTGCTTCAGCAGCTAAAGGAATTGTACCTTGAGTTGGAAGCCGACTTGGAAGCTCGTCAAGAAAGGAATTAAAAGAAATTCAATAAACTTACTGAGAGGCCATGTATGGAAATAACCCTCGCATTGATACAAGAATTGACACAAAATGAAAGAATGATGTGGGTGGTTGGCGGCGGATCAGTGGTCAGTGAGAATAATGGTAATGGTATTAAGCCTCCTGAAATACATAATGGCTTCATAACTATTGAGGCTGATAACTGGCATTTTCACCTTGCTGAGGCTGAGGTGGATGGTATTCAATTCGTGGAAGCTGATTCCCATGGAGGCCTCAAATCTTATTACGTCAGGTTCTCTAAGGGATGGGAAGAGACACTGGCTAGATGTTATTTCCCGAATCCATATCTCGACGACGATGAAAAAAGAACGGATTTTCAGGATGAAAAATACCAGGTTTTTGTGGCAATGAAAGATAAATTCGTGGGTAAAGATGGTATTGTTTTTGTAGAAAGGTCAACTTAAGTTTTGATTAGCCGATTTTGATATGCAAAATACTACTTCTAACTCTTTTCACTTATGGTTATTAGGTGTTATACTTGCCGAGTCCTACAAGGGTTGGGAAGAGGAGATAGGGAAAAGAAGGACTTTACAGTCGTATTTAACTGCAAATCTCTTAAACTTCAATGAAAGAGGAGACTGATATGTCAACTATGTTGCAGGCCTTAATTAGGGAAGGGCGCGGTGCCAAATTGGCTCCTTGGCTCTTAGCAGGGTCAGTAGTTCTGTATTTTGCTGGATACGTGGATTCTAGCGTTCATGGTGCAGCTTTGGGCTCGCCCGCTATATTGGGCGCGGTTCATGAAGTATTTCACCATGCAAGGCACGTCGTCTTCATGTGCCACTAGGCTGTGTCGGGATTTGAAGTATTGAGAGATGTTTAACCTCTCAATACTTTCCAGATAACGGCTAGAAAACATAATAGCTATCTCGGTTAAGTAACGAATTATATGGGGAAAGGCGGTGAATATTCCGCCGCGGTTGCGCCACTGTGATCGGGTGATAGCCTGAATGCCAGGGACCCATACGAGATAAGGGGCTAAGCGCTGCGCAAACAGATGCGGTTCCTCCTGGAAGATTGGAGGCCTAGACGTCGCGCCTTTCTTCGGGAATGTAACCCCTGGTATCAAAGTACCCAGGGGTTTTTTTAATTTAATATCTGGGGGTGTAGTTGTGCGAAAAATCTTGCCGCTTGCAGTAATAATGGGCGCTTTAGCGGGGCTCTTTGTAGGAGGCTATTTAAATGTGGTTAATGTTCCAGTGATGGAATGGGCCATAAGTTTAGAAGGAGTCGCCGCATTAGAATCGGGAGATGTTGGCGAAAGCGGAATCGAGATATCCCTGGGTGTTCAGAGAATCGGTATGGTTGTTGGGCTAGTTATTGTGGGAGTTATCTTCGGAGCAATTTTTACTGGACTATATCATTTAATACGGAGGGCAACGCCAGGTTGGAACATGTGGTCCTGGGCGATCTTAGCGAGTGTCTTGGGGTTCTGGTCAGTTTCTTTGCTCGTTCAAATGCGTTACCCACTTA
>CAZTCW010000006.1:0-1068 GCA_964612825.1 uncultured Dehalococcoidia bacterium | reverse complement strand
CCCCTACGCAGGGTGTGCGATGGGTCAACACTGGATGGAAAATGGCGAGCACGCTCTAATCGTCTATGACGACCTCTCCAAACAAGCCGAAGCCTATAGACAGTTGTCATTGTTGCTTCGGCGCCCACCAGGCCGCGAGGCTTATCCGGGCGACGTTTTCTATCTGCATAGTCGTTGGTTGGAACGCGCTGCGAAACTATCGGATGAACAAGGAGCTGGTTCTTTGACCGCCCAGCCGGTGATTGAAACCAAAGCGGGCGATGTCTCGGCATACATCCCAACCAATGTGATTTCGATTACCGATGGCCAGATATATCTTCAAGATGACCTTTTCAAATCAGGTGTCCGTCCAGCCGTAGACGTTGGGGTGTCAGTGTCACGAGTCGGAGGCGATGCACAGACCAAGGCCATGAAGAGCGTTGCCGGGACCCTGAAAATTGACTTAGCTCAGTTCCGTGACCTTGAAGCTTTTGCCACCTTTGGCTCCGAATTAGACGCGGCCTCCGCAGCGCAGTTGGGCCGTGGATATCGACTGGTGGAGCTCCTTAAGCAGGGACTCAATAGTCCAATGCCAGTGGAAGAACAGGTGGTGTCTATCTACACGGGAACCAATGGCCACCTTGACGATCTACCCGTCGAAGATATTCAGCGTTTCGAAGCTGAACTTATTGAGAACATGAGGACTCGCAATGCTGGACTACTGGATGAAATCAGGACATCTGGCGTGTTGCCCGAGGACCAAGTAAAGGCAGCGGTGGAATCATTTAAAGCGACCTTCCAAGTAACCGTTGAAGACGACGACAGCGATTCAGAGGACTGACAGACAATGGCAGGCGGTCAGGAGCGCATTCTTAGGCGTCGAATTAGTTCGATTGACGCAACCAAGAAGATTACGCGCGCCATGGAGTTAATCGCAGCATCACGAATTGTTAAGGCTCAAGGACGGGTTCAGGCGGCTAAGCCATACTCGGAGAAAGTCACGGACGTCATCACCAACCTGGCGGGCGGTGGTGCTGGTGTCGACCACCCCCTCCTCACCGCACCTGAAGAAGTGAGCCGAGTCGCTTA
>CAZTCW010000005.1:0-1011 GCA_964612825.1 uncultured Dehalococcoidia bacterium | reverse complement strand
ACAGAAACGTACCACAGGCCATCTATTACTCCTGCCACAATTCCCATTAAAACCTTCTCTGACCAACTTAGGTCCGGATATACAAGATGACTAAAGATTGCAAGAAAAAACAAGGCTATTTTGGGATTAAGAAATGAAATGAGGAACCCTTCCCAAACAGCTTTTAATAAGACTTTAGGCCTCATTACCAAGACTTTTCCCTGTTGGTCCTGCAAATAAGATTTGCTACGAAATGTACGAATCCCTACATATGCAAGAATGATTGCTCCACCAACCTGCATACCTACCATCAAGCCCGAGTGATAATTCATTACCTCTGTGGCCCCCACAGCTGTCAAAAACCCCCATAAAGTGATACCAAACGCATGGCCGACCCCAGTAGCCATCCCATAAAATCTTCCCCGAACCAATGAGTTTCCAATCACCATAGCAAGACTCGGTCCTGGCGAAGCCGCACCCAGAAAACAGACTAGTACTAGTTGAATCCAGAAAGTAATATCCATAGGTTCAAAATATTCCCGGTTGATTGAATTTCATTAATTTCCCACCAACTATATATCTCAAGCCTAATTATCAGCTACTATAGGGGACGTTTGGTTTAGATAAGTATGGACTCAATAGAATCACCTGTTCGAGTAGGCCGGGGTGGCGGAATGGCAGACGCGACGGACTTAAAATCCGTTGCCAGCAATGGCGTGTGGGTTCGAGTCCCACCCTCGGCACCACTTTTTCCTCTCATATCCTCTTGAGGTTATGAATTGTACCAAGAAGCTATTTACTAGTTTTCATTAAAACCTCGATCCAAATTCATAGATTCTACACAACTCGTAGGAATATCATATACGCGGTATCAAATAGGATATCAAAACATAGGGAGTTGATTATGGGTACTATTTCTATGAAAAAACTCGGTGGACTATCACTGATAGTCGGTCCAGTCATGGCACTGGTCTGCTACTTCCTGCAACCAGGTGGAATGCTGGTTGATGCAGCTGATCCGGCAGACGCCGC
>CAZTCW010000004.1:0-44761 GCA_964612825.1 uncultured Dehalococcoidia bacterium | reverse complement strand
GGCTCCAACCCTCCTCCGTCTAGTGATCCTGGCCTTCATGCCTGTGCTGAGCGAGGGAAGGGCTATTCAGCTTCTTCCTTTAGTATGTACCGCATTTAACGCTGATTTTGTCGGAGTCCTAATGGCAGTTCTTGTCCCGTTGTCCAGAGGTTCGGTTGAGGAAGCGAAGCAGCTTATGCTAAGTACCCAGAACATGTTATCTCCTGCTTCTGGTGAGCCCATGGTTGCTCCTACTCTTGATATAGTATTAGGTTGTTTCTATCTTACCCAAGAGGAGGAAGAGCCGGATGGATCCATGAGGAGATTCGGGTCCGTTGATGAAGCAATGCTTGCGAAAGAAAGTCATTTGATTGGGCTCCAAGCCCCTATCTGGATAACGGATCCAGATTTATCGTCGGAAGATTGGGTTAAAACCACGGTTGGACGATTAATGTTCAGAGAGGTTTTACCAGAAGAATTGGCGGCTGAACCTACTAATTGGAACCACCTTATGGATAAAGGGGCATTGAATGCCTTAGTTTCAAAAAGCTATCGAGGATTAGGAAACGATATAACGGCGCTAATGTTAGACAAGATAAAAGAATTGGGATTTCATTTTGCCACTGTGTCCGGTATTACCATTGGCATCAATGACTTAGAGGTGTCCGGGAAGAAATCTGAAGTGTTGGAATTAGCTCGCGGGCAAATCTCTACATTAGAAGAACAATTCCAAGGCGGGCTTATTAGCCAAACTGAGCGTTACGATCAAACCATAAAAGTTTGGACCGAAGCAAGTGATTCCATTACCGGAGTTATTGAGGAGTCTTTGCCAACTTTTGGGGGGATTTACATGATGGCTACTTCTGGAGCCAAAGGAAATATCAGCCAAATTAAGCAAATGGCTGGAATGCGTGGATTGATGTCCGATCCGAAGGGGCATCTAATAGAAGTGCCGGTCACATCCAGTTTCCGGGAAGGGCTTAGTGTACTGGAATACTTCATTTCCACTCATGGAGCCCGGAAGGGTTTGGCGGATACCGCTCTTCGTACAGCGGATAGTGGATATTTAACGAGAAGAATGATTGATGTCGCTCAAGACGTTATTGCCTTGATTGAGGATTGTGGGACTGATAATGGGATTTGGGTCAGACATGAAGCCGATAAGGAGCGGAATAACCTTTTGGCACCTTTCGCTGAACGAATAAGAGGACGTTTACTTAACCTTCCTGTTACAACTCCAGAAACTGGAGAAATCTTTATGGATGTCAACACAACCATAACCCCAGAAGTATCAAATGAGTTATGGGAAGCAGGTATTAAGGAAGTCTTTATTCGATCGCCTTTGACTTGCGAGGCTCGACAAGGAATTTGTCAAAACTGTTATGGAACCCTTCCCGCCACGGGACGTCTAATTGACCAAGGTGAGGCCGCTGGTATCATTGCAGCTCAAAGCATAGGTGAGCCGGGTACTCAACTTACTATGAGAACCTTCCATACCGGGGGAGTTGCTGGAGTAGACATTACGAGTGGTATCCCGAGAGTTGAAGAATTGTTTGAAGCCCGGATCCCTAAAAGCCACTCAATTCTCACCGAAATCGGAGGAAAAGTAGAGGTTGAAGAGGGATTGGAACATAAGCGTGTTCGCATTTCCAGCGTAGAGGAATATAGGGAAGAATACCAAATAGAATCAGGACATAAAATCCTAGTAAAGAATGGGGATGAGGTAGAAGCAGGGACAATGCTTGCATCTCCCAAGAGTAGCAAGAGAACTACAAAAACGACTTCCAAAAATGAAGTTTTATCAGATGTTATCGCCGGAGTTTCTGGAAAGGTAGAACTTACGAAAGGAAAAATCGCAATTGTTTGGGACGAAGAAGAAGAGAGGTTATATATCGCTCCACCTATTAGTTACCTATTGGTGAAATCGGGAAGCGAAGTAACAGCTGGGGATGAGCTCACACTTGGACAGAAGAATCCATTCGACGTATTACGGATTCGTGGTAAAGAGGCTCTTCAAGAATATATTGTAGAGGAAGTGCAAAAGGTTTATAGGTCACAAGGGGTCAGTATTAATGATAAACATATCGAAATAATTATTCGGCAAATGCTTAGGAAAGTCCGAGTAGATTTTTCAGGAGACACGGAATTGTTACCTGGGGAACCAGTAGATAGGTTCGTTTTTGAGGACTTGAATAAAAAAATCTTGGCGGAAGGAGGCGAGCCCGCGAGAGCTACACCGGTACTTCTTGGTATCACTCGGGCTTCGCTTAGCACTGATAGTTTCCTAGCCGCTGCTTCTTTTCAGGAAACTACGAGAGTATTGACTGAAACAGCAATTAATGGAATGGTGGATCGACTCCATGGACTTAAGGAAAATGTAATTATTGGACGGTTAATTCCAGCGCAAGCAGCTCGAATTACCCAGGAGCGCAAGGCGTTCCGGCTTGAGCAGGAAACAGCTTTTTCAAGATTGGTAGAAGGTGAAACCCCTCGTTGGGAAGAAGGGATCAAGGATGAATTAGATGGACTTGATGCCTTTCTCACTAGAGGAATTCCCGATGTGACCGAATTAGATGGTTTTATTCCGGATGGGCCGGATATAGAAGATGACCAAGAAACAAATGAGACTCAAGCCCAAACCAACTAGTGGAAAGCTGAGGACCTTAACTCATTGGCAGCTAACGCGATCGTAAAAAACGGGAGGCATAAGTGACGGTTTTTTATGTCACTGGGAATGTGAAAGGATCAGGTAAAACTTCTTTGGTTAGTGCTTTGGCACAAATATCTCTCGGAACTGGGGTGTCTACGGCTATCGGGAAGCCGATTAGCGTAGGAGGTGCGCCAGAAGAGGGCAATAAAAAAGAGAAAGATTTCGAATTTTACTCTCAACTAGATCAATCCATTTCACGTTCTAATGATGCTCCACTCACGGTCTCTACCAATGAGCTAGAGGGAAACGCACAATTGGTGGAAAGGACTGTAGGAGATGTCAACCAACTAAGTACACAGTCTGACAACGTTATCGTTGATGGCTTAGATTGGTTTCTACCTGATGGTTCTGTAAACTCCACGGCGGTCAAAATATGTGAGAATCTTCACCCCAAGATTATTCTAGTTTTACGGTTCAGTAACCCCTGCGAGTTGGGTGCCCTTGTTAATAGCGTCCAGGAAATCGGTGGAGACCTTTTGGGGGTAATCATTAACGGAGTTACCAGGCATCGTTGGCATTATGTAATAAATTCTATAGCTCCTCTTTTTCTATCTGCTGGCGTTAATGTTCTTGGTGTTATCCCAGAAGATAGGCGAATGTTGGCTCCCTGTGTTAATGATATAGCGGAGCATTTGAATGCGGAAATTCTCTCCTACCCGGAAAATTGTGATGAATTAGTTGAACATTTTATGGTAGGCGGATGGTTTCTCGATCAGGGAGCTTACGTTTTTGATAGACGTGAGCAAAAAGCAGTCGTTGTGCGGGCGGATCGGCCTGATTTACATATGGCGGCCTTACAATCGTCAGCGGTTTGCTTAATTTTGACTGGTGGACAAAATCCAATTCAATACATTACTTATCACGCCGATCAATTGGGAGTTCCTTTACTCTCTGTGAGGGAAGAGACGGTTGAGATTATGGAAAAACTAGAAACGCTGCAGGATAAAAACGCCACATATAACTTCAGGAAGACTAACCGATTCCAAGAATTGATAGTTGAATTTGTTCCCCCAGGATCCTTCGAGGCGGTGCTAAGTTCAAAGTAGGTGCTGGATAGCCTCAATGTAGGGTCTTCCTAGTCCAATGTCATTCATCTGAGGAATGGTTCTCTCCAGATGGTTTCAAGCTAAATCCCTAAAATTTGGATGACCACTTCCCTTGTGCGTGGGCGGTCAAGCTCAACTAAGAAGATTCGTTGCCATTGGCCTAACTGAGGTTCACCCAATAAAATTGGCAGGGTTTCGCTGGTAGATAAAATGAGATGTTGGCAATGGGAGTGTCCATTGGGGCATTCGTCTTCCGTCATATTGACGGTTCGCTTAGAAAAATCATTGTGGCCATATTCTGCGTTTTTAGGAGAAAGGCGATCTAGGAATTGTTCCATGTCCTCAATTAAAAGGGGTTCGTTCTCATTAATTTTTATCGCTGCCGTCGTATGAAGAGAGTAAATTACCGCAAATCCAACATTTATCTGGGACTCTTTTATGGATTCTAAAACCTGCTCCGTTATATCAATGAATTCTGGGGCTTTTGAGGAAACAATTTTCAGGGAATGATTCAACGATTTAATCGGCTCACTCGATTGGTGAGAGATCCCTCTATCGTTTCTTCCTATCATTCTTACCATTCTTACGGCTTCCCTCCTTGTCAGCACACAAGGCCTTGTTTTGACAGTGAATCGAATGTGAGTGAACTTATTGTTCGAATGTTTGGCCGTGTCTCGGCCTCCATAAGAGGCGTTTAAACCTACCACATAAACTTTATCGGCAGGAGCCAAACTGCTCAGGCTATTAAGATCCGGGCGCTACAATGCGACCTCTCTGATTAGGATGATTATAGCACTGTGGACGCTGCAACACTATACCACGGTGGTTTGGGTTCTATAGGCAAATTTAGGAAAAATTGAAGAAAAATCAATTAGAATTAATGATTCGCATTACATTAATCCATTTAACGGAAAAATATCCGTTCCTAATGCTCTCTTCTGGTCACAAAATCGGAAACTTCTTTTAGCGCCATTTCTGAAGTGGGATTGAGTTTGGCATTTTCTATCCATTTGATGGCGGCCGCGTGCCTTTCGTCTGCTACGGCTTGAGTGTAAGTTTGCGCCTTAAGGTCATTTAAAATTTCGAGGACATCATTAACCTGTCGGGAGTTTATTTCTTGACCATTATAAAGATCGGTAAGTCTCTCTTTCTTGGGGCCGGACGCAATTTGAAGTGCGTATACCACCGGGAGAGATTTTTTCTTTCTCATGATATCTGACCCAACGGCCTTCCCAGTTTTACTTTTGTCTCCCCAAATTCCTAAAACGTCGTCTCTACATTGGAACGCAAGACCGAGTTCTTGGCCAACATTACGTAAGGCTGTAATTTGGGATTTGTCATTAGTTCCTAGTATTGCTCCTAGATGCATCGAGGCGCCCATCAAAGCGCCTGTCTTTTTGCTGACCATCCCAAGATATTCGTTAGGGGAAACATCCTGACGGGATTCAAAACTTAGGTCTAGGTATTGTCCCTCAATCATTTCCAAATAGCTTTCTGTTAAAATTGAAACGCACGCAAGTCGTTCTTTGACAGGTATTTCAACGGATTTGGTTCTTAGAATGGCGTCTTCCCCAAGAAGTCGCATAACATTTCCTGCCAACAACGCCTTCCCTCTCCCCCATTCGTGCCATAAAGTAGGACGATGATGTCTTTCAATATCTTCATCTTGTATGTCGTCATGGATCAGGGAAAAGTTATGAACCAATTCTAAGGCGACGGCGACATTAATGGCTTCATTCGGATTTCCTCCTACGGCCTGACAGGTAAATAAACAAAGAGAGGGTCTTATTGCTTTTCCAGTTGGGTTGTTTGCTGGTTCCCCAGATCTGTTAGCCAATCCCATGTGGTATTGTAATAGTTTCAAAATTGGTGAGGCGTGCTCCCTTAATGTTTGCTTAATTGATTTGCGGAGTTGTTTTTGATAATGACCTAAAATTGGGAGGCTAGACCCAATTTTTGTGCGTTTGGTGATTGGAGGCAATGTTCTTCCTTCGGTATATTCTGGTTGTCTGTCGAATGATATTTCGGTAGGAGTAAGTTCATTTATCAGAAAGTTGGGCCGTAAACTTCCCTATAATTGTTCCCTCTGGAGGGAACGGTTTGAATCTACCAGAGCCAATAATTACTGTCAATCTGAGGGTGTAAGGGAATAGATTGATGAGGTATAATGCGACTCAGCTTCTACGCTACATTCCAGACCATATTCGATTCTGATAATCACTGATTTATTATTTGGATCAAATTTGGCAGTTGGGAGCAACTGTGAATTTCTCAAGTTTGAGGCATGTATTTCCAGATTCCGCTCGGATTACCGACGCGGGCCACTTGGAATTGGGAGGAATTGATGTGGTATCACTCGTTAACGAATATGATACCCCTCTATACGTTTTTTGTGAAGAAACACTTCGGAATCGTTCAAAAGAATTCTTGGATGCTTTTTCTTCGTTATACCCGAATTCTCGTGTAGCTTATGCTGCGAAGGCTTATCTGGGACCTGCTTTGGCTAGATTAGTACAAGATATGGGATTAGGAATGGACGTTGTGTCTGGAGGAGAATTGGCGGTCGCAAAGTTCGTTGAATTTAAGGCTGACCGAATTTTCTTCCATGGCAACAATAAATCTTCAGATGAGTTAGGACAGGCTTTACAATATGGCGTTGGGTATATTGTGGTCGATAACATGCATGAGCTTGAAGTCCTTCAATCCCTCGCTACGAAAATGAATCGGCAACAGAAAATTCTTTTGAGGGTTAACCCTGGGGTAGACCCTCATACTCACTCCCATACCACTACGGGAATTTTAGACAGTAAGTTTGGTTTCCCTCTTTCTACAGGACAAGCCGAAGTGGCAATAAAAGAAGCAATGACGGCCAAAAATATTGAATTGTGTGGAATACATTTCCATTTGGGATCTCCGATTTTTGATCTCGAACCTTACGCTGAGGCTATAAATATTGTTTTACAATTCATATCGAAAATAAAAGGGGCGGAGGACTGGTTTCAAGTGTTTAGTCCTGGTGGTGGATTTGCGATTTCATACACTGAGTCCCAAATCCCTCCTCGTCCTATCGATTATGCGAGTACCATTGTCTCAAGTTTGGTAGATGGTTGTGCGGAATTTGGATTGCGGCAACCGGAACTAGTAATCGAACCTGGCCGTTCTATTACAGGACCGGCGGGTGTCGCTATTTATTCGGTTGGAGCGATCAAGGAGATCCCAGAAGTTAGAATATATAGCTCTGTTGATGGAGGAATGGGAGATAATATTCGTCCGGCCTTATATGGTGCCAATTATGAAGTTATTGCGGCTACTCGATTGTTCGAAACTCCTACAACTCGGATGACCATATCAGGGAAATTTTGTGAATCAGGAGATATTTTGGTCAAGGACGCCTTTCTCCCTTCTTTGAAGTCTGGCGATCTAATAGCAATTCCAGCTTCGGGTGCTTATAGCCCATCAATGGCTAGTAATTACAATATGAATCCTCGGCCCCCAATCGTGTTAGTGAACAACGGTAAATCGAGTGTCATGCGACGACGCGAGACCTTAGAGGACATGTTAATTTGCGATTTGTAGGGGTTTATGTGGAACATCTCTGGGTATGACCATATAATTTCATATTTCGAAAACGCAGTGAAGACTAACCGTTTGAGCCATTCATATCTTTTTCTTGGCCCTACAGGTGTCGGGAAGGGGACATTAGCTGTTAACCTAGCCCAACTAATGAATTGTCCGAATCCAAGTCCTCCTTGTGGCACCTGCTCCCAATGTGTCCGAATCTTTAAAGGGATTCACTCGGATGTGCGAATTTTAGCGGTTAATAGGGGGGCCGATCAAAGAATGATCGGTTTGGATGCTATCCGAGAAGTTCAACAGGAATCTTATTTAGAACCATTTGAGGGTGGTTTCCGAATTTATATAATTGATGGGGCTGAGGATTTAAGTGCCGAAGCTTCTAACCGCTTTTTGAAATTATTAGAAGAACCTCCTCCACATGTAATATTTATTTTGCTTTCTACTGATTCCAGTCTTTTATTATCTACCATCATTTCTAGGTGTCACCGAATTGAGTTTCGTCCATTGCCAAGAAGTATGGTTTCACTAATTCTTAAAAATCGATTCAACGCTTCTGAATCCGAGTCAATAACACTAGCTTGGCTAGCTGAGGGACGATTAGGGTGGGCAATTCGGGCAAAAACTGAACCGGGAATCCTAGAGGAATTGGCTGATATGGCTGCAAAATTTCGATTTTTGGCAACAGCCCAAATCCCTGAGAGGCTAGAATTTGCTGAAGATTTAGCTTCGTTATTCCCTAGAGAGCCGAAAAGGGTACAACAGATCCTGTCCCAGTGGATTTTTTGGTGGAAAGTTTTGTTGTTATTTCGATTTGATCTCAATGAATTGACTCAATCCTCGGACATATTTTCGGGGATTGAATCAGTAGCTACAGGTTACCTACCAACTGAAAGCGTGCAATCTATAAAAGCAATTCAGGAGACGAGTACACTATTAGATTCCAACGTAAATCCACGGTTAGCGTTGGAATCTTTGGTCTTAGGCCTCCCCGAACTTAGATAAAGCCCCTGACTCACTGTAGAGGTACATTCGGATGATTCCTTTGGGGTACCTGGTTAGAAAGTACCGGGGAAACATCCATATCATCAGCGGTTCAATTAGTCCCCCTGATCTAATTCAAAGGTCTTGTGTAGAATGCTTACTGCTTCTTTAACCTGCTCTTCTCGAACAATACAGGTAATTCGAATTTCTGAGGTTGTAATCATGTCGATATTAATGTTTGCTTCTGCTAACGCCCGAAACATCCTGGCGGCGAACCCGGGAGCATTTTGCATTCCGGTGCCCACAATGCTTACTTTGGAAAGGGCGGATTCATGATCTACGGTTAAAGCTCCATTCATTCTAGCAATAGGGGTAATTGTTTCAAGCGCTAATCCTAAATCTGACCGAGAAATGGTGAATGATAGGTCAGTGATATCTCCACTGCCCGTGTTTTGTACAATGGTGTCTACGCTTACCCCTATATTTGCAAGTGGTTCGAATAATGAAGCCGCGATTCCAGGTCGGTCTGGAACGCTTTTCAGGGTGATTTTCGCAACGTTGGAGTCATACGCGACCCCTCTGACTCGATTGCTAAGTTCCACGTTAACCTCCTCATGGATTGTTGTGCCAGAAGTATTGGTAAATGATGAAGTTACTAATATCGGGATTTGATATATTGCTCCAAGTTCGATGGATCTTGGTTGCATTTTTGCTCCTACAATGGCCAATTCCAGCATTTCCTCATAATCGATTTCCGAGATTTTTCTAGCATTTGGAACTACCCGAGGATCGGCAGTAAAAATCCCTTCGACATCGGTGAATATCTCGCACCGGATCGCCCCCAACGTGGCCGATAATGCTACAGCAGAAGTGTCTGAGCCGCCACGCCCAAGGGTGGTAATTTCTTGTTCGTTGGTTCCTCCTTGGAAGCCGGCAACTACTACTACTTTTCCTTCGCCGATTTCTTGACGGATTCGGAAAGGGTCGATATCGGATATTCGAGCTCGGCCAAAGCGTGGTTCAGTTTTAATTCCAGCTTGGATCCCGGTTAAGCTGATGGCTGGGCACCCAATTTCCTCTAAGGCTAGGGCGACAAGCGGACAAACTAATGTTTCTCCAGTAGAAAGAAGAACGTCCAATTCTCTCGGATTTGGGTGCTCCGTGATTTCCCTCGCTAAAGTGAGGAGTCGGTCAGTGGAATCCCCCATAGCTGAACAAACAACTACAACGTCAAATCCACGGTTTTTGGTATCGAAAATTCGAGCGGCAACCGATTTGATTAAATCGGCGTTTGCTAGTGATGTGCCCCCATATTTTTGAACAATGATAGGCATAAACGTCTTCCTTCAATCCATTCATTGATATAGGTCTACTGTGCAAACCTACGGTTCCCTACTCACATAATCGTGATGTAACTCCGGCTTTACTGATTTCCATTATACGGAGGTCACTGAAAACCCCTGCTTTTTCGGCGATATCTGCCATCTCGTATGCGATTGTCATTCCGCGTTCCACGGTTAAAGCAATAATTGTTGGCCCAGAACCAGATAAAAATACGCCTAAGGCTCCTGCTTTATGTGCAGCTTGGAATATTAGGCGCATAGCGGGAAAAAGGATTTCTCTTTGTGATTGATGCAATCTGTCTTCGGTTGCAGTTTTTAGCAGGCCTATTCCTCCCGTTGACAACGAATTTACTAAAAGTGCGACTCTCCCAATATTGAATACTGCATCTTCTCGGCTTACATTTGTTGGGAGGATGGTGCGGGCTTGTTTAGTCGATATGGTTTGGTGAGGGATTAGAGCAACAGCCCTTATGTTAGGAGAGATGGTTACTGGAGAACTTAGAATTTCTTCCCCTTGGCGAATAACTATCCGTAGACCGCCCTCCAACGCTGGGACTACATTGTCCGGATGCCCTTCAATACCGACTGCTAGGCGGGCTATTTGTTCGCTATTGAAGGGCCTGCCGCAAATTTCATTTGCGGCTGAAATCCCACCAATTACTGCTGCTGCGCTGCTACCTAAACCTCTTCCTAAAGGGATATTGTTGTGGCATTTTAGGCTAAACCTTGGCACCGGAACCAAAGCAGCATCAAATAGATTGATTGCTGACTGGAATATCAAATTGTTTTCATCCTTACTTAATGTGTCGTCTCCTTCGCCAGTGATTTGAATGCCCTCATTGTCTAATTCCAATTCTATGGTATTCCATAAGTCTAGCGCCATGCCAAGGCAATCAAACCCAGGCCCCAAATTTGCCGTCGTGGCAGGCACCTTTATTTCCACTTTTCGATACATTATCTAACCTTCCGTCTTTTTCCTAATTCTGCCCAAATATCGTTCGGTTGGAGATCCGAATCTGCTAATAGAACCAGAGTGTGGTAGAACAGGTCTGAAACTTCAGATATTAGTTCCTCTTTTGCTCCTTGGGTAGCGGCGATTGCAGATTCCCCAGCCTCTTCAATCACTTTTTGAGCAATTCTCCCGGTCCCTGAATTTAATAATTCAGAGGTGTAACTTTCAGAGGTCCCCAGTTTTTTCCGGGATAAAATCACTTCGTATAATTCCTCCAAGATGTTAGTTTGGGTTGGTTTTGGAAGAAAGTTTGGGATAGCTTCCAACTTTGTGAAGAAACAGGAAGTCTCTCCTGTGTGACAGGTTGGTCCCTCTGGGATAACTTCGAGAAGGAGTGCATCATTATCGCAGTCGACACTGATAGATTTTACAGTTAGGAAATTTCCGGAAGTTTCTCCTTTATGCCATAAGGAATCGCGACTTCTACTGTAAAACCAAACTTGGGAATTTTCAAAGGTCAGCTTTAAGCTATCTTCTGATACGAATCCTAACATGAGGATTTGGCCAGTAGTCGCGTCTTGCACTATGGCGGGGATTAACCCTTTTTCGTCAACGTTTAAATTCATTTTACTTGTTTCCTCTCATTATTTATCGAGGTTCATAAATCTAATTTCCGACTATCAAAATTGGTCTAGGATTTCAACTATATTGGAAAGGTCTGGAATTTGGAAATCAGGAGAGGGTAAAATTGATTGTAATTGCCGATTGTAACGATTTACCCAAATTGTATTCATTCCGGCAAGTTTTCCCCCCAGGATATCATCTTCTTGAGCATCCCCCACATAAACGGCTTCCATTGGTGAGACTCCTAGTAAATCTAGGATCTTACGGAATGGGGTCGGGTGAGGTTTGTAGACCATAACGTCTTCTGAACTCAATACGACTGAAAAATGATACTGTATTTTATGGAACCTTAGGAGCGGGGTTAAAAAAGATCTATCCGCATTTGATAAAATAGCCAAATTAAAATTTTCCTTTATTCTATCAAGGGTTGAATGTATTTCAGGGAAACATGGTCGCTCTCCAAGATGTTTAATACACAGAGTGGTTGCGTCATAAGGGTCGCCAGTTATGTTTAATCTGAGGAATGATTTTTGGAAGCATTCCAGCCATACTTCTTCATATCGTTCGAATGGTTCTGCTGGTTGCAAGGTTTGAAGGTTTAATCTTCGGCTACGGAATTGTTTTTCTAAGGTTATCCAGGTTCTCCAGAGAATTTGGGGGGCAACTTCAATCCTCTGGGTCTTACATATCTCCCCGAATGATTTTAACCACCAATTTTCTTGGTTATCAACTAGTGTGTCATAAGCATCAAAAACCACAGCTTTTATCGGCAAAAGAACCCCTCTCTAGACTTCTTCGGGGTTTGTGGTTGGGCGAATCGGTAAACCTCGTGAAGAAAGATACTCTTTGACTTGATTTACACTGTAGTTCCCATAATGAAAAATGCTCGCTGCCAGAGCTGCATCGGCTTTTCCCTCTGAGATAGCTTGAAAGATGTGTTCGGGAGAACCAGCGCCGCCACTAGCGACGACCGGGATGGTAACAGAATTAGAAATAGCCCGGAGAAGTTCTAAGTCATATCCTGCCTTTGTCCCATCACCGTCGATACTATTAACCACAATTTCTCCGGCTCCTAATTCAGCTGCTTGTTTCGCCCAAGATTCTGCATCGAGGCCAGTTGGAAGACCTCCTTGATTTCCCGTTTTGATACGCACCTGCCATTTTTGAGGAGAGGTTCCTATTATTCTTTGTGCGTCTAATCCTAATACGATACATTGACTTCCAAATGCATTAGCCCCTTGATAGATTAATCGAGGGTTTTCAACTGCGGCTGTGTTAATTGAAACTTTATCCGCTCCGGCCCTGAGGATTTGCTTCATATCGTCAAGTGTTCGAATTCCGCCCCCTACACAAAGGGGGATAAAGATCTGATCGGCCGTATTTGAAACGATCCGCTCCATAATTGAACGTCCGTCAGAAGATGCGGTTATATCATAAAATACAAGTTCATCAGCACCAGATTCATTGTATGCTGCTGCCATTGCCACTGGGTCACCAGCGTCACGATGATCTCGGAATCGAACGCCTTTTACGACTCTCCCATTCTTGACATCTAAACAAGGGATTATCCGTTTCGTTAACATTTCGATCTTTCTGGTTATTTACGAAGGATAACAACGTAATGTTGATCGTCAAGAACGCGTTTAAGGGGAAAGCGAAAACCAACTTCCTCCCCTAGCTTTACAACTTCTTCAATTCCTATTCGTTTAGATACAGGGGGCCCATCTGCAGTTTTTTTGTCAAACCATTCAAGAATTCCCACCCATGATCCCTTTTTTATGAGCTTAAAGGATTTTGCTAGTAACTCTTTCCGGTTTGCTGACGAATGGAGGAGAAATGGGAGCAATATGCCATCCAGGGTCCCTTTGGGGATATTTTTGCTCTGTTGCTTTTCTGTTTGGATAACTAAATTACTTAATCTAGCCCGGATGGTCTTTTCCTTCATTCCCTTTAAATTTTTTGGTGAGGGGTCTGAAGCGTAAACCGTTCCGCTAAATAGGTGCTTTGCGATAGGGATAGTGAAATGACCATCTGCACATTGAAAATCAGCAAAAATATGATGGGGTTGAATCGGCAATTGGGCCATTAATCGTAGAGGGTCAATTGAGTTAAAGAGAGATTCGGGGGACACCGTTTTGTTGGGGTACAAATTTTGAGTCATTTTTCGACCTTCAATCACTTCCAGCATTCTTACAACTAAGTATAACCTAATAAATCGGATAATGGTTCATTAAATTTACTTAAAGTAGGTGAGTTACGCCTGACTTACCATAGACGGGGATCCTTGGAAGCCTTTAAAAAAATCCTAAAGTCCGGCTTCGATAGCCTTTCGAAGACTAATTGCTCCGGTATACAGAGCTTTTCCAATTATTGCCCCTTCAATTCCAATGGAAGATAAGTAGGATAATTGTTCAATGGATGATATTCCCCCTGATGCTATTACATTGGCTCGAGTATGGGTGACCAATTCCTGCAGTGTGGCGAAATTGGGTTCCGTTAGCGTTCCATCTCGATGTATATCTGTGAGGATGAATCTGTTAACTCCTATATTAGCCATTCGGTCTGCCAAATCTGTGAAAGAGGTCTGCGAATCGCGTTTCCAACCGCGAGTCGCCATAGTTCTTCCTCGGACATCTAGGGCTACCACGATGGAGTTGCAGGTAAAATGCTTAATGAGTAACTCCACGAACTTAGGGTTTTCAATTGCAGTCGTTCCTAATACTAACCGCGATGCTCCAATGTTTATAAGTTTTTGGGCGGTTTCTAAATCTCTTATCCCTCCTCCTACTTGAATGATCGCATTTTTTGTCGCTGAGATTTTGGCTATACTATGGAAATTTTGCTGACTTCCATTTAATGCGCCATCAAGATCAACTACATGGATTAGAGTTGCTCCGGCTTCTACCCATGACTGTGCAACATTTTCCGGAGAATCGGAGAATATCTCTTCTTGAGAAAAATCTCCTCTTAGTAATCTAACGCAATATCCTCCCCTTAGGTCGATCGCAGGGATTATGTCCATTATTTTTCTCCTTGTGTCATCAAGAAATTAGGAGAATTGGCAAAAAAATAAATCGGATTCTTTTGGTTTGAATATTTACTGGACCGATTTAACGTTCGCAGCAAATTCTAAGAAATTCCTATAAATTCTTAAGCCTATACTGCCACTTTTTTCTGGATGGAATTGAGTTGCTATTAAATTACCGCTAGCCACCGCACAACAAAATTCAATTCCATAATGAACCGTTGCAGCATTAAAGGGTTTTGATTGTAAATTGGCGTAATAACTGTGAACGAAATAAAAATGGCTATTTTGCGGAATACCAGTGAACACTGGGTGATCGGAATGGATTTGAACATTATTCCACCCCATGTGTGGAATTTTTTCGCCGGCAGGTAATCGCTTAACTTCACCCGCCAAAATCCCAAGGCAATCGACATTCCCTTCTTCGGAATTTTGGAACAACAGTTGGAGGCCCAAACAAACTCCCAAATAAGGAGTGCCTTTTTTAATTGATTCATAGATGGCATCCGATAAACGGTTACGTCTTATAGATGCCATCGCTGCGTCGCATGCTCCCTGCCCAGGGAATATTATTGAATCGGCGTTGGATATAGTGGAAGGGTCCTTTGAAATTATTGGTTTGTATCCTAGGGCTTCCACTGCTCGGATAACGCTGCGGACATTCCCGGCCTCATAATCTACAATAACAGGATTTATTTTTCTCATTGGAAGAAATCCTGAAGATATTGAATAACGTGTTCATGGACATCATCATTTAGATTGGGATTTACCAGTTCGGTCCCGCTTGCGTCACCTCTGAAAATTGAAATTGCCCATACCCCCTTATGAGGGGAATGGAAAATATCCGAAGCAGCTTCCCGGGCCGATTCGTCTTCTTCAGAGACGACAAAAAGTATTGGGTTATCTATATCTGAAAGAATTGAGGGCATGCTTAGTTCCCCTAAGTTTAGCTGAGGGGAAAGAGCAATTAATCCAATCACTCGTTGAGTTGAGATGAATTTAATTGCAGCCGAAGCCCCTTCTCCAGAGCCGATTATAACTAATCCTTGTACCCCTCGGGATTGGAGAAAGGATAACGCTCCTTCGATATCAATATCGAATCGGTTTTCGTTCTTTCGTCCTTCCGATGGGGAAGTTCCCCGGAAATTGAATGTCATAACGGTATGGCCTTGTTCAGACAGGAGATCAACGAAATCATTCCAAGAGTCTTGGCTTTCCGTGTTTGAATGAGTAAGAAGAACGACCGGATTTCCTTTTACCGGCCCAAAAACGCGGCCGGATAAAGTCACTTGATCCGTTGTCTCAAAAGTTACAGCTTCATAAATTGTGGTAGGTGGCGGGACAGAGTTCTCTTGTTGACACCCAACAGGAATAATCAAGTAGGACAAAATGAAAAGTACAAACGTTAATTGGAGATAAATAGGGTATGGGCCCGCCTTAAATAACTTAGGGGATTTATGATAGTTCGGGATGTTCAATTTAACTACGTCCGGAAAGAAGTTCTATTGGGAGATTCACATCTTCAAATCTGGCGAGAATAAAGATTAGATCAGCTAAGCGATTAAGGTATCGGAGGATCTCATCATTATTTAGCAACCCTTCTTGCTTTAAGGTAACGGTGAGTCTTTCAGCCCTTCTCAAAATGCTTCGTCCTAAGTCCAAAGCTGCAGAGGCTGGTGACCCGCCAGGTATAATAAAGGCTCGTGGTAATGCGACCTGACTTTGAAGAGTATCGATTTTAGATTCCAGCGATGCGGTCATTTCTGGGGTTGTAGGTTTGAAATGGGATTTAAATACTTCGTATTTTTCGATTCCCGTTGCCAATTCTGCCCCCACAGTAAACAGTTCCCTCTGAATTTCCGAGAGGATTTCTTTTACTTCACGGCTTTCTGAGAAGGCCTTACCCATCCCTAAGGCCGAGTTGGCCTCGTCAATCGCCCCGTATGCTTCTACTCGATGATCATTCTTTGGAACCCGTCCTCCGTAAAGGAGTCCGGTCTGCCCTGTATCCCCATGTTTGGTGTAGAGCTTAGGCAAGTTCTTCCTCCTTTGCATCCCGAATAAATTATAACATTTAGGCATGTGTCCCTGAAAGTCAAATAGTTAATCTGAATTAACTAATATATTGCCTGCAGTTACTTGGTAATTGGTTGACTGAGCTATTGGGAATATGGAATTTTGTCCTGAATCAACGGTTGTCAGTAAAACTTGATCTGTGTTTCCAATAGAATCGAGAATTTTTCGCTGTCTCATACTGTCCATCTCAGATAATGCGTCGTCTAATAGGAGGATTGGCTCTTCAGACAGATTTTTTGTTAACAATTTTCCTTCCGCGAGGCGCAATGCGATTGCCATGGTTCTGAATTGACCCCGGGAACCAAATTTTGCTAGTTCGGATCCGTTTAGTTTTATGCTGAGGTCATCTCGATGGGGACCGATTATGGTCTGCCCAAGAAGCAATTCCCTATTACGGACTTCTTTGATAGTCTCTTCCGTGATAAGGCCACATGGGGCCCCGGACTCTTCTTCTCTTATAGCGGGTAGATAGTCCAATCTTATGGCTTCTCCGGTTGAGCTAATGGTGGAATAACATTCAAGAGTTAATCGGAATAACTCAGAGACTGCTTCTAATCTAACCTGTGTAATATTTGAAGCTAATGTGCAGAATTCCTGGTCCCAAAAAGTCAATTCACTTAAATTCCCGTAACCCGACCCGATTTTTTTGAGTAAGTGATTCCGTTCAGATACAATTTTTTGATACTTTTGGAGCATTTTTAGATAACCCCGGTCAAATTGAGAGATTAGGATGTTTAAAAATTTTCGTCGGATTGAAGGGGAGCCAGATATGATTGCTAAATCATCGGATGAAAAGAGCACCGCATTTATTGTTCCGATCGTTTCTGACGGTCGACGTGGAATGCCATTAATCCTGATTTGCTTATGTAGGGAGCTGTTTAGTTCCCTTTGGTTGCCTGGAACGGCTGATTCTAAAAGGCCAATGTCAATTTGAACTGAAGACACCACGTCATCGCTGCGGTTTATCGTTCCAGCGATGCGAGTAAATGGATCCGTTTCTAAGGAGTCGAACCTAATTAATTCCTTATCCGAAGTAGCTTTTGGGGATTTAGTTAATGCAAGTATATAAATTGATTCTAATAAGTTACTTTTTCCTTGTGCGTTTGAGCCATTAAAGATTAACAATCCTGGAGGGAACTCGATTTCCAAATCGCGGTAGTTTCGAAAATTACGAAGAATTAATTCTTTAAGATACATTGTCGACTTCGATAGATAAAGCCAAATTTTGGTTTGCGGGCGACACGGTCACATTGTATCAGTTTCTAGTTAGTTAAGCGTTAAACCAATCCTTGGGAGGAGAGGCTCAAGAACCGGTTTAAGGGACTTATCCTTTAGCCCTTCTTTCTTAATTATTAGGTTATTGCATCGGATCTTAATTTTGGAGGACCAGAGGCATATTTTCTTATCGTTGACAAGGTTTGCAAATAGGAATTTCACCAACATTACACTGGATACGATCTTTATATAAGGGTGTTTGCGAGGTATACTGCATCTTTATGTTGTTAAATCCATTTTATCTTAACCTTTGGGCGGGCTCATATGGGAGTAATTGATCAGATTAGGGACCGGCTCGATATTGTGGATCTAATAGCTAGGTATGTGCCTCTAACTCAAGCTGGATCTCGGTTTAGAGCACGATGTCCGTTCCATGAAGAGCGTACTCCTTCTTTTTTTGTTTTCCCCGATCAACAACGGTGGCGTTGTTTCGGCGGGTGTGCGACTGGAGGAGATGCATTCAATTTCGTAATGAAGGTTGAAAACCTCGAATTTCGGGATGCATTATCCTTTTTGGCTAGAATGACCGGGCTAGAACTAGTTCCGAAAAACACTGCGGAAACTGGCGAGCCATTAAGTCCAATAAACCATGAAGCAGCTAAATTCTTTCATGATGCTCTTTTGAATTATCCCGAAGCAGAATCGGCTCGTTCCTATTTAGTATCCCGCGGGGTAACACGAGAGTCCGTCGAATTATTTATGTTGGGGTATAGCCCACAAAAGAATGGAGCTTTGCGTTCTCATCTTAAGTTATTGGGATTTGGAGATAAGGTCATTAACGAGTCCGGTCTTTTTACTAAGGGGCCGGATGGGGCTAGTAGGGAGTTATTTTTTGGCAGACTCCAATTCCCAATATTTGACGCTTACGGGAATATCGTGGGTTTTGGTGGAAGAACTTTGACCAATAGCAATCCCAAATATCTGAACACTCCTAAGACTCCTATTTTTGATAAAAGCAGTCTTTTATATGGAATGCATATCGCAAAGAGTGAAATTGCTACCCAAGGTACAGGGGTAGTGGGAGAAGGGTATATGGATGTATTGACCGCAAATCAGTATGGCTTTAGAAATGTTGTAGCCTGTATGGGCACTGCCTTGACTCAACAACAGGTTAATCATCTTACGGGAATCTGCAAAGATGTTGTTTTAGCCTTGGATTCTGATGCGGCCGGGCAGGAGGCGACCCTTCGTAGCTTGGAGACTTCTTGGAAGGTTTTTAATCCTCCGGGTTCATCCACCTCTCCTAATGGATTTTCCAATTACCGTCGCGTTTCGAGGAAAATTGACTTGCGGATTGCGGTGTTACCGCGTGGCTTGGATCCAGATGATCTGATTCGTGAAGATCCTGATAGATGGTCTGCGGCAGTAAGTGAATCTACCGACTTGGTGGAATTTTTATTCGACGTTCTCCCTCCTAGGTACGATTTGACCACCTCTGAGGGTAAACTTCAACTTACAGAAAGGTTTGCTCATTTGTTACTGGCAATTGAAAGCCCTAGTTCACAGGATAAATTCTTGGAAAGATTGGAGCGTCTATTAGGTGTTGACCGGACTACACTGGAAGATGTTCTTGGGCTTACCCAACGGGCCCTTCTCAGGAATCGAAGATCAAATGATAAGCCCCAAACTGCGGTTGAAGGGTATTTAGCCCCGTTACTACAAGCCCAGCATGATCCATTGGAGGAGTATACATTGGGTTTATTACTCCGGGGATTGGATTCAGAGGAAAAATTTACGGATATATCCTCTGATTTTTTCCATCGAATTGAAAATAGAGAACTGTTTACGGTTTGGGAGTCCTGTGATACGATTGGGGAGATAAGAGCCCAAATTGACCAGAACCTAATTGAACACCTAGAAACACTTGTATCAAAATTTCTCCCTCCATTAGATAGCGTGCAAAGAAAAGAAGCTTTAGCGCACTGCACCCGCAGGCTAGAAGAACGTTATTTGCGAGACCTAAAATCACAAGAGGCCATTTTGCTTTCTTCTGTTGATGAGGTGGGTTTGGATTCGACCTCGATGGAGGATGTTCTGGAAAGGAATAAACGTCTGCGGCATCTTTTTCAGAGGCAGGTTAAAGAGAATTAGAGTCGTAGCCTGAATCAATTGAGTGGGCCTGCTATTCTGAAACTATACGTCTTGAGTGTTTCGTGTTGGAGGTTAAATCTATGGTTGGAAAAAAAGCAATTAACGGACAAAAATCCTCTTCAGATAATAGAGGGGAGATAGATAAAAAGCTCGCCTCTGAATCGTTAGAAGTCCCAGTAAGTATTCCCGTTGGAGGGGGGCCTGATAATGCTGTCGCGAATTCAACCGATAGCTCAGACTCAGTGCTCAGACTAAGAACTTCTTCATTGGATCATCCTTTGCCCGACCAAGAACCCACAGAAGCTGAATTGGCGGAAGAAAGCGAACAAGAAGAAGAAGCTGATCTCCAATCCATCGAAATGATTGATGATCCGGTAAGGATGTACCTTCGGGAAATTGGGCGCGTGAATCTTCTAACAGCGAAAGACGAGCGATTTTTAGCACGAAGGATGGAAAGTGCTAAAAATTTGGGGATTTTGCGAAAAGAGCTGGAGGGACCGAATGCAAGACCTGTTTTATCGGGCCAAGTGATATCTGAAGCCCTATCAAATGTGATCGAAGCGGCCCCCTTTGTAGAGGCCTTGGGCGAGTATTTTGAATTTCCAACACCATTGACTCTAAGAGAGTTGGTTTCCGACCCGAAAATCCGTAATTCAATTGATTCAGCCATAAAAAGGGAATTAGCAGAATCTTTAGGAGAATCCCTAGGGCAGGATCCAGATATGGTGATAACTGAATTAGTGAAACTGTCAATCGAAAGTCGGTTGATTTCCGAGCCAGCTATGAAAATTGTTGGAGAGGATTTAACAATCGATGAACTGAAGAGTCAAGTAAGTCAGCCTGGCATCCTTCTTGAAAGCCTTAGTGTTGCCGAAAATGCAATCGAATCCGATTTTCGGAAGGTTGAGAAAGAAGGACTAGATGCTCAACGCCATCTGGCAGAGGCCAATCTCAGACTAGTCGTCAGCGTGGCAAAAAAATATATTGGTAGAGGGATGTCTTTATTAGATCTCATTCAAGAAGGAAACATAGGCTTAATAAGGGCAGTTGAAAAATTTGACTATCGTAAGGGTTATAAATTCAGTACTTACGCTACCTGGTGGATTCGGCAGGCCATCACTAGAGCTATCGCCGACCAAGCTCGTACAATCCGGATTCCAGTACATATGGTGGAAACCATCAATAAACTTCTTCGCCAACAAAGAAAACTGATCCAGGAATTTGGACGGGAGCCAAGCAGCGAAGAACTGGCTTTCTCTTTGGAGCAAACACCAGATAAGGTACGGGAGATTCTTAGGATTTCTCAGGAACCAATATCATTGGAAACTCCGATTGGGGAAGAGGAAGATTCTCATTTGGGAGATTTTATCGAAGACCGTACTGCGATGGCCCCCATAGATGCGGCCTCTTATCAATTACTGAAAGAGCAAGTAGATGAAGTACTCCATACCCTGAGTGAACGTGAGCGTCGTGTACTCGAGCTTCGCTTCGGATTGACTGACGGTAGGAGTCGGACGTTGGAGGAAGTAGGGGGAGAGTTTGGAGTAACGAGGGAAAGGATTCGGCAAATCGAGGCAAAAGCCCTCCGGAAATTGAGACATCCCACTAGATCCAGGAAATTACGAGACTTTTTAGAGTAAGTTTTCACCAGATGGACGGGAGAGGGGTTAATCTTCAAGGAGCGTGATCGCACCTAAAGCTCCCGCTAAACCTGTAAGGGATGATGGAACTATCTTTACATCTTGTTTGGGTTGCGGTAAAGCCAGCCGATTCATTTCTCCGATAGCCGGCTCAATATAAAGACCCCACTGACTTGCAAGTCCTCCACCGATAACGATAATTTGAGGATTAAAAAGGTTAACTAATGTAGCTAGTCCCGTCCCTAAAGCTATGGATCCATTGGTTATTATTGATTTAGAAAGAAGGTCGCCCGCTAATGCACCTTCAAAAATAGATTCCGAGGATAATTTGTTTACGGAGTCTGTCCATTTTGAACTTTGAGAAAACAGTTTGTTCAAAATGGAATTCTCTCCAGCCTCTACCCTTTTCCTTGCTAATTTAACAAGGCTATTCCCTGAGGCTATAGCTTCTAAACAGCCTCTGTTCCCGCAGCCACATTTAGGCCCGTTAGGGTGAGTGACAATGTGGCCTATTTCTCCTGCGCTCCCTGAAACTCCGTTGTACACTTTATTGTCGAGGATTATCCCCCCACCGATACCTGTGCCGATTCCTAAGAAAATCATGTGGGAGACCCCTTTTCCTGCCCCAAAACGGTGTTCTCCTACGCCAGCTAGGGTAAGATCATTCCCAATTCGAATTTTCGTCCGAAATCTTTCGGAAAGGTTATCTGCCAAAGGAAAATAGTTGAAAACTGGGAGGTTAGGGCAGGTAGTAATTATCTGTCTATGTATATCTACCGCTCCGGGACATGCGATTCCTATTCCGAGTAATTCTTGAATTTCAGTCGGCTCCCTGCTTAGTAAGGTTGTTATTTCTGATTCAATTGTTTTAACAATCTCTTTGGCCCCATCTTTGACGGGCGTAGGGGCATCTAGTTGATGAATTACACGTCCTTGAGAATTGGCGAGTACAGTGGTAATCCGGGTTCCCCCAAGATCCACCCCGATGGAAAGTTTGCTGTGGTCGTTCGATAATTGTTCCATTAAATTCCTATAAGCAACAAGTATTGGGATAAACAGTCGATTTCATTAAATGTGAGATACATTTGACCAACGAATTATATGGATATACCGAAGGGGCCAAGTAGGTCTTTCGCGTTATTTGGAAGTGCAAGACCTCTCTTAATCGAGTTGTCAAACATTTCCTGAAGGAACAGCTTCGTATCATTAGGTGGGGGCGGTTGGGAATCAAGGTGGCTAGCAGCCTCAGTAAGTGTCGGATAAGCTTGGTCTAGATTCCAGAAGTAGGAGAAAAGCCAGGTAAGTTCTCGTTCGGTTTCTGGTTCTGGAATGTCATCCTTATCAAGGAGAGAGTTCACTGCCTTGGTGTAGCGGAGTATTCCAGATTTATCTTCTTGAGATTCCCCATAATAGCGCTTTCGTTTTAAGACGCTTAGTCTTTGGCTATAGTTCTCCTCGCCATAAAGCTCTTTAGGCAGCCATTCTTTTCTTAGGTCCTGAATTTCTTCATTATTGTGACCCAAAATAGCAACAGCGACATCTACGCCTAGGAGAGGGTCATATTCGAATTTTACAGCTCTCCTTAGAAGAGCTTCTTGTAGGGTAAGGGTGAGTTCCCTAGGGATTTTTTTATAACGTTCCCCTGTCGCTTGCTCATTTGCCTCTGCCCCTACTCCTCCTGTATTGAACATATAAAATTCCTGCTGTATGCCACCAGACTGCAAGTCATACAAAATTTTCAACATTAGATTCGCGTTATCGTCTTCCAGTCCAATTATAAATGGGTCTGAAAAATACTCCACATATGGCCTCCCTATAGCACCGGCGGCGGCTCCGGTTTGCACTGCCTCGCCATACATAAGAGAGCAGACGTATTGGGTGAGGTTCAATCGAACTAATGGAGGGATGACTGTGTTTTGACGCATAACTCCTTGCCACAATAGCCGATCTATATGGGCCATTGGAACATGGACGGCATTAGTAGATTCCCCTTGGGTTATTTTATGAAGAACCTGCTCAGCCTTCTTTCTAGTCAGTAGTCTTGATCGGGACAAGATCATTCGCATGTTTCGTACTGGATTGTGATTGAAATTTGGACTTCCCAAGACTGGGTCTGTGGGCACATTCTCCAAAGTTTCTTGGGGATTAGGGCTATTTGGATCTCCCCGTAAAACATCATAAGTTATCGGGTCATCCTCTCGAGTGAGCCCAACTGGTACGGCATAAAAATTGTTCTCTGTTCCGTCAATACTATGAGTGATTCGCACTGCTTTGCCTGCAGCTTCCTTTTCAATGGGTTCAGCCAAAGGTTGAAGGAGAAGGATATCATCATTCATTGGGTAGATTCCTTCCTCTGGGTCTGCTCCGGTTCCCAATAATTTCCCTAAGGGGCTATTCGCTAGTTCAATCATTATGGTCAAAGTGCTTTTACCATGTAGAGATGGTCCGAGGGTGATTAGGGCAGAATTCTCAACTTTGGCATCAAGTGTTTTTATCCTAGCCACACTCAACGCTGCCTGAACGGCTAACCCCCCAGCTTCTTTAGTTTTGAACATAGCGATAGAGAGAGGCCCCATTTTATGTTCCCCTAGGTAATCGAATCCTAAATGAAGGGACAATCCTCTGGTAGGGGCTTTAAACACGAGTTGTGTTAGCCCTGAACTTTCAATTCGTTGAATGAGGCTTGGGGGAAGTGGAAGGTCTTCAAGCCAATTGGGAAGAGATACTTCGAGAATGTCCGGCGTTTTATCCAATTCTTCATTGGGAAGATCGAATGTTAGTTGTCTCCACATGTAGGGAAGTTGTAAATATTGGGTTCCAAAAAGTAATTGCCGAGCATGAAAAGAGCGATTTGGAACATCCCCGATCATTCGGTCGGTCTGGACTATAGTTGTCCCTTGGTCCAAACGTTCGGCTAGGTATTTGGTGATGTAGGGAAAAACGTCTCCGAATAATTCTTGGTTTTCTTCACTGAATGATAAGGCATCTCTATTTTTAGGGAACCCATCAACAAAATAATGGGTTAAATCTGGCCTGCGGGCAACTCCTAACTGACTGAAAAATCCCACCCCTCCACTGTCTAGACGGACAGCGATATCGGGCCATGCAACTTTTGCCGCCCGACCTGCGGAGTTAGCCTCTTCGGCTTGCGCGGAGAGCTCATTGGCTTCTTCGAGAATGTTCCTTTGTTTTTCTTCCGATAAATCTTGGAAGACCCGCATGCGTGAGCGTAACCAGTCGGAGGAAGGATTAAAAAACTCGCTATTTCTTGCGTGGCCCCGTTTCGCTTGATTAATGAGGTCATCCAACGCCTGGGAGAAAGTCGGATTTACAGGAGGTCCTTCAAGTTGGGACCCTTTCACCAGTTCCACCTTCCCTAAATTATTTAGGTCTGGTTCAGGTTGTTCTTCCACTTTGTCTCCTCTCGAATTGAAACTGCTCTCTACAAGCATTAGCGATTTGGCTAATGGGGAATTACAAATGTTAATGGGTAATTATTAACCTCAGACCTTCGATAAACCTTATAGTCCTTCTTTTGGCGCCTGGATTAATCTAATAACCCTAAATTAGGCACTGGGTGCGATCGATTCTACCCATTTCAATTTTCATGTCAAGTACTTTAATTGCCAATTTACGGTTTGCCACTTTTTTTTCTCTGCAATGGTTTTTAATCGACGATTTGGGTTGACTACTGTCGCGTATGAAACAGCTGCTAAAATTTCTAAATCCGCTTGACTATCTCCGTAGGCAAAACTTCTGGAAAGGTCGATGCTTTCAGTGGTTGCTATTTGGATAATTGCTTCTCGTTTCGTGGCGCCACTTATTGGTTTGTTGAGTAGTTTACCTGTCAGTTTCCCCGCAATCACCTCAGGTTCTGCCGCGACAAACCCATCGATTTCCAGGAAATTTGCCAACGGAGCAACTATTATACCAAGTGTCCCAGTAATTATAAATATCTTGTGGCCTTCTCTTTTATGGTACTTAATTTGTTCTACAGCCTTGGGGAAAAGTCTTTTTTCCCAAAATCGCTGGACAATAACTGATTCCCAGCTTCGTAATGCCTTAAGATCAGAGCCCGAATAATTTTTATAAAAGGCGAGATTAAATCTTGCACGGTCTATTCGATCCAAGTAAAGATAATAGAAAAGTTTGATCGCTAATTGTAATAATTTCAAAATCGATTTAGGTCTGGGTTCTGAGTATTTAATGAAATCGACGTATGCCCAAACTACATTCGATTTGGCTAAGGTCCCGTCAAGGTCAAAAAATGCCCCAACAAAATTTGGGCTAGGTGAGATTAATCCACTTTCATTATTCAGTTCAATGCCTCTACTGCCTTTTGGATATCAACAGTAATCCTCCGTGAAAGTTCGTGTAAACCTTCATCCGTACCCGAATTTATATAGTTTTCAGCCCTAATGGGAGTTCCAATACTTACCTCAATTGAACGCGGGCGAATGATTGAATTACCTTTTGGCATAGCATAGTACGTGCCTCGAATATGAGCAGGCACAATAGGTGCGCGGGATGAAATGGCAAGGAGTCCAATTCCTCCTTTAAAGGATTGGATTTTCCCTGTAGCGCTTCTTCCGCCTTCTGGGAACATCAAAATAGAATGATTTTCCTGTAATAATCCAGCCGCCAATCCAAGTCCTTCTCCCGAATGGCTTCTTCGGTCAAGAGGGACTGCTCCAGCAAAAAAATCGAATGTCCAACTCCAAATGCGATTCCTGAAGAAATAATCTTGGGCGGCAAGGGGTTTTAACTGTGACGCTTTACTCCCAAGGGCGACTAAAATGGCCCCGGTATCGAGGTGGCTGCTATGGTTGGTAACGATAATGAACGGTTCAGATTTGGGAATATTTTCGAGGCCTTTACAATTGAATCCGAGGTAAAATCGGAATATCAATTTGAGTACGGTTCGGGTTACTTTACGGGTCAAACTTTTCGGAAATTTGTTTCCGGTCCAGTGGGATAATTCCTCTTTTGAAGCTGGCTTTAACATAAATTTCTGTAAATCTTTTGTGCTAGAGGGGATATTTGGTGGTTTTTGAAACGTATCGGATTCTTGTTGAAGTGAAGCTGGTCTTAGTAAGGGAACTCCTAAGATAAAATGTTTTAATCCTGGAATATAGATGTCTTGGACATATTTACGCCAATCGATCTGGGTTACGTCAAAATCACAAAGGATTTGGTCGTCCTTATCAAGCGAATTCCAAACCTCACGTAGTCGATTTGTTAAATATTGACAGCGGACTTCTGAATACGGGCCATAGATGCGGAGGTAATATTCGAGTCTTTTAAGGTTCTGATATCGCGTTTGTGTCCGAATCTCGATCCTTCTAATCAAAGGAAATAAGGAAAACGGTTTCGAAAGTAAATTGATCAGCCTGATAAATTTTAGGTATATCTGGACTTTCCGGAGGAAGGATTTTCGTGAGGGAAATGTGACTTGTGGCAGATCCGTGTTTACGGTTCCACGATTAGAAAGAGTCTCTCTCCGAAAATATTCTTCGACTAATTGGGTAAATCCTTGGAGAGAAATGGGATTTTCCATCCCAGTAGCGATATGGTAGATTGGATTTGAGCTAACGGGCGGCCTCGAGGCAGTTACAGCCAACACAGCGTTAATGACCAAATCAGCGGGAACGATGTCTAAAATTGTATGAGGATTGCCGGGAAAATTAGGTAAAGCCCCCCGTCCGTAAGCCACAATTAAAGGGTCGAGCATCCTAAACCCATCTAACCAACCTGGTTGAGGTCGTTTTAGCCCGGCTTCGATAATAGCTGGTCTGAAAATAACTGTTGGGATGTCTCCTTTTTCGTCTAAAATGATTTGTTCTCCCATGGCTTTGGTGAAAGTATAAGTGTCAGTCCAACCTTTAGAGCGAGCCCAGCTAGTACCCAAATTAACTAACTGGGTCTCTTTCCATTTCAGACGTAGTTCCTCTGTCTGTTTCTTAATGTTTTCTTTCGTATGTAGAGGGTTGGTGATTCGTTTGGAAAATGCCTGAAATTTGAAAATGGATCGTCGGATAAACCCACGTGATTTAGATTCTACATTCGAGATCGCCTCACTAATTAGGTCAATTTCATTAGTTACGTTGAGTGGATATAGATTCCTAGGGTTTGACTTTGTATCTAGTTTTATTGGTTCTTCCGGAATGGGGCCTTCCGCCATCCCGTTAACAAAACTTGTGGAAACATGGGAGATCTGTATTTTTTGGCTAAGGCGGGCAAACTCAACGATTCGTTTAGGTCCTAGGGTGTTCAGAGTAAGTGCTTCGTCAAGAGGTGCGTCAAATGAGACCACGGCGGCGCAGTTAATAATGAGATCCACTTCGTTTTGTAGCCGTTCCCCTGTTCTTGGGTCTAACCCAAGACGTTCAATGGATAAATCCCCAGGGACTGCCTCCACCTTGCTCCGAATCCACTCTTCAAATTTTTCTTTGTGAGCCAGACGAAGTTCTTGAAAAGCTGAGGACTGAAGGATCTCTGACCAGAGTCGGGAATCTGCGGTAAGTTGGGTCCCGTCTTGCAATTTTTTAGGCCTAATCAGGACGTATAAGCGTTGGATTTCCGGGAGGTCCGTCAAGATTTTTTCCATTAAGACTTTTCCCATCAAGCCAGTAGCGCCGGTCAGGAGAATATTTTTTCCGCTGTAGTATTCTTTAATCTGTCCCATATCGTGAGAAATTCTCGGAAATGTTAGATTGGAAACTTAGGTTCTTATGGATCGAAAATAAAAAAATCCGTCTTCTTTGTATCCTAATTTAGGAGCCCAATTGGGTCAAGGTAAAGCATAAATTTCGGGCGGATCTGCCTTTGTTCGAAGATTCAGGCTTTTTAAGGCACTAAAACCTGTAATGCGCCCGGAACGATTTCGATGGTAGCTGGAGTCTTAGTTATTGGTTCGCCATCGGCGCAAATCAATAAATTCTCATTGGCCTCTATTTCTAATTGACTTACCCGTAGCATGGAAACGGCTGGGTGGGAAGTATGCCCGCCAGAAAACACTTTTGGAAGCATTCGTAAAACTTGTAATCGAGATACTGAATTGACTAGGCAGATGTCGAGATATCCATCATCTACTAGGGCAGTTGGGGCAACTTTCATCCTTCCAGCGTAAGTAGGAGTGTTGGCTGTAGCCGCCAAGAAAATTTTCCCATTGAATTCTCCGAAATCTCCCTTCAAGGAAACCCAAACATCCTGATAGCGGAAGAGGCTGGCAAAAATCCCGTAAACATAGGCTAATGTGCCCCGCTTAAATAATGGGGAAGAACGGCTGGAGACAAATTGGTTTACTTCACTGTCAAATCCTAATGTGGCTACGGTTGTAAAAAATCGATCATTTACACGACCTAAATCGACCATCCGAGTTTTCTTCCTTAAAAGATAACGGATAATTTCCGGTGGATTCTTGGGTATCTGAAATGTAGAGGCAAAATCATTGCAACGCCCCAAAGGAATAATGCCAAAATTAACCGAATGGTTTTGTTTGGATTTCATGATGCCATTTACGATTTCGTGGATTGTTCCATCTCCCCCGCAAGCGATAATTGAGTGGCTTCCGTTTCCGACAACCCTAGACGCAATGGCCTCAGCTTGGCCTGCCCCTGTTGTCCATTCAACTGAACTGTTGATCCCCGAATCTCTAAGAGAGTCGAGCAATTGGGGAAGTATTTTAAGCGCTCTCCCTCGACCACTAATTGGGTTTGCTATAAACGTCCAATTTTCGGGTAGCATGATTTACTTCACATCACATACAAATATTGGGGGGTAGTGGAAGGCGGTTATTTCAGGGGTAGGGCCAACGATGTCTTTGGCCATTTCGAAGGCTGATTCCATATTGGGGGCAATTTCATACCCTAGTCTCTTTGCTACTGCAGGATCCTTCGCGCCGACGACGATAACTTGGCCTAAATACTGCTGGCCATAGCAGGCCCAATACCACATGTAAAATGGATGGACCCCATGATATGCGTACGAGAATCTATAAAGATCGATATAACGTTGATTTGTTGCAAAATCTTCTTCAAAATTTTTTTCTATCTCTGCAGGATTTCTGGTTTGGGATAAGACGTTTTCGTAAAAATCGATGTATGACGGGTGATGGACAGGGTGGAACCTGTTTTCTAAAGGATGAGTGAAAATTAAAACCCCACCATTTCGGACCAGTGGTTTTCCTCGGTAGAGGTTAAAAATGTACCCTAACATTTGGACATGGACCAAAATGGGATTCATTATAGAATTCACATTGTATGGCCCGAGATAAGGGAGGCCGGCAACTAATATGTCTGCTTGGCCTTCCACTTGGATTGCCTGCTGTCTGAAAACATTTTGAAGGGTGTGTTCATGGACTTTATCCGTTTGACCAGCTGCAACTCCGGTTACCCCGTAAGGGGCTTTAATCTCCTGGAATATTTTGTTCCTAAGTGAAAAGGGGAGGTGATTCATCCCAAATCGATTCATCCCAAAAAATATCTTTTCCATTGGATTCCACTGGGATTCCGGTTTTTGAAGATGTCGTAAATAAAATGGGAACATGTTTGTGTTTAAAGTGGTCTCAATTTTAAATACCTTAACGTGCCTTTCAAGCAATTCTCCCATTCGATCATTTGAATGGTGAAGGGCGGAGTTGGGAGGATCCATGTATGACCGTGAATGCATTAGGGTGTCTACATTGTGGTGGTTCCGGAGAGACTTATAGGTAACGAGCCCGGTATTTATTGATTTATGTCCCCCATCCATAGAAACTAGGTTTACATTGACATAAATTAACAGATCTGATTCAGCGACTCTCCTCGAAACTTCTACATGTTCTCCTTTTGAGGTTCTACCCAGAGTTACGAGGTTTTCGCGATCTTCCGCATCGTGATTATATAACTGCCCTGGGAAAAATTCCTTAAATATTTTGGAGCCTACCTGGTGTTTTATTTCCCGAGGGGTCATTCTCCGATGAAGGCCTAGCGCAGCGATTAGGTGGATATCCTCCACTTGGTGCGAGTGTAACTTCTTTATGATTATTTCAATTATTCTTTTTCGGACATCCGGAGCCCTCATAGGGGGAAGGGGGAGAGAGATGTCGTCAAAAGCTATGGTAACCCTCATGCCGGGACGCAATATCGAGGATAGTGGTTCGGATCCGACAGGGTTTTCTATTGCGTCATCAATTGCTTGATCTAAGTTAGATATACCTGGCAATGGGGGAGGGGGATATAGGACTCTTGTTCCGACCGGGAGGCTTTCATGCCGGAATCCAGGGCCGTAGTGGAACATGAATTTTTGCTTAGTGTTTTCGACATGCGTTATTAAATTTCTTCGATCGAATTCGGGATTGGAAGGATGTGGTTCATTCATTAGATTTACTCCTGATCTTTGTACCAATTCGAGTTTTGCCTAAAGTCAAAGACCGTTTTAATTGACCTGGATTTCCCGGTGGTTATTGCGCTTTTTATAGCATCTCGGTATTTACTTAAAGGAAATTGATTCTGAGTTAATTTAATCAAATTATCTCGATTGTCTTTTTGTGCGAGTAGTTCGAGGGCCAATTCGAAGGATCGTTTGCCCGGATTGGCAGGGGTATTTTCTATCCCATAGGCATAGGTTCCTATTAGGGTGAGTTCTTGAGCCCAAAAGGGAGCCAAATCGATTTTGGAAGGCTTGGGCATCCCGACTAGTATTACTGTTCCATGGGAGCGGGTCCATCGGAAAGCGTCTCGAACGCTTGATTGGGTGCCTACACAATCGAAGGTAAAATCTGTACCTCCGACTACAGCGGGCGGTTCAAGAAGTAATGGAAATAGTTTTGCTTTAGTAAAATTTGATAATTCGGAATAACTAGTCTCTCCAGAATTAACGATGTAGTCCGCTCCAAATTTCGAGGCCAAGTCCATTTGATGGGAATGTTTTGCCATAGCAATAATTGTGCAACTTGGGGCAAAGGCCTTGATGGATAAAATGCTTAATAAACCCAAGCTCCCGCACCCAATGATTAGGATTGTATTCCCTTTCTGGATTTTAGCTTGGAAAACACCATGGATCGCACAACTGAGCGGTTCAGTTAGAACGGCGACGGAAGTAGGAACTTGGTTTGGGACCTTATACAATTGTTTTTCATGTGCAATCAGTTCGGCTCCCCATCCCCCTCCAGTGTCCTTACAGTAGCCAGTCTGGAGTCCTATCCCAATATTTCCTTCACTAAGTCGTTCGCAATTGGCGTAATTTCCGGAAGAGCATGGTTTGCACGGGGGCGATATTTCCCTCACTTCGCAACCTAACGCGGGTTCTACAACTACCCGGTCGCCAATCTGAACCGATGAAACTTCGTTTCCAATGGCAGTGACTTCGCCAACTATTTCATGGCCTGGGGTGAAGGGGAAAGAGGTGACCGCGGATAGATATCTACTTCCGGTGGACGATAAAACGGCAAGATCAGACCCGCAAATACCGCTCATGAGGGGTTGTATTCTTGTCCATTTTTGTGAGGGTAACGGTTTTTGTGGTAAGTCGGTTAGGGAAAGCGGGGAAGCGAACCCTGTTATTTGACTTGGGAATCGTTTTCCGGTTGCAGCTACCCAAAAAAAACGTGGAATGCTTTTTTCGTATTGGAGTGCAATCATCTATAGTGGTTCCTCTGGAACTTTCTTGGGGTCGGCTTGATTGCCGCTATTGAATTTTCTGCAGAGTAGGAAATGATTAAGTCTCTGTCAACCTAAACAAGGTAATTGTTTCAGAATTGGTAAAATTGGACTAACAATTGTTATAGGTTTGCGCCAACGGAGGAGGGCGACTATACTTCCGCTCAGTTCGTTGGATTTTGTTTAGTTTATGTGGGTAAACCTCAAACTTTGAAAATATCTCTTATTGAGAGAGGAAAAAACCTCTTGTCCGAACCGGAACGACCAAAACTTCGGGAATCAGAACTTTCCGGGACAGATAATCCCCCCTCTTCTGTAGGCCCTTTTCACCCCCCTCCTATTGTTCCTAACAATCTGCGTGTTTTTCAATCAATGCGTAACCCTGTTTATCGTTTATTTTGGTTTGCAATGATGGGTCAGATGGGAGCAATGAATATGCAAATGGTTGCTCGATCTTGGTATGTGTACGAATTAACCCGATCGGCTACGGTTCTAGGGTTGATCGGGATAGCCAATGGCATCCCAATGTTGGCTTTTTCGTTGTTTGGAGGGGTAATAGCCGACCAAATCCAAAAAAAATACATTCTTTTGGCCGGCCAAGTATCTTCAGCTGTTTTGGCTATCCTAATTGCGGGATTAATTACTTTAGGGATAATAAATTGGGAGATTCTTCTCATAGCATCATTTTTTCAAGGTATAGTGATGGCTCTTATGATGCCCGCTCGTCAAGCGATGATCCCTGAAATTGTTGGCCAATCTGGGCTTACTAATGCTGTAGCTTTAAATGTTATGGGCATGAATATTAACAGATTGTTGGCTCCAGCTGTTGCCGGGCTATTGATAGCTTTACTTGGAATTGACAAGGTTTACTATGTGATGGGAGGGCTATATATAGTTGCCGTATTCTTCGTTTCAAGGATCCCCAGAACCAGTCCAATGGTTTTGGGGGGGCAAGGGGCTTTAAAGGATTTGAAAAATGGGATTGGGTATATCAAGGCCCATCCCATTTTACCCGGGCTTTTGGTGCTTACTCTTATTTCTGTTCTGTTCACTATGCCCTATATGATGTTGCTCCCTATGTTCACGACCGACGTTATTACTTTAGAGCAAAACCAACTTACTTGGCTGTTAAATCTTCCATTGATTGGGAATTCCTTGGGCTCATTTGTTGACTTATTGACAGATTCTGCCTTCCGCCTTGGACTTCTCATGACTATTTCGGGGATAGGAGCGTTAGGCGGCTCTTTTGCAGTTGCATATATGGGTCAAGAAAAGCGTGGGTTGGCGTTTCTTTACAGCGTATTGCTGACGGGAGGGGCACTCCTCGCATTATCAGTATCAAATTGGTATTTTATTTCGCTTCTGATAATTATCCCCGTTGGATTTGGGCAGGCTGCTCGGATGGCATTAAGTAATGCCTTAGTTCAAGCTTATACCGAAGATTCATATCGCGGTAGGGTTATGAGTATTTATATGATGGAGTTTGGGATTACGAACTTTGGGGTCTTTGGTATTTCCCTTTTGGCAGAAGTTGTGGGGGTTCAGTGGTCCATAGGTTCGATCTCTGCTTTGATGGTAATTATCGGGATATATTATTTAATGTTTGTTCGAAGTATTAGGAACTTAGACTGAGTTACTACGGGGTCGTCTTTACATAAATATCTGGAAAGTCAGGCTTGATCTTAAAGAGTTATTTATGATGTGTCCATTTCAGTAAAAAGGTAAGTTAATTTGGATCGCTGAGGACAAGCTTCATAAGATCAAATGGCGTTATGATACCTATCACTTCATTCTCGTTAACTACCGGCAGATGGTGAATTTGGTGTCTCAGCATGGTGGCGGCGATCTCCTCAACTGTCGCCTCCAACCGTACGCTGTCCACAGAACTATTCATTACTTCACTAACCTTTCGGGTACTTGAGTCACGGAACTCACTCTCAATTTCCTTTCCAGAGGTTAGATGTCCCAAGACGTAGAACAAATTTGGGCTCCTAGTAGGGAGCTTCCCTGAATGCACAGAAAAATCTGTATTTGTGATGATCCCAATTAATCGTTTAGCTGTATCTAAAACCGGTAAACAGTGAACTTTTTTATCCAACATTAGTTCCACAGCATCCTTAATGGTTGCTTCTGGGGTGATCGTAATTGCCGGGCTACTCATTAGATCTTTGGCCAGAACAGAGGTCATTTTTATCCCCTTTCTATAATATGTTCCTGATTATAGGTAATTACTCATCGTTTTCCAGTGCCGGATGCACTTGAAAATGTTAACTAAATTGTTGACTAAGATGAGCCCTCATGTGAGATCAGTCAAGTGTGAATCGAAGATGGATTATTGGAGGCCGGTTAAAGGGAGAGATTTGTTAGAGGATCGGGAGAGCGATTATCTACAAGGGTAGGTTATTTGTTGGTGGGCGGAGTTGCAAAGATTACAAATATTGTTCCAAGTAATCCAAGTACCCCCCCGATAACGAATGCTAGGTCGAAATTTCCCGTAGTGTCATATGTCCACGCTAAAATAATAGGACCAATAACAGACGGCATGGCAAGGAGGGGCCTTAAGGCTCCGTGAATACTTCCGAAGAAGGTGCGACCATAGTAATTAGCAAATGCAACAGCTTGGAGCAAAGCAAAAGACCCTCCAAAAACTCCGTAAAAAATTAGGAAAGGAGGGATATTTATGGGGTAAGGTATGATTAGAAGAATTATAGGGCCAAGCGATCGCGCCAAAAACGCTCCCGCTAAACATAATCGCACTGGAACTCGTTCGAGAAGGAATCCCCATATAAACCGGGAAATCGTGAACCCAACCCATGTAAGTGTAAAAACATAACCGGCATTTTGATTAGACATTCCTTGGTCCACGAAATAGGGAACTTGAAGAAGCGTGAGGGAAAAGGCGGCGAACCCTACGAGGTTCATGGAGAGAATTAATATCCAAAGTGTCTTGGTCTTTAAGGCTTCTTTTAATGTCCAGATAGGCTCAATGTAAGCATGTGTGGGATTTGAAGAAGAACCTAAGTGGGATGGTTTATCTCCATCAGGTAGGAGGCCTATATCTTCAGGCTGTCTACGCATAAATATATAAACAGAAGGTACCATAGTAACCATCATGAGGATCCCAAGGATTCCCCAGGACAACCTCCACCCAAAGGCAGTTATCAAGATTCCAATTATTGGAGCCATTGTGAATGATCCCACGGTGGTTCCAGAAGTGGCGATAGCCATTGCTCTTCCGCGAAGACGTATAAACCATTTTGCGACAACGACTGGTCCGGAAATTCTTCCCAGTTCGTTGAGTCCGAGGGCGCCAACAAATGCGTAGAGAAACCAAAAATGCCAAATCGAATGAATTCCCATCATGGCTATTAGGCCGATTCCCCCGGTTATCGCTCCGACTAACATGACCGGACGGGCTCCAAATTTGTCTAGAAGGGGACCGACTAATGGAGCTGTTACCATGGCAGCTATAGACTGTGCTGTTACTGCGCCAACCATCATCGTGAGGGGCCAGCCCAGATCATTCCCCATGGGGACAAAGAAGAGGGCTATGGTGGACCCTCCCATTCCAGCGGTAGTGAACTCCGCTAGGAATACGACCGCTACAATCACCCAGCCATAAAAGATTCCTTTTTTAATGGTAGGGGGCTTAGGATCACCGGTGAGTTTAGTTTGTGGGGTTTCCAAGTGAAACTCCGATATTTTAATCGCGATAAAATGGTTCTAGAGTATACCATCTACCAAAAGCTTGAGGGAAATTGATAGGTAGGGAAGGTTGGTTGCGGTTTCTTTGGTATAGGGTTTGCTCTCAGAATCGAATCCTATTGAATAAGTCTGAGAAGAATTCCGGCTGCAATTGCTGACCCTAGTACACCCGCTACGTTGGGCCCAATAGCCTGCATAAGTAGATAATTCCCCGGATTTTCTTTTTGTGCGACTAGATGAACCACTCTAGCAGACATCGGAACTGCAGATACACCGGCCGCTCCAATGAGTGGGTTCACGGTCCGACCGGAAAGAAGATACATTAGTTTGCCAAAAAGAACTCCTCCTGCAGTAGCGATACTAAACGCGAAAAGACCAATCGCAAAAATCCCAAGGGTTTGGAGATCAAGGAATTTTTCAGCAGTCATTGTTCCTCCAACCGTGAGTCCTAAAAGAATTGTGACAATGTTAATCAGTTCATTTTGAGCCGAAGAGGCCAAACGGTCGGTAACACCTGATTCTCTTAGGAGATTTCCAAACATTAACATTCCAATTAATGGAACAGCTTGTGGGGCGATTATGGCGGTGAGGATAACCGTCGCTAAGGGGAAAATCAGCCTAAGAGATAATGGTACAGGCTCTGTGGGGAATTCCATTTTTGTTGCGCGCTCTTTGCTGGTTGTTAGGAGGCGCATTATTGGAGGCTGGATGATTGGAACTAGGGCCATATAGGAGTACGCGGAAACGGCAACTGGCCCCCAAAGGGCTTCGTCGGCAAGACGGGTAGAAACGTAGATAGCTGTCGGTCCATCAGCCCCTCCGATTATGGCAATTGCCCCAGCTTCATTTAGGTCGAACCCCAAAACCACAGCGATAATCAGTGCGGAAAAAATTCCCACCTGAGCCGCTGCTCCCAGCCAAGCCATAACAGGGCGTTTTATCAGAGCTGAAAAATCGGTTAATGCTCCGAGGCCTAAGAACATCAGAAGGGGAAAAAGCTGTGTTTCAAGGCCCTGCTTTTTCAGAAGGTAAAATAAACCCCCTTCTTCCCCCATCCCGGAAAAAAGGTTTGTCAGTAAAATTCCTATCCCAATAGGTACAAGAAGTAAAGGCTCAAACTTTTTAGCGACTCCCAGGTAAATGAGTCCAAAGGAAAGTAGAACCATTAGCACCTTAGGCCATTGGCTGATGACCGCCGTTATTGTGATATCGAAAATTTGTGGGTTTTCCAAAATAAGATCCACCTTCAAACTGTTAGAATTTTATAAGGATTTATCGATTGATGATAGCCTAACGCTTCCAAGTTCCTGGTGTGACTCCTTGGCTTTGGATGAATTGTTGTCGTCCGAGTAGCCTCCATGAACCAATTCCTTGTGGTGGCCTCACGAAGGCCGCAATTGACGTCTCGGGTTGGACTGGTGACGCTCCTATGGAAGCGGCAATTGCAGCAATAATTGCTACCTCTTCCAGTTCCTTGTCTTCAGGGGTAAGGACGTGATTCTCCGGTGGTTTATCAGAATTCTCAGCTACTGGATTTACCGAATCCGAGTGATTGGGCGTTGAAATGGTTTCTTTACTATTGGTTATTTCTTTTTCAGGGATTTCAGGATCGATTTTTGGTTTTAACAATTTGCTGAGGACAAACAGGACAAAAACTAACAAAGTGAGAGATAAGAAAACTGCCGCAATCCCGGTTAGGGAGATAGTAAGTGCTTCTTGAAGTAAGGACATCTAAATTTCCTTGGTTTGGGCCGGAAAAATATTCTGGCTAAAAAATTAAATTATCTTAAGACTGGTTAAAAATTTTTATACCATTATACGAGGCTCCATGGGAAAGACAAGTTGAATTTGGCTTCAGGGCTAACTCCATGGCCAAATATCATCTGGAATAAGTGCTTGCTCTGGGAATCGACCTTCGAACAATGGGGTTCTCTCTTGGTCCCTAAGTGGCAGGTAGGAGCTAACGAAACCCAGGTTTTTAACTCCCGTTAACGTGTTTTTTGGATTGATGCCACCTAGTTGCGTGTCTCGAACTTCCTTCGCCTGGATTAATACCTTGAACGCTCCTAGCCCTTCAGGATTGATTAGTTGGATCGCAGCCATCCTGTTAGCGAGGTATTCCTTTTGAGACAAAACTGGAAAGGGATAGGATTTATCAGCTGCTTGAGTTCGGGCTAAAGCCGTGAGGAAATCCCCCATCCCTAAATTTATTAGGAATTCTCTTTGTGTTGTTAGAGCAAGTGTGGGCACCTCTTTTGCCATCCCAGAATCAATTAGAGCAGAGAAATTTACATTTGAGGTGATGTCTTGCTGGCCAACCCTTTGGTAGGGGTTTCGTACTACCATATGGTTGTAAAAGCATCTGAGTGTACCAGAATGGTTTTGGGAGGAGTATAAATCTTCTTTTCTCCCACCGTAGTCAATGGTTAAAATGAATCCACGGTTTAGAGAAGCTATTGCTCCTTCGAGCCAAATTGGTGGTTGAAGGCTTAGTTCTCCTTCAAACCCATCGGGAAGATGGTGGATACCGTTATATTTGGCGCACTTTAATAGGGAAGGCGAATCTATTTCACTCAGGATTTCAGTGAATCCATCCGGCCCCCAATTAACTAGAATTTCATGAATTTTTCTATTTTGGATTTTAAATCGATGTACTGGGAAGGAGTCAAATAACTCATTCGAGATAATGCATCCCGTTATGTTTTTAAATGGGAAATTATTTGTTAAAACCCAGTTTGCTTTAGGGGTATCGCTATAGGCTGGCCCTACTCGGTCAACAAATACATAGTTTACTTGTCTGGAAAATTCAGGATGGTTTGATTCAATAAAGGAGAGAATGTCTCTCCCCAATAAACCTGCACCTGCCCCAAATTCTAATACGGTGAAAGGATTCGGTTTTCCAAGGGTGGTCCACATTTCTTGGATTTGGATGGCTAGTAATGCTCCAAAAATTGGATGAGCGGATGGGCTGGTAAAAAAATCACCAGAAGCCCCTATCGGGTTTGAGGAGTTGTAATATCCAAGTTTGGGGGCGTAGAGAACTTCCTCCATGAACTGTGCGAAGCTGATAGGTCCTTTCGAGGTGATCAGGCGTCGAATTCTTTCAGTGATTAGTTGTTCTGAAGGTTCTGGGATTTGGTGTATTTTTCCTCCAATTTCGATGATGACGCTTACAGTATTGGACAGGTAAAAAATTAAATGAATGCTCAGTCTCGGAAGATGACTTCAACCAAGGTAGATTGATAGAAAATCCTCACCAATGGACGGGCTGTCGGATGCTTGAAGATAATAAGAGCAGAACTAATGTTAATCAAGTCTAAAAAATAAATATTGTTCAAGGAGGCTTGGTTGGTTATAATAGAAGTTCGCGAAATTCAAAAAAGGGGGGAAGGTGATTGAAAGCATTAGGCACGCATCTTTTATTAGAGTTAAAGTCTTGCAACGTAGAATATCTTGATGATTTGCCATTCATCCAGGAGACGTTGATTTTCGCTGCTCAATCTACTGGGGCCACCATCATTGGACATACTTTCCACAAGTTTTCTCCTCAAGGAGTTACAGGAGTGGTTGCGATTGCTGAATCCCATGTTTGTATCCATACATGGCCTGAATATGAATACGCAGCGGCGGATATATTCACGTGCGGCGAAGGATTTGATCCGAAGAAAGCTGCTGATGTCCTAGTCCAAAAATTGCAAGCTAAGGACGCAACGGTTACAGAGTTACAACGGGGCATTTTTGAAAAATCTCCGATAAGCGTTTCTTAGAGCCAGGGGGACGAGTGGGCAAGGGAGAAAGAAAAGATCGTCGATGGAGATACGAACCAGTATCCGAGGATCTTATTTATGGTTCTTCTATTTCTAATTCGATCTATTCCGGAGGAAGTGAATACCAAACGATTGAGGTATTGGATTCTGGTGCATTTGGCAGAGTCTTAATACTAGACGGGAAAACTCAATCCGCTGAAATTGATGAATTTATTTACCACGAGAGTTTGGTGCATCCAGCGCTTTTAACACACCCTTCACCCAAATCTGTTTTCATCGCCGGAGGGGGAGAAGGAGCAACTGCCCGTGAAGTTTTAAAGCATTCCTCAGTCGAGCGGGTTTTAATGGTGGATCTAGATCCTGAGGTCATAAAAATCTCTAAAGAGTATTTGCCGAGTCACCACGACAAGGCCTTTGAGGATTCGAGATTAGAGGTCCGATTCGACGACGCTCAATCATATCTAAATAATTCAAAAGAAACTTTTGATGTACTGATCTTGGATTTATGCGATCCAACCCCAGATGGCCCTGCTTCTGAATTATATACCCTTGAATTCTACAAATCCGTTTTGGGAAAAATGAATAATGACGGAATAGTGGTGACCCAGATGGGCCCTGCTGGTATTATCAATTACCTCGAATTGTTCACTGCAGTCTCTAATACATTAAAGCAGGTGTTTCCGGTTGTAGCCCCTTATGTTGCATCGATCCAATCTTTTGGAGAGCCTTGGGGATTTGGAATTGCTTCGATACATCTAAACCCGTTTGAATTGACCCCAGAAATAATAAACCAGCGTCTACAGGAGCGTAACTTAACGGATTTAAGATTTTATGATGGGGAAACACATGTCGGGCTATTCTCTTTACCTATATTCTTGAGGCAGGCTCTCTCGGAAGAAACCAGGGTAAATACCCTTGACTCCCCTATGTTTATTTTCTAACTATTTCAAAGCATCAAGGGGTTTTTATGAGTGGAAAGCCAGTAGGAAATCTGAGAGCAATTCTTAAATGTTCTAGTTTCTGCCGCTGAAGTGAAGGATATCTTTTTACGAACCCCTATCAGGTGTAAAAAGTATGAGTAGGGAAGAGATTTTTGAAGGTCTAAACCCCGCCCAGATGGAAGCGGTAACTCAGGTTGACGGTTCTCTGTTGATTATTGCTGGGCCTGGGAGCGGTAAAACTAAAGTCATTGTTCATCGAATTGCCAATTTGATTCGATCCAATAGGGTTATTCCCCATTCTATCTGTGCAGTAACTTTCACAAATAAAGCTGCAAAAGAAATGCGAGATAGACTAGCTCTTCTTTTGGGGCCCGCGGTGTCGAATGATATATCCGCTGGCACTTTTCATTCTATTTGTGCACGTATTCTGAGAATTGATGGTAAATCCCTTGGATTGAAAAATAACTTTTCTATTTATGATAGAGAAGATCAGATTTCTGCCGTTAAAGAAAGTTTGATTCGGGCTAGCCTCGATCCCGGACAATTTAAACCTAGAGTTGTTCTTGCAAGGATTTCTCAGGCTAAGGCAAAGCTTATAGATTCTGCGACATTTTCCTCTACCGTCCCAGGCGAATATTGGGAAGAAATCATTTCGAGGGTTTATCCCATTTATGAGAACATTCTACAGAAATCCCAAGCGTTGGATTTTGATGATTTACTTCTAAAGGTGCATAAATTATTTCAAACAGACGAAGAGGTTCTTCATAAATACCAAAATCGATATCTTCATGTGCTTGTTGATGAATTTCAAGATACAAATTCGGCCCAATATTCCATCGCTCGAGCGCTTGCCGAGCAATCAGGGAATATTTGTGTAGTGGGGGATCCGGATCAGGCAATATATGGGTGGCGCAACGCGGACATCCGAAATATTCTCATGTTTCAGGAGGATTTTCCTTCCTCAAAGGTCATTGTGCTTGAAGAAAACTATCGTTCAACTCCAAAAATACTCGCGGCAGCTCAGGGAGTAATTTCCTCGAATGTTCAACGGATGGAAAAAACCTTAATCCCCACACGCAGTGAGGGAACACCGGTTATGCTCCATGAGGCTATTGATCCAGATGAAGAAGCTAGTTGGGTGGTTAGCGAGATTAAGCGACTTTGTTCGGAAGATGGATTGGCATACAACGATTTTATGATTGGGTATAGGGTGAACGCTCAGTCGAGACCTTTTGAGCACGCTTTCAGGCAACAGAAGATTCCAATACTTTTAGTGGGGGCTCTAGCTTTTTACCAGAGAAGAGAAATTAAAGATATTCTTGCTTATCTAAGGGTGCTGGCAAACCCTTTAGACGACGTGAGTTTCGCACGAATCCTGAACGTTCCTCCTCGTGGAATTGGTAAACAAACCAAGGATGTATTGCTGAACTATAGTCAACGTTTCGATAGCTCTCTTTCCCAGGCTCTCGGCTCACTTTTACAAGAATCTCAGGATTCCGTCCTGCTTTCAACGGCGGGCCGGTCATCTTTGCAGAGATTTCACCAATTGTTGGGTGAACTAATTACAGATGCTGGACGTTTAGATGTCCGAGGGTCGATTCAGACCATAATTGAGCGGTCTGGATATATGGAATTTATTCAAAACCAAGACAATTTTGTGGATCGTGAAGAAAATTTATTGGAACTCCTAAACCTGGCGGGCAAATTTGATGAAGGAAGCGATTCCAGCGGTGTCATGGGCTTTCTTGAGCAAACGTCCTTGGTTTCAGATACTGATAACTTGAATGCGATGAGTGAGGCCGTAACCCTTATAACCTTACATCAAGCTAAAGGATTAGAATTCCCGGTGGTTTTTATGGTCGGGATGGAGGAAGGGAGATTGCCTCACGCAAGGTCCATCGATTCAGGTGACCCTTCTCAAATGGAGGAAGAGCGTCGTTTATGTTACGTGGGGATGACCCGGGCTGAGGATCGATTATATTTGACGCGATCCGTCGAGCGTGGGAGGGGGAATTACCAGAGATTCCCGGATGTTACTGGTGAAGAGTATTACGTTAGGCCTTCTCAGTTCTTATCAGATATTCCTAAAGAACTAACTATATCAAACCGGTTCCAAAAGGTTCAGCGGTTTAACCGGGCAAAGTTATCTCAAAAGGACCCAATCGTTCAACGGGCAGGGATTGCTAGGAGTCATGAAGTTCCATTTGTTGATGGAGAGAAGGTAAACCATCCAATTTTTGGGAATGGAACCGTGGTAAATTCAAAAGCGGTTGGGGGAGATTTCGAAATAGCTGTGGCGTTTAAATTAAAAGAATATGGATTGAAAAGATTGCTCTATTCTTACGCACGACTTACTAGGGTGGAGTAACTTCTGTTGGTCAGCTGCTCATACCCTCTCTGGGTATTAGCAGCTTTAAAATCTGGTCTCCAATAAATGTAATATCAAATTAGTATCCCAAATAATTCTTTTGGTATTGTTCATAGGTTTCCCCAAAGATTACCTCTTGGAAAAATGCCTCAGATGCAACTTTATCTCCTAAGTCGTCTACCGATCCCCCATCCTTAAGAAATTTCATTACCTCGTAAGTTGTTTTTAGAGCGGCTCGAAATGGGGGTTGTCCTTCTAGGGCAAATCGGCAGTTATTGTCGGCAAGGAACTTTGGGTCTCTTAATTCAGGTGTTGTTCGCCCTACAATCAACGGCAGATTGGTGGCTGCACAGGCTGCCTGAATATCCTCTGCTCCTCTGGGATGTCCGGCCAAAAAGATGGCATCTACGCCGCATTCAGTGTAGGCCTTGATCCGTTTTACTGCTGCTTCGGGACCTTCTTGGGCAAATGATATTGTACGTGCAATTATACAAAAAGAAGGATCAATCCTGGAATTAAGAGCAGACCCGAGTTTGCCTATCATTTCTCCTTCGCTAATGATTTGAGGGAGTGGTTCTCCGTATGTTTTAGGTAGGACGGTGTCTTCCACAGTTATCGCTGCTGCTCCGGCGTGCTCAAATTCTTCAACGCTTCTTCCGACATTTAAGGCATTCCCAAAACAATGATCTGCGTCCACCATAAGGCTTAATTTGGTTGCACGAGTGATGGACCGTATTTGACTTGCCAATTCTGTCGCAGTTAGGAGTACAAGATCGGGGGATACCAAAGCAACTGCGGCGGCGATTGATCCTGGGAGCATAGCAAATTTGTATCCGACCATTTCTGCAATTCTAGCGGAAATGGGGTCAAAAACACTCGCTGGGTATATACAGACGTCTCCGGATAGAGCTTTCCTGAACTCCTCGCGTTGGATTGTCATTTCTCTTACCTTCCTTTAGTAGATTGTTTTATTCTTGGATGGGGTGGTGGAAAAATATCACCGAACCACCTCCCATTATTTGGGGCAGATGATGGAGTAATTATATCAAATTGGATGATTTATACTTTTTAAGCTAATTCAAATACAATAAAGAGACCCATTAAATATACAATCATTACGGATGATACTCCTAAATCCAAAACCGCTGGTATTCTCACTGGTTTAGCTCTATGAAGTTGTGCAATCCCTATCACCATGAGAGCACAAGCGCAAAGAGCAGCTAAGATATGGCTATCACCTAGGCTCTGGAAAAGAGAATCCTCAGGGGAGAACAAATCGGCAACCCCAGGCTGGCTATATTAAATGCATTGGAGCCATACATTCCGGCGGCCATGAGGTCGTGTGCCCCTAAACGGATTTCTCGTTCTCAATTGAAGCCATAATATCAATTGCACCATATTTTTTTATAACCAGTAATCTAGCTATTACCTTAAGTTCTATATTTAGCATTACAGTATCGTTTGTCGCAGGAGCCAGGGTAGCTGTAGTCTCCAGCAAAAACGTGTTCTGGGGGGCCCTCAGAATGTCAATGGCGGGAGGTGCCGCTGCTGCTGTTAGGTTCGCTATAGGAAACCTGATAGGTACTTCTATAATTAGCTGACTACGACAGGTTGAATATTACAACGCTTGATATTATATACAGCAGTATTAGCGTTATGCTTTCTATAGTCCATGTTCGCCCAGTAGGCAAATCGATAGAAGTACCGGCATTGGATTGTTTTCTTAGACTGGTAAAGATACCCCCTATGACCACGAGGGTCATCAAAATGGCTATGGTGCCTGCAACCATATGCACGGGAGATATACCGCTCCATATGGGACCATCTGTATACGCAAGTTCGTCCATAAAGAGAACAAATCCCATGTTAAAAACATTACTACCTAAAACATTAGATATTGCCAATTCCGGAGCCCCTACTCTAACTGCAGCAAACGATGTGGCTAGTTCCGGGAGCGAGGTGCTAAATGCCAAAAACTGAGTTCCGACGAAACTAGCGTGCCAATCCATTGCTACAGCTATG
>CAZTCW010000003.1:0-2228 GCA_964612825.1 uncultured Dehalococcoidia bacterium | reverse complement strand
GACCCAATTCCGTTTTTGTGAATGTGTCCAGGGGGGCCATAGTTGATTCAACTGCTTTGATCCAAAGGCTTAAGAAGGGAGACATAGTCGCAGGCTTAGATGTTTTCGACCCAGAACCATTACCTATGTGAAGCGAGATACGGATTCTTTCCAATGTTTTCCTCAGTCCTCATGTCGCTGGTGTCACAGTCAGGAGTTACACTAGGTTCTTCACGTTAATGGTGGATGAACTCAAAAGATTCTACGATGGTGATGAAACCAGGTTCGATTTAACCCCCAAATCAAAGTCGGATAGGGCTGGGATTTAAGGGTTATAGTTTCTTTAGGTGATCCCGGAAAACGTTCGAAATAAGGAGGGATATTTCCGATGACACTCGAATCTTTACAACTTACTGGGAAGACTATATTGGTCACTGGTGGCAATGGTGGGATTGGCCTAGGAATGGCAAGAGCGTTGGCCAAATCTGGGGCTAATGTAGGTATATGGGGAACCAATCCACAAAAGAATGCTGCCGCGGAACAGGAGGTTTCCAGTTTTGGAACAAAGTGCAAATCTATAATATGCGATGTCTCGGATGAAAGTGCTGTCAAAAATGCTTTTTCGGAAACCCTGGAATTGTCTGGACGCATAGACGTTTGTTTTGCCAATGCCGGGTCAGGGGGTTCAGCGCCTTTTCATGAATTCCCCACTGATTTGTGGAGGAAAGTAATGTCTATCAACCTCGATGGAACTTTTTTTACATTTAGGGAAGCTGCGAAACATATGATCGAAATGGGTCAAGGGGGTAGGTTAATCGCAACCTCCAGCACCGCAGCAATCCACGGAGCCCCTATGAGTGAGGCCTATGCAGCTGCTAAAGGAGGGATTTTATCTATGGTGAGGGGTTTGGCTGTAGAACTCGCCCGACACAGGATAACAGCTAACACCATCATTCCTGGATGGATTGATACCGATATGACGTCAAGACGGGTAGGGGATCCAAAATTCGAAGATCGGGTAATGAGGCGGGTACCTTTACGTCGATGGGGGACCCCTGAAGACTTCGCTGGGCTTGCTGTGTATTTGGCAAGTGATGCTTCCGAATATCAAACGGGTGAGGAATTTGTGGTTGACGGTGGATACACTCGTTTTTAATATTGGATTTAAAAATTTATGTAGATATCCACTCGTATATTTGAATTCTGTGGCGGTTTGAATCAGTAACATACAAGCGTGAATTGGAATCTAATTTAACGGAGGTGGGTCCCCAGAAATACTTTTCGACATGAGCAGATATTGTATGCCTACTTGAGCCGTCTCCCTCTACGCCTAAGCTATCCAAATTTGACGTTTTTCTCGCATCATATTCTTCGAGGTTTGACTCCATAAATTCTTGGGCCCAAACAGAGAGAGTGGCTTCCCCACGCAATTCCTGGATCAAGTGATCATCCGCAGAAACAATTTTGATTGATTCATTACCCCAATCTGCAATAATCAGGTTTCCGTTCGGGTCAATTTGGACCGAAGAAGGATGGTTCAACTTGTAATTATTATGAATAGTTTCCTCATAGGAGCGAACATATATCCCTTCTGATGAGAAGAGTTGAATACGGTCGTTGCCCCAGTCAGAAACGTAAATATTATTGTGATTATCTGTCGTGATACCCCATGGGTATTTAAACTTTCCCGGCGATGTTCCTTCCCCACCAAATGAGCACTTCACGTTTCCATTTTTGTCGAATTTAACTATTCGGTGGTTTCCTGTATCTGATACGAAGACATCCTCATTGGAATCGATTGTGAGAGAGGAAGGACCGCTTAGAGAATAACCTGAATCTAGCGAGGGTTCCCATTTACTGATATATATTCCGTCTTGGCTATATATTGTTAATCGGTTGAGTGCCTCATCAAGAACAAGCACATTTCCCTTTTGGTCTTCTCCAATTCCGCTTGGGGAGGTCAACAATCCATCCCGATCACCAAACAAACCAAACTCGCCGAAATATTCGGACTTTAAATTCAACATAGAAATTCTGACGCCACGCACACCCTCATTGCGTGATTTATTTGTCACATATATCACACCGTTTTTAGATGGAAGAGTGTCTATAGGGTATTCAAACCCTCTACCTTCCATAGCGACAATACCTATTGTTAAAAGGTATTGGAAAGTGCCATCTTTTTGTTGCTTGGATTCAATTGGATCCATTTAGTGACCCTACATCTAAGCTAGTTGATATTCTTTGCT
>CAZTCW010000002.1:0-13830 GCA_964612825.1 uncultured Dehalococcoidia bacterium | reverse complement strand
TTGGTGGTTCAACAAAAAACGAAACACTGCAATGGGCTTAGCCCAAGCCGGCTTCGGCATGGGCATCCTTCTTAGCCCAATCATCGCCTGGGGAATCACTCAATTCGATTGGAGGACAACTGCTATCGGGCTTGGCGTCGTCCTTTTGATCACGGGTATTCCCCTTAGTAGGATGTTCCGATCGAGGCCTACGCAAGAAAACACGGCGGAGGAAGCCGTATCGGAAGAAAAATTAACACATGTTTCAACCCAGATGGATACGGGAGAGGAATTCACAATCAGAGAGGCAATCCGAACCCGTGCATTTTGGATAATTCCCATGGTCCATGGCGCATCACAGTTTACGACAATGGCAGTCTATGTTCACGGCGTTCCTCATCTTACCGACGTCGGGCTCCATTTACAGGCTGCAAGTTATGCGATGGCTGCGTACGGCGTGATAGAAATCCTCACGAGGGTCCTACTCGGGTCAATTGGGGATAGAGTAGACAAACGTCACGCTATTTTCTTCTATTGCACTGTACAATCTCTTGGGGTCGTCGCACTAGCCTATGCGAGGAATATCCCGACATCCTTCTTATTCTCTCTTCTTTTTGGAATCGGGCATGGAGGAAGAGGGCCGTTATTAGCAGCAATACGGGGAGAATATTTTGGAAGAAAAAGCTTTGGCACAATCCTGGGAATTGGAAGCCTCGTAACCAGCCTAGCCGGTATGACTACCCCGCTCGCGTTAGGAATCCTCTATGACACCCAGGGAACGTACCTTCCGGGATTCCTGATAATGTCGGCCTTAACCTTTTTAGGAGGGTTTTTAATCCTCGGTGCAGCCAGGCCGACACTTATCAAAAAGAACCCTCAGGATTAAACCTTTAGATACTCGCTAATAATTCAGCGACCTTCTCTACGCTATTGATATCAGGCTCCCATGCAGCAATTAATCCCTCTTCATCAACCAGCACAGCAGGCCGTCTGCCTTCCGCAGCATTCGCGACGTAGCGGTCACTGTCTTTTTCAGACATCCCATAGGCAATACCCACTGTCCGTCCGTAATCCATCAAAACGGAGAAAGGTAACTCTTGTTCTTCTACCCAATTTTTTGCGACTTCAGGATCCTTGTCATTGATTCCATAAACGACAAGATTCTTCTGAGCAAACTCATCCGCATGTTCTCGGTACCCGAGAGCAACGCGGGTTCAGTTATTCCCGCCTGGACTCGTAAAGAAGTACAAAAGAAATTTTTTACCTCTCAGATCTGCCGTAGATACCGTATTCCCGAAACAATCTTCTAAGGAGAATTCGGGTGCCGGGTCTCCTGGTTTAAATGTTGCCATTCTCTTATCCTTTCAAATTTCTGCCCTTCATACAGAGGAGTTTATTTCCCAAGTTTTGGGCAAGTAAGTGGGGGTTAATATAACGAGATTATCGAATATATCCAAGTGATTTCAACATCGGGATAAGTCCCCCCTGCTGTACAACATTGAGCAATCTGTCCGGAAGGGGGGTTCCTTGGACTGTCTGAGCATTCGCGGTGTTTGTGACGAGGCCCTTTAATAGTTCGACCTGAACGATATCGCCTTCCTTGATTAACCCTGTGCACCCGGGAACAGGAATTGCCGGGAGGCCGAAATTAATCGAATTACGAAGGAATAATCCGTTAATAGTCTCCCCTATCACACAACGAATCCCCAATTTGAATAGTGATTGGGCAGCGGGACGACTGGATCCCGTCCCAAAATTTTTCCCAGCTACAATAATATCCCCTGTACTCACCTCATTTGCCCAGCCAGGACGATTAGCTGACATGCAATGAAGATACCTCTCTTCTTCAGGCAAAGTGTGGACAAAACCTGGATACATCAAATCAGTATTAATATCATCCCCAAATACCCATGCTTTCCCAGAAAACAACGTCCATTCACTGGTTTTTTCCATCTCCAACTCCTCAGATATGGTCTCTTGGGTCAGCAATCACACCAGCTATCGCAGAAGCAGCTACCGTAGCCGGAGATCCTAGATAAACTTGGGCAGTTGCACTCCCCATACGACCCTGGAAATTCCTCGTGCTTGCGGTTATACAGACCTCCCCACTTCCTAATACCCCCATGTGCCCGCCATAACACGCCCCGCAAGTTGAATTCGTTACTACAGCATTCGCTTCCATCAACGTTTCAACATATCCTGCTTTTAGAGCTTCCTTATACACATTCTGGGAGCCTGGAGTTACAATCAGCCGGACACCGGGAGCGACCTTTCTACCCTTCAAGATTTCTGCGGCGATGGCGAAATCTTCAAGCCTCCCATTCGCACAAGACCCAATAAAAGCCTGGTCTATCTTCGTGGATTCCAAATCGTCGATAGATTGGACATTATTTGGAACTTTTCCCGGTAAAGCAATTTGGGGGGCTAAACCTGTAACGTTTATCTCATAAATTGCTTCAAATTCGGCGTCATCATCAGAAACCACTGGTTCAATTTGAGCTTTCGCTCGCCCTTGAAGATATTCTTCCAGCACATGATCCGACTCAAATAACGCGAATTCAGCACTCAGTTCGGCACTCATCGTGGCAATTGTTTGACGGCTCGCCACACTAATCCCAGAGACATACGACCCGACATATTCCACATTGTGGTTCGAAAAATCACCATAGACACCTGCGATGTGATGCAACACATCCCGCGAAGTCACAAATTTCCCCAGTGCTCCTTCCAGGACAAACCGGACTGTTGGATACACAATAAACCAGGTCTCTCCGGTACATAACACATAGGTCATCTCTGGACCTCCAAGGCCTCTAGACGCACAGTTAAATGCCCCGGAAGCACAGCTATGAGAATCGCCATTCGCAATTAGGCCACCGGGCAATGCGAAACCCTGCTCACCAAGAAGGACGTGGGAAATCCCCTGGTCGCCTATATCGAAATGGTGTGGGATCTGAAACTCATTGATGAATTGCCGCATGCGAACCATATCATCGGCTGAATCCACATTTGGAGCCGGGGCGGTATGGTCCGCCACTACAACAATCCGCTCAGGGTCCCAGACCTTGACCACTTCTGGCCTCCCTTTCCCGAAGCCTAGATCCCCGGTTACAGCCCAGTCAACTTTACAGACTACGATATCTCCAACCTTCACACTATCTCTACCAGATTTATTGGCCAAGATTTTTTCGGCCATTGTCATCCCCATTTTCCCCTCCTCGATATCAGTCGGATACCATTAACTGGGTGTATATTCCCCCACAGAAAGTTCATATTTTTCCATCGCCTCTTCAGGCAAGTACTTCTCTTCCATCTTTCGAATTTCAGGAAAGCCCACGTAATCATACACCCCAAAATTCGCTAAGGGATGACCGTCATTTCTTTCGCGGAATTGTTCCAAAACTTTTGTTCCTTCTTGTCGAAAAGCGTGTAGAAAATCCCACGCTGCGATATTGGCAGGGGCTGTGGCTGCAGCCGGGTAGAACGCGCAGGCCATCCCAAGATCTTCCTGTTCCTTGAAACTTATCCCTGGATTCACGGCAGAAAAGGTGCAAAGTAGGGGGCCATCCACAGCGGCTCTAAAGGCTTGGACTTCTTCCATAGATTGAGGACCTTCCACATAAATTACATCGGCTCCTGCTTCCTTGTAAGCCTTGACTCGTTTTAAGGCTTCTTCAAACCCACCGCCTACAGCGCCCCGAGAATCTGTTCGTGCCATGATAATGAAATCAGGGTCTAATTCATTTCGGGCATCAACCGCAGCCCGATATTTACCAGCGGCTTCCTCGAGGGAAATGATTTCCTTCCCCGAGACAAACCCGCATCGCTTCGGGTTGATCTGATCTTCAATGTGGATACCCGATACTCCTGCACGAATAAAGGACTGAACAGTCCGCCGAACATTGATTGCATTTCCATAACCAGTATCTGAGTCCGAAACAAGTGGGATATCAATAGCATTGGCCATATACCCGGCATTCGTAATCATTTCGGTCATAGTAGCCAAACCAGCATCTGCCATTCCTAGGATGGTGCTACAAGTGTTCCCTCCTGACATGTAGGCACATTCAAACCCAGCAATTTCAATTAATCTTGCCTGAAGTGCTGTACTGCCTCCAGGGAGAACAAAGATCTCTTTTCTCTCAAATAACTCACGCAATCTTGTCGTTTTCTTCAATGGAACCCTCCTATTTTACTGAATTAGTTATCCACAGCCCGATGGGGCTACCGAAGATCGTTAGGGGAGTGTAGACAGGCGGGATTATACAATTATTCCCTGCAGAAAGGGAGACGTTATCTTAATCTGGTTCGTTTATTGATCAAAGACCCTATCTTCAATGGAAACTAAGTACCGATTTCATTGTCTCGGATATCCTCATCAATAGCGATTTGCCTTCCTTTTTCAACATCAACCCAGCGAAGCATTAAAGTGCCGACGATAATTATCGATAAAATGGCAAATACCGCGGTTCGCGTATCGTACACACTCGTGAATAAGACGTAGACGATAGGACCAAAAACGGCAGACGCTCTACTAATAAATCCAAAAAAGCCAAAGAACTCCCCACTCCTGGTTTCTGGGGTGATATAGGCGAAAATACTCCTTGCCAAAGCCTGACTTCCTCCCATGACCACGCCAACAAGAATTCCAAGAAGTAACCATTGGTAATCAGCAGTCATGCCTAATGGCCCCCAAAGATTTTCTCTCAACAGGCGTGGCCAAAAGTCGATAGGACCTGTCAAGTTCGAAGGGTGGACAGGGCCAATGACTTGAAGCCCGTCCAAAGGTCCTCCGACAACCGAAAGAGTAAATCGCGATGATTCGTGAGAACCCACAAAGGATGCAAAATCAGCAACCTCGGTCTGATTGAGATCGCTTGGTTTAGCATGATAGCCTTGAACTTCGAGCCACAACAGATCTCTCGGTGAGTCGGAGAGAGAAGGAGTTTCTACAATCGAATAGGCTGAACTGGCACTTTCATACTGGACCTGATAGTCAAAATCCTCGTGGGTACCTGGAGCAGAGGGAGCCACTCCTATCCCTAGCAGAACCACCCCACACCAACCGATCAAAGAGATAACAAGAGCTCGTTTCGCACGAATTCGTCCCGCCAATCGACTAAAATAGATGGCTCCCGGAGCGGCAATCAGTTGGATAATAAGGATGGTAACCATATTAAAGGTCAACGAAACCCCCAAGGTATCTGCTGCAAATGCGCCGGCGATGGTTAAAACCGTTTGAATCCCATCATTAAAAAGAAGGAACGCCCCCAAGTAGATGGCTACGACCTTGAACCTCCTGATCTCTTTAATGGTTGAAGTGAGTTGTGAAAGGGCAAGCGAGACCGCCTTGAAAACATTCAAATCGGTAGAAGGATTCGTGATAGATGGTTCTGGAACTGTACGGAATGTCCAAAGTGCCCAACCAAACCACCATAATCCTACTGAAGCAAGCGCCAATCTCGTCACCAGATCTGAATAAACAGAGTCGCCGGCCATTACGATTAATCCTAAATGAAAGGCTAGAAGGAGGCCTCCACCAATATATCCGTAGGCGTATCCTCTGCTACTCACATTATCCAAAAGATGTTTTGGGACTAAGTGGGGCAAGAACGAATTATAGAAAACTAATCCTCCAGCAAACCCAATATTGGCGATAACGAATGAGCCAAACACCCAGGCCCATGCGGCCCCCGTGTAAGCGGAGAAGAAACTTAGAATTGTAAAGATTGAACCAACGGCGGTATAAATCCACAAGAAAGTTTTTTTAACTGGAATTCGATCCGCAATTATTCCAAGGATAGGGCTGGTTAAGGCTACGAAGGTAGTAGAAATCACCACCCCTAAACTCCACATTGAACTGCCTGTTACCGTCACTCCGAAAAAATTCGCTTCTTCCCCAAAAGCATCTTTAAATAAAAATACGAAATAGACAGGAAGGATCGCAACGACGGCGCTTGTAGCAAACCCAGAATTAGCCCAATCGTACATGCACCAGCCACGGATTACCCGACGCTGTTCAGTACTCAACTCATTTAATCCGTTTGTCTTACCTAACATAGAACTATATAACTAACCTTAATCTCAAATTTCAACTGGATTACCTATTCGGATTGGAAAACCTCGACAACCCAAATGACAAACCCAAAGGAGCAAAAACACCGATAATTACAAATCCCGCTGTCACAATAAATATTATCCGAAAGGCAGCTGATACTGCGTCCACTTCCGTAAGGAATTGCCCCCCTAAAAGGAACGCCGCAAAGACGGTGGAAGCAATTCCGATCCCTGCAGTCGTTGCGATATGACGTCCAAGCCCCAATGCTCCTGGGGCAAATGCAAGGAGAGAATCCGGAACCGCCGCATACATCTGTTTCAAATTAGCGGTCGCAAATAAGCTTTGCCCAAACCCAAACATCACTAGCATGGGTATTAAAACCAGGAGCGCCCCAGCGGTTCCCCAGAAGGCTAAGCTTAGCACAGAGGAAATAAGAACAATAGTGGCGCCTATAACAACAGGAGAAGGGCCGAACCTATCAGACAAAAAACCGGAGGTTACCGATCCAAAGGGTCTTGCTGCATTTAAAGCGATCAGAATCGAACCTGCATAGGCAGCGGTCCAACCCAACCCCTGGATAAACAAAATTGGAAGTAAATATAGACTGATTCCATTTGTGAAGGTAAAAAGAAAATTAAACCAGCTTGGGATCGATACTGCCCGATCCTTAAATAAGGCCACTGGGAGCACAGGCCGTACTTGACGGGCTTCAAATCGGATCAAAAGTATAACGAATACTATCCCAAGAAGAATCAAACCCAAGGGCCATAATCCTGTCCCTTCTCTCCCAATCATCTGAATTCCAACCAAGAGTAATGCAACGCAAAGCATAAGCCAGATGGCTCCACTAAGATCAAATTGCCTTAGGTTACCTTGTGATTGTCTCCCCTTAGACCCCGAAGGAAACGTAAATGTTACCAACAGATTTATGATAAAAAATGAAGCCGCGGAAAGAAGAAACACCCAACGCCATCCCCAAAGGTCGGTAATAATCCCAGCAATTGCCAAAGTAAAAAGGGAACCAAATCCCGAAAGCCCGGATATTGCACCTAAAGCCTTTCCTCTTTCCTCATCCGGGAATTGACTGATGGCCATGGCTTGATAGTTGGGAACCACAGCCCCTCGAAAGAGACCCGAAAGTACGCGTACGGTTATTAAAAGAACAAAGTTTGGGACGAAAAAAATCATTATTAAAAAGAATACTTCAGTATAACTGGCTATTAGTGAAACCCTTCTGAAGCCTAACAGATTTCCCAATTGTGACCCCGGAACAAAAGTCCCAGCCAAGATAAGGGGAAAGATGGAGGCGGCCCAAGCGGCAGTTGAGGGAGAAATTTTAAATTCGTCAGCTATGGCAGGAAGCATCACAGTGGTACCGAATAAGGTTAGCATCCCGGTACTCATCCATAAGGAAACCAATAACGCGACCCACCAGCGGGCGAACATAACGATTTCCCCTTCCCAACCATCACCCTGGTCGTATCAGACATTATCATGTCAAAACGAGAATTACCAATATTAGGGAGAGGAAGGATTCAGGGCACAAAGATTATAAGAACCCAAAGGAAGAACGCCCACGCCGGAAATTTTCCCTTATACATATTCTTATTTAGACGGATCTTTCACCTTACGCAAATAGGGTTTTACGGTTTCCCATCCATCCGGAAACAAGGTTTTGGCAGTTTCGTTATCCACGGCAGGGACAATAATGACATCTTCCCCCTGTTTCCAATTAGCAGGAGTTGCAACCCGGTGCTGGGCAGTTAGTTTGCACGAATCAATTACCCTGAGTAATTCCTCAAAATTCCTTCCGGTACTCATCGGGTAGGCGAGATTCATTTTGATCTTTTTGTCGGGCCCTACCAAAAATACTACCCTAACGGTTTGGTTATCTGCGGCAGTCCTGCCTTCAGAAGTAGAACCCTGATCAGAGGGCAACATATCATAAAGTTTAGCCACATTAAGGTCACTATCAGCAATAATCGGGAAATTCAACCTGGCTCCTGAAATCTCCTCAATGTCCTGGGTCCATTTTAAATGGTCTTCCACACTATCAACACTGAGACCAATCACTTTGCATCCCCGAGCGGCGAATTCTTTGTCTAACTGAGAAACGGAGCCAAGTTCCGTAGCGCATACAGGTGTGAAATCCTTTGGATGGGAAAACAGCATTGCCCACCCATCCCCAATCCATTCATGGAAATTAATAGTGCCCTGACTTGTGCTAGCGGTAAAATCGGGTGCCTCATCATTTATCCTTAGTGACATCTGTTTGCCTCCTATTCATTATTTCAGTCTTAATAAATTTTGATAATTTTGTTGAATCTATTTTGGAAATATGTACTTCCGCATCAATAATCAAAACTGGCATTTTTGGCAAATCTCCTCTGGAATTAGTCCCCATTTCATAAGATAACCAAAAATGTAACATCCTGCACAAAACCCAAAGATGGATTCCAAGAGTGCGAATCCAAGCAAGACACCCAACAGGACAGTCGCAAGAGGATGGAAACCAAGAAAAGTAGAACCAATCAAAGCTGCCCCTGAAATCACAAGCCCGATTGTTTGAGCAAACCTTTTTGGAGGCCCAGGAACGGGACGGTTAGGATTCCCTAAAAGTGGAACTATAACTTTTGTAGCAAAAAGCCCCATTGGGCTAAGCCTTGGCCCCGTAAGTACTCTAGCGAGGAACCCATAGGTCAACAGGGCAAGTAATAGAGAAGATTGGGAAATAATTATCGAACCTGCCAACATTGCGACCATCCCCGCAACCAGCCTCGCAGCTACTTCATTTACTGGATTTGGAAAATCGAAGAGCCCGGTTTTATTTATACCCGGATCCATGACACCCCCACCTATATACCGACTTGGAGAGAAAAAGGAATACAACTTAATGCTATCAATATCTAAAGAAAGCCAAAGGGGAGTCAAGGAAGATTTTCAACATCCCCTTGACTCCCCTTTAAGGTTCCAATTTTTCGGAATCCTAACTAGTGAGCGTGTCCATGATCGCCATGGTCGTGGCCATGGTCGTCACCGGCTTGTGAGTAGGATCCGTCTTCATTCTTTACGTGGCCACCAATTGCGCTCTCGCCGCGTTCTCGCATCTCGCGAAGTTCGGCGGGTCGCACGCTCCCGATCGGTCGACTGGTCGGAACCACCCCTACCCGATCATAGAGTGCTTCCATAATCTCTAAAAGATCAGGGAATGTGTGCTGTCCACTGATTCCACCCACGGACGGGTTATGACCGTGGTCAAGAATTACCCCTTCTCTGTTCCTAAGAGGCTCACCATTAATAAGAATTCGGAATCCTTTGTGCTCGCTGTCAGTCATGCTCATTCTGCTGATATTGTCACCAAAGACACCCATGATTTCTCCCAAGAGCCAAATGGCTCTTCCTATGTGCCCTCATTCATTGATTCAGCAGGTGATCTCGCAGTCGAACTTTTGACCAGCCAAATCGGCTTCTAAAGCAGGCATTTCCCCTCCTTATGTCTATTTACTGGGCATAGCATGAACAAGTTCACGATATACCCGGCCATCGAGAGGCTATCATTTTAGGTAATACTTGTCAATAATCTGATAAGTATTTTTCTATTGACACCAAACCACGTATAATCTCTGCCAGAGGCTAAAAACTAATACACGAGGTCGACCGTAGTATTCGGAAGTATTAATATAGTTGACATTCACTGACCGCTTAAGCGGTCGGGTTCTTTGCCGCAGGGAGGTTAAATCCCATCAACGGGAAATGGGAAATCCAAAGTCTTCTGGTTAGTTATTTCGGGGAGAAGGTTCTTTACGTCTATGTACTTTTCCCTCTAGGAAAGGAATTATGGAAGCCGAATTCTCTTCTGTCCAAGGGGTAATGTCCGCTATTTTCATCGGATTGATCATCGGACTTCGCCACTCCATGGACGGAGACCATGTTGTTGCGGTCGCCACAATGGCTCGAGACTATAAAAGTGTTTTCAAGGGTCTTTGGGTGGGCGTTTCTTGGGGTCTCGGGCATTCAACCCCGCTTCTTATACTTGGGTTCGCGGTCCTCTTGCTAAAACAATCAGCCCTGGAGGCATTCGCATCAATTGCAACCTATTTTGAATTTGGCGTCGCAATTATGTTGGTATTTTTGGGAATCCAAGTATTCTGGAAAATGTATCGAGGGGATTTCCATGTCCATGGCCATGAGCACGGCACGGGTGAACATAAACATCTTCATGGAACCCACGAACATTATGAGGGATCACAGCCACCCCATGAAGAAAAAAAACACGGACTATTTCCAGAATTAATCCCATTTTTCCGATTGAAATCATATGCAATCGGTATCGTCCATGGTTTAGCTGGAAGCGCTGCGGTACTTCTGTTAGTCCTCCCAACAACCACTAGTTTTGTTTCGGGAATCTCCTTCCTACTGTTTTTCTCCCTTGGCACCATGATATCCATGGCTGTGATGACAGTCGTTCTGTCACTTCCCTTCGCCGTAACGTCCCGTTCAAACACTTTTGGGAACGCCATCATCTCTTTTGCAGGATTGACAAGTATTGCGCTGGGAATAGCACTTGGGTCTGATATCGCCCTCGGAACAAATTTTACCGGGTTCCTATGGTATTAAGCCATTCCATAGATGAACCCATCCCATAAACTGGAGATCGTGATTAAGCCTCCTTCCGCAAAAACTCCTACGATCCAAGTCACAGCAGCGGGTATCGTTATGTCAATCTCCGTTTTGGGAGATTCCTTGCTATACAGTGTCCTCCCGTCTCGATTGGGCGAGTTTGGATTGGCTGCTGGAATCGGGGCTGGACTTTTACTCAGTATCAATCGATGGGGCCGACTGGCATCCAATGCTTGGGCTGCTTCATTAACAAAAAGGTTTGGTTTGAAAAAACCTTTTTTCTTTTCTATTCCACTCGCCGCAACCACAACCATGACTTACGGGTTATTCCCAAGATTCTGGCCCATGTTAATTGCCCGGATCGGCTGGGGCTTCTGTTTTTCAATCCAATTGGTAACTATGTATATGGTGATATTGCAACAAGAACCTTTTCACCGAGGGAAATATATGGGGCTCTACAACAGTTTATTGCGTTCGGGAAGTCTAATTGCTGTCCTATTCGGTGGAATCCTAGCTGACCTGATGGGAATTCAAACAACGTTTTTGTTGTTCGCCGCCCTAACATTATTAAATTTCCCTCTTGTGAACCGCATTGAAGACCGAGGTTCTTCGACCTTTGAAAAAAAGGGGCAAAATACCATTAATGAGCAAAATCTGAACTTAACAATTTCTTATAGAAGCAAGCGTTTTTGGGGTTTCCTGTTAGGAACCTCAGAAATTATCCATAACAATCGGGTTCGGCTCTTGAGCTTAAACTACCTTCGCTTTACTAATTCTTTTACTGTATCAGGTTTAATAGTTGCCACACTCGGGTTCTTAGTTCAGGAACGGTTTGGGGCGTCCATAGGATTCCTAGGTCTTACATTTGGTGCCACCACCCTGACAGGAATTATTCTAGGAACGAGTTGGGGGAGCGAAGTTTCATTGTCCCTATATTTTGGAAAAATTGCTGACAAAGTGAGTCCGGGAAAAGTGCTCCGATTTTGTATCCCAATTGTCACCGTCGGCACATTATTGATCATTCTTGATAATCCATTCCCTATGATACTAGGAATCCCAGTGGTGTTCGTAGCGGCCACTGCTACAAAGGTTGCCTTAGATTCGGCTGTCGGTGATATCGCTTCAATAGCACACCGGGAGAAAGTCATGGGCCGATACGCAACATGGACAGATTGCGGGGCGGCTTTAGGCCCATTAGTGGGGTATGGAGTGATTCAATTGGCCGGATCTTCCCTAGTCTATTTTGGCGCTGGATTCTTGATGCTATCAGGACTCGTGGCCTTCACCCTCACTGAAAGATATTTAATCCGATGAGGAACAAAATATCCCTGGCTTAAAGCATGTAATTTGTATTAAGGAAATTCGATGTCAGGAAAAGATCGGAGAGTACCATGGCAATTTTTCTCACAGAAGAGGACGTCCAACGACTTCTGCCAATAACGGATGCGATAGATGCAGTAGAGAAAGGATTTAAGGAACAAGGGGACGGCACAGCATTTAATCTCCATCGAAGCCGAGTTCAGGCGGGAGAAGTAGGAATAACGATGATGGTTGCAGCCTTAGGAGCCCAGAAAATCGCGGGGTTCAAGTGTATGGGGGTAGGTGGAAGTATGGTTCACTTATACGGTGGTGAACAAACCCAGCTTCTTGCTGTATTGGAAGCGCGCTCTTTAGGCCAGATTCGAACCGGGGCGGCAAGCGCCCTCGCAACCCGGTATATGGCTCCTAAAAACGCCTCTTCCGTTGGGGTTATAGGGACTGGACATCAAGCCGAGACTCAATTGACAGGGGTTTGTGCCGTTCGACCCATAAATCGAGTACTAGCCTACAGTCGAAGGCAAAACCACCTTAACAGTTTCTGCAAAAGAATGAGTCAAGCTCTCGGAATTGAAGTGTCCCCAGCAACTTCCGCCCAGGAGGCGGTTAAGAACTCAGAAATCGTCATTGCCATTACTAACGTCCGAACGCTTGATCCGGTACTACTAGGGGAATGGGTAAATCCAGGCCAGCATCTGGTAGCTGCCGGAGCCAATACCATTAACCGACGAGAACTGGACGATGAAGCGGTGGCTCGATGCTCGGTAATCGTGACTGACGACCGTGAACAAGCGAAACTAGAATGCGCCGATCTCGAGATCCCTATCAGGAAGGGAATTTGGGATTGGGAACATGTATGGGAATTAGGTCAAATAGTTACCGGACAGGTTGAGGGAAGAACTTCCTTAGACGAAATTACCCTTTATGAATCACAAGGTATCGCTTTGGAAGATGTAGCGGTAGCAGATTTTCTTTTCCAAAAAGCTCTAGTTCAAGGAATTGGAAAAGAATTACCTTTTTGATTTAATTCAGTAGCCACGACCATGGTCATAATGATTTCCTCTGTCCTTCGGGTGAAAAAACTAAAAGTTATATTGATGTTTTCTTCTCCCTCGGAACTCTAGTCTGCAGTTAATTTATCAACAATTTTTAATTTCATAGAAGAAAGCTTTGGGCTTTTCAATCGAAGGTACAACCGTTAGAATCCCCACAAGTTCCACCCATTGAATAAATTTAATCCGGGAGGTCTTTAAAGAATGAACTTTGCGAAGAACGTTATTAAATCAGGAAAAACTGCTATTGGAACCGCTGGTTCCGTAACCGGAGATATGGGTATGTTAGCTGACGCAGGCTTTGATTTCCTACTTTTTGACACCCAACATTCTCCAGTAGAAATAAAGCAGTTAATTCCAGCAATTCAATCCCTTCGCGGGAAGCAAACATCTCCATTCGTACGTGTCAGTTCCAACCGAGCAGACCTTATTTGCTTCGCCCTCGATGCAGGAGCGAGAGGGATTATCGTACCAATGGTCAACACGAAAGAAGAGGCTGAAAATATGGTCAGGGCCTGTAAATACTATCCGGCTGGAAACCGGAGCAATGCGGGTATACGAGGCGACTGGGGAGAGGCCAAAGACTACCGAAGTTATATGGATATGGTTAACGAAGAGGTAGTAATCATCCCTATGATTGAAACGCAACAGGCTATGGATAACATTGACGACATTCTAAGTGTACCTGGCATAGACGTTCTTCTGGTGGGGCCATCAGACTTATCCATTGAACTGAACGTACCCTTGGATTACGCATGCGATACCTATCAGCAAGGGTTGGACAAAATTGCTGCCGCATGCAAG
>CAZTCW010000001.1:0-96266 GCA_964612825.1 uncultured Dehalococcoidia bacterium | reverse complement strand
ACTTTACGAGCAGCTTCATCATTCCCCCCAATCACGACGCAATGACGAGATTCCAAGTCTAAATAGATGGGGTAATATTTGTTTGACATAAACGCCTCAATTACTATTTAGTCGCAACGAAGATAAAGGCGCAAAAGTTTTCCCTAAACAACAGGGGGGTAAGGTGGTTAAGGAGTTAGAAAGAACCTTATCGCCACAAGCTAACTTCCCCGCTCCAGTCAATCCCGAAGGAGAGATGGTTCGTCATTCGTAACCAGATACATCCATCAGAATCTGAGGAGCGAATTCTACCAAGACTAAAACCTCAAGAAGGGTTAAACAGAACATTCTCCTTCACCACGTTCCATTTTGTAGAGTACCGACTTGTCGTAATCCATGTATAGGTCGATAGTCTCTTTGCCTAACGCTCCAACTTTTGGAAGATCTGCAACAATCACCTCAAATGGTTCTTTCCCTACTCTTTGGACAAATTCCTTAAAGGGCTCATTTATTTCTCTATTGTTCTTGTAGTATTCCAATATCTTAAAGGTAATATCAGGAACCATCTTCGCCGGAACTCTTCCCCTAACTCGCTGACCGTACCGCAAGTCAGCATTTTCGTAACTACCTCCGACAAGGAGTTCGTAAGCGGGAAGTTGATTCCCAGCGGTTGTCTGCATGGCAGCTCCATGAAAACCAATATCTGCTACGTGGTGGCGTCCGCAACCGTTTGGACAACCGCTCATTTTTATATGCATCCCCTTTATAAGAGAATCCTCGAGTAAATGGCTATGCCCATTTGGATTCTTTAATGCACTAGATATTGCCCTGTTAACTCCCATCGAAGAGGTGATCCCCAATTTACAAGTGTCTGTGCCTGGGCAAGAGGTAGTATCGGTAATATTGTTCACGTTCCCCTCTTCTAGTCCTATCTTTTTCAAATCTTGGTAGACACTATACAAATCACCATCTCTTACCCAGCGCAACATCAGATTTTGTTCGGGAGTTGTCCTTAATCTATGAGATGATTTGGTCCGAGCGATAGTAGCCAGCCCCAGGAACTGTTCCGGCATCAGATCACCTTGAGGGACAGTAATTGATACGAAGTTGAATCCAGATTGGGTTTGAGGAACGACATTCGTTTCTTTCCAAGATAAGTACGCCGCATCACTTAATCCTTCTTCGGTCTTCTGTGGCAAAAAGTCTGGAATATCAGTTTCTTCATCATCATAAAAGAGAAGCTCTTCACCATCTCCGTAGTTTTGGGCCCACTCCTCAGTCAATTCTTGGTCTATCTGTTCCCTAAAAGAATTGATTCCTTGAGAATGTATAAGAACTTTGATCCGTGCTTTCATTTTGTTTTGCCTTAACCAAGAAGTCCGGTTAAAAACCCTGAGGACTGCTTCAGAAACCTTCAGGAATTCTTCCACTGGGACAAATTCATACAGGGTTTCGGCAACTAAAGGTTGAATCGAAGTACCGCCTCCCACCGTAATCTTAAACCCTTTTCGTTGTCGGCCATTTTCTTCCTTCACCCGTGCCGTAAACCCTAAATCATGCATTCCCACTACTGCGCAATCATGGTCGCCACAGGAAAAAGCAGGCTTAATTTTCCTTGGCATATGGTGGGTAAAATCACGTCTAACAAAATTTCTGACGAAGGCCCCTAAATATGGTTGTACATCAAAGGCCTGGTTCGGGTCGACTCCAACCATAGGACACCCAACAACATTACGAACCGTATTCCCACACGCTTCCTTAGTACTCAAGCCTACCCTTTGCAAGATCAGCATCGCCTCATTTGCACCTTCAAGTTTTAGATGGTGCATTTGGATATTTTCCCTTGTAGTGATATGTCCCTTTCTTAGGGGTACATACTTTTCACCAATTTCTGCCAAGGCCTCCAATTGACCGGCATGGATCAAGCCCCCTGGAATTTTAATCCGTAACATTTGGGCGTCGGGTTGACGTTGGCCATAGACCCCCAAACGAAGTCTGAAGGCCATGAATTCAGCGTCAGGAATTTTTCCCGCCCTGTATGTCTTGACCATTTCTTTGTATTCCTGGATTTCCTCATCTTTATATTGAATGATTGAAGGAAAAGGAATTTTCGAATCATTTTTCTTTACCAACGTTATCCCCCTAAATCCTGCATTATGCCCTTCGAAGTTAGGAAATATTTCCCAAGTTCCACCCTAAAAAAAAACCCTCGTCCAGACGTCCGAGGGGATTCAGTTATCTTTTCCGAATGACCAGCGCCAATTGACCCCCCCGTCTCCATTTTAGGAACCGCGACAACAGGAGCGCCCAAAGACACCACCAATAATATTCAACTTGTCAGTTACCATAACTCACCTTCCTCGAATGCTAACCGTGTCGCTATCTGTTGTCAAGCAGGATCCTGTCATAAGTCGACCTATAGTTTTAGGCTTGAGGCTTTTAAATAATTTGGTATATACCTTCTCCTGAAACAATCGTTGACATAAAATGTACTCTCATGGTCAGTAAGTTACTGAAATACACCCTATCCCAGAAACCTAATTTATATTATGATTTTGGTAATTTACTCCTTCCCCAAAACATTCTCTATTGGGATTATGGAAAATTTACCGTGAAGGGATTTATTTCTTATGATGGAATATGACAGCAGTTTTTCTCAACCCAAAGAATATATCCCCAGCGCCACAACCTGGGTCGCAGAACAGGTGGAGCTTTATGAATCGAGTGGGGGGACCGAGGGGACTACTTTAAGAGGAATGCCTGTCATAATCGTGACCAATCTAGGCCGGAAGACGGGAGCGATTCGAAAAACCCCTCTAATGAAAGCGACCGACGGCCCCAATTACATCCTGATTGCATCGCAGGGAGGAAGACCAAAACATCCTCTTTGGTATTTCAATTTGAAAGCACACCCAGACGCAGTTGAAATTCAAGATGGTCCTACACTCCAGCCGTTTACGGTCCGGGAGGTTGTTCAACCTGAAGAACGACAAAGACTCTGGAAGATCGCGGTTGCCGCGTACCCTCCCTATGACGAGTACCAGGAAAAAACAACAAGAAAAATCCCTGTGTTTTTAGCGGAACCTCGATCCTAAATTATTTACGTTCTTGTTATCGCCACCACGGGTATAATTCTATCGGTTTTTAATTGGTAATCACCAAACCTCGGAAAAAGAGCAACCTGTCTGGCGTACAGGACGTCTCTTTCGGCTCCCAGAAGGGTTTGGGCATTGGCATCAAAGGCTTCGTTACCAACTTCTACTCGAACTGAGGAATTAACGACAAGGTTATTGTACCAAGAAGGATTGTTTGGTGCCCCAGCTTTTGATGCGAATACTATAAACCGTGTGCCATCCCCCAAATACATAAGGGGTTTAGTAATCATTCTTCCAGACCGGAGTCCTACGGTTGTTAGAAGCAGCAGAGGAGAGCCTTCAAAATCCCCTCCTACTATCCCTCCGTTTTCACGAAATTCATTAATTACCCTAACATTTCGATCTTCCCCAGTAACCAACGGCAGCCTCCTTTTTTCCCAACATAACGCAGTCCCTATTTCCCGTGGCATTTTTTATATTTTTTACCACTCCCGCATGGGCATCTTTCATTACGACCAATTTTCCCATGGACCATGTGGAGTCTCCTCGACTCATCGCAATCAAAACAAGTACACGCAATGGGATGATCTGAATACCAACTTGTACGTCCAGTAGTCATTTTAACCTCTACTAATCGCTACCATCTTTACAACACCCTAACCTACTTCGAACAAAACAGAATGGATTGCTGGTGGAGACGGGGGGGAGTCGAACCCCCCGTCCAAGAGACTTACTGAGAGATATACTACAAGCTTGTCCGGCGTTTTATTGTCGTCCTACGAGTCCTTACACCGGCAAAAGGTCATAGAACCAGCCGAGTTTTTACTTAATCCGTCACCTTATCGGCATCGGTTCGGGCTGCACCCCGAATTAATTGCGCCCGATTTTCACCTTCGGGGGAGGGGAAGTCGGACGTAGCCACCTTAGTTAGGCGGCTAGTGCGAGTTCGCGCTCGCCAGTTATCTTTTGTCCGCCCGTTTAACGAGATCGACGGAATCTCGGCTTGCAATCCCACAGGATTACCCCCTGTCGAAACCACGCGTCCCCAAGAGTGGTACAGTTATTAGAACATAAAGCAGGGAAGATTTACAGGAATCCTGCTACGATTACCGTTGCTTGAGTTCCCTTCTAATCTCCCGCTCTATATCACGCTGCACAATAACCCGTCGTTTTTCATATTGGCGTTTCCCCTTAGCAAGGGCCAAGGTTACTTTTGCCATGCCCCGTTTTAGATACAATCCTAACGGAACCATGGTTAACCCTTTAGATTGTCCCGATATCTTTAATTTATTTATCTCTTTTCGGTGTAATAGCAATTTCCTTGGTCGAGTTGGGTCGTGATCGATTGAACTGCTACTATGCGAATAAGGAGCAACATGCATCCCAAACAACCAGAGTTCATTTCCCATACTACGAGCGAATGAATCCCTAAGATTAACTCTTCCTTCCCGGATAGCTTTTATCTCCGTACCCTGCAACACCAAGCCGGCTTCAACTGTTTCAATAACGGAATAATCGTAAGTCGCCCGACGATTACCGGCAATGAGGCCAACTTTCCCTTGTTTTTTCTCGTTTCTATTTTTATCAGCCATGAGAAACGTCCTTATCCACAGTTAAAATTCCATTCTGAATTCAAATTCAGTTAATCTTCTTTGTTTGTCATCCGTATAAAGATCATTCGACGTTATTTTGAATCATATTTCTTAATGTGTCCAAGGCCGACTTCCATTGGAGGTCATCAGGAATTCCAACAATCTCTTCGCTCGGAAAAATAGTTTGGGGTTCGGGAATTTCCATAGTTGGATTCTTTGGAATATCTCCGAAAGAATCAGGTTCTAGTGTCACAATGACGTCTGGGTCAAGACCCTTTCCTTCAATTAACCGACCTTTCGGGGTATACCACCTCGCGTAGGTATAATACAACGCTCCACCGTCTGACAATTCTTTAAGTCGATTCACACTCCCTTTCCCGTACGTGCGAGTGCCCACTATGGTTGCCCGCCCATTGTCCTGAAGCGCACCGGTCAACACCTCACTGGCACTCGCTGAAAAGCCGTTAACGATGATTACCAGAGGAATATCCAAAGCCTGCCCTTTACCTTTAATTTTCCAATCCTTTTTTTTCCCATCCGGACCTTTCTCATAGGCTACGAGCCCATCCGAAAGAAATTCACTCGTTATCCTAGAAACAGTTTCCAAATACCCGCCTGGATTATTTCGTAAATCCAGAATTATTCCTCTTGCCTTCCTTACTTGGATTTCATTCAACACTGCACTTAAAGCTTCATCACTATTCGCATAAAATGCACGGAGTTTCACATAAGCAATCTTGTCTTCCGTTAGACTCCAATACACGCTCTCCATCGTAATTCGACCCCTTTTGACTTCAATTTCAATCGGAATTGCAGCATTCGACCGTATAATCCCTAAGGTAACCACAGTACCTTCTGGTCCTCTGACTTTGGAGACAAGCTCAATCAACCCCCAGCCTTCGATATTTTCACCATTAACGCTGATTAATACATCTCCCGGAGCTAGTCCCGCTGAGGCAGCGGGACTGTTCGGTAACGGATTAATAAGGAAAGAGGTTCCACGGAAGTAAATTTCTGCACCTATCCCCTGATATTCTCCCTCTAGATTTGAGTGAGCGACTTTGAAATTTGAGGGGGGAATATATTGAGTATAGGGGTCATTCAACTCACTTAAAAACCCAGTTATTACGTGATGAAGCAATAAATCGGGATCCAAGGATTGACCATTTTCCTTAGTCCAACCGGAAAGGCTAACCCATTTTTTCCAAATCGGGCTTAGCTCAGCTGGCACTGTCCTAGGGGGTTCGTAAACATGAATGCCTGATGTTCCATTAAACTCCTCGGAGAAGGCATCCATTCCTGCTATTGCCCCTAAAGAAAGTCTTTCGGGGTCCAATAAATCTTTTTCAACAAACTCATCTTGTAGGATTTCCCAAATTTCCCACAAAACCGTTAGTTTCTCAGAGTAAAAGACTTCGGGGTTTTTCTCGGAGTTATAGAAATTGCACCCGCTAAGCATTACCCCAGACGAAAGGAATACCATAGCCAGTACGGTCACGGATAAATTCCGTAAAACTGACCTAAGCTTAGGAACATTTCTACCCATAAAATGTGTGCGTATCATTTTGTAGTTTGGACGTTTAATTTCTATCATGACGACAGTTTACACTGGAGTGTAGCGGGGTAAATTTGTCAAATCATCCGCAATAGGAAGTGCGATTTGATTTTCTACTGTTATATTCGTTGACATATGAGATACTCGATGCTAGCATGAACCTCGATTTTTAGCGAATTGATTGGAAGCGCTGGGGGGTCAATTCTCGCTGACAGCCCACTGGTTTTTACTCTGTTAGTTTCAACTGAGAATAGTCCAAGGCGTTTAGGAGGGTAAGGGGTAATGGCAACTAGGGATGTTGAGCTTCGTCGTGGATTATCCGGGGTTTATTTTGACAGAACGGAAGCAAGTTTTATTGACGGGACAGAGGGAAAGCTTCTTTACCGTGGCTACAATATTCATGACCTAGCGGAAAAGTCAACGTTCGAGGAAGTTATCTATCTACTTCTCTACGGAGTTCTCCCTACCAAAGAACAACTCAGTGAAATCGATACTTTCTTAAGGTCCAATCGTGGAATCCCAGATGGAATTGTCGACATTATTCGCGGAATAAAGGATGCACACCCCATGGATGTGCTTCGCACCGCCGTATCCGCTCTTTCAGCTTTTGATGAAGATGTTAACGACCATTCAAGGGAATCTGTAATCCGAAAAGGCTTAAGGATCACAGCTAAAGCACCAACAATAGTGGCAACTCATCACCAAATCAGGAATGGAAATAATCCAATTCCCCCCGATGCGAATCTAAACCACAGCGGCAACTTCCTTAAAATGCTGTTAGGCAAAGAGCCTCAAGCAGAGGAAATCCGGCTGATGGACATAGACTTCATCCTCCATGCAGAACACGGTGCAAATGCCTCAGCATTCGCCACTAGGGTAGCAGTATCCACCCTTACTGATTTGCATGCCGCCATAGTGGCAGGCATTGCTACATTAAAGGGGCCATTACATGGGGGTGCAGCAGAATCAGTAATGAAAATGGCCACCGAAATTGGTGATCCTGACAAAGCAGAGGAATGGGCTCGAAATGTATTAGATAATGGCGGGAGAATCATGGGATTCGGGCACCGGGTTTACAAGGCTGAGGATCCTAGAGCTCGCCATATGAGAGAACCCTCGAAAGAATTAGGAGAACAAAAAGGTCAGCCAAAATGGTTCCAAATCCTTCAAAGCCTGACAGAAGTGATGAAACCTTATCAAGCTCGAGGTATTTTTGTGAACGTGGATTTCTTCGCCGGTTCCGTTTACCATCTTCTTGGGATTCCTGAAGATATCTTTGTCCCAATTTTCACCTTAGGACGAATACCAGGCTGGACATTACAAGCCGTCGAACAATATTCCAATAACATCCTAATCAGACCCCTGCTCCAATACACAGGCCCCATGGATCTTCCATACACCCCCATGGAAGAACGATAACTCTTCAAATAATCGAAACGCATTAGTTATGTCAAGCTTTATACCTATATATTTACATAACTACTATAGTGCGAACCATAAACCTTCTGAGGAAAAGATCGCGTAAGCCCTTGGTGATTAGTTTTAGAGACTCGGTTGGGGACCAAAGATATTATCGGTTCATTGCCTAGCCGAGGCTGTTCTGCAATTGATATTCTATCTTTCCCAATAGGTCATGGATCCCAAACCCAGTGTTCGCCGAAATTATTGCGGTTTTTGTTTTATCAATTGAGAGATTATCCAGAAAACTATCTAGTTCCCCAGCAGAGTCACCTGTGAAAAGGTCGGCCTTGTTAAGGACTAAAATTCGGGGTCGACTCGAGAGATTAAGGTTCTTAAGGGTATCTTCAACTACTTGAGACTGTTCTGAAGCATTCCGATGACTTATGTCAACCACATGAAGGAGTAAAGAAGCTTGATCTAATTCTTCCAAAGTTGCACGAAAGGCCGCGACTAATATCGGGGGAAGTTTTTGGATAAACCCGACTGTATCTGTCAATAACACTCTAAATCCACTCGGGAGGAAGACCGCTCTAGTAATTGGGTCTAACGTGGAAAATACCCGGTCCTCTGCCAGAACAACTCCATCTTTTAAGATACGGTTGAATAAGGTGCTTTTCCCTGCGTTGGTGTAACCGACCAACGAAACAATCGGAACCTGATTTCTTACATGGCGTTGCCGTTGTAATGCACGTTGTTTTCGTACCGTGTCAAGCTGACCTTGGAGGTGACGGATTCGTCTTCGGATTATCCGTCGATCTGTCTCCAACTGTGTTTCACCAGGACCCCGCGTTCCAATTCCACCGCCTAAACGTTCAAGATGCGTCCATTGACCTGCAAGACGCGGGAGGAGATATTGATGTTGAGCTAGCTCAACCTGTAATTGGCCTTCACTAGTGCGTGCGCGTTGGGCAAAGGTATCGAGGATTAACGCGCTCCTATCAATTACCTTTATTTCGAGAGCGGCTTCCAGATTTCGTTGTTGTATTGGACTTAATTCGTCATCAAATATTGCTACAGTATACCCGGAGGAATTGATCGCCTGTCTAAGTTCATCCAATTTCCCGCGGCCAAGATAATAGGATGTAGGATGCCTTCCTCTTTGGATTACCCTATCAGTTATTACTGCTCCAGCACTCTCAGCGAGTTGACCCAATTCATCCAAAGAATCCTTGATATCCCATAATGAACCCTTACGATTTATCTCAAATCCAACTAGAACTGCCTTTTCAGGTTCGGGTGCTGTTGAAACCAGGGATTTAGGTATGATAGCCCCCTTTACGTAAAGGATAAATTAAACGGATGGGTTTCCTTAGGCTAACATTTATGCCAAATCCGGACAGGTAATTAAACCAAGTCTGGGATTTTCCAAGAACTAATTCGCCTAACGGCTTCATCAACATCCTCATCAGAAAGCGTCAGGGATAGCCGAATATAGCCTTCACCAAATTTACCATAACTCGAACCCGGGGTAACCACAATATCTAAGTCATCTAGTAGGGCTGTAGCAAATGTAGCTGATGAGAATCCATTTGGAACTCTTGTCCATATATACAAACTTGCCTGTGGCGGGGAAACCTGAAGACCAATCCGGTTCAAAACGGTCACAACTTTATCTCGGCGTAGTTGGTATCTATCATTCCGATCCTTAATCGCCTCTTCTGGCCATTTCAATGCCTCAATACCCATTTTTTGTACAGCCTGAGCAATCCCCGAATCAAGGTTTGATTTAACTTTAAATAGGGCTTGGATGACTTCTTCATCCCCTACCGCCATTCCTATTCTCCACCCTGTCATATTGTATGATTTTGACAAAGAGTGGAATTCAACTGCAATTTCCTTTGCCCCAGGTATTTCAAGCAGACTATGGGGATGATAACCATCATATCCAACTTCTGTATAGCAAGCATCATGTAATAGAACGATATCGTAAGAACGCGCAAACGCGACTGCCTTTTCAAAATATTCTAATGGAGCCACTGCGCCAGTAGGATTGTTCGGGTAATTCAACCACATTACCTTAGCTTTTTCGGCGACTTGGGTCGGTATCAATTGAAGGTCTGGCAACCATCCATTCTCTTCAAGTAATGGCATCCAATAGGGCTCTCCGCCCGCAAATAAGGTCCCAACGTTGTAGACGGGGTACGCAGGGTCAGGCTGAAGAACTATATCCCCAGGATCTATCAATCCCAACGCAATATGACCTATCCCTTCCTTAGCCCCAATCAGAGAAAGAATCTCTTTATTAGCATTCAAAGATACCCCGAACCGACTTTCGTACCAGTCACCCACCGCTTTTCGGAATTCGGGAAGTCCTTCCGTTTCAGGATATCTATGGTTGGGTAGTTCAGAAGAAGCATGATTCAGTTCTTCCAAAACATTCTCAGGGGTAGGTAAATCTGGATCCCCTATTCCAAAGGTAATCACGGGTTTCCCTTGGGCCCGTTTTTCAGCTATCTTTCGGGAGATTTCCACAAATGGATATACCGGAAGGTCTCTGACTCGTTTTGCTAATCGCATCCTTTTACTCCTACCAATTTCCTTGAAATACTTCGACCGCGGGCCCCTCGAGAAAAACTTCCCCTTTTCCATCCCACTGAATGGATAAAATACCTCCGGGGAGAGAAATCTCAATTTCCCTATCAACGTAACCATGAATTTGTGCAGCCACCGCTACAGCAGAGGCACCCGACCCACACGCCATCGTTAATCCTGCCCCGCGTTCCCAGACCCTGACTCGAAGTTGTTGGCGATTGAGAATATTCACTATTTCGAAATTAACACGCTGCGGGAACATAGGGTGATGCTCAACTAGGGGACCTATCCGTTCTAGAGGGAACTCCTCCACTGGAACGTCTACAAAGGCAACTGCATGGGGATTTCCCATCGAAACCCCAGTAACCTTAAGCTCGATTCCCTCAATAAATAAAGGCCAATCAACAACTAGATCCTCAGAGGGAATAAAATACTCTATTGAAGATTCAGTGGATACCTGGGCGACGCTTATTTGAGAACCAATTACCTTTAAGCGTTGGGTTACATCAACTGGTATATCTGAACATCGAAGCCGAGGCGTTCCCATCCCTACCCGAGCTGATTTCATCTCCCCGTTTTCCAAGCTCGGAAAAATTGGAAGCACCCCCGCAAGTGTTTCTACGTCGAATTTGGTTATATCTGGACTGACAATTTCCCGATCCACCGCATATTTTGCAAAACAACGGATTCCATTACCACACATTTCAGCTTCTGAGCCATCCGGATTAAACATTCGCATTCGAAGATCAGCTACATCCGAGGAACAAATAAGGATGATCCCATCTGCTCCAACTCCGAAATGTCTATCGCAGATTGAGCGTGCAAGATTTTCCCAATTTTGATCGTCGGACCGAGCGTCAATCACAACAAAATCGTTCCCAGCACCGTGCATTTTAGTAAATAACATAAATCATGTTCTCCGAACAAATGATTACTCTTCAGATTCCCCGGAAAGAATACTATCGAGTTCCCGCATTTCTTCCGCTGTTAATTCCCATTCAGTCGCGTTTGCATTGGCATCCAACTGCTCTGGCTTAGTAGCACCCGCGATAACGGAACTGACTCTCGGTTGGAATAACAACCACGCGATTGCTAACTCCACCAGAGGATGACCTCTTTCGGATGCAAATTGCTCCAACTTTTTGAGAACCGAAAAATTCTTATCTGTCAGCAAGCGTAGCCTCGACCTTTCATTCCCTGCCAATCGTGTTCCTTCAGGAGGTTCTTTTCCCGGGCGATACTTACCTGTAAGAAACCCACTCGCGAGCGGGTAAAAAGGCAAGACCCCGACACCATACTCTTCACAAAATGGTAAAAGCTCTTTCTCAATCTCTCTGTTAAGCATGCTGTAGTCTGGTTGCACACTAACGAATGTTTCCAGATGGAGCATTTTAGACGTCCAAACCGCTTCACAAAGTTGCCAGCTAGCATAATTGGAACATCCAATGTATCGAACTTTACCCTGATGCACCATATCATCAAGTGCTCTTAGGGTCTCTTCAATCGGGGTAGTGGGATCAGTGTAATGCATTTGATACAAATCCACATAGTCGGTTTTCAACCTTCTCAGACTTTTCTCAAGCTCATTAATAAGATGGAATCTCGAGGCGCCTCTTTGGTTCGCTCCTTCCCCTATCGCACTAACAGCTTTCGTGGCGATAATGTATTCATGGCGTTTCCCTGAAACAGAATCACCAATATACTCTTCTGAAAGTCCACGGCCGTAACTATTGGAAGTATCAATAAAGTTAATACCCAATTCCAAGGCTTTATCAAGCACTAGAGCCGAAGATGGCTTGTCCATCCGGCCCCCAAAATTATTGGTTCCCAGACCAACACATGAGACTTTCATTCCTGATTTTCCTAGATTCCGATATTCCATATCACTGCTCCCTTATTCCCGGATTCCTCAGAACATTATAATCCAAGCCCGATGAGATGGCGTTCCAATTCAGAGCGGCAAAAATATAGCGCTCCCTGTTTGGGAACTCCTCGTGACAGCTTCGGTAAATTCCATGTACCGCACTCCATCGACGAAGGATGTCCGGGTAACCGGAATCTCTCCTCGTATGGCTTCAACAAACTCTTCCTCCACTCGCCAATCATCTTGCTCATCCGGAGAGATCTCAATCGGAATAAAGTTTTCGCTAGGGGCGGTTCTTTGCCAAATTAAATTATCAATTAAGTCTACAAATAATGTCCCTGACGATCCGAATATCCAAACCTCTGAACCTCGGGCCCCACCAGTAATGGCAGAAAATTGGAGCCGAGCTTGAGCCCCACAAACCAATCTCATAATTACATCAATGTGATCTGGAATAGATACAGCTTGTAATAATCCCGTCGCATCCCGTCTTTGCGGAACAAACACCTCAGTCATTGCCTGCACTTTAGCTGCCGGACCCACCCAACGCATGAGGGATTCATAATACATCCCCATAGTCAATGCATTATATCCACTTAGCTCACGATCTTGCCGCCAGGTTAAAGCACCCGAATAGTCCACAAATTTTCTGTCTGTTACCCTCATGTCGATATAAAGAAGCTGGCCAAGGGAGCCGTGAGAGATAATTTTAGAAATGGTCCGGTCTACTTTGAATGTTCCGGTGAAGGGAACAATTTGGGCAATCGTTCCTGGATTTTGAAAGGAAGCAGCTAGCATTTCCCGAGCCTCCTGGGCATTCATTGCCATCCGAGCCTCAGTCAGAACATGCTTCCCTTGGGCCAATGCTCTCATAGTCACGGAATGATGCATATTGGGCCATGTCCCTATACAGATCGCGTTGGTCTCTTCAGCGTCAACCAAGTCCGCCCAATTCTCATATGGATGAGGGATATTATGTTCCTTTGCAACCCGGCTGCTGGATTCCAAAGTTCGATTACAAACACTAATTACTTCAACTCCCTCGATTGCGTTTAACTTCGGGATGTGCATCAACGTAGTGTTTTTGCCAGCACCAACAATTCCAACCTTTATTTGTCGATTCACCATGACAACTCCTAATTAATAGTTTGAAACAGCGGGAAATCAACCTAGAGAAGAGCCAAATGCATCAAGACCCAACAGGCTTCTTCCAATGATAAGTTTTTGGATTTGAGAGGTTCCTTCATAAAGCGTTAGGCCTATGGCATCCCGCAGGTACCTTTCTACATGGTAATCGGAAGAATATCCATATCCGCCATGCAATTGAATCGCTGATCTCGCAGCCCTGACCGCTGATTCGGTAGCATAATATTTAGCCAAAGAGGTTTTTAGGCTAACCAGTTTTCTTTCCGCATGAAAATCCTTGAACTCTCCAGCTTGACGGACCAATAATCTTGAAGCCTCATTTTCAACCACCATCTCCACGAGAAGGTCTTGGACAAGTTGAAATTCTCCGATTACTCTTCCGAATTGATACCGTTCTTGGCTGTAACTGGTGCTAGCATCTATACAAGCCTGCCCAATACCAACGGCGCAAGCCCCGGTGCTATACCTACCGTTATCTAACGCACTCATGGCTATTTGAAAGCCGCGTCCAACTTCGCCTAGCAGGTTTTCCTGTCCCACATGACAATCCTGGAAAACTAGTTGAGCTGTATTAGATGAGCGAAGGCCCATTTTCCCATGAAGATCAATTGAAGAAAATCCGGAATTTGATCGCTCAACAAGGAAAGCTCCAATCCCTTTATAGGCTTCATGCCTTGGCAAACTAGGATCTGTTTGAGCAAACACCAATGCTAAGTCGGCGATCCCTCCGTTTGAAACCCACATTTTCCCACCCCTGATTATCCAAGCAGCACCGTCTTGGATTGCACGGGTTTGCATGCTAGCCGGGTCACTACCTGTGCCGGGTTCAGTTAATCCAAAACAGGCGATTTGTTCGCCAGTACAAAGGCGAGGAAGATAACGGTCTTTTTGCTCTTCAGTCCCAAAATTTAATATTGTTTGAGCTACCAACGAAATTTGGACCGTATTCGCAGTCGTGAACACCGCGGCGCTTCCTCTACCAATTTCCTCGCATACGATCCCCCACGCAACCTGATCTAGCCCTAACCCTCCATACTGTTCGGGAATCGGAGCACCCAATAAACCTTGCTGAGCCAACTTCCTAAGTATCTCCAAAGAGAAATCTTCGTTAAGATCGTTAGCCTGGGCTAATTGAGGATTCAATTCTCTGTCAACAAAATGGCGGACCGTATCCCTAATCATCCGTTGTTCTTCAGTTAAATGAAATTCCATATGCTTCTCCATAGGCTAAAACCCCATAGGAATCTACCGATATAACCCTGACAATTTTAGCTTTCTCCATCGAGTATAGGTTAGGCATATTACATGGTCAACGACATAAGAACTATTTGTGGACGACCCGTACATAGACCCATATAATGGAACCGTTTGGAATACACCTTTCCTACGAAAGGGTCTCATGCAAGACGAGTTTGATGCAATCGTCGTTGGGGCTGGACCATGTGGTTCAGCCTGTGCACTCACAATGGCTCAGTCCGGATTGGAAGTCCTTCTCATTGAGCGCGGTCGATTTCCTGGTGAAAAAAATGTTAGTGGCGGGGTAATTTATGGGCACATATTAAATGAATTGGTTCCGGAATTTTGGAAAGAAGCTCCGATTGAGCGTCACATCAATCGTAAAGTCATTAGCCTCCTCACAGAAGATTCAGGTTTCTCATTAACCTTCGAAAGTTCTAACTTTGACACTCCTCCCTATTTAGGGTTCTCCGTTTTAAGAGCAAAATTCGACCGCTGGTTGGCGCAAAAAGCGGTGGACGCCGGGGCTATTTTGGCTACAGAATTACTTGTGGAAAATGTTCTAATCGAATCCGGGACTATCGTCGGCGTAGAAGTTGGTGGAGACATGATTCGGAGCAAGGTTGTTGTCGCCGCGGATGGGGTACTTTCAAGGATTGCTCAGCAGGCAGGATTACGGCAAGAACTCGAAACTAATGAAGTAAGTTTAGGAGTAAAGGAAGTTCTAAAATTACCAAAGGAAACTATTGAAGAAAGATTTTCATTGGCTGATGGGTCTGGATTTGCTCATGAATTCATAGGAAGTTTTACAAAAAATGTTCAAGGAGGGGGATTCCTGTATTCAAACCAGGATAGTTTATCGCTCGGGATTATCGTGCAAGCCCAATCCCTAATTGACAGCAAACAACGAATCGTAGACCTTTTAGAAAATTTCAAACAACACAGCACAATTGCACCTTTGATCCGGGGCGCCACACCCATCGAGTATTCAGCCCACCTTATTCCAGAACACGGCCTTGCAATGAGTCCAAAATTGTATAGTGATGGAATCCTAGTAGCCGGAGATGCGGCAGGCTTTGTACTCGCCGCCGGGATTATCCTTGAAGGTAACAATTTTGCGCTGGCCTCCGGAATGATAGCGGGCCAAGCAGTAATATTGGCCAAAAATGATAACGATTTTTCTAGCACGTCCCTGAGCCGCTACTCTAAATTACTAGACGAATCTTTTGTCATCCAAGATCTTCAAACTTTTCGGCATGCTCCCAACTTTCTCAGTAACCCACGACTGTACTCCACATACCCAGAAATAATTTGTGGATCTTTGGAACGTTTCTTTTATCCGAAAGGGAATCCCAGAAAACCGTTATGGAAAGTTATCAAAGAGGAGAAAAAAGGACGAATCTCTCTTTGGAATATCATTCGCGACGGTATAAAAGGAGCTCGAACGTGGTAAATTTTTCCCGAGGCCCAATCGCACAACGACTATCATTGAATATCTATCATGTGGACGAAAAACCTCACATCGTCCTGAAACCAGAACAATGTAAAGATTGCGAATTTCAATCTTGTATTTACATCTGCCCCGCAGGTTGTTTTGAATTAGTTGATTCCGCAATTGTATTCTCTTACGAAGGATGCCTTGAATGCGGCAGTTGTTTGTTAGTTTGTGGCAATCAAGGGCTAGAATGGAATTATCCTAGGGGAGGGAAGGGAATTTCATATCAACAAGGCTAACCTAGGCACTTTTGTCTAACAAGGAAATTTTATGAAAATTATACTTTGCGCAGCGATGGTATTAGATCCACGTTTACCGTTATCTTTTTTCGAATCCAACCTCCTAAACGGGGAACTAACCTTACCTCCAGATACTCCTTTTGTACTAAGCCCTTTCGACGAATACGCGCTTGAATTAGCGTTGAAAATTAAGGACGAGGAAGCCTCAATTATTACAACAATAACTTTAGGGCCTCCCAAAGCCAAAGAGGTTTTACGACACACACTCGCAATGGGCGCTGACGAAGCAATACTTATTAAAGACGACGAGTTTGGGGAATTAGACAGTTTTGGAAAGGCCCAAGTACTAAGTAGTGTGATTAAGGTGCTTGGTGAATATGATCTAATCCTGTGCGGTATGCAAGCGGCCGACCTAGATTACGGCCAAGTGGGTCCTCTGATCTCCTTAAATTTGGACATTCCTTTGATAAATGTAGCAAAGAAAATTGAACCCGCTCCTGGAGGCGTTAGAGTACAACGCTCGTTTGAGGACGGTGATGAAATTCTCGAGGCGCCTACGCCTTTATTGGTTACGGTGGGAGACGAAGGCGGTATCCCACGTCTTCGGAGCGGGATGGGAACAATCAGGGCGGCACGGGCCACTATCCCCGAATGGTCTTCATCAGATTTAGGCCTTCAACCAACCGATGTGTACAAACCGTTACTGAATGGAAAAAAGTTGTTCATTCCCCCGAAACCTAATCAAACCTGTACGTTCATTGAAGCAGGATCTCCTGAATCTATGGGGAAGAGATTAGCCGAAATAATACATGAAGAATACATGATTTAAATAGCCGAAATACTCATTCCTCGTTAAATTTATTTCTTATAAAGGGCGGAAATTATGGGAAATCCTAAAGGGGTTTACATTGTAGGAGAGACAAGAAATACCCAAATCTCCCCTATTACGTTACAACTAATCTCTAAAGGCAGAGAACTTGCTGACGCGCTTGATGAGGAATTATGCGTTATCCTCATTGGCCATAACCTTAGCCATCATTCAACTCAATTGACCAAATACGGATTTGAGAAATTATATATCCTTGATCACCCCAGTCTAAAGGATTATCACCCAGAACCATATGCTAAATACTTAGTAGAGCTGGTAAATTCTCTGGCTCCTAATATTTTCTTGTTTGGTCAGACATTTTTTGGAAGAGACATCGCACCACTTATAGCCGGCCACCTTAAATGCGGCCTTGCAACCAATTGTGTTGACTTAACGATTGACCCAACTTCCAAATCATTAGTGCACACACGACCAGTTTTTGGTGGTAATTTAAGATTAAATACGGTCTCAAATAATTCTTCCCCACAAATGGCAACGCTTAAGCCAAACTCAGCCCCATTGGCTACTCATTCACCCTCTAGGGAAGCCATTATCTCAATAATCCCAATAGAAGCCCAAACAATTCAACCCAAAGTCAAAATAATCGATCGGGTCGTATATCCTACGGACAAAGATATATCCTTGGAAGAGGCAAGAATTATTGTTGCAGGAGGACTTGGAGTGGGAGGGAAAGAAGGATTCGAACTTTTGCATGAAATGGCAACGGTCCTCGGAGGAACCGTGGGTTCCTCCCTGCCTCCTGTAAATGCCGGATTAGTACCAAACTCTTATCATATTGGACAAACTGGAAAAATCGTGGCCCCTGAATTGTATTTTGCTGTAGGAATTTCTGGACAGCCGCAACATCTAGCAGGATGTGAAGGGTCTGGTGCAATTGTAGCAATAAATACTGATAGGGATGCCAATATTTTTAGTGCCGCAAAATTTGGAGTTATCGGGGACTTTAAAGAAATTGTTCCCGCATTCACACAAAGATGCAGAGAGCTTCACATCCTACAATAACCTTACTGCAAAAGGCCTCGTTTGTTTTGTTGAGGGAAAAAGAGACATTAAGGAATTTCAAATTAATATAGAGCAACTAACAGTATCTTTTTTCTTAGGATTGGTATGTCTAAAAAGCCTTTAAATGTAATTTTCGTGCAAACTCGACGAACGCCTAGACCCCCGAATGGTAATTTAAGGCTGGTCCCGGAAAAATTCGACCCTCTCCCAAATAGAATTTATTCCTTGAGGGTCTAACGTAATCCAGTTTATCCGCGTATCACCCTCCTTGAACCAACTTCCCTGACGTCTGATAAGGCGACGATGAGCAATCTTAATTTTTTCAATAGCTGAATCCAAAGAGAGCTCTCCGCTCAATACCAGAGAAAGTTCTCGATAGCCCATAGTAGAAAAAGAAGGAAGTTCGAAGGAATATCCTTTGAGTTTCAGCATTTTGACTTCCTCTAACCAACCCGAAGCCAGCATGGAATGAATTCGTTTATCAATAGAAGCCAACAATTCCGATCGCGAATTCGGAGCGCAACCAATTATCAATTGGTTATAAATCGACCCCTGCTTTTTCTGAAAGAAGGAATAGGGTATTCCAATCGTTTGGAATACCTCAAGGGCCCGAACTACCCTCCGCACATTACCTGGCAAAATTTTTTCTGCAGAAATGGGGTCGACCCTCTTCAACTGTTGATGTAAATAATTTGCTCCCCATTGCCGGGCACGCTCTTCTAATTCTTCTCGCAGGATGGTGTTTGGGGGAACTGGTGGAGTTTTCCATCCTTCTAGAACCCCCCAAATGTATTGTCCGGAACCCCCAACTAAAATGGGAAGTTTTTTCTTTCGAAGAATATCCTGAAGTGTAATTTGAACCAATTCCAAAAACGAAAACAAACTGAATTCTTCATCGGGATCAATTATGTCAAAAAGGTGATGCGGTATCGAGAGGCGTTCCTCGATGGAAGGCTTTGAAGTTCCTATATCCAGTCCCTTATAAATTTGACGGCTATCAGCATTAACGATTTCACCATCAAAGGATTCGGCTAAACTAAAGGCAAGATTGCTTTTCCCAACTCCGGTCGGACCTATTACGGCGAGGATTCGACCCTTGATTTGGGAGTTAGCCACTAGTTTTTACGCGGGATGTAATGGATGCAATATCTGAAAATTCGTTTGAACGTAAACTCGCACCCCCCACCAATGCGCCATTGATACAATCGAGGGCCGCAAATGATTCAATGTTCTGGCCTGATACACTTCCTCCGTAAAGAAGAGGTATCTGGGCTGTTCTTTCTTCTCCGTATAATTTATTGAGAGTTTTAGTTATCGTACCGCCCATAACTTCGCTAACAATTTCTGGAGTCGCAGGGATTCCTGTCCCAATGGCCCAGATTGGCTCATAGGCCACAGCTAAACCGTCAGGTGATTGGATTCCATCCAAGCCTGCCTCAATTTGCCTACTAACTACACTGGCGGCTTCTCCATTTTCTCGTTGAACTAAATTTTCTCCAACACAAAGAATTGGCGATATCCCAAACCTAATCGCGGACGATAATTTTTTATTGACAATTTCGTCGGTTTCACCAAATATCTGACGTCTCTCGGAATGACCGATTATTACATATTCACAAATTTCTGAAATCATTGTGACCGATATCTCACCTGTAAAAGCACCTTTTTCCTCCCAATAAAGGTTCTGGGAGCCTAAACGGATGGATGAATTCTCGATCTCGTTTTTTACAGCAAAAAGATACGGGTATGGCGGACAAAGAACAATTTCCACGCCTTTTAACTCGTTTAGGGCTTTCGAAATCTCTTTGGCCAAGGTTATTGCTTCTTCTAACCCGCAATTCATCTTCCAGTTACCTACGACTAGAGACTTGTTCATCGTATTCCTCCTGATGGAATGTTATAAAAGCCCGAGACGCGATAAGAACTACTGCTTCTATGGTCCAAACTTTGTTAGCTTATCTCCATTGGCTAACGCTAACAACATCAAATGAGTAGCAGAGATTTGACCAATGGAACCCATTACACAATCTTTCTCGTTGAAGGCTTTAATACCTTCTCCCGTTGTCAATTTTGAATTAATTAGAAATGGTACCGGGTGCCAACTGTGTGAAGCTAAAACAGAGGGAGTCGCATGGTCTCCCGCTACAATAAATACATCAGGAGAAAGTTCCATCAGCTCTGGAATATAGGTATCCAAGGTCTCTAGCGCCTTAACTTTAGCGGAAAAATCGCCGTCTTCACCCGCTGCATCTGCTGGTTTGTAATGAATGTAAAAAAAATCGTGATCGCCGAAATGGTTACGCAGGGTTTCAAGTTCTTGCGAGAACTCGGTTCCTGTGTCAATAACCTTCATCCCAACGAGGCTTGCCAACCCTCTATACATAGGATAAGCAGCAATAGCAGCTGGATTAAGGCAATATCGATCCGCCATTGAGGGCAAATCAGGCAATTTTGAAAATCCTCGGAGGAGCACAGTATTCGCCTTGTGATGATTCTTCAGGATTTTTCGACTTTCTAGTAAGAAAGTATTCACCACATCTGCTGTTTTCCCCCCATTGTCACCAGTCGGACGACATTCAACTGGTGGTAATCCCAAACGCCCTGGATCGGTTTCTGAAACTTGGTCAGTTAACCCCTCTCCCTTCAATACCAATGCTATACGGTAGTCTTTAACTGGATACACTGAAATTTCAACCCCTGGAATGCTGATAGAATTTAATTCCTTACAAAGTGGTATCGCTTCATCAGAACTCAACCGACCAGCTCTCCTATCGGAGATTCGGCCTTCCTCATCTAATGTGCAGAAATTACCTCGAATAGCAACGTCTTTTTCTCCTAATTCGACCCCAATCCCTAACGCTTCAAGAACACCTCTACCGATAAGGTATTTAACTGGATCGTACCCGAAGAGTCCTAAATGGCCTGGGCCACTTCCTGGGGCTATTCCAGGAAGGACTGGAGTTGTCAATCCACAGGCACTTTTCCCAGCCAGAGCGTTTAAATTTGGGATATTAGCAGCCTCCAACTCTGATATACCTGTTTCTGGGTGAGGCAATCCACCCAATCCATCAATGACCAACATCACGATTTTTGAAGGTGTGGAACTGACAATTTCATTTAGATCTGGGAAATCAATCATGTCTACTCCCCATCATTTATATAACGGTTTTATCCCGGGTAAAATCTGGCCTTCCAGGAACTCTAACGAAGCGCCACCACCGGTGGAAACATGAGTAAATTCCTCTTCTAGGCCAATAGAGGTTATTGCCTCCACTGTTGAACCACCGCCTACAATAGTCGTGGCACCTGGCAGGGAGCCAATTATTTTAGCAAGTTCATTCGTTCCTTTTGAGAATTCAGGAATTTCAAAAATACCCATGGGACCGTTCCAGAGAACTGTTTTGATACCTCGCAGGGCACTACCAAATTCGCCTATAGTTTGTGGGCCGATATCAAAAATGTTCCATTCATGCGGTACTTCATTAGCCTGACAGATTTTAATTTCAACTCCGGCTTTGGGATTTTTCGCAATTACAACATCGGAAGGAAAACAAAATTTTACTCCTTTTTCTTTTCCTTCAAGAAGAATCTCTTTCACTAAGTCCAAATAATTCTCCTCAATCAATGATCCACCGACAGAAAGTCCCTGGGCAAAATAAAATGTGGCAGCCATTCCCCCTCCAATGATAAATGTATCCACTTTAGAAAGTAAATTTTGGATTAAAGGGATCTTATCTCCAATCTTTGCACCGCCCATAACAGCTGCCAAAGGACGCTTGGGGTCTTGGATCACTTGGGATAACATCTCCACTTCTCGTTCCAATAAAAATCCGGCATATGAGGGAAGTAAAGCGGTAACACCATAGGTTGATGCGTGAGCACGATGAGCTGTACCAAAAGCATCATTGACAAACAGATTAAAAGGTTCGGCTAATAATTTACAGAATTCCTCATCATTCTTTTCCTCTCCCGGGTAAAATCTCAGATTTTCAAGTAGCAAGATATCCCCAGGTTTGAGTGAATGAATCTTATCCCGAACATCTCCCCCGATTGCATCCGGCAAACATTGGACGGGTTGATTTAGAAGGATACTTAGTCGGTTCCCGACCGGGGTCAATCTAAGTTCCTCAACAACTTTCCCGTCAGGGCGACCGAGATGCGAACACAGGACTATTTTAGCTCCGTTTTCTCGAAGGTAACTGATGGTGGACAAGGTAGCCCGCAACCGAGAATCATCCGAGATTATGCCCTCTTTAACGGAAACGTTGTAATCCACCCGGACGAGGGTTGTTTTGCCACTCAACTCCACATTTTTGATAGAATTTAAATCCAACGCCTCGCTCCCCTTGATGCCCTAATTAAGTGTCGAACCCTATAATCTTTGCGAGAACTTGATTCACATTATCCGTGTTATCATTTAATTGACTATACGGCCTCAAAAAATCACAAGCCTCTTTAAAGGCTGAGCCCACCACTTCTCGGCAATTATTATAGGCGTCGACGGAGTTTAGGATTTCTACGACACGCTGAAGGTCGCTTGGCTCCAAGACTCGCTTAAAATATAGACCACCCAACTCCCTTTTTATACTAGGTTCGGCATGGTCCAAAGTAAAGATAACAGGAAATATCCTTTTTTTATTTAACAACCTGGGATCTGGCTCCGGACGCTGCCGATCACCCCATAAGGACTTAATTTCCTCTAATATCTGGAATGCTAAGCCCAGTTTTCTCCCAGCCTTGTAACAAGCTGATATCGTTTGGGGATCTGAATTCGCAGTTAGAGCCCCAAGCTGACCCGAAACCCCAAAAAGAGAACCAGTCCTTGATTCAGCAATACGTAAATAATCTAATTTACTGATATTCATTTTTTCTTCTAATAAGATTTCCTCGAATTGAGCTTGGAACAAATCCAAGCATGATTCATCTAGGAACTGGAAAGCTTCCAGCACTTTGGCATCGTTTAGGCCTACCTCTCTCAACCGAGATAACTCCAATCGGGCCAACGCATATAGACCATCCCCCACGTTAATTCCTTGTGCATGGCCCCAAATCCACCAGACAGTTGGACGCCTTCGGCTCTCGGGATTGGCAGATTGGATATCGTAGTGAACTTGAGAGAATTCCTGCACAAGCTCGACAGCATTTGCTGCAGGAGTGGCCCTATCTGGATTTCCCAATAAAAGGTCGCTAATAAACATACAAAAGAGTGAATGAGCCCGATGGACGAGATAACCAGAAACCGCCTGCCCATTTTCATCAGCCCAGCCAAACTGATATTCCATCATTCGATAAAGAAACTCCGGTTTATCCGCCAATAAGCTTTTTATAGAAGATTCTACCCGTTCCTGTAATCTGGAAAGTACATTCATATCTTCCATGAAATTGCTAACCCCTAACATTACTCAATTAGACTACAAATGAGTTACTCTACCGAAAAATACTCAGAAAGCTCGGATAGACTTACCGCTCCCAGTCGAACAACCTTCGGCACCTCACCGGTTAAATCGACTACAGTCGAAGGAAGTGGAGGGTTAGGTAGTTCCCCTTCTAAAATCATGTCCACTTCCTGTCCAAGTTTCAACTGTATTTCTGAAGAAGATACAATATCAGGCTCCCCACTCACGTTAGCACTAGTGCCCGTTATAGGTCTCCCTAATTGTTGAACTAAAGCCCGCGGTATTTCGTGGTCAGGAACGCGAACACCAAGGGTTGATCCAGATGCAGTAAGGATTGAAGGAACGGCCTCGGATTTTGGAACCACTAACGTCAACCCTCCGGGCCAAAACATCTTCCCTAATTTCCAGGCCAAATCTGAAATCTGACCAGTGACTAAAGGAAGAGCTTCGTATGAATCAAGAAAAACTGGTAAAGGAAGGTTCAATGATCTACCTTTTATGCGAAAAACTCTTGCTACTGCCAATGGATTAAATGCGTCAGCTCCTAATCCATAAAGAGTGTCGGTTGGAGTAACGACTACCCCACCCTTTTTTAGAACTTCACAGGCTGCAGAAATTTGTGACCGGCCAAAGTCTCTTCCATTCGCTTCGAAAGGCACCCGCAAGACGCTCCGTAACTGGAAAAATTTTTACGTGGTTTTCCCTGCCATAAAACTTACAGGGAATCCTACATTATAGATGTGAATTTTCCTTGACCCAGTATAGCATAGGTGCTAATCTCCATAGCACCCCGGCCTTTCATTCTCTAGGAGAAGTAGATAAATTGGTGAATCCAAAAAGTAGCAGGCGTGTAGCCACAAGTGACGACCTTGAGGTTTCCGCGTATCTGGAAATCGCTAATGAAAAACGTGGCCAAGTTACAGGAGATGAAGAATTCCCCAGAGGCAGTAACGAAGCCATTGTGATCCTAGATTTCGGGTCTCAATATAGCCGGCTTATAGCTAGGCGGGTTCGAGAAGCTAAGGTTTATTGTGAGATTTTCCCTCCTGAAACCACAATGAAACAATTGGACCACCTTAATGTTAAAGGATTCATATTATCTGGTGGCCCCTCTAGTGTTTATGACCAGGAGGCGCCCCAAATCCCATCGTTCGTATTCGAGAGCGGTAAACCCACCCTAGGGATTTGTTACGGAATGCAAGCCATGGCATATCAATTAGGAGGAAAGGTAGCTGGAGCGAACGTAAAAGAGTACGGACATGCGGTTCTCCATCAAAATCATCACAACCATCCAATTTTCGAAAACCTCGATTCCTCTATCCCAGTCTGGATGAGTCATGGAGATCAAGTGTTAGAACTAGCTCCCGGGTTTAAGGCCTTAGCATATACCGAAAATTCCCCAATCGCCGTTGCAGGGAACGACTCTGGCATGATAGGGATCCAGTTTCACCCAGAGGTAGTACACACACCCGGGGGGAAACAAATCATAGAGAATTTTCTTTATCGAATCTGCCAATGTACTGCCAATTGGACCCCAAAGAATTTTATTACCGAAAGTACAGAGCGCATTAGAGAACAAGTTGGGAGCGGGAAAGTCATATGCGCATTATCAGGGGGGGTTGATTCTGCTGTCACTGCCGCACTGATCCATAAAGCAATTGGAGATCAATTAACCTGCATCTTTGTCAATAATGGGCTACTCAGGAGAGAAGAGCCTGAGAGAGTTATGAAAACCTTTAAACTTGGGATGGAATTGAACCTAGTTCATGTCGATGCATCAGCCCGATTTGTAAACGCTTTAAAGGGTGTAATTGACCCGGAAAAGAAACGACATATTATTGGCGAGACTTTTATCCGGGTATTCGAAGAGGCAGCAGATGATATGGAACAGGTGGATTTCCTTGCACAGGGAACCTTGTATCCAGACGTAATTGAAAGTAGCCCTCGAGAAACTCAAGCCGCGGCGAAAATAAAAACACATCACAACGTTGGAGGGCTACCTGAAACTATGCGTCTATCTCTCGTTGAACCCCTCCGTTATCTATTTAAGGATGAAGTACGAGAAGTAGGGTTATCAATGGGGTTACCAGAGGATATGGTATTACGTCAACCATTTCCAGGACCAGGCCTAGCCATTCGGATTATCGGTGAAGTTAACCCTGATAAATTAGAGATTCTAAGGGCTTGCGACTGGATAGTGATTGATGAAATAAAAGGGGCAAATCTTTACAGGGAACTTTGGCAAAGTTTCGCTGTCTTAACGGATACTCGAAGCGTGGGAGTATCGGGGGATCAAAGAACTTACGGATTTATGGTCGCGATAAGAGCAATCACCTCGGATGATGCCATGACTGCCGATTGGGCTCGATTACCCTATGAAGTCCTAGCACGGATTTCTTCAAGAATCATTAATGAAGTTCCAGAAGTTAACAGAGTTGTGTACGACATTACCTCTAAGCCACCAGGAACCATCGAGTGGGAGTAAAACCTAAAGAATTTCCTTAGGATTCTGTATTCACAATGGATTTGTCCAGAAATGGATCGTTCCCGAACTCAAATTTTACTTTTCTTCTTGCCAATAGACGTAATAGGTGATACAAATTTCTCAGTTCTAGACTGTCGCTTCACCGACTAAATATCATAGTACGATCTGAAGCCCAACATTCCCCAAGTAGGAAATCAATGAACATTTTAGTGATCGGAAGCGGAGGCCGCGAACACGCTATCCTCTGGAGTTTACGGAAGAGTAAACTTACAAACAATCTTTATGTAGCTCCCGGGAATGCTGGAACCGCAAATTTGGCAAAAAACTTAGCAATCCCTGCCACCGATATTGAGGAACTTGCAAATGCAGTAAGAGACTACAATATCGATCTTACCATTGTCGGGCCAGAAATTTCATTATCGGAAGGAATAGTGGATTTTTTCCACGAAAAGAAATTGCTGATAGTGGGGCCAACACAAAATGCCGCCCAAATCGAAACCTCGAAAGCGTTTTCCAAAAAACTGATGAATGACCATAATATTCCAACGGCGGCAGCCACAATTTTCAGCTCTCCAAAATTGGCTAAGGATTTTATACAATCCGCTACATTACCACTTGTAATTAAAGTCGATGGATTAGCAGCCGGAAAAGGGGTGGTAATTTGTGAAAACCTAGACCAAGCAATGAGTACAGTTGACAAGTTTTTGGTTGCAAAAGAATTCGGATCTGCCGGAAATCGTATATTGATCGAAGAATTTCTTTCTGGCAGAGAAGTCAGTGTATTCGGATTAACCGATGGAAACTACCTTTCTCCTCTAATCGCTGCCTGTGATTATAAACGATTATTGGATGAGAATTTTGGACCTAACACTGGAGGCATGGGAAGTTATAGCCCTCCAGAATTTTGGACTGAGGATTTATCGGCTTCTATTCGAGATGAAATTATGATTCCAACAATTAATGCCATGAAAAGCACCGGAAATCCCTTTATGGGAATATTGTATGCAGGAATTATTCTTACAGATGAAGGACCAAAGGTTTTGGAATTTAATTGCCGATTCGGTGATCCCGAAGCCGTCGTGGTATTGCCTCGACTAAAATCTGACCCGGTTGAACTTTTTTATGCCATAGCGAAGGGCTCGCTACAGACATATCCTTTAGAATGGTCTAACGACGCCTGTGTAGCCGTTGTCCTGACGTCCGAAGGATACCCTGGGGAATTTCAATCCGGATTGCCGATTACTGGCCTAGAAACAATTCCCACAGATACAATTGTGTTCCATGCTGGAACTAAATCCTTGATGTCCTCTTCCGGTGACTCTCTTCAACTCCTTACCAATGGGGGCAGAGTTCTAACCGTTATGGCGTCGGATCCATCGATCGATGGTGCTAGAAAAAAGGTTTACAATGGTGTGAAGCACGTAAAATTCTTAGGAGCGCATTACAGGACTGACATCGGTATAATCAATTCTGATGAGTAAGGATTAGGAGGAAAAATGACAGAAGCCCAGAGTACCGAAGAAACCCGCGAGTCCGGAACCCCAAGACAAGGAATGTTAGATCGTTTTGGAATATATTTCCTCCGAGATATTCATGATGTTGAAGCGGAGAAATTCGCAAAATCCATGTTGGCAATGGCGACTGGTTTACAGCAATATCCGAACAGCCGAATTACTGTTTATATTAATTCGGGTGGAGGATCAGTTGGAGCCGGATTTTCAATTATGGAGATTATGTATAAAATCAAAAGGGATTTTGGTATTCCCGTTGACACCGTTGTTCTAGGCTACGCCTATTCAATGGGAGCCGTAATTGCCCAAGCAGGTGACAAGCGCTCAATGGGATTTTTCTCTACGATGATGTTACACGGTGGTACCTGGTCAATTACTGGGGAAGATCATCGAATTTTCGCGGATTATTTGAAATTAGCGGATCTGTATAAGGAGAAGATAGGAGAACTCTTTTACCGAAGAACCGGCCTGCACAATCCACGGTGGTGGATACGCTATATTTACTCCGGAAGGGATCGGTTCCTATCGGCTCGGGAATGCTTGGAATTACAGTTAGTAGATCAAGTTTGTGATTTCGATTCATGTTATATCTAAAGGACCGCCAAATGAAACCTGGGGATTCTTTATTTGAAAAGTTTGCCCCTTTTTCAGAAAATAACATTTATTGTAAAGGAAAAATGAGTTATGACAAGTACGAGCAATCCTCCTTTGGTAGGTTTAGTAATAGGAAGTCGGTCTGATGAGACCATCATCCAGCAAACGGAATCGGTACTAAACGATTTTAAGATACCTTATGAACTTTCAGTTTTATCTGCTCATCGAACTCCTAAGAGGCTGGCCGATTATGCCTCTTCTGCTAAGAACCGGGGCATAAGAGTTCTAATTGCGGCCGCCGGAGGGTCAGCGGCACTCCCGGGAGCGATTGCAGCATGGACCACACTCCCCGTAATAGGAATTCCTGTTCCTAGTAGCGATCTGAAAGGGATAGACGCCCTCCTAACAATCGCACAGATGCCACCGGGAGTTCCCGTCGCCTGTATGGCCGTTGGGGTATGGGGGGCTCGTAACGCCGGTTATTTCGCGGCTTCAATCATCTCTTCTCTCGACTCTGATGTCGAAAGAGCTTACGAAGATTATAAATCCGATTTAGCAAATCGATAAAACTCGAAAATACCTTGCCTTGAAAAACGTATTGCATTTGGTTTTCAATTGATAATCACAAAAATATTTCCCGGAAATCCTCTCGTCGAAGGACACTTATATCTTCACTATGGTAGAATACCAGCGAATTTAGGAACCTAGGTAGGTATATGAAAACTCAAATCAACGACTTCTTGAACTATCTCATGATTGAGAAAGGATTTTCAGGGAATACGATCCAAGCCTATAGAAACGATCTATACCAACTAGAGGATTATCTGATATCCTACGGAAGTTTAGATGACGTTAATCAAATTGACTCAACTACTTTGTCAAATTTTGTATTAAATTTACAGGAAAAGGGATACACCCGAAGTAGCTTAGCAAGAAAAATAGCTTCCATTAAATCCTTTTTAGCCTTCCTCGTAAACGAGGGAATCCTTCCCGAAAATCCAGGCGATAATATAACTGCTCCTAAAATTGGGCGTACCCTCCCAACTCCAATTTCCGAAGAAGAAATCAACAGGCTCCTTGGGTCGGCTGGCTCTAACGGATCCTCAGAGAGCATTCGGGATAAGGCAATGTTAGAGATCTTATACGCGACTGGCATGAGAGTCACTGAAATGGTTTCTCTGGACAAGAACGATATTAATCTTGCTGAAGGATATGTAAAATGCATGGGTAAAGGTGCTAAAGAACGCCTAATCCCAATACACGATTCTGCCAATGCCGCAGTGACTACCTATCTCGAGGCCTCTCGTCCTAAGCTAACAGGAAATCCAGGAGAACCTGCTCTATTCGTTAACCACAGAGGAGAACGACTGACTCGGCAAGGATTCTGGCTCATCTTGAAAGACCATGCACAGCGCGCTGGTATTCAATCCCCTGTGACTCCGCACACCCTTCGCCACAGCTTTGCAACCCACATGCTTCAGGGAGGGGCATCCTTACGCCAAGTTCAAGAATTTTTAGGTCACTCTAGTATTGCCTCGACACAAATTTATACACATCTTACTGATACACATATCCGTTCAGAATTTGAAAAAGCTCACCCGAGAGCCCGTAGTATCTGATTCCCTATTTAAGGCAGTAATTTCAATTAACAGTGTCGTATCCAAAAATCCTTTAGAAATGCAACGGAGGGATAAAATGCCCAAAAAAACAAAGTCTACGGAAGCGGCCCATCGTAACAGCCGACGCCAACGGCGAGAACAAGTAAAAAGAGCTCCAAACCAACCTGTCCACACACGACTTGAGGAGCCAAAAGACGCAGGTTCTACCGACGTATTAGAAAAACCAAACGAATCACAACAAACCCTCAATGTTTCCTCTTCCACCGTCTCATCATCTTCAAAACCTCAACGCTCCCAGAATCCTCAAGGAACGCAAACTGCTATACCCAATGATCCTTTGCTACGTAAGGAAATTCAAAGGATAGGAATCATAGGAACACTCATGATTGCAACCCTAGTCGTCCTTCAATTCCTAATTACATAAGCGTGGAGCCCTCAGGGCGAAACTGCTTGTTAATTATTGTGGTAACATATGCTCGCTATGACGGCTAACAAAGCTGAATTACGGCAACGTCTTCCAGTAATCCCAAATAAACCGGGGGTCTATCTATTCAAGGATGCTTCAGGGGGATTCCTGTATGTTGGAAAAGCTGCCAATCTCCGTAATCGCGTTCGGACATACTTCTCCCAATCGAATAAACTTCAACCAAAGATCGCGAGAATGCTCCGGTTGGCTTCAGATTTCGATTACATGGTAACTAACTCGGAAAATGATGCTCTAATTCTCGAAAACACCCTGATTAAACGTCACCATCCAAGGTATAATACCCGACTTAAAGACGATAAAACCTACCCCTACATCAAAATCGATTTGTCGGAACCATTCCCGCTGGTGAGTTTCACTAGGAACTTCCAGAACGACAACGCACGTTATTTTGGACCATTTGCAAACCCTGGTTCAGTCAGAAAAACGGTTAATCTACTAAACAAATTGTTCCCATTCCGCTCGTGCACAAAGACTATCACAGGAAAAGATGCACGCCCTTGCCTCGAATATTTTATCCATCGCTGCGTAGCCCCCTGCGTCGGTTATGTAAACCAAATAGAGTACCGTCAGGTGATAGATCAAGTCCTTCTATTTTTAGAAGGGCACACCGAAGATGTAACTAAACAGTTACAAACGGACATGAAATCAGCCTCTTCGAATTTAGAATTCGAGAAAGCTGCGAAAATTAGAGATCAAATTCAAGCAATCAAATCAGTCTCAGATAAACAAATTGTTGTGTCCTCCAAAAAAGAGGATATTGATGTTATTGCAATAGCTGAAGATAAAGAGGAAGCTTGGGTTGAAGTTTTCTTCATCCGTCAAGGTAAATTGGTCGACAGAGACCAATTTACAATGGTCGAAACATCAGGAGAAGAATCCTCTGAAATTCTTTCAGGCTTTATAAAACAATTTTATGATCGAACGGCATTTATTCCCCCCACTATCCTTTTACAATTTCGATTACCCGAGATCCTTTTAATCGAAGAGTACCTTCGAAAACGAAGAGGTGGCCCTATAAAGTTATTGGCTCCTACCAGAGGTTCAAAGCGAAAACTCCTCCAAATGGCCACTGAGAATGCGAATCAGGGTTTAGAAAACTTCAAGGCCAGACGGATTTCCAAGGAAACTTCCGCAAGTACAGCCATGACCGAAATCCAAGAGGCATTAAATCTACCGAGAGAACCGAAAAGAATAGAATGCTACGATATCTCCAATATTCAAGGAACCAACCCTGTGGGAAGTATGGTCGTTTTCCGAGCAGGAATGCCGGACCGGAAACATTACAGACGTTTCAAAGTGAAAACAATTGGTTCGGTGGACGATTACGCTATGATGAAAGAGGTACTAAGAAGGCGATTCACTCGTCTTTCCAAATTTCAAGAAAACCTTAATGATATCGTAGCCTCAGAAAATGATCAGAATGGATTGGATTCGTTATCCTGGGGAATGGTACCTGATTTGGTACTTATTGACGGAGGTAAAGGCCACCTCTCAGCTGTACATCAGGTATTCTTGGAATTAGGTATCACAACTAATTTTATCCCATTGGCTTCAATAGCAAAGGAAAATGAAGAATTGTTTACCCCTGAGATGCCCGAGCCTGTAACACTTCCAAGAAATACCCAAGGATTATTTCTTTTACAAAGGATTCGGGATGAAGCTCACCGGTTTGCAATTACCTACCACCGGAATATTCGATCAAAACGATCCTTAGCATCTCGACTGGATTCTGTGCCCGGACTTGGCCCCAAACGTAAGAAAATTCTTCTCGCCCATTTTGGAAGCATCGAAAGAATCTCAAAATCATCAGAAGGTGAACTATCTGCTCTGCCAGGGATTAGCCAATCCCTTTCTAGGACACTGAAAAGTCTTCTAATTTAATGAATCAACCTTCCATATCTGACTGCCAAATATAAAGCTACGGTGGGCTGATAATCAAATAACCAATATTTAGGAATTGTTTGATGAGAGAAACCGACCTCCATTATTTAAGTATCGCAGAAACAGCTAGAGAGATTGCCTCTAAACGAATTTCCCCACTTGAGTTAACTGAGACCTACCTTAAACGTATAGAACGACTCAATCCAATAGTAAATGCTTACCTAACCGTGACGGCTGACCACGCCATTGCCCAAGCACGAGATGCAGAGAAAGCAATTTTGCTGGGTAAGTACCAAGGAGCACTACATGGAGTCCCGATTGCCTTGAAAGATCTCTTTGACACCAAGGGAATCTTAACCACCGTCGGAAGCAAAATATTTAAGGACAGAATTCCTAGCAGCGATTCTTACGTAGTTTCACGACTTAAACGCGCCGGAGCTATTTTACTTGGAAAGTTAAATATGCATGAATTCGCCTTCGGTATCACTAACGCCAATCCTCACTACGGACCGGCTCGCAATCCCTGGGGAACAGATAGGATAACTGGCGGCTCAAGCGGTGGCTCAGGTGCCGCTGTGGGTGCAGGATTATGCGCAGGGGCCTTAGGGTCCGACACAGGAGGATCCATTCGGATTCCTGCTTGTTTCTGTGGGATTGTCGGACTTAAGCCTACCTACGGTAGAGTAAGTAGAAATGGGGTATTCCCCCTCTCATGGTCACTCGACCATGTTGGCACAATGACGCGTACGGTGGAAGATAGTGCGCTCATTCTCCAAGAGATTGCAGGTTACGACCCAGATGACAACACCTCAAAGAATCTACCCGTACCTGATTTTTCTCGAGAACTTTCACTCGGCATGAAGGGAATGAGGATTGGCGTTTTAAGTGGAGATTATATTGTTCCGGTGGATAAAGAAATTAGATCAGCCCTGGACAAGGCACTCCACACGTTGAATAAGTTGGGGGCGATTATCCAAGACAATGTCGAATTCCCCTTTATGAAAGAAACCCTAAAACCCAACATAACGATAATTTCCAGAGAAGCTAGTGAATACCATAAAGATAATTTAGATAGCCGTCCCCACGATTTTGGGGAGAATGTTCTTCAACGTTTGCAGTTAGGGCTCCGCACAACTCGACCAGAATACCTCAAAGCAAAAGAAATTCAACAAAAAATTCGCCAACAACTATTAGAAAGGATGGAACATCTGGACGCAATATTCCTCCCAATGATGCCCATAGAAGCACCCGCTATTGGAGCTGAAAAAGTTCTAGTGTCGGGGCTAAACGTAGATTTACGGAGTACTGTAACCAGGTTTACCCAGCCATTTAATCTAACTGGATTGCCTGCGATATCAATCCCGTGTGGTTTTACTAGTTCTGGTTTCCCAATTGGGTTCCAACTCGCGGCCAAGCCTTATCAAGAAGGGAAATTGATGCGTATCGGTCAAGCTTATGAGCAGGACAATTCATGGTTTACTAAACATCCAAATTTGTAGAGACATTTGCGGATCCATCTCTCACACAGAGGAACCCAACCACTCTTTGACGCCCTATCAGGAATCCCAATTTTTAATTAATCATCCGGTGTAATTGGTGTGGCTTCAAGACCTAACCTATTTCGCAATTGCCATATTAACATGGAAGCGTCACCCCGAGGATGGGGTGTCAGGCCACGTTGACCAATAAAGGTTTTCAATTCATCAAGAGAACGTAAAACAGAAACATTTCCATCACCGAATCGGACTTTTAGGAACCTATCCCTGAACCACCTCCCTTGGGAAGACTTCTTAACTCCCGAAAATTCATCCCTGGGGGTAGGATGGGGCAATTCTCCTCCATGAGGTAAGATATCCTCCTCGGCTTTCTCCGCTTTTTTAGATAACGGAAAAAGGGAAGAATCATCCCTTTCTAATTCAAACTTTCGTGCTCGAATTAGTTGAATCGCCACATCCAAGTATTGTGACGTCTCTAATGCTTCTAGGCTCACTCCATTTAAAGTCAATCTAAATACTTTGCCAGATGAATTTTCCATGACGCTATAATAACGTCACAAAGCGTCTCTGTCCACTATTCCATGAATGATTAGTCCAATTGGGTTACGTCATCCCAACTGGTTTAGCGGTAGAAGAATTTTATTCCTAGCAGGCCAGGATACGTGTTTTAAGGGGAGCAATCCATTGAGGAAAGTTCCATGGATAGTAACGGTCTTTATCAAAGTTCCTGTTTTTTTGTCTTCAAACCCGAATTCGGGTCTTTTACTATCAAAGTGCGCAAGTACACGATTATTTCCATCATAGTCTTACAATCAATCTCATTATATTTAAGTATTTCATCCATTAGATCGATATCTCGCATGTCGCAACTCAACCGCTTAGCCTCTTCAAAGCTCCACCATGCACCAACCATTGCCCCGAGACCATCTGTCGGGCCAGTTTCCCAGACAGTCTCAATCAAGCCATGCTTATGCATTGCCGTAGCGATAGATTTTAACCCAAATCCAAACGATCCCGATACGATAATCGGATGTTGACGGATCACTCGGCTAAGGAAATCATACCAACGTATTTCAGGCCATTGCTCATTAGGGTGTCTTTTTTTCACTGAGTTGAATGCGGATTCAAAGGTACTTTGCTCTGCATTGGACCAATGATACACTAGTGGTTCTTCTCCAAAGGGATCTAAGGATTCCTTGACTTGATTCATATAGGATAACCATTGATCAATTATCTCTTTTTCAGAATCTTGAGTGAGAGCATCCACTGTGAATCCCTTCCATTTCCATGCATTATTCTCCAGGTATCCGCACCCAATCATGAAAATAAGAGGTTGACCGCCTTTATTCGGAATCTCAGTAAAATCATCGTCGAGATCGCTGACGGTTTCAAAATCTACAAAAAATTCTACTGGGGTCCCGTTTTCCCATTCTTCCCCTACCATTACCAGGCATTCCGGTGAAAGAACTGGGCCTCCAATGGCTCTATTCGCTTGAAGGATAGAATCAAGGATGGGAGCTGTTTTTAGTCCAGTGACCCCTAAAACTGAAGAGTTGCATGCCGGGTCAGTCCAACTTGTAACATTTGATTGATGAGCCTTTAAGCGAGCAGCAAACCCTACATGCCAAACTAAAGTAAGGTCATTAAGTTGATTGGCGATTTCTTGCTTTGCTCGATGCCAAGGATGGTCTGAAATTGAGGTCATATTCGGCCATAATTCCGGAGTGGATGGTTGAGGGAAGAGATCCCATTCAGATCCAAAAGAACGCACCTTCCGAGCCCAAGACAGAGCCTCCTCACAAATCAATTTCAAGGAACCTCTTGAAGAAGTGACATGCTCCTGAGGAACAATTCCTAACTTATCCATCGAATTCGTCCCCCGATACGTTTCCTTGCTAACCGTTTGTTCCCACCCTCTCCCCAAAAGATATGATTCTTCTGGAAGATAGCCTTGTAATCTACCCAAGGCTTGATTGTAAATAAAAACTTGAATTTTATAAGCAAGAAGAGAACCTTCTGTATCCCGCAGTGCCCCAGATGAAGAAAACCTCAACGTGCTAAACTTTATATCCAAAACCCTGTAATGGCACCCCAACCCCGGTAGGTCTTTGGCCGGAATCCCTACTTCAGCCGGGTTTATCAAATTAGGAAACAAATGAGCCAACACGTCACTCCTAATCAATAAATCTGGGCGTCCGTAAGTTCTGTGCTCCGCATCCCACAAGACTCCTTGCGAAATAGCACAATCACCTCTACACATCGCTTCAAAGGTATTCTGTGCGGCAGCAAGATTCCTAGTTTCCCTAGGAGAAAAATGGATCTCAGTGATTGGAATCAGTGTCTTTAGGTAGGTGGTGATGGCCCCCTCAAATTCTCTACCTTTTCTCATGATATATTGAGCAAATTCAGTTCTAGGATCATATCCGGGGAAATCAAAATCCCTACGAAACCCGTTGTTAACCCCGTAATATGACAGCCAATCTAAAATTGGATCATTAAGAACATAATTCCGGGTTGCCGTAGCACTGACCCAATTATCCCATCCCCTCTCGGTACCAGAATAATAAGAGTTCCCATCTTCATCATACGTGAGAGCTTCGATTCCCAACTTTTATTTCCCTTCCATCAAGTTTATGTTCCGACTTTTTCCTAGATGATGATTCGATATACATATTCAATTGTTTGGTTTACGTATTACAGGTAATCTTTTTAAGCACCCCTCTTGGGTTCGCAAACGGTTAGATATCCTTCTTTATCCTCCAGACAAATCCAGGAGGGAAATTCCACTTGGCAGCCCCGGAAAAAATCCTTTTGGAATTGTACTTGCTAATAAGTTTTTGAGGAATCGGACAAAACCCGAAATAGGTGACTTGTACAAAAGAACCACCTCGATTAATTAAATTTAATACGCCCTCACAAATTTTTTCCCTTGTATCTTCGCCACAAGAAACAAGAGGGATACCTGAAACGACATGGTCAATATTTCGTATTCCGAGGGACCCAATATGGTATTCAATATCTTCAGCATTACCATGTATAACGGTTGCAGTAGGGTGAACGCGCCTTAAATGAGAGACAAATTCTTTGGCACTTTCGATCAGAATTAACCGATTTTCTGGGACCCCTTGATTAACTAAAGCTTTTGTAAAGGATCCAGTCCCCGGTCCTAATTCCACAACATATCCCTGAGAAGAAGGCTGAATATCGGCTACCATAAGATGACTTAATGAGTTGCCGCTAGGGAGAATTGCCCCAACCCGTAACGGGTGACGCAAATAATTCCTGATCCAAATAGAAATTAGGTCTTTGGAAACCAAGATTATACTCGCTAACGCCATTGGGTTCTTAATGGGAAATAGGAAAACAACGAAATGTTATTACCATTGTACAAACATTGGCATAATAACATGAACGTAACTATCGGAATTTATCGGGCGAAAAACGCCTGGGCTTGAAGGAGTCGTAACTTCTATTGAAACTTTATCTGTGGAAAGGACACTTAAGACATCCATTAGATATTTGCTGCTAAAAGCGACCTTCGCTTCTTCTCCTTCGACGGTTGCATCCATATCAACTGCATTCTCTCCGATTTCATCTGCCCGAGCCACAATTTGAATCGACCCTGGGTCTCCTGGTTGAACGTGTAACCGTATGATTCCGGCACCATCTCTTGCAAAAACTGATGCAGTACGAGTCGCCCTCAATAAATCTTGAACTGGTAATGTTGCACGCGTGGTGAATCTTTCTGGGATCAGTTGAGAATAATTAGGGAAGGTCCCCTGTATTAATTGAGAAACCAATTCAGTATTTTTTAGTCGAAATAACACCTGACCTCGGCCACTATCAATCCTAAATTCTACTGGATCTTCTTGGTCTCCTAGAAATCGATTGAGTTCGGACATGGTCCTAGAAGGGATTATAAATTGGGTAGGTTCATTTACTGCCTCCATTAGAAGGCCTGTGTGAACGGCTAACCGGAATCCATCTGCAGCAGCAAACGTAAAATGGTTACCTTCCAATTCAACTTTTAATCCTGTGAGGACAGGCCTAGAATCCTCAGTGGCGGCGGCAAATGCTACTTCAGAAATCGCAATGCGAAGATCGTTAGGAGACAATTTGACCAATAAATCTCCTTGGACTTGAGGAATAGGAGGAAATTCTTCCGCAGAAGTTCCAAGAATTCTTGCATCATGCCGATTACATTTTATGGTGAGGGCATGTGGATCCATACTCGCTTCAAGTTCGATACGGTCATTTGGAAGAGAATTGATAAATTCTGTCATCAATCTAGCGGGCACAGTGATTTCCCCGTCAGAATTAATCTCCCCGCCAACCCAAGTACTTATTGCAATCTCAAGATTTGTGGCTGATAGCTTAAGCATCCCTCCGTCTGATTGGATTAGGACGTTTTGCGTTATCGGAAGCGTCGTCCGTGTGGGGACAGCCCTCCCAATTGTGTTTAACCCTTTGCTAAGAATATCCTGAAGACAAGACGCGTGCATTTATGGGACTCCAAGAATTTTTCCACAGTATAAACAGGGGCATCTTTAGCGTCAACGTAAATAATTTGCACGCGTTTATATCCTTCCTGTAACAGATCCTAAACTTGATCAAACTAACCTGAAGGTAAAGCGTTATAATCCCTAAACTATATGCAGTGGGAGGGTGAGATAATAGAAGAGGAATTGGCCAAACTTTTAGAAAATGTTCGTTCTGGGGATATTCCGGTAAATAAGGCAGTCAGGTTATTTAAGAATTTTCAATTTGAGGACATTGGTTTCGCTAAAATTGACCATCATCGTTCCCTCCGGAAAGGTTTTCCCGAAGTCATATTCGGCCCAGGAAAAACGCCCGCACAGATTATTTCGATAGCCAAACGTATGCGAGTATTGGGTCAGCCCGTTTTTATTACGAGAATCGATTCCAATTCCGCCAAATCGTGTCTTGAGGCTCTACCCGAATCACAATTTATCCCTGAAGCTCAGGCTGTTGTTGTTGGCGGGATAGAGAAAGAATCTTTGATTCCAGGGGTACTTCTTCTATCGGCAGGAACTTCAGACATCCGCGTTGCAGAAGAAGCGGCCCTAACCGCAAAACTTTTGGGCTCAGAAGTGGTTAAAATTTTTGATGTGGGAATTAGTGGAGTGCATCGTATCTTATCCAAATTGCCAGAAATATCAGCTGCAAGAGTAATAATTGTCGTAGCAGGAATGGACGGAGCGTTACCTACTTTGGTATCAGGACTCGCATCTGCCCCGGTCATTGCGGTACCTACGAGCATCGGTTATGGGGCAAACTTTGGAGGGATTACCCCTCTTCTAACAATGCTTAATGGATGCTCCCCGGGAATGTCAGTGGTGAATATTGATAACGGATTTGGGGCGGGCTATCTAGCCGGAATAATAAACCGAATCGGTAAACCGAATCCAAGCGATTAGCTGTTTCAATAATTGCCTTAACCGTTTGGAGATAAGGAAACCTCCCTAGGGATGCTTGGGATTCCCCCTCCGAATCCCAAGTACCCCTAGGGAAATTTTTACAACCTACTAGCCCTTTTTACCTCCACGGATTCACCAGGGGCCAAAACGACACGCTGTACGTTAATACCCAATTTCAACAGCCAATAATTTAACGTAGACTTTTTCACCCCTAAAGCCTCCGCAGTACCGGACAAACCATTTTCGTTAATCATTTCCGGCAACAATCTATCTAAGGGTCTATTAAACTGAGATTCCACTCTTTTAACTAAATCCGTCTTCCTAAGAACCATTACTTCCCCCAAAGCGATGAAATTCAAAAAATTTAACCGGATGTTGTGGTCGATGGACCTAGATTACCCCTTTATTGACTGTTTGTCAACATGGTTTAGTTAATAGTTGGTTTTTATTTCAATTATTTTTCAATTACTGCCCAATGTGGCGTCTCTCGATGCTATAGGGGAATACATTTTAGTTTACCTCCTCGGTATTATTGGATACAATGTACGGGAAAGCCTTTCCATATCCGACCAGGAGGCAGTTCAAGGTACTGAGATTGCTTTTCTGATTGTAAAAGGAGACGTCACATATGACTACCGTAGGCGTTGATTTAATTGAACTGGATAGAATTGATTCTACTGTTCATCGCTGGGGAAGTCGCTTCTTAACGCGAATTTACACGGAAGGGGAATTGGCTTTCTCCAAAGGACGTATTCCACAACTTGCTGGTCGCTTCGCCGCTAAAGAAGCTGTAATGAAGGCTTTAGGCACTGGAACCCGAGGTGTTTCATGGCGTGAAATAGAGGTTGTCCGAACTCGAGGTCAGGCTCCCCAAATACAACTGCAGGGGAGGGCAGCTAATCGCGCTCTACACCTTGGCATTACTAACTTCTTAATTTCTATTTCCCATTCTCGTGACTATGCTATAGCAATGGTAATCGGAGAAACTATTGAAACTCGTAACTGTTAAACAAATGAGGGATTTGGAACATGAGGCTTACTCGGTTGGATTGGATCAAGAATCACTAATCCATTCTGCAGGGTTGGCCGTTAGTGACTTAGTGGACCACCTCCTTACTGATTTAGAATACCCCGACCCTACAGAAGAGGTCGGGACTGTGCTCATATTAATAGGACCTGGGAAGAACGGCTTAGATGGCATGGTGGCCGCCAAGAATCTAGCGAATATCGGTTATCAGGTCGTCGCGTATGTATGTTTGTCTTCACTTAATTTAACTTCCTTTATTCCGGCCGCCGAAGAGAATGGCGTGTTGGTCATTACCTCTGATTGTGATTTCTCCCTTCTCCGGGAACACCTAACCCAAGCGGATCTAATTATTGATGCTATTCTAGGAACTGGTAACAATCGAAAGATTGAGGAACCTCTTTCAACGATTTTAGACCTTGTCCGTACAGAGCAACTCAAGCAAGATCCTCCCCAAATCCTAGCCGTGGATATTCCAACTGGAATAAATGCCGATTCGGGTTCAGTAGACTCTCATCACATTGTTGCGGACATTACATTATCCTTAGGCTTCCCCAAATTTGGACAATTTTTATCTCCGGCAGCAGAGTACACCGGAAGATTATTTAACGCCTCAATTGGGATCCCTCCTACCTTGTCAACAACAAGTCCAATTGAAATTTCTACCGTCACTTCAATTCGCCCGCTTCTAGGAAGAAGAGCTAAGTTTAGCCACAAAGGGACTTTCGGGAAAGCTCTGGTAATAGCGGGGTCAAGTCAATATATTGGAGCTGCTTATTTGGCATGTATCGGCAGCCTTCGAACCGGATTGGGTTATGTCACGTTAGGGTCTCTAGCAACCAATTACCCCATACTAAGCGCGCAATTAATTGAGGCAACTCATTTAATCATTCCGGAGGCTTCTCCTGGTTCTCCTGACAAAACAGCAGCTGAAACGATTTTGGAACTTTCAAAACAATACGATGCCTTGCTTATCGGTTGCGGGTTGGGTAATCAACCGGGCGTAGAAGAATTGGTAGGGTCCGTTTTGCTATCTAATAGGATTTTATCACTACCCGTGGTGGTTGACGCTGACGGACTAACCCATCTCTCCAAAACAAATGCATGGTGGGAAAAACTAACATCCTCAACCATCATTACCCCACACCCAGGGGAAATGGCAACACTGACCGGCATACCAATTAGTGAGATTCAAAACAATCGAGCTGAATATGCCCGAAAATTTTCTTCGGAATGGGGCGTGATCATTGTACTTAAGGGGGCCTATACCATTATTGCGTCTCCAGACGGACGACAATCCTTGAACCCCATCGCAAATCCAATCCTCGCCACCGCAGGAACAGGCGATGTCCTCGCGGGAATAATTACGGGGCAATTAGCTCAAGGATTAAAACCATTTGAAGCGGCTTTATCCGGGGTGTTCATACATTCAATCTCAGGGGAGCTTCTCAGTAAAGAAATGGGAGATCGGGGTGGAATCGCAACGGATCTCATCTGCAAAATTCCTCACGCTATTAAGGCCATTAATGACATAAGAGAAAATTTTCGTGATGGAATTGAAGAAATTCCAATGAATACAGATTGGACATAATCATTAGAAACCCTATAATTTAGGATAGGAGATTTAGATGTTACTCGCCGTTGACATCGGTAACACCAACATTACTTTCGGCCTATTCGAAAATGATGAGTTACATTCCACCTGGAGAATTGCTACTGATCCACGAAAAACGTCGGATGAGTACAACACTATTCTGGAATCATTGTTAACAATAAGAAAACTATCCCCTGACCAAATTACTGAGGTAGCAATTTGCAACGTAGTTCCTCCACTAGCCTCGGTATTTGAACAACTTTCCCGCACCTATTTTCAAACAACTCCCCTAGTGGTTGAATCAGGGATTAAAACTGGAGTGCGAATTCTTTATGAAAATCCCAGAGATGTCGGAGCAGACCGTGTGGTCGATGCTGTTGCCGCATACCGACTTCACGGTGGCCCTGTAATAATTGTAGATTTTGGAACCGCTACCGTGTTTGATGCAGTAACAAAAGACGGAGATTATCTAGGAGGTGCTATTGCTCCAGGGATAAACATCGCTGCGGATGCATTGTTCCACAATACCTCGCAATTAAAACGTGTAGAATTCAATGTTCCTAAAGCAGCTATAGGTAAGAATTCCATAACCTCACTTCAGTCCGGCTTGCTTTTCGGCTATATTGACCTAGTTGAGGGTATGGTAAAACGATTTAAAGCAGAATTGGATCCAAACGCAAAAGTTATCGCGACCGGAGGTTTGGCTGAGTTATTTGCTAAAGAGACGAATATTTTCGCGGCAGTAAACTTAGACCTTACTCTATTGGGACTAAAAATGATTTATGATTTGAATCGATAAATAATAAGAATCCAATTCAGGTGAAGGTACAACGATGGGGAGTCTGTTAGAAAATAAAAACGTGGTTCTAGGTGTCACGGGTAGTATTGCATGCTACAAAGCGGTCCAACTAGCAAGCCAGTTGGTTCAATCGGGAGCCAACGTACACGTAATAATGACTAAAAGTGCTACCCAATTTGTAAGCCCCCTAACGTTTCGTAGTATTACCCATAATCAAGTCCTTACGGATGTCTTTGATTTAAATTCTGAACACGCCATCGAACATGTATCCCTAGCTAATAAGGCTGCAGTGCTAGTGGTTGCGCCAGCAACAGCCAATTTCATAGCCAAACTAGCAAACGGAATCTCAGATGACAGCCTATCCATCACCGCATTAGCCACTAAGGCTCCAATTTTAGTTGCTCCTGCAATGGATGCAAATATGTTTCACAATGAAGCTTTCCAAAATAATTTATCTACAATACTAAAAAGAGGATCCAATGTTGTTGGACCGAATGAAGGTTATCTTTCTTCAGGCAAAATAGGCAAAGGACGGATGAGTGATCCATCAGAAATTTTAGGACATATTTGCTGGATTTTAGGGCAAAACGGAGATCTTGCAGGACGATCTATTGTAATTAGCGCAGGGGGAACACATGAAGCGATTGACCCAGTCCGGATAATAACTAATAGGTCCTCTGGGAAAATGGGCTACGCAATTGCGGAAGCTGCAAGGGATCGCGGAGCCAATGTTACTTTAGTCTCCTCTACAACCAATATATCCCCGCCAGTGGGAGTAAGAATACGGATAACGGACACAGTAGAAAACATGAAGAATGAAATCCTCACAAGCTGTATTTCTGCAGATGCCGTAATAATGGCAGCAGCGATCAGCGATTTCCGTGTTTCACGGTTTGAACCAAATAAGATTAAACGGAAAAAATCTCAAGAAACATTAGAACTCCTCTTAGAACAAAACGAGGATTTTTCCAGCGAATTCCCTAGCAATGTTATCCGGGTTGGATTCGCGGCTGAAACTGAAAACATAATTGAAAATGCTAAACGGAAACTAATTGAGAAAAACCTGGCATTTATTGTCGCTAACGACGTGACAATACCAAATAGTGGCTTTGGAGCAGATACAAATCAAGTTACTTTCATCGAACCGAATGGATCAATTAATCCATTACCCCTAATTTCAAAATTGGAAGTGGCCCATCACATTCTTGACAAACTACATCAATTGTTTAAGGCCCGCGATGAAAAAGAATAAAAGTCGGGTCGACATAGGGTTCGTCCCCTTACTTCAGAAACTAGCGCTCATCTACCATCAAGAATCACCTAAAGAGCGAATCAATCAATATACAGGTAAATTATGACAGATAAACAAACCTCCGGAATCTCGACCACATACAACCCACAAGAAGTCGAAGGACGAATTTACCGGTCTTGGCTTGAAGGCGGATTTTTTACTCCAAAGATTGATAAAACGAAATCACCATTTGTAATTATTCAACCCCCGCCCAATGTGACTGGTGAATTACATTTAGGCCATGCCCAAAGGGCTACGGTAGAAGATATTTTAAGTCGTTGGCACCGAATGAAAGGGGATCCCACACTCTGGCTACCTGGGGTTGACCATGCTGGTATCGCCACCCAGGTAGTTGTTGAACGAGAACTCGCCAACGAAGGCCTTTCCAGGCACGATATTGGAAGAGAAAAGTTTCTCCAGCGAATGTGGGATTGGGTGAATAAATATCGAGAGCGAATCCGGACGCAACAGCAACGTTTGGGCGCTTCTTGTGACTGGAGCAGAGAACAATTCACCTTGGACCCTAACCCTAGCAAGGCTGTCAGACAAACGTTTGTGAATCTCTATAACAAAGGATTAATATACAAGGGAGAGAGAATTATAAATTGGTGCCCGCGTTGTTCAACAGCTCTTTCGGATCTTGAAGTTATTCATCAAGAGGTCCAAGGAACTTTGTACTATATTCGTTACCCCTTTATAGAAAGAACCGGGTTCATTTGCGTGGCAACGACAAGACCTGAAACTATGTTGGGAGATGCCGCGATTGCCGTGAATCCAGATGATTCCCGCTACGTTGGTATCCAAGACGAAAACTTGCGAATACCTATCCTTGGACGAGAGATACCAATCATTAGGGATAACACGGTAGAGACGTCTTTCGGCACCGGAGCTTTAAAGGTCACTCCAAGTCATGATCCGACCGATTATGAAATCGGACTACGACATAATCTTGAACCGATTACAGTCATTGGATTAGACGGGAAAATGTCGGAATTCGCCGGTGAATTTCAAGGAATTGATCGATTTCAATGTAGGGAATCCATCGTTCAAAGATTATCCGAAGAAGGCTCATTAGAGAAAATTGAACCCCACATTCACTCAGTAGGACATTGCCAAAGATGCAACCAGGTTATAGAACCACTTATTAGCAAACAATGGTTTATGCACATGGCCCCTTTAGCGAAACCTGCAATTGACGCGGTTCAAGATGGACGTATACAGATCATCCCACAACATTTTTCCAGGGTTTATCAAAACTGGATGGACAATATCAAAGATTGGTGCATTAGTCGGCAATTATGGTGGGGACATCGTATCCCAGTATGGTACTGCAACAACTGTGATTCCCAAAATGTATCGACCAAAGAACCAGAAACCTGCACAGTTTGCGGATCGACCGATTTATTCCAAGATCCAGATGTCTTGGACACATGGTTTAGTTCGGGACTATGGCCTCACTCTACATTAGGCTGGCCAGACAACACGGAGGATTTAGCATATTTTTACCCAACCGCAGTTATGGAAACCGGTCACGATATTTTGTTTTTTTGGGTCGCCAGAATGATCATGTTGGGGTTGGAGAACACGGGGGAAATCCCGTTCCAAACGGTATACCTAAGCGGTTTAATCCGCGATCCAAGTGGGATAAAAATGAGCAAAACCAAAGGAAATGTTATCGATCCATTACAAACTATAGATACATACGGATGCGACGCATTGAGATTCGCCTTAACGGTTGGTACTACCCCCGGAAACGACACAAGATTAGGAGACGACAAACTTGAATCCGCCAGGAACTTTGCAAATAAGTTATGGAACGCAACCAGGTTCGTTCTCACTAGTACCGAGGGCACGAAATTTCGTTTCGAAGGAGCTTATTCTAACTTAACCCATTTAGAAGACCGGTGGATAATAAGCCGACTCTCTCGCACGACCGAACGAGTTCAGCAAGCCTTAGACGATTACCAAATCGGAGAGGCAGAATTAGCCATTTATGATTTTCTCTGGAATGAATTTTGTGATTGGTATATCGAGGTCTCTAAACTTCGGTTTGATGGTAACGAAGAGGATTCTCCATTACCAACGCTCATGTACGTTTTGGAACAAACACTGAGATTACTACACCCATTTATGCCATTTATTACAGAGGAGTTATGGCAACTCTTGAAAACAAGATTTCTAGACCACCCGAATCAACCCGAATCCATAATGGTAGCGAATTACCCCACCTTTAATCCCCAATCAATAGATATTGATGCCGAGGATCAGTTCGGCGCACTAACGGCAATGATTCGAGCAGTCCGAAACATCCGTTCCGAATTCCACATACCTCCAAGAAAATTGATTGAAGTTTTTGTAGACCCCGGAAATATGATGCCTTTAATCCAAGGCCAAATACCAATGATTCAGGCCTTGGGCAGAATTGGCTCGATAGAATTTTTTTCTTCAGAAATTTCCCTTCGTCCAGAGAATGCCGTGACGGTTGTACTTGGCCCAATTACGGTTTCTGTTCCTATGGAAGGAATCATAGATGTGAAAAAGGAATTGGGTAGATTGAACGAAGAACTCAACCAAACAGAGCAAAGTTTGGAACGTCTTGGAGGGAGAATGGCTGACCCCAATTTCCTAAATAAAGCTCCGGATGAGGTTATTGAACGGGAGCGAGAACGTCAAAATTCAATGCTGGAACGCAAGTCAAAAATTGTTGACCTACTCAAACATATCGGAAACTGAATTACAATTCGCTTCATTGCAATCATTGAATTTAATTTTCAAATTCAATGACTACATTTTGGGCATCTTCTAAGAGTAATTCCCTATAATCACCATTATATCTTTTCCCATTAAGGGATATACTCACTACCTCAGAATTAATGTAAGGATTTTCCGTCCCCCACACCTCAAAAAAATCACCCATAGAAAATTCATACGGCTTATCGTATTCAACGTGAATCAGAAAATCTTCCGCATGAGTATGAAGAGGTTTCATGCAGTCATTAGTAATTCCTATTCCCCCTGGAAGCATTTGGGGTTGTTTATTGTGAACGGTAACCAAACTGACGTGAAAATGAATCCCCCCCTCTTCATGGGTTACACACTCTTCTAAGACAGGATTTTGATTAGCGCCGCAACCAACGATTACAATTAGTAGGATAAATAGACATATCGCCCCCAATGCCATGGAAGAGACGACCTTTCCGGTTCTTCTGACTGGAAGAATTTCTATGTTACTCATGTCTTTCATCCTTGAAATACACTGGTGGGATTTGATTTAAGGTTCCTGATTCTGGAGCCACTCTAAAGCCTTCTTTGTATCACTTGCGATTCGTTCTTTTTCACATATGGATAGCCGATGTTTGAATAACCAATAAAGGAATTCTTTTGAGTTCCCAAAAACAGATTTAATCGAATCAGGAGAATCAAAGGTTCGCTTAAATTCTTCAAACAAAATGATGGGCGAAGACCCATATATTCGCCCATACACTTCTGTTAGATTATAACGCTTCAGAATCCGTCCACGCCCCACTTGTTCTTTTCTCACCTCACTAAAAACTACCAGTTGTAAAGCCATTTCAACAGTTATTCCATACCAATAATTCAGATATCCTTGGTATTTTAATGGCCCTAAAATTCTCCGAATGTTTGGCTCTTGCATTGTCCCCAGGAGGTTTTCACCAAGAAGGAAACGTCTATACTCATTTAAGGGAATTAATGATTTTGACGGCTGTGACAGTCGATATGTTAATAGTTTCAAGTCAAAAGCTTCTCCCTGTATAAGGTAACGATAGAATCGGCCTTGGTAGACCTCTTGGGAAAGGGTCCACAGATTAACCGCCTCCAGCAAAGCGGAGGCCCAATCGTGTCCGGAATTAAGGCGTTCGGTAACCCGTTTTAACGCTGCCTCACAAGATGCTGGCAAAAGGGTATCCTGATGCGGAATTGTTGACACTGGAATTTCGTTGCCACGCATAAATTATCCGAAACCGTGGCATCGTTTGAATTTTTTCCCACTGCCACATGGACAAGCATCGTTTCTACCTACTTTAACGTTGCTTTTTTCAAAAGAATTAAATTTCCTTAGAGGACCTTGATTCAGGTTCTGACCCTCTAACGCTTTGTCACCTGTTCGTATATTCCGCGACTTGGTTACCTCTGATTCAATTTTCTGTTCAGCTGGGGTGACTGATACATGAAATATGGTATGTGCAATGTCGTGTTGGATATTACCCATAACTTCTTGAAACTGTTGATGCCCCTGAGTTCTGTAGGCGATAAGTGGGTCGCGTTGCCCATACGCAAATAACCCCACCCCCTGGCGAAGGTTTTCCATAGATGTCAAATGCCTTACCCAATGATTGTCAATTGTCCTTAGAGTTATTAATTTCTCAATCCGCCTCATCATTTCGGGCCCGAGTTCTTGTTCTCGGGTTTCGTAACAGGAAGGTAGCAAATCAAGTAGCTTATCTGTGATTCCAGCGTTATCAAGACCCGATAATTCGTCAGGAGCCAATTCATGAGAATCAGGTAAGATCGACGAAATCCTTCGTATGATTGAATCTACTTCAGTGGAATTCCCCTCTTCGGCTTCAGACCAATAATTAACTTCTTCCCGGATCTCATTGGACAACATTTTGAGAACATTTTCTTTTATGTCGTTCCCCTCTAAAACTTTTCTACGTTCCGTGTAAATCATGTCCCGATGCCGGTTAATCACATCATCATATTCAACCAAATGTTTTCTTATCTCAAAGTTATGGCCTTCCACCCTAGTCTGCGCCATCTCAATTGTTTTACTTACGGCGCGATTTTCTAACGGATGATCCTCCTCAAACCCAGCCCACGACATTATCCCTTTAAGCCGTTCCCCTCCGAATCGCTTCATGATTTCATCATCAAGTGCACAATAGAACTGGGATTTCCCTGGATCTCCTTGTCTTCCTGAACGTCCTCTCAACTGATTATCTATCCGCCGGGCTTCATGCTTTTCAGTTCCTAATACGAGTAGTCCGCCCAACTCAATAATTTTTTCATGTTCTTCATCCCAATTGGAGCGTACCTTTTGTATGGTCTCATCTAGAAACTCTTTAGGAGCTGTATCTGTGGAATAACCTTTGGATAAGAGTTCTTTGTTCAGAATACCTTCAAAGCTTCCACCCAAAATAATATCTGTTCCTCGTCCCGCCATATTAGTTGCGACTGTAACGGCCCCCCATCTGCCTGCTTGGGATACAATCGCGGCTTCTTGTTCATGGTATTTGGCATTTAAAATTTGATGGGGGATTTTATCTTTTCGTAAAATCCTACTCAAATGTTCAGAGTTTTCGATCGAGGTAGTCCCTACTAGAACGGGCTGACCAATCAGATAACATTCTGCAATTTGCTGAGATACGGCTTTCCATTTGGAATCTATGGTTTTAAATATTAAATCCGGAGCATCTTCCCGAACCATTGGTTGATGTGTTGGAATTTCTATCACATCCAACCTATAAATGCTGATAAATTCTTCTGATTCAGTCGATGCTGTTCCTGTCATACCTGAAAGCTTTTTATACATCCGGAAATAGTTTTGTAAAGTGATACTAGCATAGGTTAAAGATTCTCTTTGCACTTCGAGATGTTCTTTGGCTTCTATCGCTTGATGTAGCCCATCCGAATACCTTCTTCCATCCATAAGTCTGCCTGTAAACTCATCTACGATTACCACTTCCCCATCTTTAACTACATAATCTCTATCCTTTTTAAAGATCGCTTCAGCTCTCAGAGAATTTTCCAAAAAATGAACTAATAACGAATTTTCCGGGTCATACAAATTTTCTAAGTTCAAAAATTTTTCAGATTTAGTTATCCCTTCTTCCGTAAGGGTTAATGCCCTAGTTTTTTCGTCCACCAAATAGTCGATTTCCTCCGACAACCTTGTAGAAATGCGAGCCATCGCCGCATAAGATTGTGTTGCTTCCTGAGCAGGACCGCTAATAATTAGGGGAGTCCGAGCCTCATCGATAAGAATATAATCCACCTCATCAACGATTGCGTAATTAAGGTTCCGTTGAACCAGTTGAGATTGTTCAATTGCCATATTATCTCGCAAGAAATCGAAGCCAAATTCATGGTTAGTTCCGTAGGTTACATCGGCATTGTATGCTTCTTGACGGGAAATAGGCCGCAGATATTGCATAGAATTATCTGAACTCTGAAATTCCGGGTCAAACATATATGAGGATTCGTGCTGAAGACACGCTACCGAGAGGCCAACAAAATTATAAACAGGCCCCATCCATTGAATATCCCTTCGCGCCAAATAATCGTTCACGGTTACGACATGTACACCCTCTTCAGTTAGAGAGTTTAGATAGACTGGGAGTGTTGCCACTAAGGTTTTCCCTTCACCTGTCTTCATTTCGGCAACGTTCCCTTGGTGAAGAACAATCCCCCCTATTAGCTGTTCATCAAAATGCTTTAATCCAATTGTCCGCTTAGAAGATTCACGAACCAAAGCAAAGGCCTCGGGGAGAATTGTATCAATTCCTTCCCCGTGATTTAATCGAACTTTTAGCTGGGCTGTATACTGGATAAATTCCGGGTTAGACATCGAAGAAAATTTTGGGTCCCAGGAATTGATCTGCTGAATAATGGGATCAAGTTTTCGTTGAATACGGTTTTGACGATTCCCTATTACAGAACGCAAAAGACTGATCACTATGAACTACCCTTCGGAAATTAAAATATTACAAAATAACGCGTCTTAATAATTCTTTGTTTATGATTTAAACATTTCTCCGACAGATAAACCAGAGTGAATCCTTCGGATAGCCTCACCTAAAAGAGAAGCAACGGATAAAACCTTGATAGAAGGATAGGAAGCCGTGCCGTTTTGGGGCAACGTATCAGTAACGATAAATTCTTTGACACCCGTATCCAAAACTCGCTGAGCTCCGGAGCCGGAGAAAACTCCGTGGGTACAACAGGAAAATACTTCTTTTGCTCCTGCGTTCTGCAATGCAATTACCGCGGAAGCGAGAGAACCTCCTGTATCTGTTTCATCATCAAAAGTAATCGCAACTTTCCCAGATACGTCACCGATCACATTCAAACTCTCCGTTTGTTCGACATTCCCAATTCGTCGCTTTTCCACGATCGCCAAAGTTGCTCCTATACGTTCGGCCATATCACGAGCACGTTTGCTGATTCCAATATCCACGGCTACTACGACGGGGTCACTCAGTCCTTTATCGAGAAAATATGTGCTTAACAAGGGTAATGCGGAAAGTTCGTCCACAGGGATATTAAAGAAGCCTTGGATTTGCCCGGCATGTAAATCAATGGTGAGTACCCTGTCTGCGCCCGCCACCGTAACGAGATCAGCGATCAAGCGAGCCGTTATCGGAACTCGAGGTTGATCCTTTTTATCTGTTCTACCATAACTAAAATAGGGAACAACTATAGTAATCCGACCAGCCGAAGCTCGTTTTGCCGCATCTACCATTATCAAGAGCTCCATAATTGAATCGTTAACAGGGAATGCAAATGGCTGTATCAAGAATACGTCCTGTTGACGAATATTTTCTTGGTACTGAACGAATGTGTTGTCATTACTGAATTTAAAGATCTGGGCAGAGCCTAGCGGAATATTAAGGTACTGACAAACAGAGTTAGCCAGTGAGGGATTTGCAGTGCCAGAAAAAACTTTCAATTCCTCAAGCATTGATACGTATATACCTCAGCACGAAAATTTGAATTAGGAACATACATAGTGAGTAGAGTATGAATTTTTCCTACAGCCAATTATATCACAGGAAACACAAGCCGTTTAGGAAACAATATTATCCTAAGTGAAGGACTACATTAAGCATTTACCACTTGCACATTTTCGATTCGTTGATAGAATAGGGTGTTTGTTCTCTTTTGATTTCACTGGAGGATTCAATGCCAGGCTATGCTGTTATAGGCGGACAATGGGGTGACGAAGGAAAGGGGAAAATCATCGATTTCCTCTCCCAAAATGCCGGGATAGTCGCGCGCTATTCAGGTGGCAACAATGCTGGGCATACCGTTATAAACGAATTTGGCGAGTTTAAACTTCATCTTGTCCCGGCTGGAATATGTTGGCCGCAAACCACGTGCGTGGTTGGCAATGGAGTGGTCATCGACATTGATGTTATCAAACAGGAATTGGAAGAACTTAGGACTCGCGGGATAGATATTTCCAAGCTCCAAATCAGTGACCGGGCTCACATTATCATGCCGTACCACATCGCTCTAGACCAATTTGAGGAAAGGGCTCGCAAGGGAAGAGCGCTTGGGACTACAGGGAGAGGAGTAGGTCCTGCCTACGTAGATAAAGCTGCTCGAATCGGAATAAGAGTTGCAGAATTACTAAACACCAAAGCCCTTTCTGGACAATTGGAAAATATTTTAGACCACAAAAATGCCCTTATTACCAAAATCTACAACGAAAAGCCCTTCTCCGCAAAAGAGATGTATGAGCAGTGTCTCTCTTGGGCAGAATGGCTCAAGCCGTTTGTTCATCCGGTTGAACAAACCGCTAGATTAGCATTAAAGAACGGTGAGAATGTGTTGATTGAAGGAGCACAAGGTTCTCTTTTAGATTTAGATCATGGCACTTATCCATTTGTTACATCTTCCAATCCAACAGTAGGCGGAATATCTACAGGATTAGGAATTGGCCCTGGATCGCTAAAGAAAATTATCGGTATTTATAAAGCTTACACCACGCGCGTCGGTAGTGGCCCGATGCCTTCGGAATTGGACGAGGCCACTGGAGCACTAATTAGGGAACGAGCAGGGGAATATGGAGCTACTACCGGGAGGGCGAGACGTTGCGGCTGGTTCGACGCAGTGGCCGCCCATTACAGCGTGGAAGTAAATGATTTTACCGGGGCAATTCTCACGAGATTGGATGTACTTGATGGGTTCCCTATTGTGAAAGTTTGCGTAGGTTACGAAATCAATGGAACTGTTACCAATCAATTCCCAACTAATTCGACGATTCTCAGCGAGTGTAAACCCATCTACGAAGAACTGCCTGGCTGGGATCAACCGACCGCGGGCCTAACACGATGGGAAGACCTTCCTAAATTGGCTAAAAAATATATAGAATTCCTCCAAGAGGCCATGGGATGTCCTATAGATCTCATTTCAACAGGGCCCCATAGGAAAGAAACAATCGTTGTTCGGCCAATCATGGAGTAACTATCTTGCCGAACAGATCATCCCTCCCAAAATGAGCCTTACCGGCGATTATTTGGATCATAATATAAATTTGCGAATTATCTAACCTTCAAAAGCTTAGATTACACCCTCGCCCTAATAAATGATTATGTCAACTTCCTCACTCCTAAGAAAGATACGTTTTATAGCATAAACGCCCTGATCTATATTTTTCTAAAATCTGGATTCCGTATAATTGTATTCCACAATTTAATCAGACTTAACTGGCACGAGTAATACTTTGGGATTATCACCGTTTTCATTTCAATCCATCTTGGGAATTTTTGTATTCCTGTGAAAACCCTTTCTCCCCGATAATCGGCGACAACGATTGAGATGATATAATCAAATGAAACACTCAGGGTGCCCTTACTCAAAGTTATAGGAATTCCTTATGCCTACAAGACAGAAAATCAAACGAGCTATGGTAGTCGTTGCACACGCCGACGACGCGGAATTCGGTTGTTCAGGGACAGTAGCCCGGTGGTGTGCAGAAGGAACATCGGTAGTATATGTACTTTGCACCGATGGGAGCAAGGGTAGCAGTGATCCTAAAATCTCCTCCAAGGAACTAGCCAAGATTCGCAAAAAGGAGCAGAAGGAGGCAGGCAAAATATTAGGGTTGACAGAAATTGTATTTCTAGATTATCCAGACAGCTACCTGCAAGCCACATTAGATCTTAGGAAAGATATCGCTAGAGAAATTAGGCGAATCAGACCCGAAGTTCTTATCTGTCAAAACCCAATTCGAACTCTTAGTGTCGGACGCGGATCGGGACATCCAGACCACATAGCCGCCGGAGAATCCGCACTATCAGCCGTATTCCCAACTGCGAGAGATCGCCTAACGTTCCCGGAACTTCTTGATGAAGGACATGAACCCCATAATGTTTCAGAAGTTTGGATTATGGGAACAGACAATCCCGACTGGTGGGTTGATGTATCTGGATATATGGACCAAGCCATTAAATCACTTGAACAACATAAAAGCCAAGTAACAGGAAGAGATGTCGCAGAGCGGTTACAGGATAGCCGAAGACGAGTTGGGGAACCCCATGGCATGGAATTTGGGGAAGCTTTTAAACGATTAGTTTTCAACTGATGAACATCAACCCTTTCAACATATCGGTCGTTCGGTACAACGACGCTCCTTAAGACGGGTTTTTAACCAAAATGGATTCACTTACCGCGCCAGAGCAAATCGAGCTTCTGATTTCCAGATATCTACTTCCTGAAGTTCCAAAACGACTCGGTCACCCGGATTCATCGGTTCTGTGATAAAACAGCCTGCACGTAAAGCTATTCCGTCAATCTCAACAAGTGCTCTTTTATCCCTATTTTCCAAAACGATCCCTGAAAAGAGGGTGCCAATCCGATTAGATAAAAACCGAAAAAGCCAATGTCTTTTCCGGTTTTCCTCTAATCGACCTATTTCTCTTATTTGAGTTTCAGCATCATAGATAAACATTTGAAGTGAATCTCTAGAATAAAAAAACTCACGCGAATCGATAAAACTGCGGAGTTGCCTTTGCATAACAAGATCTGGGTACCTTCGTAGAGGGGAAGTAGCCTGAATATAAACTGGAAGCCCTAATAATGCGTGAGGTGAAGGATTTAGCCCAATACTGCTGGGACGCAACCTTCTAATGATTAGGTAGTCCAAAACAGGCCCCGCCTTTAAGCCAGCCAAATCATCAGTGAGCAATCTCTCTTGGGAGCGATAAATGGCAGGGATTTTGTTATCTTTACAGAATTTCGCCATTAGGTGATTAGCTAAAACCATGAACTCCGCAACCAATTTTCTAGATGGGGAAGGGCCCTCTGAAACATCTATCCCCACAGCTCCGAATTTATCAAAGGAAATCTTCAACTCAGGCCTCGAAATTTCCAATGCTCCCTGACTAACTCTTTTTGCTTGAAATTCTTTCGCAATTAGCTGGAGGGAATCCAACATGGGTTGATATGAACTTGGTTTCCCAGCCAGGATCAAATCAACATCCCTGTAAGAAAAAGAGGCAGAGTTTTTTATAACAGAGGGCCTAATGTCCCAAGAAATAATATTAAAGACGGAATCCAATTGAACGATTACGCTTAAAACTGCTCTATTTACTCTAGGAAGAAGACTTCCGGCGCCTTCTGATAATGATTCTGGCAACATTGGAAAAGTTATTTCGGGCAAATAAAGGGTAGCCATTCGTTTTAAGGCCTCTTGATCAATGACGTCACCGAAGGGAACTAATTCAGTGGCGTCTGTTATATGGATGCCCAAAAGAAACCCTTGGTCTGTTTTCTGCAAGGAAAGTGCATCATCAATATCCTTAGTCGTTCTCTCATCAATTGAAATAACCGTTGATTGGGACCATTCTGCAGAAGCACCCGCCAATTTGGTTTTTGCCGAAGAGAAGAATTTCGCTCGCTCACGCACCGCTAGAGGAAATTCCAAACTTAATTGCTGACGGTATAAATTTATGGGCTCGTCTGGATGAAAAATCCCTACCCCAACTAAGAGTTCAAAAGCTTGACGTTGAGGATCGCTGCTCTCAATTCCGATTTCACGTAAAAGTCGTTTCGCTGGGTCTTTAGAACTATGTCGTTCTCCATAAACTACATACGTTTGAAGACATGTTACCCATTCTTGTTGGCGTTTAGACAAAATCAAATTGCTTGATTCTCCTTTTAACCAACTGATGAGCGCTTGGCGGTCGACATTAACTTCCTCTATTTCAGCTTCCTTGACGAAATATGCCTCGACCGCTTCGGGGGTATTAGGAATCCAATTTTCTTCAACTTGTACAAAATATGGGTTCATTCGGTACAAAATTAGGGCCAGGGATATTATGAAAGCCGAATCCTTCTGGGAATTAAGCACTAATTCAGCAAGTTGCTCTAGGGAAACAAATGGGATCTCCCCTTGAATCACCTCCCATACCTCACGGAGATTGATGGACTCCATATATCCCTCACAGAGGATTGCCCAATTTTCAAATTCATTGATATGAAGATACAGATCCGACCGATAAACCACTTGATGAGGATTAACGTTGATGGTTTTGCCGGCGGGGGTTAAAACGGAAAGTTTCCTTGGTTTCTCTTCCGTCTGGAGGGCCACAAGAAATTCTCCATGGTTGCGAACAATCAATACTCTTCCCATGAACCTACTTCCGTTAACATTCGGTTAACCACAACGATGTGAGGGTTTTGAGTTTAACTCAGAGATCTTCAAGGTTCAATAAGATTGATTATTCCAAGGCCATTAAGCTCTTACAAAAATCAAGCACACTTAAATTGGTAGAAACAAGAGATTCGAAATTACTAGTCAAAATTGGAAAAATAAATTGGAGCTCTCGGATGGTTGTTACTGACTAGAATTCTCTGGGACCGGATTAGTTCAGATACAAACCACGGAATTGAGGTTTAGGCCGCTAAAAGAGTTCAAGGTTTATCTTGTATATCTTTGCCCAAATTCTCCAGAAATTGCTCTACTTCTGGAGATAATTGGGTATCCTGCGATGAAGTTTCCGCTGATTCCGTATCGCGAGAATCGTAGTAAATTTCTAGCCTCTTCACCAACGATTGCAAAGCCGGATTCCGGTCAACTTCTGAAGAAATTTCATCATATTGACGACGCCCTCGTTCTTTATCAGGAAGATCATTTGGCAAACCGTAAAGATTGCACAAAACCTCCAACATCCGTGAGATTCCGTTATAATCTTCATCCAATTCAATATACTGGGGAAGATGGATCATAAGGGACATAGTTTCTATCCCGGATTTCTCGGTTTCTTCCGTTATAAGATTTAGTATGCTCGTCGGGCCCTGATAGGTACTTCTTCGCATAGCTGAAACCCCTGGGATACCTTCCAATGGGTTTCCATCCAAAGAACCCGTGACCCAAAGAGGCCGAGTATGTGGGACAGCGTTATACATAGCGCCTATACGACAATACCTTTTTACTCCGAGGGTTTTCAACACCTCAACAACCGATTCAATATACTCTTCAGCGAATGCATGAGGCTCTAAAAGATGAACAAATAAAAAATCCTCTGGGGACTCTTGACCCGCAGCGAAGGAAATGGATGTATTAGGAATTTTAAGGACTCTCCGATTGTCGATATTTCTAGTGGTGGGGCGATAACGAGTAAAATCAAAAAACGTTCCGGGCTTAGTAAGCTTGCCTATTTCCGTAGCTCCCATTCTTTTTTCCATAATGTTTAGGGTTTTAGTGCCCACACCCCCAGCATCTAGCCAAGGCCTTAACATAACAATAGCATGCAAATTTTCAGAATCAGGAAGAGGTTCGAGGATTTCGAAGGAATTAATTTTCATGCGCTTATCTTGCCAGAACAATCACTCGCATGCAACCATCACATTGGGAAATTTTCATGATAAAGATACTCAATCGAAATAAATCAAGATAATGCCAGCCATAGATTACCTTTACGAGGAAATCATACGGAATTTAAAGGTCGGACTATTGTTGTCAATTTCACAACCCTCGAAGATAACGGGAGCCCCGACTAAGTTATTGGGAGTCCCTTCGAGTTTCCCTGTAATTATAATTGCGGGAATTTTTGGCCCTTCATTAAGAGTTACTATCCCAGAACAATAGGGATTCCCTACTCCGTAACCCTTGGAAACCATAGATTTAGAAGTCACAAATACATAGGTGAAAGTGTCGATACGGCCCTTCCCAGTAAAAAGGATGGGGTCAAATTGTTGCGCCGAGCAACTGTTACAACTCGACCTGGGAAAAATTTCTAAGTTCCCACAAGCCCTACAACCCCTGCCCCATAATTGGCCATTTGCAAGGCTCTGTAAAAATTCAGACCATGTGGTTGTGCCCTGATAATCGTTCATTTCACTCTCGCTGAAGAATGTGTACCACTCCCGTCCCACCAGCAGCCCCAATGTTGTGCGCCAATCCAAACTCAAGATTTGGATTGGGTACCTGTCGGAGCCCTGCCTGCCTCCTTAGCTGTAGATATAATTCTACTACCTGTGCTACCCCAGAGGCACCGACGGGATGTCCTTTAGCCTTAAGCCCTCCGGAAGTATTTATTGGTTTATCTCCCTGCAAAGAAGTCCTTCCCTCTTTAAGGGCCTCAATACCTTGGCCTTCCCTGAAAAACCCAAGGTCTTCAGTGGCTACAATTTCTGCAATAGAAAAACAATCATGAACCTCAGCGATCTGTATTGCATCAGGGCCAATACCTGCCATCGAATAAGCTTCCAAACTAGCAAACTTTGCGGCTGAGAGAGACGTTGGATTCGGAGCCGAGTTTAACTGAGGTCCAGTCGCCTGACCAGTTCCAATAATACGAACCGGATTGTCCGTAAACAAGTTTTCTAATTCATCAGCGACTAGGAGAACACATGCGGAACCATCCGTGATGGGAGCACAATCGAACAATCGTAATGGCCATGAGACCCAAGGGTTAACTGAGAGATCATTCAAAAATTCTTTTTCGTCATTCCAGGGATTGCTAATTGGAGGTGGCACCATTCTGGAAACTCTTCGTTCCATCATTTCACCGATTGTAGAATTGAATTGTGCTCGGGGATTCAAAGAACCGTTCCTATGATTTTTTATACTTACACCGAATAGCTCTTCAGGAGAAACCTCATATTTATTAAGGTATGCGACAGCTATTGCCGCATAAATGGCAGGGAAGGTAAAGCCTGCCGGCACTTCATACAAAACATCAGCTGCCATTGCCAAGACGTCCGTGGTTTCCTCGGTTGACAAGCTGCTCATTTTTTCCACCCCACCTACCAAGACAATATCGTATAACCCGGATGCAACTGCATTTATACCTTCGCGAAGTGCACTCCCTCCACTGGCGCAAGCATTCTCCACCCTAGTGGCCGGCCTTGGAGTTAATCCCAACCAATCGGCCATAATTGGGCCGATATGCCCTTGGCCTTCAAACATTTCGGTTGAGAAGTTACCAATATAAATGGATTGTATGTCCAAAACATTCAACCCTTTATCAACAGAGTTGATTAGATCTCTAAACGATTCCGAGAGAAGGTCTCTCCCAATCAAATCCTTGAAACTCCCAAATTGCGACATCCCGGCACCAACAATTGAAACTCCTCTTTGGAGCTTCTTAATTTTTCGAGTCATCATCCTCCTCATCCTCTTCTGAGAATTCCTTCCCTAAGATTTGGTCCCACGCTTTAATCCCAACTTGTCGCATAATTTCACTTAAAGGAATCTGATATTCTTGGGCTATCCATGAACAATCTTCATATTCAGGGGCAACACTTACAGGCTTGCCTTCTGAATATTTTATTTTCACAGATACATCTCCGTAAACAGTCCTAACCAATTTGGATTGCCTTTCTGCTTCAAAGCGACTGACATTCCTGGTTCGGATTCCCAATGTTGAGGTTTCTGAAAAAATTACCGATGTAAGTTGAGCCTCCAACTCTTTAGGAAGTAACACGCTCAACAAAACGCCAGGCCTCCCTTTCTTCATTTGAATAGCAGTAAACCAAACATCTAAAGCTCCTTTGGCAAACAGTTTTTCCTGAACGTAGCCAAAAATTTGAGAGTTCATATCGTCAATGTTTGTTTCCAAGAGAATCAAGGATTTTACAGAAATGTCCGTTCGCTGTTCACCGATCCATAAAGACAAGGCGTTAGGATAATCCCGTGGATTCCTATTGCCTAAACCATACCCAACACTTTGCAAATGGAATTCCGGGGCGGAAAAATCCGCTAAAGAAGTCAGCAAAGCGGCTCCAGTTGGGGTAACGAGCTCGCCTGACATCCCCTTTCGGGGACTGATTATTGGAGCTCCAGCCATAGCGATCAATTCAAGAGTCGCTGGAGCAGAAGCTGGCAAAATGCCATGGTGAGAGGAAATTAGCCCGGATCCCATCGGTATTGGAGAAGAAAATATTTTGTCGATTCCTAAAAGTTGGAATCCAGCTACAGTACCCACTATATCAATAATTGTATCCAGAGAGCCTAATTCCTCTAGGACCTGATCATTTTCGTTGGTGGGATTGCGATGGGCTCGTTTTTCAGCTTCAGCCAAATTCCTGAACACCGAAATAGATTGGCTTTTTACTTTTGATGTAAGAGGACTGTTATCTATCATGGTAAGGAAGTCACCCCAAGTATGAGAAACCTCAGGGTTTGACTCGATAACTACAGTCAAATGTGTCCCGTGGACACCAGCACGCTCAGCTTTTTCTGTCTTAAGGTTGTAACCATGTATCCCTAATTTGTTGATCTCAATCTCTAATGCACTGATTGATAATCCCGCATCGATTAACGAACCAATAAACATATCTCCGCTAGCACCACCGATCAGGTCGCAATAGGCTACTTTCATAAAGAATTCCTTGCATGTCGGGATCGGATTCCCGAGTTCAAGCTGCCCATACGATAACCCTGTAAATCCAATGTAACGTACAGATATCCTATCGATAACAATTCGTCGTGTACAAATTGGCGATTTTTCTCTTCCAAAAATAAGTCTATTTCATCTGAGCCGACCTCAATCCTAGCAATTGAGCCATGATGGCGAACCCTAACATTATTAAAACCCAACTGCCTAAGAATTAACTCGGCTTTGGCTACTTGACGTAAAACCTCAACGGTAACAGGAGTTCCGTAAGGAATACGGGAGGATAAACATGCCTGTGCCGGCTTGTCTGCGGTAGGGAGGCCCCAATCGCCTGAAATCTCGCGGACTAGCGATTTATCGATGCCAGCTTCTACAAATGGATTGCGAATACCTTGCTCTTTTCCTGCCAAATTGCCTGGCCGGAAATCTTTCAGATCATCAAGATTTGTTCCGGAAGCTACCCAATTAAATCCTTCTTCTTCTGCAATCTTTTGTAGATGTGTGTGAAGTTCAATTTTACAAAAATAACAACGCTTGGGTCCATTTTCCATATATTCTGGTATGTCCAATTCATTAGTGGCAATTACCCTGTGTGGGAATTTATACGAAAATGCTAGTTTCCGAGCTTCATCAAGTTCCCATTGGGCTAATGAGGGGGATTTTGCAGTTACCGCTAACATATTGGTCCCTAAGACTTTAAACGCTGCTATCGCCAATAAAGTGCTGTCTACACCGCCCGAGTAAGCAACTACAACAGATCCCATATCCCTAAGAATGAGATCCAGTTGAACTTGTTTATTTTTAGATTGCTCCCTCATCGTATCACCATTAAACTCATGAATTCTCTAAATCGGCCAGAAGGTTCCCTCGGGGCATACCAATCTTGATGGCTTCGGAAATATTATCCACTTTAGATAAATTAATTTGACTGAATTGAAAACTTAAATCTGCAATTCCTGCGATCGCAGATTTAAACCCTAATCTAGAAGATTCTTCCAATCTCCGCCCCAGTTGAGACACCCCCCTGACCTCCCCCGCTAGACCAATCTCCCCCATAACTACCATCTCATCGATTAGGGGAACGCCTTTTACACTTGACGAGATAGCAAGAACTACTCCCAAATCAATCGCTGGCTCCGTAATTTTCAATCCCCCGACTACATTAACAATTATATCTTGACCTCCCAGTTGGATCCCTGCTCTCCTGTCGAGGACAGCGGAGAGCATAACCAAGCGATTTACATCTATGCCTGTAGCAATTCGCCTGGGAATTGATGAATAGGATGGGACTGTCAAAGCTTGAATTTCAACCAAAAGTGGCCGGGTTCCTTCTAAAACGGAAACTACTGCTGAGCCGATTTGACCGTTGCTCCTACCGGACAATAAAGCTTGGGAAGGATCAGCTATCTCCTTAAGCCCATCTTCTTCCATTTGAAATACTGCAACTTCACCCGTAGACCCGAACCTATTCTTTATTCCACGGAGTATACGCAAAGGACCAAAACTTTCCCCTTCCAGATACAGTACAACGTCGACCATATGTTCTAAGATTCTCGGACCGGCCACTTCTCCATCCTTGGTGACGTGACCAGCAATTAACACGGGGATCATTCGAGATTTGGCCCAATTGATCAACCGACGGGTTGTTTCACGAATTTGACCGACCGTACCTGGGCTCCCCGGATGGCTATTACAATAAACCGTTTGGATAGAATCGATTACCAATGCTGAAACAATTTGGTCAGCTAGTTGTGAAAATACAGAATCAATTTCCGTTTCATCTAGTAAAAAGAGGTTTCTGCCGCTTAAGCCAAGCCGGTCAGCCCGCATTCGTATCTGAGAATTTGCTTCTTCTCCAGAAACATAAAAGACTTTCCCCCCCGAACTATTGGTGGCTGAAACCAATGAATTGGCACTTTGCAGTAATAACGTTGATTTGCCAACACCGGGATCACCAGCAAGCAGGATTACCGAACCAGGAACAATTCCACCGCCTAAGACGCGATTGAATTCGTTATCCGGAAAAACAATTCGGGGGTAATCATCTAATTCGATTCCTGAGAGTTCTAAGGGTTCTGATTGCTTTAAAACCCAAGACCCACGTCTAGATTCCTGCTGGTAAACCTCTATCAACGGCTCTTTTGAGCCACATGATGGACAGAATCCCATCCATCGGGGGCTCTGAGAACCACAGTCCACGCAGGCAAAAAGGCTGCTATCCTTCACAGACAACCCTCAACTATTACGCTCTACAAATGGGATTTGAAAACAGGAATAATGATAGTATTTCCGAAGGAGGATCCTATGTGGATTCCCTTCGAGAAGCGATCTTAAGCTGATGGAGAGGCTACTTTAGACCTTATAACTACATCCCCATCTTCAACGTCCACGACTACAGTATCCCCAGGGTGAAAGTTGTGATTGAGGATTTCTTCGGACAGTTTATCCTCAACTTGTGTTTGTATTACCCGGCGCAGAGGCCTAGCCCCAAAATCTGGGTCAAACCCCTTTTCAGCTAAAAGCCCTAGAGCAGCTGAAGTTACTTCAATTTCGATCCCATGCTCATGGACTTGAGTCCGTACTTCATTAAACATTAATTCGACGATGGATTCGATATGCTCTTTAGTAAGCCCATGGAAGACGACTGAGGAGTCTATTCGATTTAAAAATTCAGGACGGAAAAAGCGCCTGACCTCGCCCATTACTTTATCTTTCATCCTATCGTAAGTTTGTTGGAATGAAGTCGATTCGTCTTGTTTTACCGAAAATCCGATGGCAGTATCCTTTTTAATAAGGTCAGAACCAAGATTGCTAGTCATAATGATAACCGCATTCCTGAAATCGACTTTTCGTCCTTTCGCATCAGTTAAATGACCATCATCGAAGATTTGCAACAGGATGTTGAAGACGTCGGGGTGAGCTTTCTCAATTTCATCTAAGAGAATCACAGCATGCGGTTTTCTTCTTATAGCTTCCGTTAACTGTCCCCCTTCATCGTATCCAACGTATCCTGGAGGAGCTCCCACCAAACGAGCGACTGAATGGCGTTCCATGAATTCCGACATATCTAATCTACTCATCGCTTCATCAGAGCCGAAGAGGAATTCTGACAAGACCCGTGCCAACTCTGTTTTTCCGACGCCAGTAGGTCCTAAGAAAATGAATACACCCACAGGCCTTCGAGGATCTTTGATTCCAGCACGGGCCCGTCGCACTGCTTTCGCGACATTAACGATTGCCTCATCTTGACCAATAATACGATCATGTAAATGTTCTTCCATTTTGAGTAGTCTCTCGGTCTCTTCCGCTTGTAAACGGCTTAGAGGAATACCCGTCCACATTGCAAGAACCTCCGCAATATCATCCGGAGTAACTAAGGACTGATCCTGTTCTTGGTCCCCTTGCCAATCGCGTTCCAATCCTTCTAGTTTGGATAACAAACCTACTTCTCTTTCTCGGAGTTCTGCAGCAAATTCATACTGCTGAGCGTTAATTGCTTCTTCTTTTTCCTGCCTAACATTTTCTAACATTTTCGTAGCTTCTTGCACCGAAATAGGAGTCGAACCATTCCGGATACGAACGCGAGAGCCGGCCTCATCAATCAAATCAATTGCTTTATCTGGAAGGAATCTGTCCGGAATAAATCTTGCTGCTAATTTGGCTGCACTCTGAACCGCCTCATCCGCAATAGTGAGCCGATGATGTTCTTCGTACCGACCCTTAACATGACGAAGAATTTCAACAGTATCCTCAACGGTCGGCTCTTCTACCTGAATCGGTTGGAATCGGCGTTCTAAAGCAGGATCCCTTTCGACGTATTTTCGATAATCATCCATCGTCGTGGCGCCTACCACTTGAATTTCCCCTCTGGCTAAAGCTGGTTTCAAAATGTTGGCCGCATCCACAGCGCCTTCGGCTGCTCCAGCTCCAACTAAGGTATGCATCTCATCGATAAACAATACACAATTCCCAGAATTTTTTAGTTCTTCAAGAACTTTCTTGAGCCTCTCTTCAAACTCTCCTCGGTATTTGGTGCCCGCAACCAAGGATCCCATATCCAAGGTAACCAACCGTTTACCTTGGAGCGTGTCCGGAACATCCCCGACAATTACTCTTTGAGCTAAGGCCTCTACAATCGCTGTTTTACCTACCCCTGCCTCACCAATAAGAACAGGATTGTTTTTTGTTCTCCTAGATAATGTTTGAATGACCCGTTGTAACTCTTTCTGTCGTCCCCATACGGGATCCAACTTACTTGCCCTAGCTAAAGCAGTTAGGTCGACGCCCAACTGATCCAAGGTAGTGGTTTTTGATCTCCCTGCGGTTTGCCCAGGAGAAGAAGGGCTTTGGCTAAGTAATCTTTGAGTTTCCGTACGTACTTTATCCAAAGTTACTCCCAAACTTTCCAAAACTCCGGCTGCTACGCCTTCACCTTCTCTTAAAAGACCGATTAGGAGATGCTCTGTTCCGATATAGTGGTGGCTCATCCTTCGCGCTTCATCTACCGCGAGTTCAATCACTTTTTTGGCCCTAGGGGTTAGGCCGATATTTTCACTCGAAACTGGTTTTTCTCCGTGGCCAATAATAAATTCCACGGCGGAACGAGCTTTTTGCAGGTCTACGTTGGTATTACTTAAAACCCTTGAGGCAATACCTTCATTTTCTCGGACTAAACCCAATAAAATATGTTCAGTGCCTATGTAGTTATGATTAAAACGAAGGGCTTCTTCTTGTGCTAAAGAAAGAACTTTACGGGCTCTTTCAGAGAATTTTTCAAATCTGCTAGCCATGGTCCTCTCCTATCGTACGATCTACTTTCGTCTTGGTCGCGCCAATCCAAAGTTCAGGCCTGATGCCACACCGTCCTTGGTTCGGGCCACAATTCCTCAGCAGCGGATCCGCCACGGATGGAAACTCCGTGAGCAAGCTGCCCTTGGGGTGATCCAATAATTGTTAATGCACTACGGGATTATTATATGGATGATCACGGCTCCATGTAAAGACCAATTGGGGAACTTGGGCTCGTTAACTTTGGAACCTTTTTTCTTGCTAAAGAACTGTGAACTAACCTAGCTTGATCAAGCAAGAAACTCGGGTTAAAAAACCCCTTGGAATTCTAAAGCCACACTGGCCAAAAATTATAAGATTATTTGGGCATGATGCCCCTGGGCGACGGCCTATTTTCCCACCCCTGCTGGGGCAGTATCGTGAGCGCTGGGACATTTCACTTCCGTGTTCGGAATGGGAACGGGTGGATCTATCCCGCTCTAGTCACCCAAGGACCTCACAAAGATTTTACTAAAGAATTGGTAAACGTCAAGTTCAGGTTCCTAATTTATTACATTCTAACTAAAAACCAACACCATTTACTCGATAACATTACAAATAACTCAGATGTTTTATGGTTAGGTTAACCCCGAATGTGGAACGGTATGTAATCAGTCGTATAAAATGTATCAAATTACGGAGCATTCACATCCAGAATTTATAGTTTCAACTTGTACCAAAATTTTTTCAGGAATATCATTCAAGTTACTGGCGATTAAACTCAGTAAATCTGGGACTTTCGATCGAGACAAAAAATGGGCGATGCAATAAAAGCGGAATCATTGTCAAAAATTTTGGGAAACCGTTTTATTATTAGAGATATTGATCTAAACATCGAATGGGGGCATGCCTTATCCATCCTAGGACCCAATGGGTCAGGAAAGACCACATTAATTAAACTCCTAGCATCGTTAATCTCTCCCACAAATGGGAAAATTTTCATAGCTGGAATGGATACTTCGAAAGACGAAGAGAGAATTCATCGAATTGCCGGATTCGTATCCCATGAACCCTCTCTTTACAATTCACTTTCAGTAGAAGAAAACCTCATCTTCCAAGAAAAATTGTTTGGGCTACCCAACTCTGAATCTAACAGAAGAAATCTTTTGGGTAGATTAGGGCTCTTAGAACACTCAAATAAGAGGGTTGGGATTCTTTCCCATGGGATTAGAAAGAGGACAGCGCTTGCGAAAGCACTTTTACCAAAACCTTGGATCTTGTTTTTGGACGAACCTGAAACGGGATTAGACCTAGAAGCTTCTGTGGTACTGAAACAGGTTGTGCTATCACACTGCACAGAAGGGGGAACGGTAGTTATGTCTAGCCATAGCCTTGAAAACATACTCGAAATAAGTGATTCGGTTGCGATATTATCTTCAGGGAAACTGGCATATCATGAATCTGGCACTGGCTTAACAAAAGAGAAACTCCTCCAAGTCTATTCCCAAGAAATTGGGCCCTAAAATATGACCAGGTTTTTTGGGGTAATTCTCGCAATTCTGTGGAAAGATTTCCTAGTCGAGTTCAGATCGAAGGAAATAGTAATCCCCATATTAATTCTTGGACTCCTGATTATAGTCATCTTCAATTTTGCAATTCGACCTAACCCTAGTTTAATTCAAATTTTAGCCCCAGGTATGCTTTGGGTTTCTTTTTCCTTTGCTGGGATTCTAGGTCTGGGCCGAATTTTTGAAATGGAGAGAGAGCAAGGGACAATGGAAGGTCTTATCCTAACTCCTATCTCAAAGGATACCATCTACATAGGTAAACTCCTAAGCGTTTTCTTTTTTATGACCTTTGTGGAAATCTTCCTATTACCGACATTTTGCCTCCTCTTCAATTTACCACTATTCGAACCTCGGTTATGGTTGGTCTGCTTACTAGGAACATTCGGCTTTTGTACGGTAGGGACAACGTTTTCAGCAATGGCCATTAATACAAAAGCTAAGGAATTAACCCTTCCTATTCTCTTCTTCCCGATAGTTGTACCCGTAATCATTGCTGCCTCCGAAGCCACAGGAGCAATCTTGTCCGACAACATTACCTTCGGATTTGCCCAATGGCTATTGCTTTTGTTAGCATTTGATCTAATGTTTCTGGTCTTATGTGCAATGACATTTAAATTTATAATTAATGAATAGTTAAACGGATGGTGTAATGACTGCTAATAACATCTTAATGATATTAAATATTGGGTTTTTTCTTTCCCTTATGGGGCTTGTTTTCCTATGGGTCCCAACCGATGCTGTCCTAGGAATTTCGCAAAGAATCTTCTACTATCATGTCCCTTTAGCCTGGGTAGGATTCCTCGCATTCTCGATCGTTTTTGTATGCTCCTGCGCATATCTGGCTAAACGGTCTAAAACAGCGAATATTTTGGCCTATTCGGCCGCTGAAACCGGCATTTTATTTATAAGCTTAGCATTATTGACCGGAGTAATTTGGTCAAAGGCGGTTTGGGGCGTATGGTGGACATGGGCACCTCAACAAACAACCACTCTAATCCTTTGGCTTATATATGTCGCTTACATGATGATAAGGGCATATGGTCCATCCGGAATCCAAGGTTCAAAATACGCAGCGGTTCTAGGAATAATAGGTTTTTTTGATGTCCCAATTGTTTATATGGCGGGAAAATGGTGGCGGGATATACATCCTGAGGCAGTTATTGGACCACTGGCTGAAGATGGGTCCTTGGAGAGTTCCATGCGTGTAACTTTACTTCTTGGAGTAGTGGCATTCACTCTCCTTTTTGGTTATTTACTGCGCATAAGGTACACACAACATCATCACCAAGAGTTAATCTTGGAGTTAGGAAGGGATTATGAATAAGCGCTCCTTTAGTCTATTACCATTATTAGGCGCCAATTTTATTTTGATTACTGGAATTGGGGCCACCGTTCCTAATACAGAAGAATCGTTCCTCCCATTCCTATTTGGAGCCTATACATTCACATGGATTGGATTCTTCGCCTACACCTTTTTTCTTCATAGAAAACAACGTGACCTTCTTGCAGAGATTCAACACTTACAATCTGTTGTACAAAATTCTAAGGTGAAGAAAGACCTTGAAGAGAATTGAAGATGTAAAGGCATAACGGTAATTTCGAGAGATAATCCTGTTTATGATAAAATGCCCATTACTAGCAACTGACCAACGTACAAAAAGGGAAAATTGTGACCACGAGATATAGAGCATTGCCTAGCGTCGATAAAATGCTTGGGCATCCAAAATTACAGGGACTGACCCTTCAGTTTCCCAGAGAGGCTATAGTCGGCCTCATTAGAGAACAACTGGGATTGGCTCGAATGGAGATTTCCACTGGGAACACTCCCCCAACGGCTGTTACTATCGCCTCAATGGTCGTAAAAAAAGCAGAGCGTCTTTGGAGAGCCAGTCCGTCCCCATTAATTAATGCAACCGGCGTAATCATCCATACCAACCTGGGAAGAGCTCCCCTTAGCCTCGAATCGGAACAAGCGCTAAATTCAACGTCTCAAGGATATACAAACCTCGAATTTTCCTTAGAATCTGGAGAACGATCCTCGAGATTTGAACATGTTGAACATCTCCTTTGCCAATTGACTGGGGCTGAGGCAGCCATCGTAGTCAATAACAACGCCTCAGCAGTGCTACTGGCATTAACTGCGCTTACTAAAAACCGAGAAGTTATCGTCTCACGGGGAGAATCGGTGGAAATTGGCGGTGGGTTTCGAGTTCCCGACGTTATGAACCAATCAGGGGCGACACTGGTTGAAGTTGGAACCACGAACCGTACTTACCCCTCAGATTATATCGGAGCAATTAACCCAAATACTGCTGCCCTTCTAAAAATTCATAGGTCAAACTTTAAAGTTCTCGGATTCACTCATGAAACCTCTACGGAAGAATTAGCATCAATCGCAAGTGACAACGAATTATTGGTACTGGATGATCTTGGAAGTGGTTGCTTTTTAGATACGACTCTCTTCGGAATGGAGCATGAACCAACACCCAGTGAAAAGATCAGAGCAGGAGCAGACCTAGTAATGTTTTCTGGAGACAAACTGCTTGGAGGCCCACAGTCAGGTATAATCGTCGGGAGCAAATTTTGGGTTAAAAAAGTCGCGAATCATCCTCTTGCCAGAGCATTAAGGATAGATAAACTTAACCTGGCCGCTCTTTCCGCTACTCTTCTACATTATGTCAAGGAAGAAGCTCTCACAAAAATTCCTATCTGGCAAATGATTAGTAGATCTGAGTCGTCTCTCTTTGAACGCGCCCAAATCTGGGCACAAGCTATCGGACCTAAATCAGTAGTAATTTCCGGGAAATCTACGGTTGGAGGAGGTAGCCTTCCAGGAGAATCGTTACCAACCTGGCTCCTTAGCATTCCCTGCGAAATTGGAGGGTCAACAGCGTTGAGATTGGCCACACAATTAAGAGAAAATCAACCGCCGGTGATTGCAAGAGTCCAAGATGATAGTCTCCTTTTAGATCCGAGGACAGTTCTCCCTAAAGAAGAGGACGTGTTGATAAATGCAGTAAAGCAGGTGATTAAGTAATGACAGACTTCCTATTAATTCACGGTGCTGGGCACGGCTCTTGGGTCTGGGATGAGGTTCACGGGATTCTGGAGGACGCTATTCGCCCGAATTCAAAGCTCCGGAATACGATGTACTCCCCTGGCAGAATTCTCTCACCCGACCTCCATGGCCATGGTGCAAGATTTCCCATTGATAACCCACTCGAAAGTACTTTCGAGCGATGTATCACAGAGCTTAACGATCTTATAGATAGAGAAGGAGTCCAAAATCTTGTTATTGGAGTTCACTCATTATCAGGACTAATTGCATTAGAACTCATTCGGCGATTAAAATCTCCCCCGTTAGGATTGGTGTTTGTAGGAGCGGTAATACCAGACCTTTTTCACAATGTTTTAGAAATGTTGCCAATTTCCACAAGGATTTTACTTAATGCCTTACGACTCCAGCCCGGAACCCCGCCCAAGAGCGTAAAACTTCATCGAGAATTTGGATTGAAGCTACTATGCCACGGGATGAGATACCCCGAAGCATCAAGTCAAATATTGCGCCGACTGAAACCCATACCCTTACAACCTTGGGACGCTCTTCCTAACCCTTTGGCACTTGAACCCAAGTGCCCCATCACTTACCAACTATTATTAAAAGACAAGTTTTTACCTGTCCACATCCAGAGACAAATGGTGGATAGACTGTCAAATGTAGATGTCGAAAAACTCGATTCTGGACACGAGGCCCCTATTACCAACCCTCGTGAAGTTGCCCAAGCCCTCCTAAAATATAGTTAGGAGATAACCTTTTACCTCTTGGATGGGAGAAACGTCTAATTGTGTTTAGTCATCTCCTCGCAGACAACGCATTCGTCCCTTTAGCGGCCCGGATGCGTCCCCAAACCATAGAGGATTTTGTGGGGCAAGAGCATATTGTCGGCCACGAATCAACCCTTATCAAATCAATCCATGCTGGACAACTCCCGTCCTTAATTCTTTGGGGACCACCTGGATCGGGCAAAACAAGCTTAGCATGGTTACTGTCGAAATTGACTAATCATCATTTCGAATCTATATCTGCTGTTGTTTCGGGAGTGGCCGATCTTCGAAAGATTGTTAGCGCCGCCCGTAAACGCCTCAGTTCAATGCACCAACGGACGATTTTATTCGTAGACGAAATCCATCGGTTCAACAAAGCTCAACAAGACGCTATATTGCCATACGTTGAAGATGGTACAGTTATTTTTATTGGGGCGACCACTGAGAACCCATCATTTGAAGTCATTTCGCCATTGCTTTCACGAAGCGTAACTTACGTACTCAACCCGCTGGAAGACACCCAAATTCAGCAGATAATTATTCAAGCAATTTCCAATTCAATCAATGGCTTAGGAGATCAAAATGTTTCCGTCAAAACAGATGCGCTTCAACATATCGTTGCTATATCAAATGGAGACGGAAGGACCGCATTAAATATATTAGAAATCTCAGCATCGGCCACCAAACCAGACCATAAAGGAAACCGAAAAATCACCTTAAAAACAATAGAAGGAGCGATGCAAGGTTCTTTTGTCCGGCACGACAAACATGGTGACCTTCATTACGACACTATTTCAGCTTTTATTAAGTCTATTCGGGGGTCCGACCCAGATGCGGCTATATTTTGGCTCGCTAGAATGTTGGAGGCGGGAGAAGACCCAATGTTTATTTGCAGGAGGATGATTATCTTAGCCGCCGAAGACATTGGGATCGCTGACCCTATAGCATTAAACATAGCTGTTTCCGCACAACAAGCAGTCCATTTTGTAGGACTCCCTGAAGGTGCTATCCCATTAGCAGAGGCCGCTGTGTATTTAGCAACCGCTCCAAAATCTAATTCCGCCTACAGTGCATTAAATAAGGCTTCGAAAGACGCAAAAGGAGGAATTTATCAAGTACCACTACACTTAAGAAACGCTCATTCGCAATTATCCAAAGATTTAGGGTACGGGAAGGATTACAGGTACCCACACAACGAAGCATCCCATTTTATCAAATCCAACAATTTACCAATCCCTCTTCAGAACCAACGATATTATTACCCAAGCAACCAAGGTTACGAGAAAAAGGTGGCCGAACGACTACGCCAATGGTGGGGAATCAGCTAATTACCACGAATCCGGGTGTCAGAACATTGGAATTTATATCAAAGTAGAACCAAATTTTTAGGGGGAAACCCATTTCCTTTTAGTTTTTAGTAAAACTTCATCCAATTTTAATGATACGATACCCCACCTTCCGACTCGGAGCCAAAACCTCTACCTTTTCTCCAATTGAGGATCCTAAAATGGCCTGTCCAACAGGGGATGAAATGGACAACTTGTTTTCGGATAGATTTGCTTCCCTAGGGTCAACTAAAACCCAAGTGAATTCCTTCGATGAATCCATTTCTTCTACCGTTACAGTTGATCCCTGTTGGACGAAAACCTGTTTACTCGAATTCACCAGCTTCCCATCCAAAATTACAGCCCTAGCCATTGTTTCTTCCAGAATCTGAATACGGTCCATTAATTGGCCTTGGTGGACTTTAGCAGCCTCTAGTGGTGCGTTTTCACGAACATCACCATCTGCAGCGGCTCGTTCTATTTCACGGGAAGCCAAGGGTAACTGGTCGCGAAGCGAGGCAAGTTGGTTTTCAATCTCTTTGTATCCTTCTTCCGTCAATTGTACAGTTTCTTCACGTTTCGGAGATACCCTAGCAGTCAATTTGGATGCCTGAAGTCCCAAGCGGCGCGGACGTAAATGGGTAGAAAAATTTTGAGAAATCAACCCTTCTTTTTTCGCAAATAAAAAAAATGCTCGTAACGGCTTGATATGTTCTTCATTCTGTGAGGCCCCTGGAGGCAATCGTTCAGCATAAGCCTCAATTTCAGCCGGGGTTATGGATTCTATCAGTTTATTCCCTTGAAACCACCTAGTAAGTTTATTCAATTCCTGCTGCATTCTCAAATGCTTGGAACCGGTTTGCTGTAAAAACAGGGCTATGGCTTGGGCGAGAGTTAATTCGCTACGTGAAGTCAACTGAACGAACCTCCAAATTTATCCGAGTTAAAATCCTGAAACCGATGTCCTTACCACTATACACTATAACAAAGCGACTCGCCGGGGGAAACGAATTTGGGGGTTTATCCCAAGAACCCTTTAACGTCATACAAGGATGTGATGACATCAACCCCATGAAGCTGTTCATCATCCGAATATCTGTTAATTAAGAGGGGATTGATGTTTACGTTCCGAGCTCCAAGGATATCAGAATAATACTGATCGCCCACATAGATAGCTTCTTCCGCGGCCACACCCGCTTGTTCTAATGCCACCTCAAAAATAGGAGAATGAGGCTTAAGGAATCCAGTATCATGTGAAGTAATAGCGAATTGAAGGATTTTATCAATACCAAGCTGTTTTAACAGGTCTTGGCCATTCATATTGTAATTGGAAATGATTCCGAGAATTATTCCGAATGAATGAAGTTCCACTAGGGCTGGTAAGGAATCATCAAAAAGTAAAAGGTCGTGAGGAGTATTTCTAACATTATCCCAAATTTGCCCAGCAATATTAGAATCCACATCGAAGCCGTCCCCCTTAAGGACTAACTGTTCATATTTTATGAAAAATTTTCGAGTCTCATCAGCATCCCTAAGGCGGATCGGTAAACCATTTGCATTTTCGAAAGCCATAAAAGCATCAGCTTCTCTATATCCATCAATTATTCCTGCGGACGTAAGTTGAAATCCGAAGGGTTGAGATGCTTCTTTTTGGATGTCCTCCCTCGGAGGCCAGAAGCGAGCCAAAGTTTCGAATAAATCAAACATAACCGCTCGGATTTTTGTATGGGGGTTTTTCGTCATCATTAATTCAAACCAAACCTAGAACAGTAGTTGATGTATTTCCACTCGTAAAAACAAGGGCAAATGGAATCTTAGAAAGGAAGATTCCATTACGCAAAAATGGGTTCATTTTACTCGTAATTCTGAAGATTCGAGTACCAAAGCGTAAAATAACCTTTGGAATTGTTTAGGGACTTCACTTTGATTTTCTGGGTGCCATTGGACCCCAACAACCCATCGGTGATATGGACTCTCTACAGCTTCAATAATCGAATCTTTAAGCGAATAGGCCGAAGCTATGAGAAGTTTAGACTTTTGAGCTTCCCTAATTCCCTGATGGTGGATGCTGTTAACTCTCACTTGTCCGCCGGAACCTAGTACAGAAGCTAATTTACTACCGGGGGAAATCCAAATCCTGTGGTATTCTGGCCCAGCAGATTCGGCGTCGGCAACAACACGATGCCCTTCAATGTCTTGTATTAGGGTGCCTCCGGTAACCACATTCAGAGATTGCAATCCTCTACAAATTCCCAGAATGGGCAAATCCCGTTTTAAGGCTTCCCGTAACAATGGAAATTCAAATCGATCCCTCGCTTCGTTTAATTTTAATTCGGCCTGACCATCTTTCGGTTGTCCATAGTAGTCTGGATCAATATCTTCGCCTCCAGTTATTAATAGGCCATCGATATCACGCAATAAAGATTCAACGTCTGAAGATGGATCCGGCAATAATAAAACCGACTCTGCCCCCCACGGTTCCAAAGCAGAGAGGTAAGGTTTAGCCTGGTCTCCGAAAGACGCAACAACTCCAATTCTTGGCACATTAACCTCCTGATAATAAACCGAGAATATCACAAAATTGTAAGAAAAACCGAAACTGGCCACGATGCATTTCAACAAAATCACCTGCAAAGGAAAACGCTTTCTCCTAAGCAGGCAAATTCACCGTCGCATCCTAAAAGGCAATCCTAAATATTTCCTTGGATTTTGGCCACCAATTGATGTTAAATTCTGGCTTAATTGTTATACAAAGCAAAAATTCCTGGAAGATCCGGTCAATTAATAAATTGCCCGATTGAATCGATAGGATCTGGTGTTAGTATGGGAAAGATTCAGATTACACCTGATTCATAGTCGTTTACTAATTGTATTCACTTGATTTAAAGTCCTAGTTATTTTTGATGATAACAAACAACTAAGGGAGGGATCGATGACAGTCGATTACGAAGATAATAAAATCAAAATTAACAAATATTTAGCAAGCAATTACAACAACAACTTGTATATTGTTACCTGCAAAAAAACTGGAGAGGCTATGGTAATCGACGCCCCAAAAAACATACTCAGAGTCCTCCAATCTAATGAATTACCTCAAGTTAACCTTTTAGCCATAACCCATGGGCATTTCGATCACATCGAAGGATTTAACGACCTCCCCTTGAACATCCAGAATGCCACAGCCATACATGAAGCTGATTCCAGCCAATTACCTATCACCGCACCAAGGTTTTTACATGACGGGGAGACTCTTGAATTAGGAAAACTTTCCTTAGAAGTCTTACATACTCCTGGTCACACACCCGGGGGCATTTGTATCCTAGTAGGAGATCATCTATTCTCTGGCGATACCCTTTTCCCGGGTGGCCCTGGGAGAACATCCTCACCCATCAATTTACAACAACTAATTTTAGGCATCAAAAATAAATTGCTCACCCTAGGGGAGAACACTATTGTTTATCCTGGCCACGGAGATAACACTACGATCGGGGAAGCTAAAAAGGAATTCTCCGTATTTGAAAGTCACGGGCACTCAGAAACTCTTTGCGGCAATGTACTTTGGCTGAAAGATTAGCTTTTTCAGCGAATTGTCTCGAATTAGGAGAACCATTGTTCCTTAATCTATTGAATTAGAATTCACAAACCTTGGAGGATCATGCTAGAGAAATTTAGAATAAAAAACGAAGATACCGTACATGTTGAGCCTGAATTGTTAAAGGCGACTGTTTCAAGTATTTTCCATAAATTAGGGGTAAATTCGGAGGATTCTGAGTTGGGTGCGGATGTATTAGTATCCGCTGACCTTCGGGGAGTGGATAGTCATGGAGTCTCAAACCAACTAAGGTCTTATGTGAAGGGATATCAAGAAGGTCGAATCAATCCAACACCAAATTGGGAAATAATTCGAGAATCACCTTCCACGGCGACCATTGATTGCGACGGGGGACTTGGGATAATCCTAACACCTAAAGCAATGGATTTAGCGATCCAAAAGGCGAAAACAACCGGTGTCGGGATGATCACTATGCGGAACTCGAGACACTTAGGAATGGCAGCATACCACGCTATGAGAGCCTTAAAATTTGACCTCATTGGTTTATGTATGTCAGCCACTGCGACCCCTCTAGTTCTCCCCACATTCGGACAGGAAGCTAGGCTTGGAACGAACCCAATTTCTATTGCGATTCCAGCGGGAAACCAACAACCCTTCGTTTTAGACATGGCAACCAGTTCCATAGCCGCGAACAAAATTCAATTAGCCAGAAGACTTGGCATAGATTTATCCGGCGGATGGATTGCTGAAGCTAACGGTAATCCGATAATGGATAGAACTCCTGCCCCAGAGATTGGAGTAGGCCCAAGCGGCACAGGATATCCACCCGTACTTCTTCCATTGGGAAGCACGAGAGATATGGGGTCTCAGAAAGGTTATGGGCTCGGATGCATGGTGGAAATTCTATGCGCGATTTTGTCTGGAGGAGGATTCTCACTAATGGGAAGCAGGGATCATTATAAACATATGGTCGCTGCATATGACATTGAAGCATTTACTCCTTTAAATGAATTTAAGGAAACCATGGATGAATTCTTGGTATCTCTAAAATCCTCCAAGCCAGCCGAAGGGCAACCACGAGTGATGGTACCTGGCCAACCAGAATTTGAAGAAGAAGCAAAACGTCTTTCTCAAGGAATCCCATTACATGTAGAAGTGGTAACTTGGTTTAAAACCATTTGCGATGAATTGGACGTGGAATGTATGGTTCAAGACGAATGAAAGCAGTAATTCATTTTATAGAACTGAATTTTAAGCCTCTAACTAAATTCGATAATTCTTCAAGGTTTTCAAAGTGAACCAGCCGATAAAAACGACCACAAGGCAGATACCACACCCGATCAGCATAGCGTTTTGAGGGCCAACGATTGCGGCTACAAGCCCTACTTCCAAGGTACCCGTAGCGTTCGCGGTCATAGCGGCCATCGAAAGAGCACTCGATGCTCTGCCTCTCAATTGATCGGGAGTAACTATTTGGACAGTGGCATGTTTGATCGTCATAGAAATGGCATCAAAGAATCCCAAGGCTCCTACACTAATAGCTGCCACCCAGAATGTTGCTGTCAGTCCAAATAACCCTAAGCAAACAGAGTACATAAACGTAGCACCGAATATCATCAGTCCCTTACGCCTTATTCCGCTCGCCAACAACAAGAAGGTCGCCCCAAGTATCGAACCCAACGGGACTGAGGCAGTAATAATCCCCAAATGAGTAGGGCCAACTTTATATACGTCTTTGGCAAACGCTGCAAGAAGCGGTCGGAAATAGCTCACTACCGTCACCCCAATGTCCAAAGCAAATATCGACATTAGAAGTCGTTGTGACCAAACGAATTTCGCTCCTTCCCAAGCCGATTTTAGAACACCCGAGATAAAGGGGACCACGCCGGGCAGATTATTCTGGGAAGCTTCAGGGTCCGGTGCACCAGATGTCTTAAGAAGAGAAACTCCCACCATAGCAGGAAGAAATAAAAAGGAGCTCATTAAATATCCATTGGCTACTCCGAATGCAGAAATTACCACCCCCGCTATAAACGGTCCCAAAAGCATAGTGGACTGCATGGATCCCGTGTTGATAGTAAAGGCATTCATAAGGAGATTTTTTGGAACAGTACGGGCAAGCATTGAAGACCTAGCAGGACCACCAAACACGTTTACAAATGAGGTAACGGTAACCGCCGCAAAGATATGCCAGACCTCTATTCTTTCATTTAATGCCAAGGACCAGAGAACCAAGGGGATAATAAATCCTGCCCCCATGGTAACCAAAATTAATTTTTTTCGATTCATTAAGTCAGCAAGGGTACCCCCAAATAATCCAAGAAGAAGCATAGGCACTAGTTGGAATAAACCAGTTAGACCAAGTTGTACGGTTGACCCAGTAATATCGTAAACCAAGTAGTAATTAACCAACTGACGCATATGCTGGCCAATTTGGGCAAAAATGTTACTTGCCCACAAAAGACGATAATCTCCAAATGCGAAAGAAGCCCAGGGCTTTACGGTTGAAGAAGGTGTTTCTTCGGGATTTTCTAAAGGCTGTGTTGAAGCCAATTTTCGTCCTTTTTTCTAATATTAAAGAGAGTGTTTTTCATTTACCAAAAGCCCGTTGAGGAGCTTCGGGCCCACATTATACCAATTTCCAAAACTAAGCATTTCTACGCTAACAGAATTACTGTTTCTTGACTAGGTATCGATTTCATAGATACACTGCTAACTCTTTCGAATCGAGACGAGTTGTAGGCCTAATCCATATGCAAGCCCGAGTGGCGCAAAGGCAGCGCAGCCGATTTGTAATCGGCAGGCTGGTGGGTTCGAATCCCCCCTCGGGCTTTCCAAGCAAACTTTCAAACGACATCCTTTCAAATGCCATTATCTTTGCACCGCAACCGAAGGATAGCCAATGGGGATTGGCGAAGGAATAAGGCTATGCTACACTATTCGTTGCCCGGAGGGGTGGCGGAGCGGCCAAACGCACCAGACTGTAAATCTGGCGCCCGTCGGGCTACGTAGGTTCGAATCCTACCCCCTCCATTCCTAGAAATGGATAAAATAGTTACGGGAAAACCAAATCTAGGCCCACATAGCTCAGCGGCAGAGCACGTTCTTGGTAAGAACGGGGTCGCCGGTTCAATTCCGGCTGTGGGCTCCAGGCTGAAATAGAAATTTTAACCAAAAAGGGAGAAAATTATGGCAAAGCAAAAATTTGTAAGGGATAAACCGCATCTTAATGTTGGCACTATTTGACACGTAGATCATGGGAAAACGACATTAACGGCTGCGATTAGCCTTAGTTTAAGTAAACAATCCGGAAACTCAACGCAGTTCGTAGCATTCGATCAGATTGATAAAGCACCAGAGGAAAAAGCCCGGGGAGTCACTATATCTATCACTCCCGTCGAATATGAAACTGAAGGGCGACATTATGCCCATGTTGATTGTCCCGGTCATGCCGACTACATAAAAAATATGATCACCGGTGCAGCCCAAATGGATGGAACCATATTAGTTGTGAGTGCTCCAGCTGGGCCCATGCCTCAAACTCGCGAGCATATCCTGCTTGCTCGACAAGTGAATGTTCCATCCATCGTGGTAGCCTTGAACAAAGTTGACCAAATGGATGACCCTGAATTATTAGAATTGGTAGAACTCGAGGTGCGAGAACTTCTGAGTAGATATGATTTCCCTGGTGATGATATTCCCATCGTCCGAGTTTCGGCATTAAAAGCCCTCGAAGGTGACGAAGAAGCTCAACAGGGAATCATCGAATTAATGCAAGCCGTCGATGATAACATTCCGATACCTGACAGACCGAGAGAACAAGATTTCCTCATGCCTGTGGAAGATGTCTTCGCAATTAAAGGACGAGGAACAGTTGTAACTGGCCGAGTAGAACGTGGAACAATTAAACCCGGGGATGAAGTAGAAATTGTAGGAATAGATGAAACTAGAAAAGTAACCGTAACAGGGGTTGAAATGTTCCATAAACTGATGGATGAGGCGGAAGCAGGAGATGCTGTAGGCTGTCTTCTCAGAGGAATCGATCGAGACGAGATTGTCCGGGGTCAGGTTCTTTGTAAACCAGGTTCGATGCAGGCCCATACGGTTGCGGAGACTGAGGTTTATGTTCTTTCAAAGGAAGAAGGGGGCAGACACACGCCTTACTTCAAGGGTTATAAGCCACAATTCTATATCCGGACCACAGATGTAACAGGGGAAATCGAGCTACCCGATGGAGTGGAAATGGTTATGCCTGGGGACAACATTAAGATGCAGGTAAAATTAACCTCTCCTGTAGCCTTGGAAGAAGGACTCCGATTCGCCATAAGGGAAGGCGGGAGAACAGTCGGAGCAGGCGTAACTACCAAAATAGTCAGCTAAAATAGGGTGAATTGAAATGGCAAAAAAAGGTAATCGGTTACTTATAACACTACAATGTGGAAGTTGCTCGGATCGAAACTACCATAGCGAAAAAAACAGAATGAATGACCCTCAAAGGCTAGAACAGACGAAATACTGTCCGCGATGTCGAACCCGTAGCCTTCACAGGGAAGTTAGGTAACACTAAGATGGCCCGATCAGGTTCTAATCCAAGACCTGCTAGACAACCCAGCCTTATCGGGAAGAGGGGTGGGTTCCGATTACGGTTTTTTGCAGAGGTTTGGGGAGAACTCAAAAAATCTGAATGGCCTAGCCGGAGTGAAGCTATCCGGCTTACAGGAATCGTCCTTATAATAACTACTATTATCGGGATGTTTCTTGGAGGGATTGACCTAGTACTCAACATTTTTGGCCGAGAGACACTTGGTTACTGAGGGTTTTCATGGAATATGAGATAGAATCATCTACAATGGAAGAATTGTCTGATTCCCAACCAGTTCCCTTGGGGAATTGGTACATAGCACATTGCTATTCAGGAATGGAGGACAGGGTAAAAAGAAATCTAGAACAACGTATCGGGACAATGGAGGTCGAAGATAAAGTCTTTGAGGTAGTAATCCCAACCGAAGAGGTTATTGAAATCAAAGATGGGCGAAGAACTCCAAAGCTAGAACGACTATTCCCCGGCTACGTTTTAGTTCGGATGGAAATGGATGACGAAAGCTGGTACGTAGTTCGGAATACTCCTGGGGTCACAGGATTTATCTCCGCGGATGATGAACAAGAACGAAGAGCAAAGCCATTACCCTTAACAGAAACCGAAGTTAATAATATCCTTAATCGAATGCAAGTATCGGAGCCACGGGCCAAGATTGGAGTATCCAAAGGTCAAAACGTCAAAATCACTGATGGTCCATTTAGGGAATTTATTGGGGTAGTCGATGAAGTACAAAACGAGCGAGGGAAACTTTTAGTACTCGTCTCATTTTTCGGCAGGGAAACTCCCGTGGAACTTGATTTTTTGCAAGTCGAAAGAATAGGGTAGAATCAACTAAAAGGACGTTCACCCACTACAAAACATTCAAGGATTTGAAATAAGAAATGGCAAAAAAAGTAAGAGCTATAGTTAAGATTCAATTACCAGCCGGGGAAGCAACGCCAGCGCCTCCTCTTGGCCCGGCTTTAGGACCACACGCAGTCAACATCATGGGATTCGTGAAAGAATATAATTCACGAACTGCGAATTCAAGAGGAACTATCATCCCGGCCCACATTACAATATTTGAAGACCGTTCCTTCACCTTCGTAACCAAATCACCGCCAGCCTCAGCTATGTTAAAAAAAAGTGCTGGGCTAGAAAAGGGTAGTGAAAATCCAAAACTCAACAAGGTTGGTTCGGTCACCTTATCCCAAATTCAGGAAATTGCTAAAACAAAACTCGCTGACCTTAATTCACCGGACGAATCTGCAGCCATAGAAATTATAAAAGGGACAGCCAGAAGTATGGGTATTACCGTGGAGGGTGGATAATATGCCTTCAACAACGAAACATGGCAAACGGTACCAGGACGCTTCAAAACTGGTTGAACGAGAAAAAAGTTATTCGCCTGAAGAGGGGGTTGAGCTTGCTAAGAAAACTGCTGTAGCTAAGTTCGACGAATCAATTGAACTCCATATTAACACCAGTGCAGACCCCAGGCATGCAGACCAGCAAATTCGAACGGTTGCTACTTTACCCAACGGTACGGGTAAAACAATTCGCGTCCTCGCATTTGTCCAAGGAGAATCAGTTTCGGTCGCCCGTGCAGCCGGCGTCGATTTCATCGGCGATGAAGATACAATTGAATCTATTGAAAAGGACGGTTGGACAGGATTTGACGTGGCGATTGCAACTGCCGATATGATGGGGAGGATTGGACGACTAGGTAGAACGTTGGGACGAAAAGGCCTTATGCCCAATCCTAGGACAGGCACTGTAGTCCAACCTCAAGACTTACCTAGGGCCATCGAAGAGGCAAAAGGGGGACGGATCGAGATCCGCATGGACAGGACCGCAAATCTTCACATAGTCGTTGGGAAAGCGAGTTTTTCAGAAGAAGCCCTTTTAACCAACATAGCTGCCGCTCTTGATGCAGTTTCCAAAGCCCGACCAGTGTCATCAAAGGGGCAATTTTTCAACCAAATCTATTTGACAACAACTATGGGTCCAAGTATCAAATTGGACATGGTACAAGCTTTAGCATTAAAGGTGCTATAATAAAGGCCGACCAAGGGTTCATTAACAAAAGTAAATTAGTAACTCTCAGAATCCATCCTTGAGACCGTGGGTGGCAAAAAGCCTTAAATCAAACTGCCCGCGTAGGGTTGAGATCTAAAAATTGGTTTATAGTTTTTTGATCTACCCCGGTTTTTAGGCCGGGGTTTCTTTTTTGATAGAAAACCTACAGTGTTGGGTTCGATTAACAAGGTAATCTTATGAACTATGAGGAACGCTATGCCCGCTCAAAGGAAAATTGCAATTGTCGAAGAACTTATAGAAAGTTTTAGCCGGAGTACGATCGTCATTGGCGCCGGATTTTCCGGGTTAGATGTCAACACCACTACGGCCCTTCGTTCTGCCCTCCGTAGTGATTCTATAGAGTTCCGAGTTGTAAAAAACAACTTAGCTAACATCGCTGCCCAAGAGACAGGAAATCCCCAAATTTCCGAGCTATTGTCAGGATCAACAGCCCTAATCTTAGGATATTCAGACCCTTTGGAGGCGGCAAAATTACTGAGTAACTACTTACAAACCAGCAGGATCCCTCTTGAAATTCATGGTGCTGTTCTTGATGGACGAGTTCTTGGCCCTAATGATGTGCAATCCTTGGCAACTATACCTCCCAAACCCATTTTAGTATCTCAATTAACGGGGCAACTACTATCCTTAGTGAGCAGAATAGCTACTACTCTAAATAGGCCCGCCCAGACATTGGCTTCCACTACGAATGCGCCGCTACAATCACTTGTCACGGTACTGGATAGGCACAGACTCAATCAAGCAGTTCAATAGGGAAAATTAAATTAATTATAAAACGTAAACTAGATTCATCGAAAAAAAATTTGTAGGAATATTAGGAGGGTTAACCATGGCTTCAAGTAAAGAGGATGTTCTTGAGGGAATTTTACAATTACCAGTTTTAGATATCGCGTGGCTGGTTAAAGAGCTAGAGGATAAATTTGGAGTTAGTGCGGCAGCCCCAGTCGCAGTAGCCTCAGCCCCGGCTGCGGCAGCTCCTGCTGCAGGAAGTGGTCCGGCGGGTAACGCGGGAGATGATGCAGAGGAGAAAGATGACTTCACGGTCATGCTTCAGGAAATCGGCGCCAATAAGGTGAACGTAATCAAGGCCGTTCGAGAAGTTACCAATTTGGGCCTTCGTGAGGCAAAAGAGCTGGTAGAGGCTGCGCCAAAAGAAGTTAAAGAAGGAGTTCCTCAAGCCGAAGCTCAAGAAATTCAGAAAAAGCTCGAGGACGCTGGCGCTAAAGTTACTGTCTCCTAGCAAGCTAAGCTTGAACAAAGGTTTGGGACTCAACCAGAGTACTCCAGACCACCCTATATCCGAGGAGGGATGGATGAGTCGTAGGAAAGACCGAGAACGGATTTCGGCAATGAAACGACTGAATCCCGACTACCCTGGGTTCCGGGGAGTTTCTTCTGAGCCTGCTCAAACTGGAGGGACTCCCCTAGCGACTGCAATTTGTTCAAATTGTGGAAGACGACGGAACGTGCCATTAGGAATAGTTCTAGAACAAAATGATTCCTTTGTATGCCTATCCTGCCAAGAAGAAACCTCCAGCACTTAGCTCTTCGGTTGGATTTACCTAGAATCGCTTCTGACAAACGGCTCTGCCGCTTTTCTTGAAGCTAGATAGATATGCATCCTGATTCTAATCAGTATGAACAATCCGATGAAGAAATACCCTAGGATAATTATCCCGGAATCTCCACGGTTTAGAGCTGCCCCAATAGCGGCCAAAACCCCAATAGTCGATGAAATTCCTGTGTGATGACTAATCAACAAAATCATGATCCCAGGAATTGCTCCAATCGCTGTCGGAAATGGTAGTAATACAGCCCCAATACCAATCATAGTAGCCAGTCCCCCGCCTCCTTTAAATCGAAGAAATACAGGATATAAATGACCCCATACACTAAACGCCCCTGGTATCAATAGCCATTCTCCTTCGACACCCATGAGAATGGCTATGGCGACACTAAGAGCTCCCTTCGATGAATCAACAAAGAACACTATCAATCCCTCTTTATAGCCTACCATTCTGAAGGTGTTCGCTGTTCCGGGATTCCCTGTTCCTAAAGAGAAAATATCCATCCCTCGGGATTTAACTAAAAGATAAGCAGTAGGGATTGATCCCAGCAAATACGCAATGATTGCAGATAGGAATAAATTGATCACTATGCTCCTTTATCGTTCTTTATCAGATTAGCCATATTTGTCCGAAGTATCCCTACACGTCCATTGGTAATTCTATTTTCCTAAATCAGGTCACCTCAATAAAACCCAATTATAGTACCTTTCATTAGGAATGTTGAGAACTAAAGAAGCTTACACAAGAACTTTCTCCGCGCTCCTCGAAACGAAATCCAAGGTTTCCCCATCATTCCCCACCTCGATAAACACGTGAGATCCATTGAGGATCTCTCCTCTAAGGATACGGTAAGAAAGTGGGTTTTCAACAAACCGTTGGATAGCCCTCCGTAATGGCCTAGCGCCATAGACGGGGTCAAAGCCTTCTTTAGCTAGCCAAGATCTTGCATTATCAGACAATTGGATTGTTATCTCCTTCTCAACTAATCGAATTTCCACTTGAGTAATCATCAAATGAACAATTTCCTCGATTTGATTGGCAGTTAGAGGGTCAAAAATTACGATATCATCCAATCGATTCAGAAATTCTGGGCGAAACTCGTCGGTTAATGCCCCTTCGATTTCACTCCGAATCCGGTCACGTTCAGTTTTCTTATCCGAGTCCCTGCGAAACCCTATTGTATTAGATTTACCAAAGACTGAAGTCCCCACATTACTGGTCATAATTACAACTGTATTCCGAAAGTCAACGGTTCTCCCGTGCCCGTCCGTAAGTCTTCCATCTTCCAAAAGTTGTAGAAGTACGTTGAATACCTCAGGATGCGCTTTTTCAATCTCATCGAAGAGTACAAGCCGAAAAGGCCGTCGGCGTACCGCTTCGGTAAGTTGTCCCCCTTCATCATACCCAATGTAGCCCGGGGGAGCACCTATCATTCGTGAGACGTTATGGCGCTCACCGTATTCAGACATATCGATACGAACCATCGCTTCTTCATCATCAAATACGATTTCTGCTAGAGCTCGAGCTAATTCAGTTTTTCCGACACCTGTTGGACCCAAGAACATAAAAGCCCCTATAGGTCTCTTTGGGTCTTTTAATCCGGCTCTGGCTCGACGAATTGCTTCGGAGATTGCGGAAATAGCATCCTCTTGGCCAATTATCCGGTCATGGATCCGCTTTTCCAGGTTAATAAGTTTGTTCGCTTCTCCTTCTAGTAGTTTCGTAACAGGAACACCCGTCCATTTGGCAATTAATGAAGCTATATTATCCTCATTAACGATTAAACTTAACTCTCGGTCTGAAAGCCATTGATCTCTGGCGGTTACGTATCCATGTTGAAGTGATACCCGCTCCGCTCTAATTTCAGCTGCGCTGTCATAATCAGTTCTTCCAATCGCAGCTTCCTCTTTATCCTGTAAATCCGCAATTGTCCGTTGAGATTGTTTTAACTCCTTCGGCATACTAGACATTTCTAATCGAAGCTTGGCCGAAGCCTCATCAATTAAATCAACCGCCTTATCGGGGAGATGGCGGTCAGAAATATATTGCTTGCTTAATTTTACAGCGACTACAACTGCTTCATCTGATATTTCAACCTTATGATGAGCTTCGTATCTAGGTTTCAGCGCCCTAAGCATTTCAATAGCGGCATCAACGGAAGGTTCTTCAACCCAAATTGGATTAAATCTTCGCTCTAATGCAGAATCACGTTCAACGTATTTTCTGTATTCATCTGGGGTTGATGCTCCAACTACTTGAATTTCCCCTCGCGCCAATGCTGGCTTCATCATATTTGATGCATCGATTGATCCCTCGGCTCCACCAGCCCCAACCACCGTATGTAATTCATCAATAAATAGAATTATCTTTCCTCGGGCCGTTTTCACTTCATCAAGGACCGATTTTAGCCTTTCCTCAAATTCCCCTCGAAACTTTGCTCCAGCTACTAATGACCCCATATCTAAAGCTAAGACCTTCCGATCTTGTAAAACCTCAGGTACATCTCCAGCAACAATACGTTGAGCCAGCCCTTCTGCAATCGCAGTTTTTCCAACTCCCGCTCCACCCAACAGTACTGGATTATTCTTACTTCGTCTGGAAAGGGTTTGAATCGTCCTTTGAATTTCCTCATCCCGACCCACAACAGGGTCTAATTTTCCTTGCTGTGAAAGAAGAGTGAGGTCGACACTGAAACGTTCTAAAGAGCGATAGTGGCTTTCCGCCCGTTGGTCGGTCACCCTCTGGGATCCACGGATTTTGGTCAAAGCTTGATACACTTTTTCGACGTCTATCCCCACGCCTCTTATAATTTGAGCTGAATCTCCTGTTCGCTCCAGAACTAAGGAAATGAAAAGATGTTCGGTACTGATATATTCGTCCTTTAATCTCTTTGCTTCCTCTTTTGCCCCCTCTATGAGACGAGCAGCCCTAGGAGTCGGATAGATTTGAGAAGGCTCATATTGAAGATGAGGTGAACGCTCTAAAGCTTCAATTACTTGAGTTTTTATCCTTGAAGATACCCCTCCCAATTCTTCAATTATTTGTTGAGCCAACCCGTCTTCCTGCTCCAATAACGACTGGAAAATATGCTCCACATCCCACTGAGGATGACGGTAAGAACGAACCAACAATTGAGATTGGCTTAAAACATCTTGGGCGGACTCAGTAAAATTGTCTGATCTCATGGCCATTTCCTACTCCTGATCACTATTTCTCAAAGAGAGATAACTTTGTTCCGTGGATATAAATTCACTAACCTTAGCCGATTCCGGCGATGCCGCCTCTGCTCGTAATGTTTCTACTAACTCTTCCATCCTATGAAGTTGGCTCAATAGCCTCAATGCGACTTCAACTCCTGCTAAATTCACTCCCATGTCATTGATCAATGTCTTTATTCGAATCAGCCGTTCAATATCCGAGCGGGAGTAAAGCCGGATGTTCCCATGGGAACGTGAAGGCTCCACCAAACCGGTTCGTTCATAATTTCTAAGGGATTGGGCAGGTAGTCCAACCATACGAGCAGCAACACTTATTACAAAACAAGGTTGATTCCACCCTTCCCTTTCCGTTGCCATGAAAAGCGCTCCTAATTTGTCAATTTTTTGTTATTAAGAATGGACGGGTCACATTTGCCTCATTGCCCTTAACTTTTGGAACTGCTCCCGTTCAATTTCAGTAAGATTTTCAGGAAGTTTCACCTTTATTCTTACGAATAAACTACCAAAGGAATCAGTTTTACCTTGTAGCGGCATTCCTAATCCCGAAAGCCGGAAGATTTGACCGTTCGATGTGCCGGAAGGTAAATTCAAAACCACGCTACCAGTGATCGTAGGAACTAAAGTTTCTCCTCCCAAAACAACATCATACAGTGGAACTTCCACATCACAGGTAAGATCAGAACCATTCCGGTCAAACACCCGACTTGGGCGAATCGAGACGATTAAAATAACTTCTTTCCCATCGGCAATGACCTTTAATCGTGCTCCCTCTTTAATTCCAGGGGGAATAGTCACTTCTCCTCTGACCCGATTTCGGATTACCCCAGAACCTGAGCAGTCGGAGCATTGACCCCTGACAGAAATCCCATTCCCCCTACAACTTGAACAATCTTCGTTAGTGGTTATCCCTAATGCCTTAACAGATCCTTCAAAGGCTTCCTTGAGAGAAATCCTAATCTTTTCTACAATTTGTCGGTTTCGACGAGGTGGAACCCTAGAAGACGTCTTTCCATATCGACCCTGCGAAAAAGTAGATTGAAAGAGGTCGTTAAGGCCGGCTCCGCCTCCGAACATTTGCTGGAAAAATCCTTTGGATTGGCCAGATGAGGGATAACTAAAGGGGTCGAAATTAGACCATGGCGTACCCCCAACAGTGGTATTTTGGGCTTGATGCCAGTTTTGCCCGTACCGGTCATATAATCGTCGTTTATCAGGGTCAGAAAGAACCTCATGAGCCTCATTAACTTCTTTAAATCGAGTGGCCGCTTCAGGGTTATCCCGATTAAGATCCGGGTGGTGTTTCCGAGCAGCTCGCCGGAAAGCAGAGCGGATTTCCTTTTCGCCCGCATCGCGGCCGACGTTTAATATTTCGTAATAATCTCTAGCCATATTTACCACCTAAGTTTAAAGAATTATACGAATCCATCATATTTATGTCAATATTTATTTAATTTATTATTATTTATTTTGATATATATCATATCAACTTTATTGACATTTTTCGTGATGCCGTTTATACTCCGAGTGGATTAAACCCAAAGTGGTTTATACCGAATTTTATACAAAGGAGACAAAAACAATGCTACAGACATTTCAAAATTTTGATCGCATATGGGAAATATTAGGATCCCGAGGGTTCATAACAAAATCTAATAGATTTATTCCCAGAGGATACTCCGCTATGGTTAATTTCCCAAGTGATTTGAATGTTAAGCAAGGTATAACAAATCTTCCGATTAGCGTTTCAACCAAAGAGGGGGAGGTAATCTTGGAGGCTGCAACGCCTGGAGTGCACCCCCAGGACATTGAGATTTTTGCTGAAAATAACTCCTTGAAAATTTCCGGAAAATTCCCTACGAAAAGAAAAACAGAGGAAAGTAATCCCGAGGAAGAACAAATTTCAAAACCGTCCTTTGAAGCTACCGTCGCCTTACCATCTAACGTAGACGCTAGCCAAGCGGTCCCAAATTACGAAAATGGGCTCTTAACGATACAGATCCCAAGGAAATCAACTGAACATGGTAAACGAATTGAAATTCAGGTAAAGGATAACAAAAAGATTAAATAGATACACTTGTTCTCTTAGCCCCCTCAAAAAAAGGGCATCCCATAAATGGCCCTTTTTGAGGGGGCCAGACCATTATTAGATAATAATTTAAACTGATACGACTTACGATATCAATTTGATACGTCTAAAAACCGTTCCCTCGAAATACTAACAGGGGGCCCAAGAATTTCACTTAGCAAAACGGCATGCTTCAATCCCGTTCTAGTATTTAATTTATTCAGGGGTTTAGAGCCAAACGAAAAAGGAGGTTTCGTGGAAGGTCTGGACTTGGGATCCTTCCGAAAATTCTGCCGATCAGCGAGAGGAATTGAATTAAGCCCTTGGGTATCCTCCACCATTAATCTCTGGTCTATATCCAACCAAATTTCCTCCGATCCATCCTGTGTGTATTCTACTTCTCGATCTCGTTCCATTTCTAACGCCAACCCGTTACTGAGGTCAAAATCTTGGGAAATCGGCTCAGAACGGATTGAATTCAGTTGAATGCCGCAAAACACACAATAGTGGAGGCCTTGTTCGTTTTGCCTTAAGCAACTCGGACAAATTATGGGAAATTCCGGATTAATATCCTCTAAATTCCCTGTCGTAACTCCCTCTCGTTTTAAGCGAAGTCGTCGAGATTCTGCTCGTTGTTTAAGTTCTCCCACTAAAGTGTCATCAGCATTTCCCATTGGATTCCTCTCAGATTCTGTTCGTGATGACCCTAAAATCCTTACCTTTAACCACCGTAAAATAATAAGCATAACGATCGCAGAAACAACAATCCCTGGAAGAAATTCCATTTTCAGTCACCTGCCTTACCGTTATTCGGCCTGATTTTCTTCTCGGCCAAGATTTTGTCTCATTGACGTATCAGCCTCGACATTTCGCAATCTATGGTAATCCATGATTCCCATATTCCCTGCTCGAAATGCTTCAGCCATTGCCCTAGGAACTTCGGCTTCTGCAGCAACAACTTGAGCTCGCATTTCCACAACCCGCGCTGACATTTCCTGTTCATGTGCTGCGGCCATCGCCCTTCGTTCTTCAGCCCGAGCTTGGGCTATCTGCTTATCCGCTTCTGCCTGATCGGTTTGAAGTTTTGCCCCTATATTCCGTCCAACATCAACATCGGCGATATCAATCGAAAGGATCTCAAAGGCGGTTCCGGCATCGAGCCCGGCGGAGAGCACTCTCTTAGAAATTGAGTCAGGATTTTCCAGAACTTCTTTATGTGTACCTGCTGAACCTACGGCTGATACAGTCCCTTCTCCCACTCTCGCTAAAATCGTTTCTTCTCCTGCACCACCCACCAAACGCTCGATATTGGCGCGGACCGTAACCCTCGCGACCGCTATCAACTCAATCCCATCTTTAGCGACAGCAGCAACTCGTCCTGTTTGGATTACCTTTGGATTGACACTAACTTGGACCGCTTCAAGAACGTCCCTGCCAGCGAGGTCAATCGCGGTTGCCCTACGCCATTGAAGGTCTATATTTGCCCTGTCCGCCGAAATCAATGCTTGAACTACTTTAGAAACGTTTCCTCCCGCCAAGAAGTGAGCCTCCATCTGACCAATATCAAGATCTATCCCAGCTTTATGAGCTGAAATCTTGGGTTCGATAATTGAACGAGGTGAGACTCTCCTAAGTCGCATCCCAATCAAAGTTCCTATCCCCACCCGTACTCCAGCAAATAACGCGCTCAGCCAAAGGCCTACTGGAACCATATAAAAGATAAACCCGACCACTAAAATCGTACCAACAAAAATAAATAAAGTTGCAATTGCTGCTAAATCCATAACCCCTCCATCTGTTTTTTGCTCAGAAGATATCCAGGAACCAAAATTTTTCGTTGAATTTGTTACTGGTCATCCAGCTTTCGGACGACCCTTCGATAACGTTCATCTCGAATAATGGTTACAAAACTTCCCTTAGATACAAAATTCCCTTCGGTCACGACATCTACCCTTAAATTCCCAATAACGATAACTCCAGAAGGATTTAGGTCCGTAAGCGCTTTTCCCTCGGAGCCGTACAAAGGTCCATTCTGAGACGCAGAAGCCCTCACTCGACTACCATCTCGTAGATCGCTAGAGGGGACTTTATTCGGCTCATCAATCCCATGCCCTGTCCTCATAGTAGCATTTAAAACTAAACCTCTGAAAAGCCTTCTCTTGGGAAGGAATTTCAAAGCTAAAAATGACCCAACAACAACTAGGATAAAGGTTTGGATCAATTGAAAGCCAGCCCTTTGGAAATCTTTGGCCATGCTCCCTTCCCCAACCAAAGAGATGAAAATGCCAGAAAGAAACATTCCGATCCCAATAACCCCCACCACTCCAAACCCAGGGGCAACTAACAATTCAATACCTAATAAAACTATCCCTAAGGTAACCAGGATTACCCCCTCCCATCCGGCCAGACCTGCCAGCATATGACCCCAAAAAAACAGAGCCAAGAAGAGCACTCCAATAACACCGGCTAAACCAAATCCGGGGCTCATAAATTCAATCATGATTCCGAGTAAGCCTAGAGATATTAGTAATGGAGCGATTGAAGACGAAGTGAAAAATCTGACTAAAGTTTCGATAAGAGTCGGAGAGGTGTAAACTAACTGCGCCCCATCAAGATCCAACACCGTTTCAATCTCACTTAGATTTTGAATTAAATCTTCAGAATAACCCCATTCAAGAGCTTCTTCAGCGGTTAGAGAAAGGAGTTTTCCACTTGCTACTAATCCCTCCACCTCCACGGATTTGTCCACCATCGCTTCAGCCACGTCGGCACGCCTTCCGCGGAGTTCCGCTAAAGATTTAAATTCCTTTCTAACCGCCGAAACAATTTTCTCTCCGGATTCAACCCCTTGACCATCTACCGGTGCCGCTGACCCTAAAACTGAACCGGGGGCCATGAAAATCTTAGTCGAGGCTAAGGCTATTAAGGCGCCCGCTGAAAACGCTTCCCTATTAACAAATGAGATTACAGGGGTCTGACTTTCAATAATTGAATCCTTAATTTGAATCGCAGCATCGAGACGACCGCCAGGGGAATTAATTTCTAGCACAACATATGAGAAAGTATCCGAATTAGCCCTCTCTATTATCCTTCGTACATAAGAGGCCATTCCAAGATCTATCTCTCCCTCAATGGAAACAACTATTATCTTTGTCGCGTCCTCAGGAGGGGGATCTGCAGGATAGATGAACCCAAGAAGACCAATGGACAACAGTAGAATACTAACAATCCTTCGGAGTTGTTTAGGCATGAAGATACTTGGGGGGTTCATAAGATTATCGTAGTTTGCTTGTCTACAATCGTCAACAAGGAATTTGACGCTAACATATTGACCTGCTAGCATTAATTCGCAAAAACCTTCGCCCAAAATGACTGAGAGACACATAGTTCAAAGTTCCTGATTTTCCTGAGCTTAATGGGAAGGGCAATGTAGACAGGGGGGCCATTGTCACACGTAAAAGGATTACGCTGCCGAGAATGCGGCAGAGAATACCCGATAGAGCCACTTAACGTCTGCGACTTCTGTTTTGGCCCCTTAGAAGTAGTCTATGATTACGATTCAATATCCCGATCCATCAGCCGGGCAAAAATCGCACAGGGTCCTCCGACCATGTGGCGATATGAGGAATTACTACCGGCAGATGACAAACACGCGGTAGGGCTTTCCACTGGATTCACTCCCCTAATTCGATCAAACAACCTAGGCCGGCTCCTCGGCCTTGACTACTTATACCTAAAAAATGACGCAGTGAATCCTACTAATTCCTTTAAAGACCGGGTTGTAGGAGTCGCTGCAAGCAAAGCAATTGAATTTGAGTTTGAAACTTTGGCATGTGCGTCCACGGGAAATTTGGCAGGGAGTGTAGCTGCTCATGCCGCAAGGGCTGGAATGAAATCTTACATCTTTATCCCTGAAGATCTTGAGCTTGGGAAGATAATTGGTGCGGGTATTTTTGGCCCAAGGGTTATGGCTATCAAAGGTAGCTATGATGACGTAAACCGTCTCTGTAGCGAATTATCGGATTCATATCGATGGGCATTTGTAAATATAAACATGCGCCCTTTTTATGCTGAGGGAAGTAAGACCTTGGGATACGAAGTGGCAGAACAACTTGGCTGGCAAGCTCCCGCGCACTGCGTCGTACCATCCGCTTCCGGTTCTTTATACACTAAGATCTGGAAAGGGTTTCACGAATTTTCCCAACTTGGATTGATCCCTCCGGTGTCTACACGCATGCATATGACCCAAGCAGCCGGTTGTAGCCCCATAGTTGATGCATGGGTTTCAGGAGAAACCCATGTCAAACCAGTAAAACCCGATACAATTGCTAAATCTTTGGCCATTGGTAACCCCGCGGATGGACATTACGGATTGCTGACATTGGACGAATCGAATGGCATAGCAACATCAGTCCCTGAAAACGAAATCGTGAGTGGAATAGAATTATTAGCTGAACAGGAGGGCATCTTTACTGAAACAGCTGGTGGAGTCGTGATAGCAGGGCTACGAAGACTAGTGAATCAAGGGGTTATCAAGAAAGATGAACCAACCGTGGCCTATATAACCGGAAATGGTCTTAAAACTCAAGAAGCGGTAGAAAATTCAATTACCACAACAATAATTGAACCTACTCTTGCCGCCTTCGAACAAGTTCTTGAAATCAAAGGGTAGGGATTGTATTATGTCAAATGCCAAAGTGAAATTCACCTTCCCGCCAACACACATCAAAGATCCAATAATTTGGGAACTGAGCCACCAATTTGAAGTTATTACTAACATCCGAAGAGCAGAAGTTGGCGACGAGATTGGCTGGGTAATTCTGGAATTAATAGGAACTGAAGAACAAATCGAATCCGGACTTAATTGGGTTCGCTCAAAAGGAGTCCGGGTGGATCCATTGGGGGGAGACGTATTAGAAGGATAAAACCAAAGGATTTTATACCTAATCCCCTGATACGTTACCATGCCGGGAAACCTAGTAAGCCCCCTGTCCATTGCAAAAGACGAGAGGAGACCATCTAATGGGCGTTATGATTCGAATCCCTTCCCCGCTGCGTAGAATTACGGGAGGCCAAGACCGAGTTGAAGTCGAAGGAAGCACCCTTTCTGAAACAATAAACGGACTTGAAGACCAGTTCCCTGGTATTAAAGAGCGGCTTTTAGATGAAGCGGGAGAACTAAAACATTTTGTAAACGTTTATGTCAATGGAGAGGATGTCCAATTTCTTCAAGGACTAAACACCCCAATTAACTCAACCGACGAGGTAAGTATCGTTCCAGCGGTAGCAGGGGGATAGTTCCCGCTAAGCAGAACACTTAGTATTTTTCCTCCCGGAATTATTGTCGGAAATACTGATATAGAGTTTTCTTCTAAAGAATCTCATCTAGGAACCAGTTTTTCTAGATGGGAATTCTCCTTAACAAAGACAGAATTGCTAATCAGTTCGCATTACCTCCGTGCCTCAATTGCTTTCCTCTGATTTAACCGAGCCTTTTCGTTTGCAGGTTTGAACTGTTGTAAAAACCGTTCTCGGAATTCCTCAAATTTATCCTGTAATATTGCCACTCGTATCTGTTCCATCAGCTTATGATAAAACCTTAGATTATGAAGGCTAGCAAGACGATAACCTAATAATTCCCTAGATTTGAAAAGATGGTGCAAATAGGAAACGGAAAAGTTTAGACAAGCGAAACAATCACATTCAGCATCAATCGGACCAGTAACGGATCGGTATTGGGACGAGGTAATATTATGTCTCCCGTCTCGGCGAAATAACGAACCATTTCTAGCAACTCGGGTAGGAAGAGCACAATCAAATAAATCGATTCCAAAGGAAACGGCATTTATCAAATCTTCAGGAGATCCGACCCCCATAAGATAACGGGGTTTATCCGCCGGAAGTCTTGGAGAAACGAGTTCAATCATTTTGTACATTTCAAGTTTGGTTTCTCCAACCCCCAAACCTCCTATAGCAAAACCTTCGAAAGGAAGTTTAGTAATTGCAGAAATTGATTGTTTTCTGAGTGATGGGCTATGCCCTCCCTGAACTATACCGAATACAGCCTGGTCAGTCCTCGAACGAGCAAATAAACAACGTTCGGCCCAACGATGGGTCCGCTCCATAGCTTTCTTGGTATCTGCAGGGTTAGCTTCAAACCCAATACATTCATCGAATGCCATAGCGATATCGGAACCCAACATTTCTTGGTTCCGGATAGCTATTTCAGGAGACACGAACATAGTTGAACCATCTATATGAGATTTAAAATTTACCCCGTCTTCGGTTATTTGGCGGGTTCTGCCAAGCGAATAAACCTGGAATCCCCCGGAATCCGTCAATATAGGCCTGTCCCAACCCATGAAGTTATGTAAACCCCCGAACTGGCTAACAAGTTCCACCCCAGGTCGTAGGGCTAAATGATACGCGTTACTCAGTAAAATTTGGGAACCGCAATCCTGAGCTTCTTCGGGAGAGATAGCTTTGACGGAAGCCTGAGTTGCCACAGGCATAAACGCAGGAGTGAGAACTTCACCATGGGGGGTTGACATCTTTCCTGCACGGGAAAGCCCCGAGATTTTATCTAAGTGAAAATTTGTAGACAGTCCCGTAGACATCATGCAATGATGTTAGAACATACCCGGCTTATGAGCAAGGAGATAAAAGCTGATTGGCCTTTCCATTGCTAGGTAGGAAATTCCTAGACATTAAATATTTTCAAATTATTAGCTCGGATTTATCCAATGTTTCTTGCGACCCTTCCAAAAATCTTCATCAAGGAACCCTTTCGGGGACAATTCCGTTCTTGGTAAGAAAAGAAAGGTTCGCAATCTCAAACTTAAAAGGGGATGGGTAATTGAACTGGATTGATATCGTAATCATTGTGACAGCAAGTGCTGGCGGTATTTTAGGCTGGCGAGTGGGCATAATCCGAGTTGCCTTTACAATAATAGGCTGCATTTTAGGGGTAATTCTGGCCGGTCAACTGGGGGAGAACCTTGGTAACCAGATGGGATTTATTGAAAACCAAAATGCAGCGAAAATGGCAGGGTTCGCATCTATTTTTGGAATCACCTTTTTAGGGGCTTCAATAGCCAGTAGCCTCTTACAGAAATTCTTGAAGGTATTCCTACTTGGGTGGATTGATAAAGTCAGCGGAACCGTCTTAGGAATTGGTGTCGCAACATTCGCAGTAACCGCAATAATCATTGCAGCGGCCTCATTTCCATTTTCTGGGATGGACAACTCGATCGAAAATTCAGATTTCGGCCCACCCCTTATGGAAAATGTTCCCTTCATCTTAAATCTTCTTCCAGAAAAATATAGAGACGTCCTATCGTATTTACCTGGGGAGGTAATACAGCCGACACCAAAAATTCATTCCATAAAAATTAAAGAGATCAATGAAG